>CAJBKE010000046.1 GCA_903953565.1 uncultured Verrucomicrobiota bacterium | reverse complement strand
CGCGAACGCTTGAAGTCACCGCACCCCTGACCCAGGGCACGATTCCGATTGCTGCGTGAGGGTGATGCGGTCATGAAAGTTTCAACTGAAGCGGGTCAGGGGTTCGGTGGTCTGGTTTGTTCGGGCTATTTGTCTTTCACCCTTCCGATAATGTTCGTTTTCGCAAGGGAACCCCAGAAACGACTGTCATTCGCATGATCAGTGTTGTCGCCGAGGACGAAATACTCTCCCTCGGGAACGGTATAGGGATAATTGGGCGAACGAGGTCGCGAGGCTGCGGTCGTTCTGTATTGAACGCCCCCAATTGAGGAGGGCCGATCGCCGGGGACTGCGCCGTTGATCAAAAGTCCCGTTTCGTCAAAGGAAACCACGTCCCCCGGTAGGCCCACGATGCGGAGTGTCCAAATTCCAAGCTCGTCAGCATTGCTCGCCGCAGGAACGGCATGGAGGGGAGGTTTGAATACCACCGCATCCCATCTTCGAGGGCTGGATATCGCGTCTGCACCGGTATCCACTTTAATCAACTCGTCTGCTTTGATCGTGGGCTCCATTGATGACGATTTCTGCACAAAAGACCTAGGCCCACATCCAGCGGCAAGGCATGCAAACAGCAAGGATAGGCAAGTAAGGCGCATACTGCTTCCCGAACGTCGCCGATCACCAACCAGCAGTTGCTTCATACGCGACTTCTTGCGTTAGCAAGAATCGTGACAGAAGTCCTGCGGGGTTGGTGGTTTGGTGCATCGGTTTGTTCGGCTTAGTTTTTGTCGATGAATTTTTTGCTATTCTGATGCTCCTGAAATCGAATCCACTGCGGTCTTGTATTTGGGAATCGGATAAATTCTGGCGGCAGCCTGAAAGCTTTCCTTTGCTTTTTCTTTATTACCCATCATCAAAAGAATTTCGCCTTTTTTGTAATGGCCCTCAAAATCAAGAGGCGTTTGGAGCAATAGCTCGTCGGCAATATGCAAGGCGTCCTTGAGGTGTCCCCTTCTTGTCGCAGCACTCACATCATACCAGTCTTTTGATTCCTCCTTTGGTGCTTTGGTGATTTCAGCAAACCGAGCATCCCAGTAAACAGAAACGCCAACAGCAACGACAATGACGAGAATGAGGGTAACAAAAGACCAATTTGCAATCCTGCTTTGATACTCTTGATGCGTGACGATTTTGCGGACAGCTTCCTTGAGTTCAGCGATGTCTTTATTCATAGAGAGCATATTGTGTTGCCGAACGCCTGAGGACAGCCGCCGAGCGTAGCGAGGTTGGCTGGTCCGGTTTGTTGGGCATGAGGTTAGCGATTGGGTGCCCCGCTTTTGCCTGCACCAAATGGACCTTTCCATGAGAAATAGGTGCAGCAAGGCTCAAAAAAGGAGAGAACAAAAGGAACCCAGAGAAGCCACCAAACAAGAAAACTCAGAAATGCTTCTGACGCGGACGACACATAAATGCCAGATAGCAGATTAAGCAGTGCAGTGACTGCAAGATTGCAAACCAGAAGCCACCTCGACCAGGAGAACCCGAGAGCGAACAACGCAGCTCCAATGATAAAGCTCGCCCACAAGAAATTCCAGAGGGTAACCAGAAGGCGCTCGGGCACAACTGCACCGTAATACATCCAGCTGAATGCGCTCTCCGATGCGAGAGGACTAGCAACAAGTGCAAAATAGGCTTCTGCCGTCGTTGCAAGAACTCCCAGCCAAGCGAGCGTCCTGAAGAGTGGTCGACTAGGATACTTCATAAGGAGAGGGATCAGGTGGTGGCTTTAGATCTGATGACGCTTTTTGCCCAACGCTTGAGCTGATCAGCGGCGGACTATGCGGCCCGCCACTCCGCTAGATTCTATCCGCCGTCTGATCCAGCGATTGGTTAGGCCTTTCACTCTCGGCTACCTGCGATCACTTTCTCTACCACCTCGGCCCCGCCAACGATGTCTTCGCTGCCCGTAAAACGGCACACCTCCATATGGCCGTCCTCGAACACGTCGATTTCGACTCGCTCACCGACCAGCGTGAGCGTCACCAGCAATGAGTCGCTCCGATTACGCGATAGTGTGAATGGGATCTTGGCATCCTCTAATCGCAGCAACAGATCGTAGAGCGGATGTGACATGAAACTGGCCTAACGCTGGAGGACAGCCGCCGAGCGCAGCGAGGTTGGCTGGTCCGACTGGTTAGCGGTTTTCCTTAATGTAGACATGTCTAGCCTCTGAATACTCAAGGATGCGTTGCGCCAAACGCTTACCTTTGAAATGAAAAAGCACTTCGTATGACTTTTCCCCGCCAGCACCGTGCATGATCAACACGGTATTCTCGCCATCCAGTGAGATGTGCGCTAAATCATCAATTTTAAGATTTAGAAGATCAGACACAAAAGCGTCGGGCACATCGAAGCTCTCATTGTTGTTTACCACGAATGATAATCGACGCGTGTGGATATTCATGGGTCCCCCATATCCATACCACTTACCCCCTCCAACTTTTTCGGATTCCAACTCTGCTTGCTCTGCTTTGATCGTAAGTGGACAGGGGTTGGAGGTTGGGACGGGATTCACCTCAAAATTCACTTGTCGCCAACCGGAATCATCGGCACCGATTGCGTTGGCCGGATGGAACGAGAGACCCACCGCGAGGCAGGTTATGATGAATGAGTGGAGGAACATTGATCTGCTTCCGCTAACGCTTGAGGACACCGCACCCCTGACCGAGGGCGCGGCTTCGATTGCTGCCTGAGAGTGAAACGGTCATGGAAGATTCAACTCAAAGCGGGTCAGGGGTTCGGTGGTCTGGTTTGTTCGGGCTATTTGTCTTTCACCCTTCCGATAATGTTCGTTTTCGGGAGAGCGCCCCAAAATCTGCTGTCGTTGGATTTAGGAGGGTTGTCTCCCAAAATAAAATACGAACCGGCAGGAATCTTAAATGGATAAATCAATGGTCTCGGGGTGCCTGGAACGCTCATAGGAGCTTGGTATTCAACTTTGCTCAGGTGTGGGGGCGGCACGATTGGCTGGCCGTCAACATTGACCCGCCCATCCGCAAAGTCGATCACCTCACCCGGCAGGCCCACCACTCTCTTGATCCAGAGATCCTCATATGGTGGAGGTGCTTTCATAACAACCGCGTCCCACCGCTGGGGTTCAGCGCGGTTGTAAGCCTGCATGTCTGCCACAACCACTTCCTCTGGCTCTATGGTGGGGCTCATCGACTCAGGCTTTTGCACGAACCGCTGCTTCTTCTCGCACCCTGCGGTAGCAAGCATGGCGATCATCACGATGGCAGATGTAGCTCGCATCACATTTCCGAACGCTTGAGGACACCGCACCCCTGACCGAGAGCGCAGTTACGATTTCTGTCTGAGGGTGAAGTGGTCATAAGGGATTCGACTCAGCGCGGGTCAGGGGTTCGGTGGTCCGAATTGTTAGGCTATTCGTCACGCATCGCCATTCACTTGGAAGGCTCCGCACGAATCTGTAGCCGGATCATACTCGATCGACCAGAAAGCAAAGCCTCCGTCATCCACGACGACTTGACGTTCGCGCCAATCGGAAAACGGGTCGTTTTCAGTGGCCGTTTTCGCAGGAAAGAAGTTGCAAACGATGATGTCCCTTCCGTTTCTTCGCGCTCCGATGAACTGGACTCGATATCCGATCTTGTTGGCGACGATGGCATCAATAACTGGTTTGCTCCGTTGATCGGAGGGCTCAGGCTCCTGTAGGAATGCCTGTATCCGAGCAATGGCACGTTGTGCTTGTGCAGGTGTCGGCGTCCACTCGCCGGACTTCAGGATAGTCTGGCTGTCTGCGGGAATATTGAGAGTTTCGGCGCTGAGCGCTGGATGAACCAGGCTCAGAAATGCAGTGAACAGGAGATAACGCATAGCGATTTGCCTAACGTCCAGCTCATCCATGGCGGGATTGGAAGCCCGAATTCAAACTTGAGCATTACCCGCCGTTGCATGGAGCGTCTTGTTAGCTCTTCTTGTTTAGGTCTGCCATGGTCTTTGGCTGTCTTCTCTTCCCTGCGATGATGTCGTCGACGACACCCCGAACTGCCTGCGAAATCTTGTCCTGTGGTGCCATCATCAATGCCTGCTCAACGGCCTTCTTAGCTTCGATGTTCTTGCCATCGATGCAAAACGCCAACGCCAGATTCGCGTAAAGTCCCGCATCGTCCGGTGTCACCTCGATCGCGTGCTGTGCTACTCGGACAGCTTCAGCGCCGTGACCAAGCTCAAGGCATGAGGATGCATATTCCCTCGCCACGTCTGGGTTCTTCTTCTGGATGTCGAACGATGCTTTGAATTCCTTATTCGCGGCCTCGTGCGCACCAAGAACCTGATACCCCTTGCCCTTGATCCAGAATGCAGCCCAATTCTCAGGATTGAAGGCGGTAACAGCATCGAGATCATGGATGCCTCCGATTACTTGCTCTCTCACAGCCTTGGTGACTCTTGGGTCTCGATCCAAGAGCTGCATGTGTGGAGAAATCAACTGACTTCCGCGCTCGTAGATCTCGTTGTGCTGATCATCGTTCGTTACGATTACGGCAACAGGCTGTGTCGGATCGACCGAAGATTCTTTCTTGCAGCCAAATAGTGTGGAGAAAAATCCCATAATGAGGAGCGCGCGTATCACTTTTCTTGAGCTAACGCTCGAAGTCAGCCGCCGAGCGCAGCGAGGTTGGCTGGTCTGGTTTGTTAGGCCGCGTTGTGTGTAGCACGCTCATGCTCTAACTTCGGAAATGATGTCCACGATGTCTGCAAGTGCGAAGTCCACATCTTCCGGTGCTGCGACTGCTCTCGTCCCAATCTTCACAATCTCTGTGCCCCACGCGAGTAATACCTCATGCACACGCCGACCATCGGCCAGAACCAGTGTCACGCGATTTGCGCCATACGAGGACTCACCAAATCCGATGGCCTTTTCTGTGAACTGCTCTGGAAGAATCAGTGGCATGGCGGGTCGAGCTGCCTAACGTATAGTATACGACAGTTCGTTAATATTGGGTTTTACGACTGGTCGCATATTACTTGTAAGTGAGGGGCAGTTGTTGGATTATTCCACCCGCTATGGCCCAATCGAGCTTTCGCGAGCAGTTCGGGGACTTGGCCCGGAAAAAGGGCGTGCAGGAATCATTGATTCCATATTGGACCAATTGGGTCATGGCTTGGGGGAAGTATCTCTCGCCTCGCAAATTCGTGGACGCTGGGGAATCCGATGTCGAGGCCTTTTTGCAGCATCTGGCCGACCAAGGCAAAGCCGGTTGGCAGATCGAGCAAGCCGAGGCGGCGCTCAAGCTCCTGCACCAATCCCGCTACCCCGCCCCGTGGTCGGCTGATTGGAAGGTGCGCCAACCGCTAGCCGCGGCCACAGCCTCCCCGGAGCGGCGGCCGCCGCTCGACGAAGAGTTCCTCCGCGCCCGGCATCAAGGCAAGTCCGACCGCGGTGAGCTGCCGCCGCGCTTTGCCCCGTTCATCGACGAAATCCGCGCCGCCGTCCGCGCCCGCCACTATTCCTACCGCACCGAGCAAACCTACGTCGGCTGGATCACCCGCTTCCTCGCCTACGCCGCGCCGGAAAAGCGCCAGGCCCTCCACCCCTCGCAGGCCAAAGACTACCTCGACTACCTCTCGGTCGTGCGGCGTGTTTCCTCCGCCACGCAAAATCAGGCCTTCAACTCGCTGCTCTTCCTTTTCCGGTCCGTGCTGGAGATGGACTTCGGACGCATCGAAGGCGTGCAACGCGCCGAGCAACGCCGCCGTGTGCCGGTTGTGCTTTCGCGTGCCGAGTTGGTCCGACTCTTCGAGGCCCTGCCCGACTCCTGCCGCCTGCCCGTGCGCTTGTTCTACGGCGCCGGACTGCGACTCATGGAAGGATTGCGTTTGAGAATCCAAGACATCGATCTGGAACTCATGCAAATCGTCGTGCGCCGCGGCAAAGGCGGTAAGGACCGCATCGCCCCGCTGCCTGTTTCCCTCGTCGAGGAATTGCGGGAGCAGATCGCCAAAGTGCGCGCCATTCACGAGGCGGATCTGGCCAAAGGTTACGGCGATGTGGAATTGCCCGACGGCGTCGCGCTCAAATACGGCGGACGCGCCCGCGAATGGGGCTGGCAATACGTGTTTCCCGCGCCCGGATTTTCCGTCGACCCGCGCACCGGACGCACCGGCCGTCATCACTTGCATGAGGTCAATATCCAAAGAGCCGTGCGCCAAGCCGCCCGCGAGGCCGGAATAGCCAAGACCGTCACCCCGCACATCCTGCGCCACTCCTTCGCCACGCACCTGCTCGAAGACGGCGCCGACATACGCACCGTGCAGGAACTCCTGGGACACTCCGACGTCAGCACCACCATGATTTACACCCACGTGCTCAACCGCCCCGGCTTGGCTGTGCGCAGTCCGTTGGATCGTTGAGGCTACGGCACGGCGCTCAAACGCGCGGACCTCTGCGATCAATCCAACGGATGCCGCCAGCGCAACCCGGGGAAGCGACCGAACCCTCGATCGAGCGTGATCCAATCACAGCCCCACTCAAGAGCCAGAGCCGCATGGTAAGCGTCAGGCACCAAGTTGCCGCGCGCGTCGGATCGCTGACAAAGATCGACAAAAATTTTCCAGTGATCGGCACCCGGCGCAAAAACATGCACTTCGGGACGCGAGCGCAAGTCTTCCACAAAATCCAGCGCCGCCGATAAAGGCGTGGGTTGGCGGAAGATTTTGGAGTGTGTGATGACGCGTAAACACCCACTCAACACCAACTCCGATACCCCAACCCCGGCCGGCGACGCCATTTCCGCCTCGAGCCACGCGCGGACCTCCGCGTGGTTGTCCGCGTCCTCGCGATGAGCCGCGACGAGCACATTGACATCGACGAGATTCACCGCCCCTCCATGGCCTCCAGCAGCGACGCGGAATTCGTCAGATCGACCCCGGGTTGGACGCCTTCACCGCGGAAAGTCTTCAGCGGACGAACCGCGCCGCGCCCCGTCTTGGACCGTGCTGCCAACGTCACGCGCAATCCCTCCTCCACCAGCTCGCCCACCGAAACATTCCGCTGAGCGGCTACCTCCTTGGCTTTGTGCAAAAGCGTGTCGTGGATGCTCAGCGTGGTTCTCATGCATCACAGCATACAATAACTGCATCGAGATGCAAATTTAACAAATTCACACTTTAAACCTTCTTTTGCAATGACTTCTGCGGGCGGAAGACCCCGCGCTGGTCTTCGGCGCGGGTTTCTTTCCAATAGAAAGGCACGCGCTTGAGCCAGAGGCGGAAGGCTTGCCAGTGGATGAGCCAGATGACCTTGAGGGTGATGAGCGGAAACTTGGCGGTGAACCAGGCGAGATTGGCGAAAGTGAGTTCGCGGCGTTTACCGGTCAGCGTGCTGACCAGCACCTTTCCCTCGGCATCGTAGTCGTCGATGAAGACGCGCAGATTTTCGTCCGGCAGATGCAGCCGGAAGTGGAAGTCGAGATCGACCGGACTGAACGGCGAAACGTAATACTCCTTGGGCACCCGCACCTCGAAGTCGCACTTGCCGTCCTGCGCCCGCGGAACAAGGTAGGGCTTCAACTCCCGGAAGGTATTGCCCACTTCGACCACACTGGCATGCGGAGTGCCGTCGGCTTTGAAACAGAAGTAGAGCGTGATAGGATTGAAGACATAGCCAAGCATCCGCGGAAAGCAGAGCATGCGGATCGATCCCCCCGGCTCCAGCGGGCACCCGGAGCGTTCGAGGAACTCGCGCACATTGTCGGCGACCGGGCGGATTTGCTCCCCGTATTGAAAATGATCTTTGTCGTGGAGGCTGTAGAGGTTCGGGCGGTTGACCCCGAAAATCTTCAGCTTCCGCGCCGCTTCGTCCAGCTCGCCGAGATCGAGGTAGAAATAGAAAACGCGGTAGAGGAATTCGTGCTGCTTCGGGCGCAGGCGCCGGTGGAAGACGTCGCACTCGTAAAAACACGAATTCATGTCCACGGATCCTCGCCGCACACCGCGCGCGCGCATTGCACCCCGGAGGCCAGCGCATCCTCGTGGAAGCCGTAGCGGAAGTAGCTCCCGCAGAAAAAGATCCTCTGGTCGGGCGACTCGGTATTGATCGAGGGCAAATGATGCTGTGCCATCAAGGCCCCGCGGTCGAAAATCGGATGGGTGTAATTCGTGCGCCAGAGGACCTTGGCCGGATCGATGCGGTCGGCGTAATTGAGGCTGACAAAATAATTCTCCCGATCCGAAACCCCCTGCAAACGGTTCATGTAGTAGTGGGTGGACGGGCATTCCCCTTCCCCACTCGGTTCCATGCGGTAATTCCACGCGGCCCAAGCCAGTTTGCGCTGCGGCATAACAGTCGCATCGGTGTGCAAAAGCGTTTCGTTGGCTTGGTAACGGAAAGCGGAGAGCAACTTTTCCTGCAAAGGTGTGGGACTCTGCAGCAAGGCCAGCGATTCATCGGCGTGGGCGGCAAGGATGACGCGGTCGAAAGTATGCGCAGCACCATCCTTGGTGCGGACGGTGGCTTGATCGGCGCCGGCTTCCACCGAAGCCACCGACGATGAAGCGTGGGTCCGCGGCAGATCGGCCAGCATACGTTTCACGTATTCGCGCGATCCGCCATCCACCGTGAACCACGGATGATGCGTGGTGACACCGAGAAATCCGTGGTTATGGAAAAAGCGGACGAGCGTGGCGGCCGGAAAATCGAGTGCGCCGCCGGGAGTGATACTCCAAATGGAGGCACTCATGGGCACGAGATAGAGACGCAGGAAATCGTCACCGAGGCGGTGGCGACGGACGAATTCGTCGAGCGACATCTTCTCGAGCGACTCGTCGTCCAAGGAGGCATTAGCCACGCGGAAGAAGCGCATGATTTGCGCAAGGAGCTTGAGAAAACGCGGACGGACGAGATTGGCCCGCTGAGCAAAGACGCGGTTGAGTCCCATCCCGTTGTATTCGATGTCGAGTTCGTCGTTGCGCACGCTGAAGCTCATTTCCGTCGGCTTGATCGGGACGCGCAGTTCGTCGAACAGCCGCACCAAATACGGGTAGGTCACTTTGTTGAAGACCATGAACCCGGTATCGATCGGCACGCGGCGTCCATTTTCATCAACCTCGACCGTGTTGGAGTGGCCGCCGATGTGCCGTTCGCGTTCGAAGACCGTCACGTCGTAGCGGTTGCGCAGCAACCACGCTGCACCAAGCCCGGCGATGCCACCGCCGACGACGGCCAAGCGCTCTTTGCTCACCTTTCCTCCCCTTGTAGCGGGGGGGGG
>CAJBKE010000045.1 GCA_903953565.1 uncultured Verrucomicrobiota bacterium | reverse complement strand
GAGGTAATCGGCAATCCCCAAGATCCCGGCGGCAGCATCGACCCTGCGCCGGATCTCATCCTTTCCGCACCCGCGCAATTTCAGAGCGAAGCCGAGATTGTCGCGCACCGACATGTGCGGATAGAGGGCGTAGTTTTGGAAGACCATCGCGATGTCACGGTCCTTCGGCGGCACATCGTTGACCAAACGGCCCCCGATGTGGATCGAACCGCGGGAAATTTCCTCCAATCCGGCGATCATGCGCAGGGTGGTGGACTTACCGCAGCCGGATGGACCGACTAGGACAACGAACTCCCGCGGTTGGATCTCCAAGCTTACGTCGCGCACCACGGGGTGCTCGGCACCCTTGGCCCCGGGGTAGATTTTCCAGATGTTCTTGAGGGTGACTTCGGCCATAAGAAGGCGGCGCCAAATGGAGCGGCCCGCAGGACGCAATTACGAGGCAAAAAGAGTATGTATCGATCGAGGCGGGAGGCGCAACCGCGCCAAGGTTCATTTCGGCGACCACTCGCGTCAACTGTTAACCTTTATCCGGGGCGTCGCCGATGGCATGCGAACGCCGGTCATGATTAATTGTTTACGCAAGATGTTCCTCCCCGTCTTCCATAAGTCTCGTGCATTCACCCTCATCGAGCTGCTTGTTGTCATCGCGATCATCGGGGTCCTCGCCGCCACCGCTATCCCGACCTACTCGGGCATGCAGGCCAAAGCTGCCGCGGCGACATGCTCCTCCAACCTGCGGCAAATGGTGGTGGCAACGCAGTCCTTTGCCGGCGACAACAACGGCAAGTTTCCGGCATTAGTCAACCACCCATGGGATGAAAAAGGGCATATCGCCGATCTCTCGACGGCCACACTTTCACAGGTCCCGCTCCTGCCCTTCGGTATCGCGCTCGCCCCCTACCTCGGCTTCGAGCCTGTTGATACTTCCACGGGAAACGATGCCGAAGCCATCCCAAAGGTCTTTATCTGCCCCGGGGCTACACGCAACAAAGCCAACAAGCAGGAGAATCCCTGGCTGGGCTCGTGGCCTACCTACCGCTACAACAGCTACGCGGCCGCTCGTCCCACGGCAGCGGCAAAAAACCTCACGAAAGCCATGCTCTTCATCGACGCCGTTTGGCCCGGATGGAGCGATGCATGCCTCTCGTCCCACGGCGCACCGGGCATCAATATCGCTTACGCCGATGGACACATTGTGTTCCTGTCGTTGGATGAATACCGCAGGCTGAATCCCAAGACAGATTACCAAGGCGACCTCTACCGCAACGGATGGTTCTTGGACCAGTAAGCGGACCCCTGCGCCCTGTCAGGACGAGGGGTTAACTCCTCACTTTCGGTTCGAATACTTGCCACCCGAAAGTGGCGCAATGCCTTCTCCAATCAGAAGCGTCTTTAGCTCTTCGACCTGGACGCCTCGGCGATATGCATAGCATGGCGGGCCGCTCCGAGGAGGGCGGCTTGGTCATTAAGAATGACGCGGAAGGGGATTTGCTTCATAAAATCACTGAATCGTCCCTTGGCGAAGAATCCTTCGAGGAGCTGTGGTCTTTGCAGGATGGGCAAAATCTTTGCGGCAATGCCGCCGCCGATGAAAACGCCGCCGGTGGCCATTGTCTTCAAGGCCAGATTGCCCGCTTCGGCACCCAAGATTTCGGCGAAGAGATCCATTGTTTGCACGCAGAGCCGGCAACTCCCGTCGATCGCCGCTCGAGTGATCACCGTGCCCGCGTCGCCGTTCTTCAGTGCTGCGGCAATGCCCGGGTTTTCAGGCGCGCGTCCGGTATCGCGGAGGAAACAATAAAGGTTGGGCAAACCCATGCTTCCGCTGAGCACGCGCTCGAAACTGACATGTCCATACCTCGCGAGGAGATGCCGGATCAACTCGACTTCCAATTCGGTGCGCGGCGCAAAATCGCAGTGACCGCCCTCGCATGCGAAAGGTCGATGCTTGCGTCCATCCCAGTATATCCCCGCTTCACCGAGGCCCGTCCCGGGGGAAATCACGGCCATGTTGCCGACGGCCTCGGGGGAACCCGCGTGGAGCACGGCGAAGTCTGAAGCGTGGATCTCTCCAATTCCGTAGGCGTTGGCCATCAGGTCGTTGATGAGGAAGCATCCGCCGAAACCAAAACGGGCCTGCAATGCGTCGGAATCCACCTGCCATGGCAGATTGATCAACTGGACGCGCGTCCCGCGCACGGGGCCCGGCAAACCGAAGCAGGCGAAGTCCACCGAAAACAGTTCGTTGCCGAGAAATTCGCCGACCAATTGCTCGAGACTGCCGGCGGACTTGCTGGGGTATTTGGCCGAGCGCAGCAGCGACAAGCCCGCGTTGGCGTCCCTGCCACTGGCCCGGAAAAGCCCCAGCCAGGTCTTGGTGCCACCGACATCTCCGCCCAGAATGAGCGGTCCTTCACCCACGCAGAGCGGCCGCGCCGAATTTTTCGAATTCTGCGCAGCCGTCGCATGTGCGGCCGGCGGGCGCGGAATCGTCGTGCACTCGCCAGCCGAAAAGTATGCGTGCTTTGCGTTTGCAGCGGGTGACACTTTGTGTAGAGCGCTTGGCACGGCGATTGCCGGTGCAGAGGTGGAAGGAGCACCGGACAGGCCCGGTTTTCAACGCAGAGACGGAGCGCGGCGTGCGTTGTGGTACTCTAGCTCGGACTCAAGATGCGCTTGTCGCGGCAGGCCGGGGAGGTGCGTGTAGGTGTGAGATAGAGCACGGACGGGGGATTCCAACTCCACAGCTCTTTCGGACTGTACGCGAGCCGACTCCGCCCCGTTATCAGAGCCAGCCTCCGAAGCGCGCATGGTCAGAGAAGATTCCGCAGCCTGATCGGCATAATACTCCATCCACCTCCTCACTTCGTCGCGTGTCGAAGCCCCGCAGTTGGGAAGGTTCAGCAAGGACTGCATTACTCCGTCAACCCCACGTGCGAAAGCGTCTTCCGGCGAGTGGATTCCGCAGAGGCCCAGCGAATTCACGGCCCGGCTGGACAGCTTCCTCTCGCCCATGATCAAACGAAGGCTCTTGAAGGGTCGCCTGTATAACGTCAGGAGCTTCACCACGCGGGACCGGGGCAGTGTCAAAACTTCCCCTATACGGTTCGCCGAAAGACCCAGCCCGCGAAGCATCGCCACTTCGCGAACTTGAGGAGGCAGGTCATTGATGGAAAGCAGCGCCTTCGCCAACGGGACGGTCTTCTTCCGGCGCGGCCGAGGTCTTACGATGCAGAGAGGCATGCCCTAGCACTGTATCCCAGCAAACCAACCGCTCCACGAGCGGTGCGTTCAACTGTTAAGCAGGCGACGTCAAAAAGGCCGAGGCAGTTCGTTGAGCGACGACAGCGATGGCCGAAAGTGACGTGACTTCAGCCCCTCGCCGGTCGGCGAAGCTTGAGCGCGGTGCCGGCCGCGAGAAGCAAGAGACCCGCCGCCGATGTTCCGGGCTCGGAAACGGGTTGCGACTCGGGCGCGTAATTGGGGAACAGATCGTTGTTGCCGTCCATGGTGAGACTGGACAAACCCGATGAACCGCGGAGCGGAAGCAGCAGCGGCCGGGCCGACCCTCTGCGAATCGCCGCTCGATATTTACGCCGCGCAGCGTTGGCAGACGATCATCGACTCACTCGAGCTGTAGAAGAAGCAGTCTGAATGACCTTGGTGATGCTTGCTTGCAACTTTCGGGACTTTCCGAGGTTCGCGCAGGTTAGTGCCTGGGTGGCGCCAGCGAGCGAACGATGGGCAACCAGCGGCGGCGTTCGCGCCAGATGATGAACAGCGTGAGCACGACGGCAGCCCAAATGATACGCGCTTCGGGGATGGGCGCGAGTTCGCCATTAAGCAGGGTGCCACCACTGATACCCTGATTGGCGAAATAAATCTGGGCAAGTTGATCGGAGTCGAGGCCACCTGTGCCGAACATAAGCTTGGTCACTTCGCTCTGCGCGAGGGCCGCGCCCTGCCAATTGGTGATAGTGAGAACGGCGCCGGATGTCCAACTAATGGCAGAGCTGTTGGCAAAGACGAGGTTGCGGTAGCCGTTCGTTCCGAAGTTGCCGAGATCAATCGTCGAGTTTGCCGTGAGCGTCAGCGTGCCCATCGAGAGCGTAGAGTCCGCATTGTAGTTCTCCACCCCGACACGGAACGTCCCACCGCCAAGGACGAGGTCCGAGCCGGACGGCATGGCATCATCCACGCCAAGGACCAGCGTGCCGCCGTTGGTGATGATGGTCGGACCATTGTAGGTCATCACGTTGCTGAACACCGTGGTGCCGCCATCGACGATGAAATCCGAATTGGCGCTTTCGCCGGAGATGATACCGGTGAAGATGTTCGTGCCGCTGCCGGAGCGGGAGGTGAAGACCGTGCCGTTCTTTTCAACATCTCCGAGGATAACCAACGCACCGGCGGAGCTGTTGGACAACATGCCGTTGCCCGCGCTGATGGTGATATCGTTGGTCAGGGCGCCTGCGGCGGTGACATCGAGCACGCCGGCGTTGGAAATGGTTAGCGTTGTGGTGGTGTTGCCCAAGCGCGAGTTGCCATCAATGCGCAAGGTGCCGCCGCCGATCGTCGTCGCCCCGTTGTAGGTATTTGCCCCGGAGAGAGTGAGGGTTCCGTTGCCGGTCTTGGTCAGGCCGCCAGCCCCCGAGACAACGCCGGAGAGAACGCCCGTGGCAGCCGAGTTGGCGACGTCCGCGGTGACCGTCTTCTCCAAGGTGACCGTTCCAGACAACGTGGCCGATCCGGTGGAGTTAGCAAACTCGATGGATCGGGCGCCGGCAGTGCCCTCGTTATTGACCGTGATGCCTTGGGAGATCGTGCCCGAACCGAGACGCAAGGTGGCGTTGTTGGCACTTTGGTCGCCCACAACTCCCGAGCCGATGTCGATTTGACCAAAGGCCAGAGATCCACCGCCAATCGCCAAGGTGCCAGCGTCGATGAACAATCCGCCGGTGGAGGAATTCGCACCGGACAGCGTCAAGGTGCCGGTGCCCTGTTTGACGATGCCGCGCAGACCCGTGACGGCGCCGCTGACCGTGTGGCCCGTTCCGGAGGCGGTGGTGATCACGCGGTTTTGCCCGACCTCATCGCCCAAGTAAAAGGTTCCACCGAAGTTGATCGACCCTGTGCCGCCCGAGGCCAAGCCGAGGTTCAGGTCATTGAAGACATTGACGTTATTTCCGATCGTGTATCCCGCGGTGCTGGAGGAAGCGATGGTCTTGGTGCCAGCCACATCGAACTGCACCTGCAAAACACCAGTGCCGAAGGCGTTGTTGTTGCCCACCAGCACGGTGCCTTCGTTCAATTGGAATGTTGTGCCGTAGGAGTTGTTGCCGGAGAGCGTCAGCGTGCCCGCGCCCGCTTTAATGATGCCACGTACCCCGGTGATGCCGCCGCTGAACTCGTGGCTGTTGTTGGCTGCCACGGTCAGGGTGCGGGTCTGACCGGCTTCATTGCCGAGGAAGCTTCCCCCGGCAAAGGTGAGCTTGCCTGTGTTACCGGAAGCCTGGCCCAGCGTCAGGTCGTTGTAGATGTTGTTGCTCTGCGACAGCGTGAAATTCGCCGATCCGTTGGCCGCGATGGTCTTGTTCGTCGCATTGTTGAAGTCGACTTGGTAAATACCCGCACCCAGCGCCGCATTGTTGCCGACGAGAAGCACCCCGGCCTCGTGGGTGGTCAAGCCGGTCTGACTGTTGGAGCCGGACAAGGTGAGAGTGCCCGTGCCGCCTTTGAGGAATCCGCCGAGACCGGTGATGGCTCCGGCAAAGGAGTTGCTTGCGCCGCTGTAGCGAGAGTTGAGCGTCTGCCCCACGGCGACAGCAACCGTTCCGAGCCCGGTGAATTGGCCGATAGTCTCACTGGCCGACACCGCGAGCGTTGCGGAACTGGAGATGGTCAAAAGCGCGCTGTCGTTGAGGGCTGAACCGCCGCTCACGGCCAAGGTGCCGTTGCTGATGGTCATTGTTCCGGTGGAGAAGTTGGTCCCGGACAAAGTGACCGTGCCATTACCCACTTTGGTCAGGGCCTGGTTGTTGGTCAGGTTGCCGGAGAACACCGCATTGCCGCCCGACGCCGCGGTCAGACGCAGGGTGTTGTCGAGGTAGATTTCATTGTTGAACGTCGCCGTGCCACTG
>CAJBKE010000044.1 GCA_903953565.1 uncultured Verrucomicrobiota bacterium | reverse complement strand
ATGTGTTCCGACGGTCATAGACCGCCGCTACAACTCGCACTACCTCGAAATCCAGTTCAGCGCCGCATCCGCGCGGCCACGTCCATCCAGAGCGCCTGACGGAAGAACGGTGCGCGGCGGTGCCGGAAGCCCCACCAACCGGCGGCGATAGCCAGCTTGCGCAGCTCGGGGAAAGAAAAAGCCCGCTCAGCGGAAAGGCGCGCATCGTGCCGGGTCATCGGATCGCGATAAATCAGTTCGGTCACCGCAAAAATACCCGCTTGGGCAAGACGCGAGCGGCGCAAATCGGTGACCAGAGTCACACCGCGGGTCAACTCGCGACACCGGCGGAGCAAACGGATGGCGTCGGTTTCATCCAGATGGTGCAGCACGAGATTGCAGAGCACAACGTCATAAAGCGTGCCTTCGGCGAAATCGAGAAAGTTGGCGCGAACAAATCGTATCTCGGGAAACCCGGCGGAAAATTTCTCCGCGATTTCCAGGGTTGGCTGCTGGCGATCGACCGCCGTCACCAGGATGGGGCAACCGGCTTCGCGTGCACGCAAGACGAGGGCCCGCGGAATATCCGCGCCGCCCGTGCCGAGATCGAGGACACGCAATGGTTGACGGCGCGCGATGACCGGACCGAGATAATCGAGCACCAGGCGGTGCGCTCCGAACCGATGGTTGAGCGATTCGAGATTGGCCAGATCGGCCTCCAACTCGGGAGTAGCCGTTTCCACCACGTCCATCCATTCAGGTCGGTCTTCCTGGAAGCGACGGATCATGGCACGAGCTTCAGCGCAGCCAGCATTCTTCCGGTGCGACCACGTTCCACGCGGTAGGAATAATAGCGCGCCACATTTTTCCCGGTGCAAATGCCATCGTCGACCACCCCGCCGACGCCGGCCTCGCGCGCTTGGCGCAGAATGGCCGCGGCAAAATCCGTCTCGTAAAGCGGGGGGCGGATACACGGACTGATGTGCACCGCGAGATCGGCGGGTCCGATCCCGAATTCTTCCGTCATGAGACGGATCGTGCGACCGGTGATATTCGCTTCGGTGCCGGCACGACCGGAATGAAGGAGCGCAATGGCGCGGCCCTTCCGGTCCGCCACATAGACAGCCGCGCAATCGGCCACGTAAATACCCAGGGTCAGATGTGGCGTGGCCGTGACCAGGGCATCGACACCGGAAGTTTTTCCCGCCGCGCTCACCACCGCAGCATCGCCGCCGTGAACCTGCTCCGCGGTAGCCATGAAGTCCGGATCGAATCCTGAAGCGCGCAGCGCCTCACGATGGGCCGGAGCCAGACGTTGCAATGCCGTTTCGCGGTCGGTAGCGACGTCGATACCTTCGATCCGCGGCAAGAAGAGCGCGCGCACGCGGGTCAGTGCGTCGAGCGGTTGGAACACATCCGGCGCCGCCACGGTCAGCGATTAACGCTCCTTTTGCCTGTCGCCGGAGTGGGCGCCGGCTTGGCCTTGCGCACGGGCAAGGTGTCGCGTTTGTTGGGCATGGCACCATTGAGAACACCGGGATTGGGATTGTCGGTCGAATTGAGCAGATCGTTGCGCGTGCGTTCCTTGGTTGTCAGCATGGGATCGTCATAGGTGTCGGCATAGACCGTATCCAGAGAGAGCACGCGGTTGTATTCGGCCAGTGCGGTGATGTAACGAAAGCGCCCTTCCAATTCGGTGGTCTGCGCCTGCAGAAGGGAGACCTGGGCATTGAGGACATCCAGTTGGGTGCCCGCCCCGGCGTCGAGTCGCTCGCGAGAAAGCCGCAGGGCTTCGGTGGCCTGGACCACGTTGGCGCGCTGGCTGTCGATCACTTCCTGTGCCTCGATGAGATTGGAGACCGCGCGCTGCACATCGAGTTCGATGCCGCGGGCGCCATTGTCATAGTTGATCATGGACTGCTGCAAAGAGGCGCGCGCGGCTTGCGTCGCGCCGACCGTGGCCAAGCCGTCGAAAATGTTCCAGCTGCCGGTCACTCCAAAGAAAAGCCCGTTGACCGCATCATCGAGACTGGAGGAAGTGGGAACGTTAAAGGCCTGGTAGCCCGCGGTTGCGTTGAGGGTGGGCTGGAAACCGGAGAGCGCCGCCTTGAGCTGTTCGTTGCCGATGAGAATGTTCTGGCGCTGCACTTTGAGCGATGGATTCCGGGTTAGCGCCGTAAACACGGATTTGGCCAGATCGATCTTGATCGGGTCGTAATCCAGTTGTCCGAGCACATCGATCGGCACGAGCGCCGGATCGCTCGGGTAATCGAGTCCGAGCTGTTTGACCAAGGCAAATTGCGAAATTCGCAGAGCGTTGCGCGCCTGAATGACTGGCGGGATGGCATTGGCCAACGCGACTTCGGCTTGGAGGACATTGAAGCGCGGCACGGTGCCGACCTCGAAACGGCTCTGCTGGTCCTGCAATTGCGACTGCAGAACAGCAACCGACTCCTCGCGCACGCGGATCAGCGCACGATTGAAGATGACGTCGTAGAAAAGTTTTTTGGTGTCGGCCACCACCTTGTCGATGGTTTGGCGCAGCGAGTAAAACGCGCTGTCATTGGCCAGACGCGCCGCGGAAAAGTTCGCCTGGTTTTTCCATCCGGACCAGATGTTCTGGTTGATTTGGATGGCCACATTCCATGCTTGGTTGTTGTTGACCAGACCGAAGTCGAAGCCGGGATTGGCCAGAGTGTCGGACTGCACAGTGTAGCCCGGATCGACCTGCAAGGTCGGCAAAAGCGCGGCGCGCACCTGCACCATTTGCCCGCGGGTAAGGCGGATCTGCTGGATCGCCGCGAGGATCTCGGGATTTTTTTGCAAAGCCGTGCTGACCGCATCGTCGATCCCGAGGCGCTTGGCATCGGGGGTCAGACGCAATTCGAGGGAACTGGCCGGCGGCAGCTTGATCGTGGTGACCGGATTGGGCGACTGCTGCACCGACGGTGCGGGGATTTCCGGCTCGGTCGGAAAAGTCATCTGCATGGGATCGGGGATCCCCTGCTCCACGGGGCCATCAAGGCCGAGCGATAAGGACGCGGGATTGGTCAGCGTCGTGACAGGTGCGGCGGTGGGACTCGGCATGGGCGTCGGCATACCGGCGGGCATGGGAGCGAGCGGTGAAGGTTGTTCGATTGCCGCGGCTGCGGCGGGAACTTGAGCAGGCGTCGGCCTCGGAGAGGAGAGTTGCTCCGCGGTGGGGAAACTCTCCTTCATGATTGCGCTCACGTCGGGAGAAGCGGGGGTGGACGCGGGCGTCTGGGCGGCAAGCCGCTCACTCCGGCCTGCCGCGAGGAGAAAAACCAAAATCCAGACGGCCAAAGGGAACCTCATAAAGCGTCCGGTATTAAACCCCGCCCCCCTGCGCGGCGCAAAGCCTTTCAGGGCGCATCCGGGGCTTCGGCCGGCGGTTCCCGACTTTCTTCCAAGGCAGCCTGGTCCCCCAAGGCCGGCTCGCCCTCCAGAATGTCCATGGCCACGTAAGGAGGACGCGTCTCGGCCGTGACCCGCAACAGCGCGGTCCGTCGCTTGTCGCGCAATGTGACCACGTCGCGTCCGGCCGCCGGGGCGCTGGCCGAGCCGGCATCGACCAGCACGAACCGGTGCAGGCTGTCGACCATAACCACCCGCCCGAGCCACGTCGGAAGCGTTGCCTCCGGCACTTCCGGCTTCTTCGGTCCGAAATGCGCACACCCGGAAACTCCGCACAACGCGGCGCCGAGGAGAAGGGCCCGAAGACGTGTCTTCACCGTCCCTACAATCCGGCGCGGTCCAAAAGCGAACCGAGCACCTTTGTCGCCTCGAAATAATCGCGGGCAATCTCGATGGCGGCGCGCGAATGCCGGGCGTAGTCGGAACGGATGGCCGCAGCCGCCGCAACCACATCGTCCATCGAGCGGAACGAGAGCAGTCCTTCGCGCCCGCCGTAGTATTCGGTGAATCCCGTTTCTTGTGTGATGACCGGACGCCCGGATGCCAAGTAACACGCCGACCGGTCGCTGAACCATCCGGTATGCAGGCGCGTGTATTGGTCCTTGGCCACCGTGAATTCGCCTTTGGAGGCGCGGATATAATCGCGGTATCCGTCCCAGTCGATGCTCAGGGCATGCGGATCGACCAGACGCCATTGGTTGGATTCGAACAGACTCTTCTCGCCCGCATCCTTGATATCGGTGGCCAGTTCGAAGGTCTCGCCACAGCGGCGCGGCGCTTCGACGAACTTGAGGAATTCAAGCGACTTGCTCCAAAGGTAGTTGCTCCCCCGCCACTCGATGTCCTTCTTCCCGCTCGTCGACCAGTTGCAAATCGATGTGTAAACCGCGTCCGGGGAAGGCGCTTTTTCGGAATACCACAAATCCGTGACGATCGGCTGTCGCGTGGGCAACCATTCCAAGCCGTGCCGCGGCACGGGAAACCGGTCCGTCCCCACGGCTTCACCGAAGGTGAAGAGCACATGGTGCTCCTCGAGATAATCGCGCGTCGCCTTCTCCCCGAGGTCGATCTTGATCTGCTCGACGCCCGGATCGCTCTCGACATAGATGAGCCGGCGAATGGCACGCAGGTCGTCGTTCAGTTCGTGACTACCGCAAACATTCAACGCGGCATCGCACGTCCGATAAAGATCGCGCAAGCTCGACAATCCCAAACCCGCCGTCCGCGGCTCGTCACCATAGCGCGCGCAGAAGCACCAGCGATTTTCAAAGCCGTATTCACGCGACAAGCGCTCCAACATGCGGGACGCGTAGGAGAAATCCTCCGTGATAGTGAAGGCCTCCGGATCATAAGGGTAACGGGATCCGTCTTCTACATACCATACCTCGTGGCCGAGCCGCTGCAGCCCGATGATGTAATGCAGGTGTTGCCAGATGACTCCCGCCACCGGGCATCCGCCCATGAAACCGAGGACAATGAGACGTTTCTTTTTCACGCTTCGTGCTGACCAGCGCGGAACATTTTCGCGTAGGGGCCGTTTTTGGCCAGAAGTTCCGGCCCTGTTCCGTCTTCCGCGACATGCCCGTGCTCGAGCACGACAATGCGGTCGAGCCCGTGCACCGTGGCCAGACGGTGGGTGATGATCAAAGTCGTGCGGCCGCGCATGAGCTCCGTGACGACCGCCATGACGGCCTGCTCGGTCGCCCCGTCGAGGGCGGACGTCGGCTCGTCGAGGAGAAGGATCGGGGCATCTTTGAGGAAAGCGCGCGCGATGCCGATGCGCTGCCGCTGGCCGACACTGAGGTGCCCACCCCGCTCGCCCACCTGGCTGGCGAACCCTTCGGGCATCGCCATGATAAAGTCATAAGCTTGGGCACGGCGGGCGGCTTCCATGATTTCCTCTTCGGTGGCACCCGGACGACCATAAGCGATGTTTTCGCGCACCGTGGTGGAAAGAAGCACCGTGTCCTGCAGCACCATGCTGATGTGCGAGCGCAGGGATTTCTTGGTCACCTCGCGCAGATTGTGCCCGTCGATCGACACCGTCCCGCGTGTCGGATCGTAGAACCTCGGAACCAAACTGAGCAGCGTGCTCTTGCCCGCCCCGGTGCCACCCGCCAAAGCAACACGCTCGCCGGCGCGGATGTGGAGCTGGATGCCGTTGAGAATGAGGCGCTCATTGGAGTAGCCGAAGTCGACGTCGCGGAATTCGATGTCTCCCTTTGCCTGACGCAATGGCTTGGCATCAGGGGCCTCGGGCACCTCGTCGGGCCGGTCGAGAATATCGAAGCACCGGCGCGCGCCCGCCGCCGCACCCTCCATGGCCCACGCCGTGTGCGTCAATTGCTCGAGCGGCGAGTAAAGCATGAGCAGGTAGGAGGCAAAGACCAAGAGATCCCCGAGCGAAAGCTTTTGCTCCATGACGTGCAACGAGCCTGCGTAATAAAGGACCGCGGTGCCCGCCGCCATCAGCGTCCCGACCACCAGCGCGCTGACTACCGACGTCATGGTCATTTGCATGTTGGCGGCAAGACTCTCTGCGGCGCGGCGCCTGAATTGGCCGACTTCATAATCCTCACGCCCGAAAGCGTGGACCAAACGGATCGAGGCGAGTCCTTCCTGCACCGTGGCCAGCAGATCACTCTCGCGCTCCTTGATCGTGGTGCTCTGGGTCCGGACTTTTTTCGCGTAGTAGTGAATGAGGAAAACAATGACCGGCACGACCGCGAGCGACAGCATAGTGAGCCGCGCATCGATTTTCACCATGATGACGAACGTGGCCACCAGCATGAGGCCCGAAGAAAAAATATTGGTGAATCCGCGGTTGTAGATCGTTTGGATGGACTGCGAATCGTAGGCCACGCGAAAACTCGAGTCGCTGCTGCGGCGCGTGTCGTGAAACTTGAGCGAAAGCGACTGCAGGTAGGCGTAAAGCTCGGTGCGGATACGCAGGAGAGCCTTCAAACCCACGCCGATGAGCATGTAGTTCGAGAAAAGATTGATCAGCCCAGCCACGAACGTGATGAGGACCATGGAAAGGCAGAGAATGAAGATGACCTGCGATCCGGGCATGGCGCCGAACCATTGCTGCAATTGCTCGTGCGCCGGGCGCGTGGCCTCGTTCACCGGCGAAAGGATCCCGTCCACGATGTATTTGAACGGCCAAGGCTTGAGCAGATTCAGCGCGGTCACGCCGAGACTGAGCAAAAGCGCGAGTGATGTCTCCACCCAGAACGGGCGGTAGTAGGAAAGCGTGCGGCGGTAGACTCCCATAAAGTTGCCGGTTCCTCAGGCCCCGAACAGCTCCTGCTGCCCCGCGCGAGACGGCGCAGACAGTCCGAGTTTGGTGTACGCGGCAGGCATGGCGGCGCGGCCCTGGGGCGTGCGATGCAGATAGCCGCGCATGATGAGGAACGGTTCGTGCACTTCCTCGAGCGTGCCAGATTCCTCGCCGACCGCGACAGCGAGGGAATTCAGCCCGACCGGACCGCCGCCGAAACGATGGACGATTGTTTCGAGGATCCGCTTGTCCATTTCATCGAGCCCGTCCCCGTCGATATCGAGCATGGCCAAAGCAGCCGACGCGGATTCCGCGGTGATGAGACCGCCGGCCCGCACCTGCGCGTAATCGCGGCACCATTGCAGAAGATTGTTGGCGATGCGCGGTGTTCCGCGGGCGCGGTTCGCAATTTCGCGCGAGCCGCCGGGATCGATCTCGACATTGAGCAGACCGGCACTGCGCTCGACGATCCGGACGAGTTCGTCCGCCTCGTAATAATCGAGACGGCAAGTCATGCCGAAGCGCGAGCGCAAGGGCGCGCTGATCATGCCCGAACGCGTGGTCGCGCCGACGAGGGTGAATTTCGGCAGGTTGAGCCGCACGCTGCGCGCGTTCGGTCCCGCGTCGATGATGATGTCGACCTTGTAGTCTTCCATCGCGGGATAAAGGTATTCCTCGATCGCCGGCTGCAAGCGATGGATCTCATCGATGAAAAGAATCGCACCCTCGGGAAGCGTGGTGAGAAGGCCGGCCAGATCGCCGGCCTTCTCGATGGTCGGACCGCTCGTGCATTTGACTTCCGCACCCATGGCATTGCCGAGGATGAGCGCAAGGGTCGTCTTGCCGAGCCCGGGCGGACCTGAGAGCAGAATGTGCTGCAGCGCGTCGCCACGCTTCGTCGCCGCGTCGACCATGAGTTGCAGGCGCTCGACCACGCGCGCCTGTCCGGCGAATTCCGCGAACATGGGCGGACGCAGCGAAACGTCGAGAGGCGTCTCGGGCGCCTCGACGGCTTCGCGCAGGAAATCTTTGCCGGACATAGCCACGCAGGATGGACTTCAGTCACCCACCACGGCAAGAGCGCGGACAAAATCCTGCAAAGCCGCGCGCACGCCGCGCGGATCGCGCAGGAGCGAGGTGCCGACCAGAGCGGCATCGAAATGGCGGGCGAGAGGAGCCACGGTCTGGGGGGTGACCCCGCTTTCGGCCACGCGTACGCACCCGGCCGGCAGGCTTTCGGCCAGTTCAAAAGCGGCGAAATCAAGGGTGAAATCCTCCTCGGCCGAGTGGCCGGCGGGAACAAAGCCCTCGCGAGATTTGAATTTCCGGCTGTTGATGCCCACCACCCGCGCGGTGGCGGGCAACGCGTCAATTTCATGCTCCTCGTGCACTTCGAAGAGGGCTTCCATCCCCAGTTCCAGAATCAAGTTGTGGAAATCGCGGAGTTGGTCGGCGGATAACACATTAGCCATGAGCAGCACCGCATCCGCGCCGGCAGCGCGCGCCGCGTAGATCTGATACGGGTCGAGGATGAAATCCTTGCGCAGAACCGGTTTGGTCGCAGCCGCGGCGAATTTCTCCAAGTCCGCCACTCCCATGCCGAAATGGGTTTGGTTGGTCAGCACCGAAACAGCATGGACAATCGGACTCTCTTCGTAGGCCGCCGCGGCGTCCGCCACGTTCGCCGCGGACATTTCCCCCACGCTGGGCGACCGGCGCTTGATCTCGGCGATCAAGCCGAAGCCGCGGGCCGTGAGCGCATGGGCAAAATCCCGCGGCGGGCGGGCTGCCGCGGCGAGGCGGCGCACTTCATCCAGCGGCATGACGGCCCGTGCCTCATCCAGCTCCCGCCGCACATCGGGCAGAATGCGATCAAGAATGGTCATGTCCGAAATCTACTGCGGAATGGCCGCCAGCGGAAGGTGGATCGCGATGTCCCGATTGCGATTTCTTCAAAGGAAATATCGCGCCAGGACGGCGCGATCCACCTTATCCATTAACAGCCGAGGCAACCCATGCGGCGTAGCCTTTCGAGGCGGCGCCGGCTTCGAGGGCCACGATCTCCGGCATGTCGTAGGGATGCAGTTTGAGCAGGCGCTTCTCCAGCTTGGCGTAAGCCGGGCCGGCTGTCTTGAAAAGCACGAGCACCTCGGACGCGTCCTCCATTTTGCCCTCCCACTCGTAGATCGAACGGACACCGGGCAGGATCGTGCCGCAAGCGACGAGCTTTTCCCCGACCAAGGTCTTGGTCACCGCGGCCGCCGTGTCCGCGTCGGGAAAGGTGCAGAAAACCAGCAGGACCATTGATCAGCCGGCGCGTTCTTCGAGTTTCTTCACGCGGTCGTAAAGCTGACCGAGTCGGTCAATGCGCACGATCGATCGCTTCCATTCCCCAATCGGACGCGGCGGGCTGCCGACCACAATGGCTTTGGGTTCGAGATCGTTGCTCAGTCCGCTCTGCGCGCCGACGATGGCGCCGTCACCGATCTTGATATGACCGACAATCCCCGCCTGTCCGGCGAGAACAACATAATCACCAACCTGCGTGCTGCCCGAAATACCGACCTGCGCGCAGATGATGCAATGGCGCCCGATGACCACGTTGTGGGCGATCATGACGAGGTTGTCGATCTTGGTCCCCTCTCCGATCACGGTGCGACCGAAACGGGCACGATCGATCGTCGTATTGGCTCCGATCTCTACATCATTGCCGACCAAGACGATGCCACTCTGCGGGATTTTTTCGTGACGACCGTTTTTGGTGTCATAGCCGAACCCATCCGATCCGACGACGACTCCGCTGTGCAGGATCACCCGGTCACCAAGGACACACGCTTCGCGCACAGTGACATGCGGGTGCAGAAAACAACCCGCACCGATGGCCGCGCCCCGGCCGATGAAACACCCGGCACCAACAACCGATCCGGCGCCGATGACGGCATCCGCTTCGATGACCGCTTGGGCCTGGATGGCGGCATCCGATGCGATGCGGGCCGACGGATCGACAACCGCCGAGGGATGCACGCCGGGCGGCGGGGCGGAGGGCGGCGGAAGGAACTGCTGCGTGATGACCGTGAAGGCGGAAGACGGATTGTCGACGCGAATGCAGGCCGCTGCGGTTTCGCCTTGGAAATCGCGCGGAACAAGGACGGCCGACGCCTTGGTCGTTTGCAGGTCGGCTGCGTAGCGTGGATGGCCGAAAAATGATATTTCGCCGGCGTGCGCCTCGGCCAGGCCGGCCGGGCCGGTGATTGGAACGGAGCCGGACTCCGAAAGAAATTGGCCGCCCACGAGGGCGGCCAGTTCGGAAACGGTCGGCATGAATCAGGCCGGCGCAGAAACGCGCCCGTGGCCGGTCAGTTTTTCTTGGCCGGCGCGTTCTTGTTCAGCTCGGTGATGAGACTGTCGCTGAAATCCATGGAAGGCGCGGAGAAGAGGACAACCGGAACTTGGCTGATGCCTTGACCAGACTTGTCGAAGACGAGTTCAAAGCCCTCGGCTTTGACCTTGGCGTCCACGATTTTCATGATGTCCTGCACGATGTCGCCGCGCATGCGCATGAATTGCTCCTGCAATTGGCGCTCGCGAGTCTGGCGGAATTCGCCGATTTCGCGGTCGAGGTTGCGGACTTCGTTGATTTTCTCATCGCGGGTGCGGATGGCTGCCTGCTGCTTGTCGGGAGTCAGCTCGGGCTTTTTGGCATCGGCTTCGAGTTTGTTGATCGCCTCCATGTTGGACTTGAGCGTCTCGAGACGGCCGTCGAGATCCGTCTTGGCTTGGGCGCGGGCGTCATTGAGACGGGCTTCCGCGTCCTTGGTTTTGTAGTAGCTGGTGAAAACTTTGTTCATGTCCACGATGCCGACCTTCATCTGGGCCAGCGCGGATGAGCTGGCGAAGGAGCAGAGGGCCGTGGCGACGGACAGGGAGACGATCAGTTGTTTCATAGGTGAATCGGGATATTGGATGGATGAGGTGGCAAGTAAAGCCTTTTGATCAGACGCGAAGGGCGGGGGAAACGTTCAAAATTGGTAGCCGATGTTGAACTGAATCTGGCCGCCGCCCCCGTTGTATTGGTCGCTGACAAAGGGGATACCGTAGTCGATGCGGATGGGGCCGATCGGCAGGTCCAGGCGGACGCCGAAGCCGTAGTCGGCATTGTAGTCGGAGCCGTTGAAGTCCCAGGAGTTCTGGTTGACATAACCGGCATCGACAAAGAATGCGCCGCGGACGCGGGTGATGACGGGGAAGGTCATTTCCAGGGTGCCGTAGCCGAGCGAATTGCCACCGTAATAGACACCGCCGTTGTTGGGGCCGACTTCGCGGAACTGGAAGCCGCGCAAGTTGTTGGCGCCGCCGAGGAAAAGACGGTCGAAAATGGGCACATCTCCGCTGCCATCGACGGTATCCACCGTGGCCAACTGGCCCTTGGCGAGGAAGATGAGATCCCACGGCAAGGAGAAGTGCTGGGAACCTTCCAGCGAGATGCCGTAGTCATCGACGTCCTGCTGTCCGGTGATGCTGGCGAGGAACATATTCAAGGCAACGTAGGTTCCCTTGCGGGTGAGGAAGAGGTTGTCACGATTGTCGAAGTTGATACCGCCGCTCAGGGCGTTGCGGAAATAGCTGCCCTCCTGGTTAGGAAGGGTGGCTCCGTTGAATGTCCCGCCGGCGATCTGCGGGATGCTTGTGGAGACATCGTAGATGCTGATTCCCTCAGTCTTGAATTCCGCGTTGACCGCGATGAAGTCGTTGACCGGATAACGAAGCTGCAGGGCACCACCGTAGTTCGACTGGTCGTAATACGGACTGAGAAACGTCGCATTGCGGTAAAAGGCTTCCGCACCGAACGACAGTCTGTAGCCGAGGAAGTAGGGTTCGGTGAACGAGATCTCGGCATCGGCGCGCTCGATACCGTATTGCCCGCGGATACGCAGGCGCTGACCGCCGCCGACAAAATTAGGCCAGCCGAATATGTCGAAGTTCGTCTGCTGCAATTCGGCAAAACCGACCAGGCTGTCGATCGTGCTGAAGCCGGCGCCGAAGTTGAACGAACCGGTGCGCTTTTCCTCGACGATGACATTCAGATCCTTGCGGCCCGGGATCATGGTGTCCGTCGGCACGGTTTGGACTTGCGAAAAATAGTTCAGGTTTTCGAGACGCTGGCGGCTCGCGTCGACCAAGACCGTGTCATAGACGTCGCCGGGTTTGACCGCCAATTCGCGGCGGATCACCTTGTCTTTGGTCCGCGTGTTGCCCTGGACGTTGACGAGATTGAGGTAGGACTGCGCGCCCTCGTCGATGCGGTAGGTCACGTTGACCAGACCCTGGCCGGCCGGCGAGATCTCGGGAACAATGAGGGAATCGATGTAGCCCTGCGAACCGTAGAATTCCTGCAGGGCCTTGAGGTCGGCGCCAAGACCGTCCGGAGTGTAGAGCGAGCCGTCGACCATTTTCAGGCGGCCCATCAATTCATCGGCCGAAGTGACATTGACGCCATCGAGGCGGAGGCGGTTGACGCTGTATTGGATTCCTTCGCGGACGGTGAAGATCAGTTCGACGCTGTTGCCGGTGAGCGGGACAACCTCGACGTTGGTGACCTGCGCATCGGCGAAACCTTCATTCTGGTAAGCCAGACGGATGGCATCCTTGTCTTCCTGCAACTGGGAAGGCACGAGACGTCCGCTCTTGTTGAGGAACGAGAGAAGGTTCTTCGTCTTGGTCTTCATGGCCTTGCGCAGGTCTTTGGCCAACATGGAGTCGTTGCCCACGAAATCGATACGCTTGACCACCTGTTTGAAACCCTCGTCGACCTGGAAAACGACACGCGAATCGCCGGTGCGGTCATTGGTGTCGACGCGGGTGGTGACGTTCACGCCGCTGAAGTTGCGGTCCTGGTAAAGCTCGACCATGGCTTGGCGCGATTTCTCCACCTGCTCTTCGCTGAGCCGGTCGCCGACTTTGAAGGTCAGCTCTTTGCGCAAGCGATTGGGCGAAATTTCCACCGGTCCCTCGATGAGGATCTCACTGACCACGGCGCGGCCTTGGACGAGAATGATCACCTTCACTCCGTCGCCCTGCGGCTCGGCGAAAATGCGGACGTTGTTGACATCGCCGGTGGCGAACAGGGTCTTGACGTCATCTTCGGCGGCCCGCTCGGAATAAAGATCGCCGACTTTGGTCTTGAGGTTGGCCATGACGCGCTGGCGGCTGATCGTTTCAGGACCGACGTATTGCACCACGACCGAGCGAACAACTGGACCAGCGGGCGGGCCGGCCGGCGGCGCCATCTGCGCGAAAAGATCGGGCAACAAAGCAAAAAACAGCAAAAGGGCGGCGAGGAAGCGAGGTCTCATGAAGATGCGGATTTGGTGGGCTTTCTGGATGGGGCGAACCTGTTCTTAGTGGGGGAAGCCGAAGATGAGGTCAAGCCGGAATCCCCTCATCATCGAGCGGCTTGGCCCCGTGGACGAAGGCGGCTATATAGAACCCATGTTGCCTGCGCTGAAAGAATGGGACGTTGTCTGCGAGGCCCTAGGCTCCGGGCGGCAGGTCATTGTCATCCGCAAGGGCGGCATCGCCGAAGGAAAGGACGGGCTCCGTTTCGAACACGGGGAGTTCGTCCTTTTGCCCACTTTCTTCCATCAACAGGCCGAACGCGTCGTGCCCGAGGCGGCCTTCTCGGCGCGCCAAAGCGGGGCGGAGGGCGATCAGGACCCGGTGGAAATCCGCCACGCTGCCACGCTGGTCTGGCATAAAGTGGTCACCGACCGGGTAGCCCTTGCACGCTTGCAAACCTACCACATCCTCACCCCGGAGGAGGTCGAGGCCCGGTTCAACCAAAAGCCCGAGCCTGGCGTGCAGGTCGCGCTGCTCCGCGTCTACCGTCTCGACCCGCCACAACGCGTTGCCTGGCAGAAATCGTTCGGGGGTTGCCGCTCGTGGGCCGAAATGGACGCCGACCTCGAATCCTGCTCGCGCGTTTCCGTCCTGAGCGACGAACGTTTCGCCGAGTTGGAGCACGAATTGCGCGCCATCTTGGATTGATTTTTCGTTCAACCCTCATCACTCAACCCTCAACTCTCCCGAGCTTGGCCCCGCCGCGCCGATTCCCTTAATCTCCCCACCCCATGGAAAAAGTTGTCATCGTCGGCACCGGCTGCGCCGGACTCACCGCGGCCATTTACACCGGGCGCGCTTCGCTCTCGCCCCTCGTGCTGCAAGGCAAACAACCCGGTGGACAACTCACCACCACCACCGCAGTGGAAAATTTCCCCGGCTTCCCCGAGGGCGTCGACGGCCCCGACCTCATCATGCGCATGCAGGCACAGGCCGAAAAATTCGGCGCGCGGTTCCAATTCGGAACGCTCGAGGAATTCGAGCCCGGCGACAGGAACCACCGCGTCAAGATCGACGGCGACTGGATCGACACCGAAACCCTCATCGTGGCCAGCGGAGCCGCCGCACGATGGCTCGATCTTCCGGACGAGAAGAAACTCATCGGCCACGGACTCACCTCCTGCGCCACATGCGACGGCGCGTTTTACCGCGATGTTCCGGTCTGTGTCATAGGCGGCGGCGACTCCGCCTGCGAAGAAGCCACTTTCCTCACCCGCTTCGCCTCGAAGGTTTATCTCATCCACCGCCGCGACTCCCTGCGCGCCTCGAAAATCATGGCCGACCGCGCCCTCTCCAATCCGAAGGTCGAAGTCCTCTGGAACCGCAAACCGGTCGAATATCTCGTCGACAACGAAGGCCACGTCCGCGGTATCGTCCTCGAGGACACGCAAAACGGCGCCCGCTCGGAACTGGAGGTCAAATGCGTCTTCGTCGCCATCGGACACGCGCCGAACACCGCACCGTTCCGCGGCAAACTCGACACGGACGAGAACGGCTATCTCATCCAGCACGACGGCACGAAAACAAACGTTGCCGGTGTCTACGCGGCCGGCGATGTGGCCGACCATGTTTACCGCCAAGCCATCACCGCCGCCGGCCAAGGCTGCGCCGCCGCCATCGAGGCCGAGCGCTTCCTCGCCGCACGCGAATGATCCTCCTGTAGCGGCGGCGTCCCCGCCGCCGGCCCTCCGCGGGCCTGCATGAAAATCTGCGATCTCACCCAATTCTACTCGCCGGTCGGCGGCGGGGTGAGGCGCTACGTTTCGGAAAAAATCGCCTGGATCCGCCGCGCCCGGCCGGACGACAAGCACGTTCTGGTTATTCCCGGTGCCGAAACGGCCTGCCGCGAGGACGGGTCGTCGCGCGTCTACACCATCAAGTCGCCTCTCGTTTCGCGCACCGCACGCTATCGCGTGCTGCTCAATCTCACTGCCGTCGAGGAAGTCCTCGAGAAGGAGCGTCCCGACGTCATCGAGTCCGGCGATCCTTATCAGGTGGCATGGAAGGGGCTCGCCTCGGGCGACGCGCTCGGCATTCCCGTGGTCGCTTTTTACCACTCGCATTTCCCCGAGGCCTACCTGCGCACGGTGGACAAATTTTTCGGACATATCGCCGTCGATATCACGCGCGATATCGCGCGGCGCTATGTGCGCGAACTTTACAACCGCTTCGCCGCGACCATCGTCCCCTCGCCGGCCCTCGCGCAAGTTCTGGCGGACTGGGGTGTTCGCAACACACGCTTGGGCGAGCTGGGGGTGGACACGAAACTTTTCCACGCGCAGCCCGCCCCCGATGAACGCCGGCAGGTGCGCGAAGCCCTCGACATCGCCGACGACAAAATTCTGCTCCTCTACGTCGGGCGACTCGCGCCGGAAAAAAACGTCGTCACGCTTTTTGAAGCTTTTGAAAAACTGGACGGTGCGCGTTTTGCGCTGGTGGTCGTCGGCGACGGCACCGAGCGGCGCCACCTCTCGCGCCTCCGCGAGCGCAACCCCGGCGTCCATTGGCTGCCCTACCAGGGCGACGGGCAGCAACTCGCGCGCATCTACCGGGCGGCCGATCTTTTCGTGCACCCGAGCTTGCAGGAAACCTTCGGTCTCGTCGCGCTCGAGAGCCAAGCGAGCGGAACTCCCGTGGTCGGCATCCGCGGCAGTTACATGGACCGCATCATCTTCACCGACCAGATACACTGGGCCGCGGAAAACTCCCCCGCGGCCCTAGCCGATGCCATTCGCGCCATGGCCGGACGCGATCTGAAGACCGAAGGGCAGGCAGCCGCCGCCCGCGTGCACCAGTCCTACGGATGGGACCGTGTGTTCGAGAGGCTTTTCGGGGTTTACGCCGAGGTGGCGCGCCGTTAAGAGTCGCTGACGCTATGCCATCCGCTGCCGTCATCAGGCCGTATCAATCTTCCGATCGCGCAGCCGTGCGCCGGCTTTGTTGCGAAACTGGTTACCTGGGCAAAGCGATCGATCCTGTTTTTCAGGACCGCGAACTTTTCGCCGATTACCTCACGAAATTTTACACCGACTGGGAGCCCGAATCGACTTTCGTGCTCGAGCAGGACGGCGAATTGAAGGGCTACCTCATGGGATCGCGCCGCCCCTTCCTGCAGCAGTTTTACAATTTCTTCCACAATCTCTCACTCTTCGCCCGAGGAGCTTTCCGCTATCCCCGCTACAACAAAGCCTCGAAAGCATTCGTCCGCTGGATTCTCCTCAATGCCTGGCGCGAAGTCCCCGCCGCTCCGCGCCGCGTGCCCCATTTTCATTTCAATCTCCTCCCCGAAGTCCAGGGCCTCGTCCGCTCGCGCGAATTGCTCGTCCAATTCCTCCACCACCTCCGGGCCCACGGAGAAAAGAAAGTCTTCGGACAAGTGGTGACCTTCGAAGAACGCCGCGGCGCCAAAGTTTTCGAACGCTTCGGTTTCCGTGTCGTGGAAAAAAAGGAAATCACCAAATACCGCGCCCACCGCGACGAACCTGTTTACCTCTGCACCGTGATCAAAGACCTCGACGACGGCATCCTCGCCGAGTCGACCAGTTAAGGTGGATCGCGATGTCCCCATCGCGATAATCCCCAAACCTCATCGCGCCCGGAGGGCGCGATCCACCTTATCCTCCGCACTCTGCGGATCCCTTTCTCCTCGCCGGCGTACACACCCGCATTCTATCAACCTCCCCGCGCGTGAATTCCGAACCAGCAACCGCCTCCTCCCGGTCTTTCTGGGCGGCCTTCGGCCCCGGGCTCCTCTTCGCCGGCGCGGCAGTCGGCGTCTCCCACCTTGTCCAATCGACGCGCGCCGGCGCGATGTTCGGATTGTCGATGCTCCTCGTCGTTGTCCTTGCCAATGTCGTCAAATTCCCCGCGTTCCGTTTCGGACCGCAATACGCCGCTGCCACCGGACACTCCCTGCTTGACGGTTACCGCCGACAAGGACGATGGACGCTGGTCGTCTTCGCGCTGCTCACGCTGGGCACGATGTTCACCATCACAGCGGTCGTAACCCTGGTGAGCGCAGGCGTGACCACTGCCTGGCTCGGACTCGATCCCCTGCTCGCCTCGACCGTCGGCGCGGCCAACGGCCCGGTCGTGGTTTCGGCCGTTATCCTCGCGGTCGGCGCGACGCTGCTCTCTTGCGGAGGCTACGTCTGGCTGGATCGCTTCATCAAGGTGGTCATGCCCGCCCTCTCCATCTGCACCGTGTTGGCTATGATCACGCAATGGCACAACATCAACTGGTCGTGGGACGCGCTCATTCCCTCGGGTGCGGTCTTCGATCTTGCCGGCATCGCCTTCTGCGTCGCGCTCATCGGCTGGATGCCCTCGGCCATCGACATATCCGTGTGGAGTTCGCTGTGGACGCTGGCGCGCGCCGACCATTCCGGAACCAAACCCGAACCGCGCAATGTGTTGCTCGATTTTGATGTCGGCTACCTTGGCACGCTGCTCCTTGCCCTCGCTTTCGTCCTGCTCGGCACAGGACTGATGCACGGACAGGGACTGACCTTCGAAAACAGCGCTTCGAAATTCGCCGCGCAGGTCATCGACCTCTACACGACAAGTCTCGGCGGCTGGGCCCGGCCAGTCATCGGAACCGCCGCGTTCCTCGTCATGCTCTCGACCGTGGTCACGGTGGTCGATGCGTTCCCACGCGTTCTTGCCGCGCTTGTCGTCCAAATGCGTCTCGCTTTTTCTCCACAATCGACGGCCGGTGATTCCTTTCCGCCCGAGGGCGATCGCCGCGTCTACCGCGCCTCCTTCGCCGTTCTCTGCGCAGGCGCGCTCGCCATCCTTATCTGGGGCATGTCGAGCTTCACCGCGCTGGTCGACCTGGCCACCACGCTTTCCTTCCTCACCGCGCCGGTCCTTTCCTATTTCAATCACCGCGCTATCCATGCCGCGGAAGTGCCGAAGGACCAGCAACCCGGGGCCGGTATGACCACATGGAGTTGGATTGCCATCGTTCTGCAGGCCGCCTTCGCGCTCTATTTCCTTTGGTTCAAGTTCGGCCCGTCGGCCGCCTGACGCGCATCCGTCTTGCCCCGCGCGTCGGGAATGACATTCTCTCACGTCCAGTGACTTACGATTTCAACACCTGCCCCGACCGCCGCGGCACCGGCTCGCTCAAATGGGAGCGCTACCCCGGGCGCGACACCGTGCCCATGTGGGTCGCGGATATGGATTTTGTTTCCGCGCCGGAAATCCTCAACGCATTGCAGCAACGCGCCGCCCACGGCGTCTTCGGCTACACCGTCCCGCCGAAATCGACCGTCGATGCCGCGCTCGATTACCTGCAGACGCACCATGGTTACGCCGCTACGCCAGAGCAAATCGTCTGGTTCCCCGGACTCGTCCCGGCTCTCAACCTCGCCTGCCGCGCCTTTGTCCAATCCGGCGAGGAAGTCCTCACCTGCACGCCGGTCTATCCGCCGTTCCTCAGCGCCCCGGAATTCGCCGGCGTCGGGCTCCGCACAGTCGACCTCGCGGAAAAAGACGGTGTTTGGAACATCGACTTCGACGCGCTGGAGAACGCGGTCACGCCGCAAACGAAACTTTTCATCCTCTGCAACCCGCACAATCCGGTCGGACGCGTTTTCCCGGAAGCAACCGTTGCGCGCCTCGTCGAGTTCTGCCGTCGTCACCAGTTGATCCTCATCTCCGACGAAATCCACTGCGACCTTGTGCTCGATGATCTACCGCACACCAGCGGACTGAAATTCGCCGGACCCGACGGACCACCAATGGTCGCGATGTTTGCCCCGAGCAAAACCTTCAATCTTGCCGGACTGGCCTGCGCTTTTCTGGTTATTCCCGACGCGACAACACGCCGCACCTTCCAACGCGCCGCGCGCGGGCTCATAACCGAGATCAACGCCTTCGGCTACACTGGATGCGAGGCCGCCTTGCGGCACGGATGGCCTTGGCGAGATGAACTCCTTGGCGTCTTGCGCGCCAACCGCGATCACTTGGAAAGCTTCATCGCATCGTCGCTTCCCGGCATCTTCACCTGGCATGTCGAAGCCACCTACCTCGCATGGCTCGATGCGCGCGCTCTCGGTTTGCCGAACGCATGCAAATTCTTCGAGGAGCACGGCGTCGGCTTGTCCGATGGCGTGCCCTTCGGCGCCGCACCAGGATTTCTCCGTCTGAACTTCGGTTGCCCCCGCGCGCAACTCGACGAGGCATTGAGCCGCATGGTGCGAGCCCTGTCTTCACAATAACCATGCCCTGCCGCCAGACCATTCTCTGGAGGGCGAGCGTCCCCGCGAGCCGCTCCCTCCTGCGGCAGCCGAGGTCGGCCGCCCTCCATTATTCGAGGATCGCATGACACCCCACCCTCTCCATCGCGCACCGCTCTGCCGCCCAGAAGATCTCGGCGCGCCCATCCCCGATTCACCCCACGCCGTCTCGGTCTGCCTTCCGACTTGGTCCGACATCATCGGCTACGAAGAAAAAGAACCGCGCGTCATGGACCGCCTGCGCACGGGCTACCCGCGTTTCTTTTTCCACCCGCTTGTCCAAAAAGTCCGCGCGGTCCTCGAACCGAAATCCGGACGCGACGTGTTGCCCTTTGCCGACGAACAATCCGCCAAGCAGTGCGCCGCGCTCGCCGAGGGAAGAGCGGTGCGAGTCGAAGGACTCTGGGCGGCTTGCTTCCCCTCCGCGTATCTTCCGGCGGCACGCGCCTACTGGCAGCACGCTGGACGAATCCTCTCCTCGCGCGCCGCGGAGGATTGGTTGACCGCACGCACACTCGCCTCCCCCGATGCGAAGCTCGAGCAAGCCCTGCGCGATCGCCTCGCCGGATGGTCGGGTTCTCCGGCCGCAAACATCAGCTTCCATCCGAGCGGCATGGCGGCCATCTACACCGCCTTCGAGGCGGTCACTGCGAGGCGTCCGGGCAAACGCACGGTCATGTTCGGTTTCCCCTACACCGATACGCTGAAGATTCTTTCGAAATTCGGCGCCGGGGTGGAGTTCTTCCCGCGCGGCGATGCAAAGGACTTGTCGACGCTCGCCGGATTGCTCGGCGAGGAGGAGATCGCCGGTATTTTCTGCGAATTTCCCAGCAACCCTCTGCTCAATGTTCCGGATCTCCCGGCACTGCACGAAATGGCAAGTGCACACGGTGTTCCTGTGGTGGTGGACGACACCATCGGCACATTCTTCAACGTTGATGTTTTACCGCATGTCGATTTCGTCGCCACAAGTCTGACCAAAGCGATTTCGGGCGAAGGTGATGTCATGGCGGGGGCCCTCACCGTCAATCCGCGCGGACTCTTTGCCGATGACCTCCCCTCCACCGCTCCAGGCGGGATCTACGCCCGGGATCTCGAAGTCCTCGAAAAAAACTGCCGCGACTTTCCCGAGCGCATGCAAATCGCCAATCGCAATGCTCTCGAGTTGGCCCGCTTGCTCGCTGCGCATCCGGCCATCGACCATGTCTGGTATCCCGGACTCAACCCTTCGCCGGTCTACGACCAACTGCGAAAACCGCAGGGCGGCTACGGCGCGGTCATGTCGTTCCTCCCGCATGATGCGGCGAAGAACACCCCGCGCATCTTCGAACATCTCCGTCTCAGCCACGGCATCAGCCTCGGCACGAAATACTCCCTCGTCTGCCCCTACGTGCAACTTGCCCACTACCACGAACTCGCTTGGGCCAAGGAATGCGGCATCGACCCGCATCTCCTCCGCGTCGCCGTCGGCACCGAGCCATGGGAGGAATTGAAGCAGCGCTTTGCTTCGGCGCTTGCGTAGCGTGAATTTGTAGCGGCGGACTATGTCCGTCGGTGCATTCCCCGCTTATGCTCCGGCGGACATAGTCCGCCGCTACATTTCCTCGATTCCTCAAACAAAAAGGGCGGGGAGAACCCTCCCCGCCCTTCGTGAATTCGTTGTGTCTGCGCGTTATTTCTTCAACGCAAACATCCCCGGACCAGTCTTCTTTAGGCCGGGCATCGTGTAAACACGCGCCGCGAGGTTGGCTTTCGGGTTGGAAACTTTCCAAACGTATTTGTCCTGCTTCAAACCCTGCAGAATCGCGTCGACATTCATCGGACCGCCGGAGCGCTTGAGCACCTTGTGCACGGCGGGCGCCAGCGGACCGCTCGGCGAGGATGGACGCTTCCTGCCCTTGAACGGGGAAGTGCGCTTCTTGCCGCGTCCGGGCTTGGCCGATTTCTTGGCTGGACGACCGGGCTTGCGTCCGCTCTTGGCTGCTTTTTTCGCGGGGCGGCCGGGTTTGCGTCCGCGGCGCGGCGCGGAAACGCTCACCGCTTCGCTGACCAAGCCGGAGAGTGAAACGTTTTTGCCGAGCAGGCGGGACAACTCGCGCTGCAAACCTTCGATGCGCTCTTGGAGATCGAGCGCGCGACGTAGTGTGGATGTATTCAATGTCAACATAGCAAAACCCAGTTTCTATAATGCCGCTGAACCGGCAATATAATTCGCGGCTGATGACGGCCGCGCTCGTGTCTGGACAGAGGGAGAGTCGTCCATCATGATGCGCCTTCATGGACGCCATACCGGCCCGCTGGGCCCAGAAAATGATGGATTCCTACCGCGATGAAGGCGGAGTGAATACCAGCGACGAACCGGGCCTTCCCTCCAAACCCGAGATCTCCGCCCTTTGCCTGCAAATCATGCAATTGCTCTTTCCCGGCTATCATGACACCGGGTCCATCGGCAAACTCGAGCTGGCCACGCTGACCAACGAACGCGTTTCCGCGCTGGCCGAGGACCTGCGCCGCGCGTTCCAAGCCGTGCTGGCCGGCAAAGACGATGCCGGCGCCACCGTCACCGTGGGAAAACTCTTCGACGAATTGCCCGCCATCCGCGCCATGCTGCAAACCGACGTCGAAGCCGCCTACGAAGGCGACCCCGCCGCGCGCACACGCGATGAAATCATTTTGTCCTACCCTTTCCTCGAGGCCATCGCCATCCAACGCGTGGCGCATTTCCTCTACCGCCACGAAATCCCACTCGTTCCGCGCATGATGACCGAATGGGCGCATGTGCAGACCGGCATCGACATCCACCCGGGCGCGGCCATCGGCAGCCACTTCTTCATCGATCACGGCACCGGGGTGGTCATCGGCGAAACCTGCCGCATCGGCGCGCACGTGAAGCTCTACCACGGCGTCACCCTCGGCGCGCGCAGTTTCGCCAAGGACGAAACAGGACGCATCAAAAAGGGCGGCAAACGCCATCCTGATGTGGAAGACAACGTCACGATTTACCCGAATGCCACCGTGCTCGGCGGCGAGACGGTCATCGGCCGCAATTCCACCATCGGCGGCAACGTCTTTCTCATGCACAGCGTCCCGCCGAGTTCCCTCGTCTACAACGAGGAGGCGCAGGTCCGCGTCGTCGCCAAATCAAGCAAGGGCGACACGGTCGATTATTCGATTTAGACGCGGCACGCGGCGCCGGTCACCAAAGGGTTGTTGAGTCTGTAAATCAGCTCAACCCGATCAAAGGAGCAGAGAATTCTGTCGCTTTACTGGCGCCATCCCCGCAGTCTTTTTCCTCGTGGTTGACCTCCACACGCTGCAAATTATTGCGCTTCTGTTGTTGGCTGGAGCGGTCGGTGGATTTCTGAACACAGCGGCCTCAAGCGGATCGGCGGTGACTCTGCCGGCTCTCATCGCGCTTGGCCTGCACCCCATGCTGGCCAACACCACGAACCGCGTGCCGGTGCTGATCGGTTTCGCCGTTGCAATCTGGAAATTCCACCGCGCAGGAGAAATGCCGTGGCGCGAAGGCACTAGGTTCACGCTCGTCATGGTTGCCGGTGCCGTCATCGGAGCCATCGCCGCCGCAGCCATCGACGACTACAACACATCCTTGGTGGTCACTGCGGCCGTAATCATGGCGCTCGCTGTGCTATGCGTGAATCCCGCCCGCTGGCTTCGCGCCGACCATACTCACCTACCGCGCGAGACCGGACCGTTTGTCATGTTTCTCATGTTCCTGGTCGGCATCTGGACGGGACTCGTTGTCCTCGACTCGGGGACCTACACGCTTGCTGTCCTCGTTCTTGCGGCCCACTACTCGATCCGCCAAGCCAACGCCATCAAGGCTCTGGCCATAGGGACCGCAGTGGCGGTCTCGCTTTTGATCTTCGGATGGCATGGCCAAGTCGAATGGGCTTGGGCCATTCCGCTTTCGATTGGCAGCATACTAGGCTCCCTGGCAGGCGTGCGTTTGGCTCTCTCCCCTCATGCGGCTAAATGGGTCTTCCGCCTCCTCCTTGCCGTGCTCGCATTCGAAGTCATTCGTTTGGTAGCTGGCTTGCTTTAACCCGTGGCACTTCCAATCGCCCCACCGAGGCCCAATTCAAAAGCAGAGCCAGTTGCCAGAGTAAGATCCGGATCTCGTGAAAATTGGTTTTACCAGCACTGCTAACGACAGGCAGATGCGATTCGCTGAGCAACAGGTGATGTTTGATCAAAGCACGAACGGTTTTGTGATGACGGCACGCTTCGCTGACCACAAAAAAATGTCAATACGGCTCCGCCTTTTGACTGGCGAAGCGGGCTGGTTGCATATTGATTGCGTGAGTTAGCGCGTGAAAACACATCCACAACCTCGGATGCGGGGAAGGCTTCTCCGGATTACTCTATGCGCGTCGGTTCTGACTGCGTTTCTGGGAACATGGCTTGGTGCAGCTACCCTCACGAATGCGCCTTATGAGGACTGGGTTGCCTACTGGACCGCGCTGAATCCGAATTTTAGCACCGTCTCGGGCCTCTCTGCGGACCCCGATGGCGACGGTTACGCGAACAACGCCGAGTTTGCGTTTGACGGCAATCCCATGGTCCCCACCGCCGCGCTCCTTGGCTACGCAAGTTCGAGCAGCAACACGGTGGTGAGTTTCGCCGCACGAAACACCGATCCTGCAGGTGCGGCCTACCAAGTGCAGAGCACTACGAGTTTGAACACAGGTTTTTCCGACGACACCAACGTCACCTTGGTCACGGGCAGTCCGGACGGAATTCTCCTTCCCTCGCAATACCATCGCCTCCAATTCACTGTTCCATTCGCAGGCGCCCGAAAGTTCTACCGCGTGCGCGCTACGCCGGACTACGGGGCGGTTTATTTCGCTTCGAATCCGGACGGCACGAATTCCGTCGTCGCGCTGACGAGGGATCTTTCCACCGGGCTGCTCACTTATCTCGGATCTTTCACCTCCGGGGGCAACGGAACAACCGCCATCCAAGGTGCCCAAGCGCACGCCGTGATGGCCAGCGGCCCGTATGTTTACGCGGTCAACTCGGGGAGCGGAAATTTTTCCACGTTCCGCATCGGCCAAGACGGACAACTAAGTCTTGTCGCCACAACCTCCTCCGGCGGGACGCGCCCTGTCAGCATCGCGATCCACGGAAATCTGCTTTACGTGCTCAATCAGGGAATCCCCGCCAGCGAGCAGGAGGGACCCGTCGACGCTGGAGTATCGCCGTTCACCATCGGTGCGGACGGCATTCCGGTGGCCGCGACAGGGGCCGGTGTTTCCTTGTCAGCAGGTGATGCTCCGGCTGACGTTATCTTCACAGGCAACGGCCAGCGCCTAGCCGTGATGTGCACTGGCGCAAACTCCGTGCGCAGCTATGAAATCGGTGCGTCGGGAAGTCTCGGCAACCCGCAGACTATCGGGGTGGGAAGCCAGCCGGTGGGCGGAGCGTCCAACGCGCGACTGCCATGGTGCGGCTTCGCCACAGTCGTTGAGGACCCGGGCGCAGCGTCCGTGGTTTCTTTCAGCGCGGAAAGCACCCTTTCTATCGTTTCACAACTCCCGGCGGCGGCCGACCAAGACCCGTGCTGGGCGACGACAGATACCGGCGGCTTTCGTTTGTGGACCTCCAATTTCCTGCCGCGCTCGCTGACGCTCTATTCGATCGCGGCCGATGGCGCGCTGACGAGACTAGGAGCTTACGAGCCGCCTGCGAGCGATAGTGGTCCGGGCGCGCTCGACATCGGTGTGAGCGGAGATGGCCGCTTTCTTTACCGGCTTCGCGCCTTCAACAACGACGGTTCGCCGACTAATCCGCATCCGTATCCTTTGGTCGAGGTATTCCAAGTCACAAGCAACTCGGCGACGGGCGACCTAGATCTTATACAATCCGTTCAAGTCACGAGCGAATTGCTGCGCTTTGCCTCGCCTACGGGGATGGCTGTATCATCGCCCTGAGAAACAATACGGAAAAACTTATGCCCCTCCTTGCGTCGATCCTGCTGAACCGTGTCTTCCTGCGAATTCTCATCCTGTGCGTGGCCGGAATCTGCCTGCTGCTCGCCTACAGCGACTACCGTCAAATTGCCGCTTGCTGGGCCTGCCTTACTGTCGGCCACCACAACCCGGCGCTGGAAATTCAGGAGGACACCATCGCCGCTATCCTTGTTGCCGTCGGCGTGTTGTTCGAGTCTTTCGAAGTTTTGGCGAGAAAAGCTGCTCCTCGTCTGTCGCCGGAAGCGCTCGCGGACATCCATCGATCGGCGGAGGCCTGCGCGGCCAAAGGCACATTCATCGTGGTGTTCGGCTTGGCCATCGAGATGGTCAACCAAGTCACGAAGGTCCTTGAAGGCAACCACGCGCTGATCCACCTGGGGCAGGCATTGATCAATCTTCCGCTCGCCCTCGCATCGATCGCCCTGCTGCTGTCCGTGCTGCGCGATCTCTCGTTTCCGCGCGCAGCGTAATCGGCGATTGGTCCACCGGACTGGAAGGATTTACTTGCCCGCAGGCGACGGCGATGGTCCGGAGTCACCGGCGTCGATGAAAACGTCCAACTGCTGCCCGACGTAAATTGGCCAATCGGGACACTCGAAACTGTAGATCACCTGTAGGACGCGCGTATCGACACGCTCGACCGGCGCACCGGTGAGCGACTCCTTGGGGACGACAAGCGGTTCGAAGCGGGAGAAGCTGAGCGGAATGGATTTTGTGCGGTCTCCTTTTGGATAAGCGACGGCTGCGGCGGCGGAACGGACCCGCTGGGCATTGTATTCGTCGATGTCGACACGGACCTGCAGGCGCTTGGTATCACCAAGAACGAGCGCACCATCCCCGAGAAATGGCTGGGCGTATTCGCCTTCACGAACGTTGATGCGCAGAATTTCGCCGTCGCGGGGCGCCTTGACCAAGGTCCGGTCAAGCGCAGCTTCGGCCTCGATCACGCGGGCTTTGCCCAATTCTAGATCGGCTTGCGCTTTGGCCAGTTGCGCCGTGACTTGCCCGAGTACCAAGACGGCCTGCACCCCCTCTTCAGCGCTGCTCACGTTCTTGATGAGCAATTTTTCCGTCCGGTCGTAGATATCCTGCCTTTGTTCCAATTCTTTGGCGGCGACTTCGACGGCAGCCTCTAGCACCGCCAATTCCTTCTTGCTGGAAGCAAGTGCCGTGCTCTCTTGGCTGGATACAACTTGGAACAGCGGATCGCCCTTCTTCACGGTGTCGCCGACAGCGACAAACACTTTCTCGACCACGCCGGAAACGATGGACGCAACGTTGACGTTCTCACCGAGGGCCTCGACGAGGCCGCCCGCTCCCACTGTTGCTTTGAAAGGCGAAGAAGGCGGCGGCGAAGGCACCACGGCGCTGTCCTCCATGGATTTTTCCATGCGGAATGAAAATGCCAAATAAGCGACCACACCGAGGATGGCGGCAATAAGCGTTAACAAACGTATCATGGCGTGTGTTCCGGTGTGGGACCGTCTTTGGAGGCGACCTGCGACTTCACTTGGGTGATCCGCCCGTCCTCCATGGTGACGACTCGATCGGCAAAACCGAAGACGCGCGGATCATGGGTGACTACCACCACACAGCGGTCTTTGGCGAGAGCGGAGTCCCTCAAAATCTGCATGGCCGCGTGCCCGGCGGCGGCGTCCAGTGATGAAGTAGGTTCGTCGCAAATGATCAACCGGGGCTGGTGAACCAGAGCGCGCGAGATGGCCACGCGTTGCTGCTGTCCGCCCGACAGCTGCGCGGGAAAATGGCGCGTCCTGTCGGCCAGTCCGAGAGTGGCCAGCATTTCGTCGGCCTTGCGCAAAGCTTTGCCGTAGTTCATGCCGGCGATGATGAGCGGAACAGCGACGTTTTCCCGGGCGCGGAAAGTCGGCACAAGGTTGAATTGCTGGAAGATGAATCCCACGTCTTTGCGGCGGAGAGCGGCCAGTTCATCGGGGCCGAGTCCGCCCAGGTCTTGCCCGAACAACTCGATGCGTCCGGCGTCCGGTCTGAGTGTGCCGCAAGCGATGCTCAGGAGCGTCGTTTTTCCGCAGCCCGAAGGGCCGGAAATGATGAGCATCTCGCCCGTGTAGGCCTCGAGGTCCACGCCGCGGAGCGCGAGAACGGAAGTTTCTCCCGAGCCGTAGGACTTGGACAAACCCGTGCAACGGATGGCGGCGGCGGCAGTCATTTGAAAACCATAGCCGGTTCGGCGGTGCGCAATTTCCATACTCCCAAGCCGCCGGCGAAAAAGCAGATCACGGCGACAAGCAGGCCAACGGTCACAGGGAGTTGCCACGGCAAGTAGAACGCAGGCACTTCGGCCGGTAAGACAAGAAACCCGAAGCCCGCGGTCAGGCCGAGGCCGATGCCGTAGCCGACAGCGCCGGCGAAGAACGCCTGAAACATGACCATGACGGCAAGCCTCCCTTGGGTAGCTCCCATCGCGGCCATCGAAGCGAGGTGCCGCAGATTGTCGTGCACAAAGAGAAAGAAAGCCTGACCGGTCACCCAAAGACCGAACACAGCCCCGATCAAAACAACCACGCTGAAGGCGACGGGAATGCCGGTGTTGCGGAAAAACCAACGCATCGTCTCAAGCCTGAAGCCATTGGTGGTAAAGGCTTCAAGGCCGGACAACTGATTGATCCGTGCAACCAAAGTCTCCTCAGATTCGCCGGGCTTCGGCTGGACGAGTATGAACGAGAGCAGTTTCCTTTGCGGGGGAACCCATTGCAACGCCCTCTCGTAAGTCGTGAATGCGTGGGGGAATCCGCTGAAAATTCGCTTTGTGTGGCAAAAGCCGACGACGCTGGCCTCCTGGTCGTTGATCTCAAAGCGGCTGCCGATGCGGAGTTGAACACCGCGGCTTGCGAACTTTTCCAACGCGACCTGATCCATGATCACCGCTTCGGGAAGGAGCAGGCTTTGAATATCGCCTTCGACCATCACCTTGGGTGCACCGACAAAAGATCCGGCGTCGACTCCCACTATCTGCAGATTTTGCACGGAGCCGTCCGGAAGTTTCGCTGGAAGGACACCCAAGAACACCGGGACGGCCCAAGCGACACCCGGCAAACTGCGCACCCGATTGACCTCGATGTCGCGCATGGGCACAGGGCTGTTGATTTGCTCCGTGCGGCTGTCGGCCACCCAGATGGTGGCTCCCACGTTGCGCAGCGTGGATGTTGTCAGCAACATCACGCCGCAAAAAACCCCCGCCTGCTGGGCAATGAGGAAAGTGCAGAAGGCCAATCCACCGACGAGCGCTAGATATTTCGCCCGGTCGCGGTAAAGCATGAGAAACGCAAGGCGGGTCAGACCGATCATGGATAAAGCAAAACCATCAACACCGCGGTCACGGGATGCAAGGATGGAGCGACGACATTCGTCGGTGCTTGCTGCCGATCGCCGTCGTGAACCAGTGGAAACATGATCGACGCGGCACTTGCGCGTGCGTTGTGCATCAAAATGTTTTTTTCAACCCGGAACTAAGGTCGGCTTTTTCGGCTTCATCGAGCCGCGCCTCCGGGTGCATCAACCGGTAGTCGGCAGGCGGCATCCGCCCGTCGCGGATTTGCGCCACGGCCTCGGTGACATCGACTTCATCCGGCACCGAAACATTCATGTCGCGACGCCCCTCGCGCACGTGGTTGGCAACCAGCCACGAGACCGGGGCGACTTTGCTGTACCAAGGCCACTTCGTTTCATGGCTGTGGCAGTCGGCGCAGGCCCGGTAAAACAGATCACGCGTGCGCGGGGAATCCCACTCGGCGTCGAACTCGACCGGCGGATTGGTGTGTGCAGACGGAACAAATTGGATGGCGGCGAACAATGCGATGGCGGCACCGCCGAGCCAGAGAAGCAGGCGCTTCAAGACTCCTCGCTCCGGAATTTTTCGTGCCCGTCGCCTTGCGCCCGGTTGATCAGTCTCATCTGCGCGCGCGCCGAATCCCAATCGCCCGCGGCGAGCTGGGTTTTGAGCTGATCGATTAGGGCGACCAGTTGGTCGATGGACTGCCGGTAATCGGCCAGAAATTGTTCGCGATCGCCCTCCGGGATTTCGCCGACTTTTTTGGGATCGAACTCCTTGGCTTTGATGGCCGCCGATCTCAGTTCGTCCGCGGAGGCGACATATTTGTCTTTGTCGGCATCAACCGGCGCTTCCATCGCCGTCTTGAGGCTGCGGAAAGCGTTTTTCATGACGTCCATCTGCTCTCCGAGCGGACTCTCGGCCCGGACCGATGCGGAAACGCAGAGAACGACGAGAGCAAACAGACATGTGCGGCAGAAGCGTGTGTTCATTGTTGTGTGCATAACGTGCGGATCCCGCAGGAGCAAGGCATCTTGAAATGACCTGCGCACGCGGGAATCCCACAGGATAACTGGCTCAACCGGCCCCCGGTGACTAGGGTGGAAAGAGTTCCCGCCCATGACTGACCCACAGGACAAGGCCCGCACACCGGGCTTTACGGTCTCCAATAGACAAAAGCCGGTTGACCGCAACACTGCGGACCCGAGGCGCACTGATCTCGACGTGCTGCGAGGGGTCGCCATGCTCCTCGGGATAGTTTTGCACTCCTTCATGAGTTTCATGCCTGGCCCGTGGCCTGTGCAAGACAGCAGGCAGAACGATCTCTTCTTCATCCCGGTGGCCGCCATCCACATGTTCCGCATGCCGCTGTTTTTCCTGCTCAGCGGGTTTTTCGCCATGTTCATTCTGCGGAAGCAGGGCCTTCGCGGGATGCTTCGGCACCGCACCCGGAGAGTCCTTCTGCCCCTGCTGCTCGCGCTGATCACCATCGTTCCGGTCAGCAATCTGCTTCGCCACGAGGCGGTGAAAGTGGAGGCGGCAACACCGAAGCAACGTGGCGCACTGGCCGATGCCGTCGTGGCCGGAGATACCGCGACCGTCGCACGGCTTCTCGATGCGGAGGCCATGGCCAACCGGGCCGATCCCACATTCGGGCTGACTCCGTTGGGTTGGGCTTCGCTCACGGGAGACACCGCGATAATCACACTCCTGCTCGATCGGGGAGCAGACATCGGCGCAACGGATGGCGCGGGAAGCACGCCGCTTCACCACGCGTCCTACTTCGGGCGGACCTCTGCTGTGCGTCTTCTGCTCGACCGCGGGGCGGATCCTTTGGCGCGCGACAAAGCGGGGCAGAGAGCATCTGCCTCATGCATTGGTTCGTTCGACTACAAACAAGCCTATGCCCGCAGGCTGAATTTGGCCCACCCTCAGGAAGCGACTGTGCGGCGCGGAATCGCCTTGTCGTCGAGGATGTTGTTGGACGCCGAGAGCCGTGAACCTCAAACGCTGTCATCATTCCTGACCAACCTCTCCACGCGCTACCGGACGTTTCTTTATTCCGACACATTGCTCGTCGGCTTAGGCGGACAGTCCGCCCACTTCTTCGACGAGACTCTACTCGATCACCTTTGGTTTCTTTGGGTGCTCTTTTTGTTCGTTGTGTTTCTGGCTGTCGCTGTGCGACTGGGCTTCGCGCCGACGGGAAGGTTTTTGTGGTTCCTGCCGCTTCTTACTTTTTTCCCGCAGGCCATGATGGGAGCCGTATTCGGTCCGGATGTATGGCTGGGTCCGCTGGTTCCCCCGCCGCATCTCCTCGTCTATTATGGTCTTTTCTTTTGGTTCGGTGCCGCGGTGTTTGCCAAGGACGGACTCGGGACGTCGTTGGGGTCGCGCTGGAGAATTCTCCTTCCAGTCGGGCTATTGGTGCTTTTCCCGGCATCGATACTCCTCCTGGACGTCAGGGCTAGTGATTCCCTCGTCCAGTGCGCGTATGCGTGGTTCCTCTCGCTTGGCATGATGGGCCTCTTTGCGCACTGCTTCCGCCATCTCGGGTATCGCGCGCGCTGGTTTTCCGATTCCGCTTATTGGATTTATCTGGCGCATCTGCCGCTCGTTCTCGCCCTGCAAATCGCCGTGCTCCCGCTCGAGTGGCCTGCCTCGCTGAAGTTCCTGCTAGTATTCACGACCGCGACCGCGCTCTTGTTTGCCTCTTACCGTTGGATGGTGCGTTACACGTGGATCGGCACTTTGCTCAACGGGCCAAGGAAACCGCAGACGTCAGGCTGACATGCCGAACGCTGCGGCGTTTCAATGCGCGGTGCGAGTTTGTCCGCCTTTGTCTGAAGCCCAAGCCATCAGGATATCCACCCACCGATCCAAGCGCTCCCGCAGAGTGCGGTGCGCATGGTCCTCACTTTCGCGGCGTTCTTGATATGCCGCATTTTCGCGCATCAGATCGCGATGGGCTTCGGTGAAATCCTGGGCGAATTGCTCCTTCGTCGAATGTTTATTCCACGGAACAACACGATGGCGCAGACCCAACGCGGCTGCGCGTTCCGCATTCCTTTGCTGTTCGGGCTGAGCCGTGACGATGAGGATCACCGGTTTATCCAACGCTTGGGCCGTGGCCAGCGCTGCCATGCCGGGAGCAGAAACTAGCAGTTCAGCGCGCGCGGCGATGTCGATCCAGTCCTTGGCATAAGACTGCCAACCCGGGCGTTGTGCGTAGCCCTCGCCGAGAAAGAAAACTCCCCCGTCGTCCAGCCCTTCAACGCTTCGGGTTTGTCCCAGGGCTGTCTCTAGTGCTTCCGCCAAGACGGGATCGGAAAAATGGGGGTTGAGGTAGACTGCTGCTGTGCGGGCGGGGTAAACGGTGCCCGGACCCGGGTCCACCAAGGCGAGCGGTGTGGGCAATTCGTGTTCAGGCAGTGCGGGATCGTAACTCTCCGGCAAAGGGAAAGCGAAGTCGTGGACCAACCTGCCGCGTGCGCGCGACAAACCGAACCGCACCCACCAACGGAAGAAACGCGCGACGGGCCCCCACAAGCGCCCGATGAAGTTTTCCTCCAGAGATTCGCGAAGACTCCACCCGTAGATGTGCACGGCGCGATCGCGCCAAGGATCCAGACCTCCCATCAGCAGGAACGCAGGGTGGAGCGAATCGTTCACGATCAAGTCCACTCCGGAAAAATGCCGTGCCAAGCGGCGGATATCCCGCAGCATGTGCCAAGGTAAGAAAAAATAGGTGGTCACACGAAGATCCGTCGCAACCGTGCGCATCTTTTGGCGCGAGTCGAAAACCACGGCGTAATGCCGCGACAAAACTTGCGAGGGAACGCCGAACTCGGCAAGAAAACGGTGGCCTTCGTCGGAGGTGGTCAACACGGACACCTCTGCTCCGCGGGCGCGGAGCGCATGATAGAGCAGCTGACCGCGCATCAAATGACCACGCGCGTCGGCGGTGGCCATGAGAAGTATGCGTGGCGCGGAAGCAGGCAAAGGAGAACGTAAAGTTGGAAAATATCCTACCAAGCTTTGTGGCGGACAAAAAGGATACGGCCACAGGAATCCGGTCTCACTTCAAGCCCGCGGGTTTTCCGTTTTCGTCCAAAGCTGATCAAGTATTGTTGGGAGGCTGATGGATACCCTTCGCTCAGACCATTTTCCAGCGACCGCTCCGGTTCGAAAATCCCCGGCAGGCGCGGAAGAAGGCCTTTTGACAGCTTTGCTCTGGTCGCCCGTCAACTTCGTTCAAGCCGTGAGTCTGGCCATACTGTGCGGAACCGTGATCCCCGTTGCTCTTGCCGCGCAAAGGTATTCCGGAAACTCGAAGCCGGCGCTTTGGATGGCGAGAAATATCTGGGCACCCATGATTATTGCGGGAGGCCTGTCCCGCTTGTCCGTCACCGGACAGGAAAACGTGTCGCCCGGCAGGCCGGCCCTCGTTGTGTCGAACCACAAATCTTACGCGGATGTTCCCATTCTCTACCGCGCGCTTCCCGTGCCGCTGAGATTCACGGCCAAGAAGGAACTGGACCGGTTGCCGTTGATCGGAAGATTCATCCGGTCCCTTGGGATGGTTTTTATCGACCGCTCCAACCCGCAGCGCGCAGCCCGCGCCGTTCGGGAACTCAAGGCGGCATTGAGGCGAGGCGAGTGGACAGTTGTCTTTCCCGAAGGCACGCGATCTATAGACGGAGTTGTCGGACAATTTGCCACCGGTTCGCTCGCCGCAGCAATCGCGGAGAATGTGGATATCCTGCCCGTCGCCATCGCCGGAAGCGGACGCATGCTTTCGAAAGGCGGCTTTCGCGTCCGACCTTCGAAAATCCAAGTTCGGATCGGCAATCCGATTTCGACATGCGGCCTGAAGCAGAGCGACCGCTTCGAGTTGGCTGCAAAAGCACGCGATGCTGTGGAGAGATTGCTCGACGGCGCCGTCGAAAATTCCGCCGCGAGCAGCGTCGGTTCAGTCGGCTAACCAGCGCCGTTTCGCGCGGCTGAGCAAACCTTGGTAATTTCGAGCTTGGTGAATCGGCCATCCGTGCCGACGCGCCACGCGAGCGAGTTGCCGATCAGGCGCGACGGCCTGGGGAAATCCGACCGCACGTAGCAGGTGAATGTCGTTGATGCTGTCGCTGTAGGCGCTCGAGCCAGCAAGGTCGATTCCGCGTTGGTCGGCCATGGCCACAACGGCTTTCGCTTTGAGCGGGCCATGAAGAATACCCGCCGGAATGCGACCGGTGTAGCGGCCGTCGGCCACTTCCGCACGCGTCCCGATGCCTCCGGTAAAGCCGAGGCTCGCCGCGAGCATTTGCGACAACTCGTGTGGCGAGGCTGTCACGATCCAAACCTCTTCTCCCGCGGAGAGATGGCGTCGGGCTGTTTCCAGCACTGGCCCGCGCAGGGCCGGTTTGATCGAATCGTCGATGATTTCTCTTCCGATACGCACCAATTCGGCAACTTCAGCCCCTTTGACGAACGCAGCAGCGAAGTTGCCCCACGTTCGGGGAGCGTCGGCCCGTTCTTTGCGTGTGAGGCGAAAGTGGAATTGGGCCAGCGAAAACCTCAACGCCTCGCGCGTGGAAAACATTCCTCTTTTGAATCCGCCCCAGCCGAGATGAAAGAGCGAGGATCCGCGGATCAAAGTGTTGTCGAGATCGAAGAAAGCCGCGGAGCGCGCACGGTTGCCATGCGCATCGCTAATTTTGTCCATCGCTTCGATCACGGTCCGGTCGGCGCGGAGACGAACGTCATCCCCTTTTCGGCGGTGCCGAGAAACGGCGCAGACTGAATACCAGCGCGAAATAGGCGATCAGCCATATGGCAACCATTTGCAGCGCGAGCACGCCAGCCGCCTGCCATCGCGTGAAGGCTTCGCCGATGTCGTAAAGCGGAACAGGCGGATTGACGACCACGTAATCGATGGTGCCTCGAAAGGCCCAAAACGCGGGCACAAAAATCTCGGCCACAGTCGTCAGCATTCCACCCTTCAACCTGATCAACATACCGCCGAGCAAAAGCTGGGGCAGAATGAGCAAAGGAAGAACGAGCAAGACCCGCTCTCGGCTCTTTACCAATCCGGAAAAGACCAAACCGATGCCGGCGCAAACCATGGCAGCCAACCAGCTGATCAAAAGAAAAGGTCCCAGCTCGCCGAGTTGCGCACCTGCTTGGAAAAGCGTGCTCCATGGCGCCGACGCACTCAGCACCTCGGGCATGCGGAAAGCGACCTGCAGCAAGCAGACCGCCGGCACGACCTGCACGGCCAGCACGATACCCAACAGGCAAAACTTCGAGGCAATGTAGGCGCTGGTTGCGACTCCGTTGGCCGACTCCCTTTCCAAAATCGGTCGCTCTTTCACGATCTCCGTCAACCCGGCGAGGAAACCGAGGATCAAAATTCCGAACATGACGGTGAATCGGAACTTCCAGGTCGGCCACGGATTGGTGATTTCCTTGTCAGGAACAACGGACAAATCACCGGCCAGTGCTTTTTTAACCAGCTCGGCTGTCTCCGGAGAACCCAGCCTTTCCTTCATTTTCGGTTCCTTGTCCAAGAAAACGCGGATTTGTGCGGGGACGCTCATCGATTCGGCCTTCGTGCCGTTGGACATGGCAAGGGCATCCAAGGTGTGACCCCATAACTGGCCGGCCAACTGGATTTCCCGCGGCTCGAGCGGCCTCGTCAGGTAAGCCTTGTCGCCGAAGTCTTCATCGGAAAAATCGCCGTAAGCCAATGCCACCATCAAAAGGGGCACACCCACAATGAAAGCCATGGAGCCGCGGTCGCAGACGAGAACCTCCAATCCTCTCAGCAGTAGTGCCTTGAATTGGCGGAACCAGCTCGGCCTGGCGGCCAACCTCGGGGGTTGGCCCATTTCCGTTGGCGCGGACTTCGGCTGCTCACGCGCGTTTTCCTCCTGCTGATGCTGAAAGATTTTGTGAAGTCCGACCCACTGCTCGACGGGAAGATCCTCGAGCAACACATAGATTTCCGAGAGGCTCCGGGCTCCGAAGTGATCGAGCGCGTCACGGGCACCGCCGGACCAGACCAAACGCCCGGAGGCCAGCAAGACCAGACGGTCGGCGAGTTTGGCGTTTTCCAAATGGTGCGTGACGCAAAGCACCGTGATGTTGTGCGACTTCGCATATTCCGACAGCAATTGCATGATTCTCGCATCACTGGCCGGATCCAGGCTGCTGGTCGCTTCATCGACGATCAGGAGGCGCGGGAGCGCGAGCAACTCCACAGCGAGGCTGACACGCTTCGATTCTCCTCCAGACAATTTTGCCACCGGCGTGGCGAGCCGGTGCAAAATTCCCACGTCGCCCGCGATGGTGTCGATGCGCTGCGCGACCTCCTTGTTGTCCAGCGAAGGAGGCAACCGCAACTTGGCTGCATAATGCAGGGCCCGACCGACCGGCAGCGCGTCGTGCACGATTTCTTTTTGCGGCACATAGCCGACAAGCCCGCTCAATACGCGGGTATCCCCGCTCACGCGGAGCGAACCGAAACGGATTTCACCCCGGTCCGGCGTCAGTTGACCCAGAAGAGTGCGCACCAACGTGGTCTTGCCCGCACCGCTCGGACCAAGCACACAGACGAACTCCCCGGGCATAACCGAAAGCGTGATCTCGGAGAGCAACTCGCGTCCGGAATCGCCGGCGGTCACGCCAAGCTTGTCCACTTGGAGGAGGAAACTCGTCAGGGTTGATGGCCCGGGTGATTGGTTCGGCTCGGATGTCATGGTCAGTCTTTTTCGTACTCGGCGGGAGACGTCGTGGGGTCGACGGGTTTCTTTAACCGATGGAGCACGCCGTCGGTGGTCGTGTAGGCAACACGCAAGAGCGTCCCGTCGGGCTGCACCTCGAAAGACAGGCGGTCATTGTAGATGTCGCGCAGGAAGTTCGCCCGCGCCACCGAAGCACCAAACCGGGTGAAACTGCCCGCGTGCGGATCGATCTGCTTTTCGGAGGTGAGCACCAGCATGGGAAGGAGCATTTCGTCGGTTGTCGCCTCGCCGAGAAAAACGGGCTGCGGCGGGTTGAAAGGATTTCTCGGATTATCCTCGCTGTTGTCGAAAATTCCCGTGCCCGTGAGCGTGGTTCCCTTCGGCAGGAAAAATGGCTCCTTGAAAAAATAAGGCTGTTGCCAGTCGTAATCCCAACGCGGAACCTTGATGAGCAACACGCGGCCCCGCCCCGGAATGTCAGCGGTGACTTCCAAAGACCGGGCCAGCATGTGCGCATGGGGACCGAGCCCCGCGATCGTGCAGTCCTCGGGAACTGTCCATTGGCCGGTAACTCTCATGTTTTTGATCCCGGCGGGAATCACCACCAGCTCACCGTGGATAAAAAGCATACTGGCTAATTTCGGGGGAACCTTGCCGTCCTTGCGTAGCCAGAGCCCCATACGGGTGGAATCCTGCGACTGCTTCCCGTTGCGGTGGTAGTGCATCTGCACGACGATGTCGGATCCGGCGGGAATTATGTAATCGGCATCGCTCGGCGCAACGTAGGCTTCCGTTCCCGGGACATACGCGCTGAGGAAGCTGAAGCGCGGCATCCCGTCGGCCCGCGGCGGAAGGAGGCGGAACCCGATTCCGTGATGGGCCCAAAATCCCGGGCCGGAATCGCCCTCCGCGTAGGTGGGACCAGGTCCGCCGTATTCCCGCAGCGCGTTTTGCGCCTCGGAGTGCGGCATATAGCCAATGAGCGCATGATGCACAATCGAGTGCTCCGAAGGTAGCATTTGGACAGCCCGAACCCTCAAGTCCTTATCGCTGTTAATCGGAAAAACCAGATGCCGGTAGACATCGCTTCCCACCGGACCGAGGTGGAACGGTTCGCTCTGTTCGATGATGATGTCGGGCGGCCCGAGCTCCGCTTGGAAATTCTTCAGATCGTGCAAGGGCGCCAAGGGTGCGGCGGTAGCCGGATCGCCCTCTTCTTCGCCTCCCTTGACCCAGGCACGAAGTGTCTCCACCTCCTCCGGCGCCATCGTGTTGGGCCGGATAATTTCCAAATCGCTTTCGGCCTGGGCGGGAGGCATGCGCCGCGCCTTGATCTCCTGCAGACCCATCTGCAACATGTCGACGGCGTCATCGTAGCTTGTGAGGGAGAACGGCCCGGCGTTTCCCGGACTGTGGCACGACATGCAATGCTTGCGCAGAATCGGCGCCACGTCCTGATGGTAGGTGACCGTTCTTTCCACGGCTGGAGCCGGTTGAGGCGGGACGTTCTTTTTGTTACCAACCAAACCCAAAGCGCAACCCACGGCGAGCGTGCGGGGCAGTCTGACCTTCGATCCCGCGAGAACATCGCTCAGCGCTTCCTTCAAATCCTCCCGGACCGGGGTTTGGCTCGACTCGCCCCGGACTTGGTAGGAGTCGTTGATGCGGCCCAAGTATCGGACCTTGTTTCCCTGATCCAAAACAAACGCCTCCGGCACGACGGTCGCGGAGAGGGCGGGCGCGAGCTTGCCGCCGGTATCCATGAGCAAGGGAAAAGTTAAGCCGTATTCCTTTTGGAAGTTCTCAAGCTCCGCGAACGATGTTCCGTCGATGAACACGCCCAGAACTTGCGCTCCGCGACCCCGCTCGCTCCGCCAAAGATCTTCCAAGATTGGAGCTGCCTTTTTGCACATGGGGCAAGCTTCATAAAGAAACACGACGACCGTGGCCGACTTTCCGGCGTATTCCGCAAGGGATCGGCTCGCGCCCGAGGCGTCGCTGACGCTGATGGCATCCATGGGGAGGGCGGCTTCCGGCAAGGGGGGCAGATCCCCCTGCTGCGAGTTCGGGGCCCCCACCCCCTCTTTCACCGCGGGAATCTCGGCAGAAGCCGTAACGCGCGAAAAAAGAAAAACAAAAACCAGCAGAGTGACCCGAACGCCTGCCTGCGCGGCAAATGAATTTCGGGGTTTGGGCGTCATATGGGAGGCGAATCGGAGTGCGCATGGCTCCGAAACGCACAGTTGGGCCGATCGCAACATCCCAAATTATCTGGGGGCGGGCGGCGAAGTCAAACGGCGTTGCCCGCTCGCCAACCCACCGTAAAATCGCGATGCGCGCCGCAAGATTCGTTGCTATGTGATGAGGCCTCCCTTAACTCCGACTGTGTCCCTTTATTGCGCATGAACCCGACTCCACACGCCCGCGCCCTCCAATCCGGCGCCCTCCATCCGGCCGAGGTGCTGAGGCACATGGAGGTCGAAGCACGCGGATGGGCCGATCGATTCCAACTGCCGAGATTGTCCGCCCGAGTCACCCTGCGCTGGCACGCCCGCCTGCGCACCACGGCCGGTCTGGCCCGACTCGATTGCGCGGTCATCCTGCTTAATCCCCGCCTGCTTGCCTTCCCGCAGGAACTGACCCGCACTTTTCTCCATGAACTCGCCCACCTGGTGGCCCACGCCCGCAACCCGCGGCGCATGATAGACCCGCACGGATCCGAATGGCGCCAAGCCTGCCGTGACCTCGGGTTGCCGGACGAAAAACGCTGCCACACCCTTCCACTTGCCGCGCCGCGACGCGTGGAACGCAAACACGTTTATCATTGTCCGCAGTGCCGCCGCGAAGTGCGGCGCGTGCGTCCGTTCCGGCGCGCCGAAGCCTGTCTCTCCTGCTGCCGCACCCACTCCGGCGGCCGTTACGACCGCGATTTCCGCTTTGTGACCGGGCCCGCCCCTTTGCTCAGCGGAAATATCCTGCAGCAACCGGAGCTTTTTCGGTTGTGAGTCGCCGCAAGCGTTCGGCACACTCTGCTTCCCCCCGATCATTCCCATGAGCCAGAACATCGAATCCCACCTCGTCGAAAAGCGGATCATCAAACCCCCGCGCGAATTCAGCAAAAAAGCGCGCTTCCAAAGCATGGCGGACTACAAACGCCTGCACGCCGCCTCGGTCAAAAACCCGCAGAAATTCTGGGCCAAAGAAGCCGCCGAACTCCAATGGGGCCGCAAGTGGAAATCCGTCCTGCAATGGAAAGCCCCCTTCGCCCGCTGGTTCGACGGCGGGACAATCAATGTCGCCGAAAATTGCGTCGACCGCCATGCAACCAGCAACCGCAAAAATAAAGCTGCCATCATCTGGGAAGGCGAACCCGGCGAAAAACGCACGCTGACCTACGGACAGCTCCACCGCGAAGTCTGCCTCTTCGCCAATGTTCTAAAACGCAACGGCGTCAAAAAAGGCGACCGTGTCATCATCTACATGCCGCTCGTCCCCGAAGCCGCCATTGCCATGCTGGCCTGCGCACGCATCGGCGCCGTGCATTCGGTTATCTTCGGCGGATTCAGCGCGGACAGTATCCGCGACCGCATCGCCGACTGCGGCGCGACCTGCGTGGTCACGGCCGACGGCGGATTCCGCCGCGGCGCCATCGTCCCGCTCAAACACAATGTCGACGCCGCACTGGCCGGCGAAACCACGATCAAGAAGGTCATCGTTCTCAAGCGGGCCAACAACGAGATCCACATCCAGGAAGGACGCGATGTCTGGTGGCACCGCGAACTGGAATACGTCAATGCCGACTGTCCTGTTGTCCACCACGACAGCGAGCACCCGCTCTTCATCCTCTACACCAGCGGCTCGACCGGAAAACCCAAGGGTATCCTCCACACGAGCGGGGGCTACCTCACGCAAACCGCAGCCACCACGAAATACGTTTTTGACCTGCGCGAGGACGATATCTATTGGTGCACGGCCGATGTCGGTTGGATCACCGGCCACAGCTATCTCGTTTACGGTCCACTGGCCAATGGCGCGACCTGCCTCATGTATGAAGGCGCACCGAACTGGCCCGACCCGGACCGCTTCTGGCGCATCATCGAGAACTACGGTGTGACTGTTCTCTACACCGCGCCCACTGCCATCCGCGCTTTCATCAAATGGGGCGACGAATGGGTCGACAAACACAACCTCTCCTCGCTCCGCCTTCTCGGCACGGTGGGCGAACCGATCAATCCCGAGGCCTGGATGTGGTATCACCAAAAGATCGGCGGCGGACGCTGTCCGATTGTCGACACGTGGTGGCAGACAGAAACCGGCGCCATCATGATTTCCCCGCTCCCCGGCGCCACGCCGACCAAGCCTGGCACGGCCACGCTGCCGTTTTTCGGCATCGATGCGGCGATCGTCGACGACAACGGTAAGGAAGTCGGACCCAACGTCGGCGGCAAACTCGTCGTGCGCAAACCGTGGCCGTCCATGCTCCGCACCATCTATGGCGACCGCGCGCGGTATAAGAAAACCTATTGGAGTGAAATCCCGGGATTCTACTTCACCGGTGACGGTGCCCGTCGCGACAAGGACGGATATTTCTGGATCGTCGGCCGCATCGACGACGTCCTTAACGTGGCCGGCCATCGCCTCGGCACCGCGGAAATCGAAAGCGCGCTTGTCGCGCACCACTCGGTGGCCGAAGCCGCCGTGGTCGGACGTCCCGACGAAATCAAAGGTCAAGGCGTCGTGGCCTTCGTCACCTTGAAACAGGGCGAAAAGCCCAGCCCTGAATTGCGCGACAAATTGCGCAAGCACGTCGGAAACGCCATCGGCGCCATCGCCAAACCGGACGATATCCATTTCGCCGAAGCGCTTCCCAAAACCCGCAGCGGAAAAATCATGCGCCGCATCCTCAAAGAAATCGCTAGCGGAAAAGACGTCAAAGGCGACACCACCACGCTCGAAGACTTCAGCATCCTCTCGAAACTCAAACTGCAGGATTCGTAGAAAGACAGGCCACGGATAGAAGAAGATGAAAGAAGATAAGTTTTGCGCCGGCTGACACCGGCACAAAACAGAGTCTTATGGAACGTATTGACCTGATCGCGTGTCAACGCGATCAGGTCTTATCCTCGCCGTTTATCCTCTGTTATCCGTGGCCTGTCTTTTCCTGTCTCCAATTCCCGCAAGTAGACGTTAATCTCAAACCATGGACAAATTCCTCATCACCGGCGCCTCCAGCGGCATAGGCCGCGAAGTCGCCATCCGCCTCTCGGCCCGCGGTGCCAAACTCACTCTCCACGGACGCACCGAATCGAAACTCGCCGAAGTCGCGGCTGCCTGCTCCGGAGCCGCCTCCATCGAAAGTATCGCCTCGGACCTCACAGCCCCGCATGCCGCCGAGGCCCTCGTGGTCACAGCCAACGAATCCATGGGCGGGATCGATTGCGTCATCCATTGCGCCGGGATCGGATTGATCAAACCTGCCGCCGATACAACCGACGCCGAGTTCAGCAAGATCGTGAACACCAACTTGCGCGGCACCTTCCTCGTCGCGCAGGCCGCGTGCAAAGTCATGGCCGCACAGAAACACGGACTTTTCATCACCCTTCCGGGCATTCTCGGCAAAGCCGTGATGAAAAATGCCGCGGCCTACATCGCGAGCAAGTTCGGTGTGACCGGACTCATCAAGACCTTCGCCCAAGAATACCAGCGCAGCGGTATTCGCTTTTGTCTCTTCTTCCTCGGCGGCGTCGACTCGCCGTTCTGGGATGGCATCAACATGGCCGTGCAGCGCGACAAAATGATCCCCGTCTCGACCGCCGCCGACCTCATCCTCCAGGCGATCGACGCCCCGCCACATCTCGTGCTGGCCGAAGTCGTCCTCCAGCCGGAGAGCCATCAGTTGGTGTAACCTAAGTCTTTCTTGTAGTGGCGGTCCATGACCGCCGGAAACTTGAATACAAAGGCCACCGACAGTCATAGACCGGTTACATCTGGCCATTTTCCGCCTCCCCAAACCGCGCGGGAATCTCCAAGGGAACCGGCAGCGTTTCGAATGGATGTTGTTGTTGGTCGGCCAAAATTCGGAACTTTCCAACGCCGCCATGCCAAAACAACCGGAGCAACGAATGCAAAACTGCGGAAATAAGGTATTGACCCCATTTCGGGGAGTGATACCTCGTGCGACAGTGCAAGCTTCTCCCTCTCCCTCATGAGCGTAACACCAGACCAAACAAGAGACCATCCCCTCGCTCGGATCCTCGTGTGGACAGCCATTCCCGCTGCTGCGGCGACCTTCTGGTTCGTCGTGGCCATATTGGCTTTCACGTGGCTCCGCCACACCTGAGCGCATCCCGCGCGCAGAGGTCTTCGCTTTTCCTGCCCACGGCAGGAAGGATCCTTCGTCGGCTTCAGCCCCAAGGCCCGCACAGTTGCATCTCCGTCTGGAAAACCCGGCACTCCGCGCTACATTGGCGCCGCGTGAAATCCCTGCGTCGCCTGCTTCTGCTCGCCCTCCCGGCCCTTCCGCTTTGCGCCGGAGCCGAGTCGATCATTACCGAAACAATCAACGTCCCCCTGCATTACCGCACCATCGGATCGGGCGGACAAAAACTCGGGATCTACGCCACGATCGGCGGCGGCACGACTCCGCAAATTTTCGAGTTTGATACCGGAGGCGCCGGTTTGTATGCCGCGTATGCCACCAACACCAACTCCCCATGGTGGGGCGCCGGTTTCACCACTACGACGAATTCTGTCACCAACACCTACGACAGCGGCATCCAATACCAAGGTCCCATCGTCGCGGCCGCCGTTTCGCTTTTCGCTGATCACCACGGCGGCACACCGCTCGTCACCACACCGGGCAACCTGCTCGTCGGACAAATGACCAATATCGCCAACACCAACGGCGGCGAAGTGCTCTGGACGCCCGAAGGTGTGGGACCCAGCGGACAGCCCCCCGTCGACGGCGTGTTCTACGGCGACTTTGGCATGAGCCTCAATTACGCCAGCAAGGGAATCGTCAATCTCATCGCGCAACTCAGCTTCAGCAACGGCATTATCCCCGGATTCCGGGTCCGGGGCCACAGCAACGGTCCTTTCCTGCAGATCGGCCTCACGGCTGCCGACACGACAAGCGCGTCCGCCTTCTACTTCGGCATGAACACCAATACCAACGCGCCGCCCGGAGCGACTTTCACCAACAGCGGATCTCTCTTTTATTCCGAGCAGGTGTTCAACGCGAACATGACGATCAGAAACGCCACGACTAACTTCACGGCGAATCTCGGCATCACCACTGATACCGGCGCGAGCACGACGATCCACAACGCCGATCTCGGCGGCGTCCCTGGTGAACTCCTGATCACCAACAGCAAAGACAAGATCCACATCGTTCCCGGTGCCGTCTTTGAACTGTCCGGCCTCACCCTGGGCGGAACCAACGCCGATTTCTTCCAGTTCGTCACTGCCGAAAACCAAGTGACCATCCAGAACAACAAGCCCGGAAACTCCAATATGTTTTATCTCAACTCCGGCATCGCCCTCTTCCAGCAATACGACGTGATCTACAACCTGCACGACGGGCAGATCGGTTTCGAACCGGTGCCCGAGCCGCGTACATGGGCATTGCTCGCCGTGTCGGCCGCGGCTTTGGCCTTTTTTCGTCGGCGGCGCTAACGCCATCCAGTTGTGTGCGTGATATTGCACGCGCGCCTTGCTACGGTAAAGATGGCCGCATGCAAAGATCCCCCCTCAGTCCGGGCGTAGCCCTCGTCCTCGTGGTCTGCGGCCATGTTTTCGCCAGTTTTTTCATGCGGAATCTCGGGGCAGGGCTCGACGGGATCGCCGACCCCTTTGCCGCCAAAGTCGCGCGCAGCTTCTATTTCCTCTTCAATCTCACCGTCACCACACTCTCTCCGTTCATGGCCTTATTCCTCGTGTTCCTCGTCTACAGATTATGGCGCGGAAAGACGGTGCAATGGGGCATCGACATCCTCGGCGGACTTCTCTTGCTGCGCTGCTTCGTAATTTTCATCCTGCTCAATCTCCTTCTTCTCAGCCAACTGCGTGCCGGTGCGTTGCTTCTTACCCAGCTGATTCTTTTTCTTCCCGTCATCACCCTGAGTTTTGGATGGCTCTATTGGCGCCTCGACGCCGCGTCGCGGGCGCGCGGCGAGCGACAGATCCGTTTCGCCGAGGATGATGATTCGCCCTCGGTCTTCGACTACTTTCACATCGCGACAAGAACCCTGCTCCAGTTCGAGCCCTCCGGAGCCAGCGCCGTTTCGAAAACAATGAAAACCCTCTTCATCATCCACGGCATCATGATGCTCGACCTCGTCGCTCTCACCCTCTCCCGCGCCATCGCGCTGGCCAGCGGGGGATAATACGGGACTTTACTGATGGCCTCTGATCAGACGAACCTTAGCGCCCTTCACAACCCACCCTCCCAACACCATGAAACACGTCTTCACTGCGGCCCGGATTCTTCTCGGGCGGGATTCATGGGCGCCATTTACGGATCGGGTTATCTCACGTTGGTGAAGGTGCTCGAGCTTGTCTCAGCTTTGCTCCTGCTCTCCGGACGCTATATCAATCTCGCGCTCACCCTTCTCGGACCTATCGTGGTGAACATTCTGCTCTTCCACGTGATGATCAAGCAGTCGGACCACGCACTTTCGGTCGTCATCGCTGTCTTGGCCCTCGTCGTCCTCATCGGACAGAGGAGCTACCTCAAGACGATCTTCGCGAAGTAGGAGCCCGCGCGAGGCGCGGGCGGTCACCGGTTTTCAGTTGGCAATAGGCCGAGTTAGCAAACGGCCAATTTGAGCCAGCCGTCCGTGTTGGAGGAGTAGAGACCGGCGGTCATAGACGCGCCGCTACAAAGGCTCTGCGCACTCCGCGGACGTGGCGCAAGCACGGACCTTGAAAAACAAAAAACCCTCCCCATGGAAAACCATGGGGAGGGTGGATTCTGGCAACGTCCTACTCTCGCGCAACCTATAGAAGCACTACCATCGGGGCTGCAGCGTTTCACTTCCGTGTTCGGGATGGGAACGGGTGGGACCACTGCGCTAGGATCACCAGAACACGATCCGCGCAGTGCGCGGGCCGGCTTCTGCCGATCCCAATCATTACCAAAAAATGTCAAAGAAGAACCGCGACAAACGTCGTGTTCCTTCACATCTGCATAGAGGCACAACTACCAACAGGTTAGTAAAGTCATAAGTTTCTTGAGCGGCCCCGAAGGACCCTCAGAGGAAAAAAATGACCAAGCCGGACGATCAT
>CAJBKE010000043.1 GCA_903953565.1 uncultured Verrucomicrobiota bacterium | reverse complement strand
GGCAGGGGTCCTAGTGCGCGGCGGGGCACGGAGCGACATCCGCCTGGACCACGTCCATGAGCTGTGCGGCATGCACCTCGTCGCAGCAGGGCCTCCAACAGGGCGAAACCAATGAAATTGGCAGCCTCGGTGCTGGTGCTCGACGTTCATATTGGGTGCTTCACGAGAGTGGAGTCTGTGGTGCGTCACCGCCCATGCGCAGCTCAAGTTCGCGAAGCACCAGGATCCTTGCGCATCTCAAGTTCGCGAAGGTGCTGTTTTTCTACATGCGTTTTGTTCTGGGGGTCGGATGAGGATGCGAAATGTCGTGATCCTCGGAGCCACCGGCTCGATCGGCCGGAGCGCGCGCAAGGTGGCAAAGGATATTCCCTCGCGGATGCGGGTCGTGGGGATGTCGGCGCATTCGAACGCCGAGGAATTGGCGGAGGCCGCGCGGGAATTTCCCGAAGCGAGGACGGCTCTCTCCAGCGGACCCGACGGCGGGGAGCGGTTGGTTGAACTCGCCACCATGCCCGAAGCGGATCTGGTTTTGATCGCGATTGTCGGAACCGGAGGGCTGCGTCCCGCGCTGGCGGCGATCGAGGCAGGTAAGGACATCGCCGTGGCGAGCAAGGAAATCCTCGTCATGGCCGGTGAGGTGGTCATGGAGGCGGCGCGGCGGCGCGGCGTGCGCGTGTTGCCGGTGGATAGCGAGCACAACGCGATTTTCCAATGCCTCGATGGACGCGACACCAGCTCGGTGCGGCGTTTGATTTTGACCTGTTCCGGCGGGCCGTTCCGCCAGACGCCCACGGCGGAGTTGGAAACTGTGACGCCCAAAATGGCGCTGCGGCATCCGACTTGGAACATGGGGAAAAAAATCACGATCGACTCGGCGACCCTCTTCAACAAGGCGCTCGAGATGATCGAGGCGCGGTGGCTTTTCGATATCGGCATCGAGCGTGTCGATGTGATCGTGCATCCACAGAGCATCGTTCATTCCATGGTGGAATTCGTGGACGGCTCAGTCCTCGCCCAACTCGGCCACTCCGACATGCGGCTCCCGATTCAATACGCGGTGACCTGGCCGGAGCGCGTTCCAAATTCCCTACCCCCGCTCGACCTCGCAGCCCTCGGGCGGCTGGAATTCGAGGCTCCGCGGCGGGTGGATTTCCCCGCGCTGGATCTCGCCGTTAAAGCCGGAACGCTAGGCGGCGCCTGCCCTGCGGTGCTGAATGCCGCCAACGAGGTTGCCGTCGAGTCTTTCCTCGCAGGGCGCATCGGCTTCACCGGAATCTGGCGTATCGTTGCGCAGGTTCTTGATCAAATCCCCCACACGCCGCATCCCGACCTTTCCGCGATTCTCGCGGCCGACGCCGAGGCGCGCCAACTCGCCCGCGCGCTCGTGGATTGATTTTTTCACCAATCGGGGGATGGTGGTGACCCATTTATGTTTTTTGACGGCCTGAAGTTTATTGTCATCTGTCTCGAGGTTCTTCTGATTTTCAACCTCCTCATCGTGGTCCACGAGCTGGGCCACTTCCTCGCCGCCCGCTGGCGCGGGTTGGTGGTGGAAAAATTCGCCATCTGGTTCGGCAAACCGATCTGGAGCAAAACGATCAACGGCGTGGAATACCGCCTCGGCTCGATCCCAGCCGGCGGGTTCGTTGCGATTCCTCAGCTGGCGCCGATGGAGGCGGTCGAGGGCGAGTCGCAGACCCCGCGCGAACAATTGCCGCCGGTGAAGCCGCTCGACAAAATCATCGTCGCCGCCGCTGGTCCGCTCTTCAGTTTCGGTCTGGCTTTTGCCATGGCGCTCATCGTGTGGTTCGTCGGCAAGCCGCAGAGCGAGATCGACAGCACGACGATCGGATTTGTGAAAGATGGCGGCCCCGCCTACCAAGCCGGTCTGCGCCCCGGCGACCAAATCCTCACCGTAGACGGCAAGCCTGTGAAGCACTTCCTGAGCGGCACGGACAGCGTGAAGTGGCGTATCGTCCGCAGCGAGGGCCAGACAATCCCCATGACTGTTCTGCGCGAGGGCCAGGAGGTTTCGATCGATTGCGGTTGGACAAAACCTGAGACCTCGAGCTGGCGCCGGCCGGCCTTGCGTGAAATCCAAATCGGCCCGCGCATCGTGCCGGGCGTGGGCTTCGTCGTTCGGGGCAGCCTCGCCGACAAGGCGGGCTTCCGCGCCGGAGACCTCGTCACCGACCTCAACGGCGAGCCAATTTTCAACCTCTCCGACATGGGACCGATCATCGACGCCAACCGCGGCAAGGAGGTCGTGTTCACCATCGAGCGCGGCGCAGAGTCGCAGCAGATTCCGATCACACTCCCACCGCCCTCGTCCGACGGCATGCCGGTGGATTTCGGCATCGAGTGGGGCCGCACCACGCTCGCCTACCCGAATCCTTTCCACCAAGTGAAGGACGCCGCCACGAGCATCTTCCGTATGGTCGGCGCGCTGCTCTCGCCCGCCTCGGATGTGAAGGCCGCGCACTTCAGCGGGCCAGTCGGCATCATGCGACTCTACTACCAAATCTTCGAGTCGCCCGATGGTTGGCGGATCGCACTGGCGTTTAGTGTTCTGATCAATGTGAACCTCGCATTGATGAATCTCCTACCCTTCCCTGTTCTCGACGGCGGCCACATCACGCTGGCGATCATCGAAGCGATCCGCCGGAAGCCGATCAGCGTGCGCGTCCTGGAAGTTGTGCAAACCGGCTGCGCGCTCCTTCTCATCGGGTTCATGCTTTACCTCACCTTCTACGATGTGGGCGACATCGTGGCCTCGAACGCGCCCGTGCCGGTCTCGAAGTCGAACTAACCGATGCCGCCGGAGTTCCGCAACCACCCCGGCCGCCGCCCGACGCGCGAGGTCCAAACCGGCCGCACCGCGATCGGCGGGAAAAATCCCGTCCGCGTCCAGTCGATGCTCACCAGCGACACGATGGACACCGCCGCGTGCGTTCGCGAAACCCTTGGTCTCGTCCACGCCGGTTGCGAAATTGTCCGCATCACCGCGCCGACGGTTAAAGACGCCCGCAACTTGGAAAGTATCCGTGCCGCGCTTTTGGAAACCGGCTGCGATGTTCCACTCGTCGCCGACATCCATTTCAAACCCGAAGCCGCGCTGGAGGCCGCGAAGTGGGTCGAGAAGGTCCGCATCAACCCCGGCAATTTCGCCGACTCGAAGAAATTCAACATCCGCGAATACACCGACAACGAATACGCCGCCGAGATCGGCCGGATCCGCGAGAGGTTCGCGCCGCTTGTCGAACTCTGCCAGCAACGCGCCATCTCGATGCGAATCGGCACAAACCACGGCAGCCTGAGCGACCGCATCATGAACCGCTTCGGCGACACGCCGCTCGGCATGGTTGAGAGCGCGCTGGAATTTGCCCGCATCGCCCGCGACCTCGGCTACCACGACTTTGTTTTTTCGATGAAGGCGTCGAACCCGAAGGTGATGATCCAAGCCTACCGCCTGCTCGT
>CAJBKE010000042.1 GCA_903953565.1 uncultured Verrucomicrobiota bacterium | reverse complement strand
TCGGAACATAAAAAAAGGCACCGACGGTCATAGACCGCCGCTACAAACAAAAAGACACTCACGCTGAAACCCGCCCGCCGATCTGCTCCTCCTCGCGGTAAGCCGACTCGGGCACGGGGCGCAGGTTTTTGATGATCCCGAGACACGAGAGGACTTTCAGCATGTAGTAGGTCGGATCGAACTCCCACCAGTAGAAACCCTGGCGCGCCGCCGCTTGATAGCGATGGTGGTTGTTGTGCCAGCCCTCGCCCAGCGTGATAAAGGCGAGGATCATGCTGTTGCGGCTATCGTCATGCGTGTCATAACGCTTGCGGCCGAGCACGTGGGCCAGCGAATTGATGCAGGACGTCCCGTGGAAGAGGAAGGTCGTGCTGATGAAAAATCCCCAGACCAGCATCTGCAGCGGAGAAGTGCCGAGCGCGGGGACAAAGACCTGCAGTATCCAGCCCCAGCCGAGCATGACGACGGCGAGGAAGACGGGACCAATGAGGTCGAAGCGGTTGAGGAAAACCAACTCGGGATACTTGGCGAGGTCTTTGATCCGCGAGTAGTCGGTCGGGAAATTGCAACTGCTGGTGATCCAGCCGATGTGCGACCAGAGAAAGCCCTGCACGCCGGGGGAATGGAAATCATCCTCCTCGTCGGAATGTTTGTGGTGATGACGATGGACCCACGCCCACCAGAGCGGACCGCGCTGGGTGCAGGTTAGACCGAGAAACGCCGCGATGAATTGTCCGGCCCGCGAGATCTGGAACGTCTTGTGGCTGAAATAGCGGTGGTAGAAACCGGTGACGAGGAACATGCGTCCGAAATAAAGGAATACCGCGGTGGCCACCGCCACCCAGCTCCAACCGGCCCAAATGACCCCGAGGCAGCCGAGGTGCAGAATAATGAAGGGCACGAGACGGCCCCACTCCATGCGCTCGGGTTGGTTGCGGATCACCTCCGGATCGCCCACGAAATGATCGCTGTCGATGAAGTTGACGAGACGCCGGAGCGGCGAGGCAGCGGGGGCAGACATGATCTTACTCTTGAGGCAAACCTAGCTGCCCGAGGAGACGCTGCAAGTCGTCGTTGCCGTAATACTCGATGAGAATACGCCCTTTGTCTTCGCCATGGTGGATTTCGACACGGGTGGAAAGATGCTGCTGCAGGCGGTTCTCCAAATGCTGCACCGCAGCGGAGACCGTGCGTTTCTGGCGCGTGCGGCCTTTGCGCACCGTGCCGCCTCGGGTCAGGTGTGCGTTGACCAAGTCCTCCGTGGCGCGGACGGACAAACTTTTCTTCATCACCTGGGCGGCCAAATGACGCTGGTCATCCGCGGCGCGCAGTCCGAGAAGCGCCTTGGCATGGCCGACGGACAAGCGCCCCTGCACGAGGTGGGTCTGCAATTCGCCGTCGAGTTCGAGCAAACGCATGGTGTTGGCCACGGCAGCGCGGCTTTTACCGACTTTTTTGGCAATCTCTTCCTGGCGCAGTTTGAATTCGTCGGCCAAGCGTTTGTAGGCCAGCGCCTCTTCGATCGGGTTGAGATCTTCGCGCTGAAGATTTTCGACGAGCGCGAATTCGAGGACTTCGAGATCGGTCGCCTCCCGGATAATGACCGGAACTTCCCGGAGGCCGGCCTGACCCGCGGCGCGCCAGCGACGTTCGCCCGCGATCAGCTCGAGGAGTTCGTTGACGCGGCGAACGATGAGCGGCTGGATGATGCCGTTCTCGCGGATGGACTCGACCAATTCGGCGAGGTGTTCGGGAATGAAGGTGGTGCGCGGTTGCAGCGGACTGGGCACGACTTGCGTCAGGGGCACGGAATGCACACGTTCCCCCGCGGCCTCCGCGGCGGCCACCGCTTCGGCGGCGGCGCGCGAGGGCGAAATGAGCGCGCCGAGTCCGCGTCCGAGTGCTGGTTTGGCCATAACCTGCGATCATAGCGAGCGCGGCGCCCCGATGGGAAGCATACGCATAGGCCGAAGACCCCACTGGCTTCCGGGCGTCCAAAGCGGCTATAAAAACGGCCATGGCGTGCGTCTTCAACCGGCTCTCTGTGTGGATGGATCCGGTGCACCGCAATGGGCCGGCGCAAATGGCGTGCGACGAGGCCTTGCTGGCCGACGCCGAGGAAGCGGTCTTGCGCGTCTTCCGCTGGTCGGAGCCGTGGGTCAGTGCGGGATACTTCGTGCCTTGGTCTGAGGCTCAGGCAACACGACCGGACTTGCCGGTCTGCCGGAGATGGACCGGCGGCGGCGTGGTCGTGCATGAGCAGGACTTCACCTTTGCGCTGGTCGCCCCGCGATCCGAGACTTGGGCACGCCAGCGGCCTGACGAGAGCTACCGCGTCTTGCACTTGGCCGCGGCAGAGGCGCTGCGTGCTGAAGGTGTCGATGCGGTTCTATTCGATGGCGGGGCCGCGAGTGGAGCGGAATGTTTCGCCGGTCCGGTCCGCTACGATGTGATGTCCGGAGCGCGCAAAATTGCCGGGGGCGCACAGCGGCGGACCAAGCGCGGATTGCTCCATCAGGGCTCGATTCAGGGCACCGGATTGGCGGAGGAATTCGCAACGGTCTTAGCCTCTCATCTGGCCGGGGAAACTGTTCCTTGGAATCCCCCGGAGCTTTTCGAGAGTGCGGTAAGTGGTTTGCTTCGTGAGAAATACGCCCGAGAGGACTTCCTGCGAAGGGAAGTGCCTTGAGCAAAGTTCTTTACAACAGGCGGATCAACCGAAATTCTCCCGCGCTTTGCCGCGGCCGGCCGCGGGTGTCGCCATGAAAAAAACGTCCAAATCCGACGCGAAATCTCCGAAAACGGGGGCGAAGAAATCCGCAGCGAAGGGCAAGCCCGCACCCAAAAGCAAACCGGCCAAACGCAGCAGCACGGTCAAGACCCCGCCGAGCAGCCGCAAAGTCGCGGCGACCACGCGGAAACCGACGCGCAAAGCCACCCCGGTGGCACGATCCAAAAAAATCGCCGGAGCCGATATCGACAATCTCGGCGATTTGCCGCGCAGCTACGGGGACGATAAGATCTTTGTCATAGCGCAAGAACCCCACTGGTTGTTCTGCTACTGGGACTACACGCTCACCGAGGGCATCGAAGGCACGATCTTTCTGCGTCATGGCCGCGAGGGCGCGGAGCGCCCCGAAGCCGAGGTGCCGGTGCCGGCGGAGACGAACAGCTGGTATCTTTCCGTGCGCGATGCCGACGCTGATTATTACGTCGAACTCGGACATTACAACGGCGGTCATTGGAAAACACTGACCCGTTCCGGCACCGTGCTGACTCCGCGCGATACGCTGGCCGGTTTCGGCGATCCTGTATTCGCCAACATGCCTTTCCACGCGACGTTCCAGCAGCTGGTCGAAAAGCTCCGCGGTGAAATGCGCGAGGGCGAAAGTCTCGCCGCCGCGCTGGCACGTCTGCAGGGACGCGGTGATCTGCCGCTCGGACGCCTTTCCCCGGCGCAGCGCATCGCACTCGACCGTTTGATCGACACAGAACTTGGCTCCCTGACTTCCGGCGACTTGGCCAGCTATCTCGGATCGCCCGGCGCGGGCTTGTTCTCCGGCGGATTCGCACAGTCTTCTTGGGGTGCGGGCGCTGCTTCTTGGGCGCAGGCCCCGGGAGGATTTTCCAGCGCGTTTCTTGGCCTGCCGGGCGCCTCATGGGAAAGCGCGCTGGGCAGCTGGTCCTCCGCGGCCATGAGCAGTTGGGGCGTGGTGAGTAGTTGGATGTCAAGCTGGGCTCCGCGCGAATTCTTCATGCATCTCAATGCCGAAGTCATCTTCTACGGCGGCACGCATCCCGATGCGAAAGTGACGATCGCCGGAAAGGAAATCATGATCCGCCCCGACGGCACTTTCCGCTACCACTTCGTTTTTCCCGACGGCGAATTCGAAATTCCGATCACCGCCACTTCGCCGGACGGAGTGGAGACGCGCCGCGGCGTCCTGCGCTTCGAGCGCGCCACGGCGCGCGAAGGCGATGTCGGCTCTACCGCGCAACCCCCGCTCGGTGCGCCGATGGGCCGGAAGGCATAAAACGACCGGCGCCGGGGACGGAGCCGGCGGTTAAGGCATTCCCGTCCGCGAACTCTTGCGGTAACTTCAGTCCGTGCCCGCCCCCGACGATCCGCTCGCGCCGGCTTATCTCGATCACTTGCGCGACGAACGCAACGCCTCGCCGCGCACGGTCGACAATTACGACCGCGCCCTGCGCGCCGCCGCGGAATTCCTCGGGTCCAAGTCATGGCACGAGGCCACAGCGGATGATTTCCGCGCGTATCTTTTCGCTTTGATGAAGCGCGAGCGTTCGCGCGCCACTATCCGCCTCGATTTCGCCGCGCTGCGCAGCTTTTACCGCTTCCTCTGCGAGCGCAAAGGACTGGCCGCCAATCCACTGATGGTTGTGTCACTGCCCAAAGCGGAGAAACGACTACCCGTCTTCCTCACCACCACGCAAATCGACGCACTCCTCCGCGCGCCGCACGAAGCGAAGCCGGAGAAGCAAGCGCCGGTTTGGATGGCGTGGCGGGATGCCGCGATTCTCGAACTGTTTTATTCAAGCGGACTCCGTCTGTCAGAACTGGCCGCCCTCGATGTCCGCGATATCGATCCCTATGACGAAACCGTCCGCGTTCTCGGCAAAGGCTCGAAAGAACGCATCGTTCCGGTGGGCGAACCCGCCCTCGAGGCCATCCAGCAATACCGCCAACGCGCCAACGTGCAAACGGGCCCGCTTTTCCTGAGCAAATTGCGCCGGCGCATGGGCTCATCCGCCATCTGGGCGTTGGTCAAAAAATACCTACGCCTCGCGCAAATCCCGGTGCCGGCCAGTCCGCACAAACTCCGCCATAGTTTCGCCACGCATTTGCTCGATGCCGGCGCCGATCTCCGCAGCGTGCAGAGCTTGCTCGGACACGCCAGCCTCTCGACCACGCAGATTTACACGCATGTCACAACCGAACGGCTGAAGAAAGTCTACGATCAAGCCCACCCGCGGGCGTAAAACCAGACCAGTCCCGCCGAGCGTGCGGACCACAAAATCGTGCGCAGCCAATTGCCGCGCACCAGAGCACGGACCAACTCGGGATGCGGACCCTCGCGGGTCAAACGCCCGTGCAAAGGTCCCTGCAGCAACGCGGTGGAAAGCCAAATGGAAAGAAGCGCTCCCAGCATCACGCGCCAAAACCAATGCGGTTCGCCCGCGGCCGCGAGGAGTAAAGCGGTCAGAAGTTCCAAAACCATGAGCGGACCGACTACGAACCCGATGGATCGGCAATGATGCCGGTGGAAGGCGCCGAACTCGGCCGCACCCACGCGGGCAAAGCCCGGATACTGGACCAGTTGCACGAGCCAAATAACTCCCGTCATGGCAAAAGTGGCCGCGGACTGGACGGCTACCAACCACGCCAAGGCATCGGGCGCGGTGCTCATACGTGCCGCGAGGTCAGTTGACCACGCGCACCGGCGTGCCCTGCGACGAGTTGGCGAAGAAAATTTCCGCCATGCGCTCGGGCATGCGTACGCATCCGTGCGAGGCTGGGAAGCCCGGCAGGAATCCGGCATGCAGTCCGTAACCGCCGTGGAAGCGAAGGAAGTAAGGCATCGGAGCACCGCGGAAGCTCGCCCCGGACGGCTTCGGATCCCGATTCACACCGACATTCGCCACCATGACATTGCCGCCGCCGTCGACGTAATCGCCGTAAAGATTCGACACGTGGTCTTTGCTCTTTTGAATGACTTTGTAGGTCCCGGCCGGTGTCGCGTAGCCCTCGCGGCCGGAGGAAATCATGGAGACACCGACCAACCGGCCGTCTTTGTAGAAAAAGGCCTTTTGCTCCCCGAGGTTAATGGTGATCGACGGGCTTCCGGAAACGCCGTCGCCATCCCAATAGGAAACGGTATCGGCGATGCCGACATTGGACGGCTTGGTTACCACTTCACCGCCGGAAGACAGGTAGCGGGTGCTCGAACTGGTCAAGCGACGGTCGTGACTGGCGCAACCGGCCAAGGCCACGATCAGGGCGCAGAGAGTGAGTCTGATGGTGAGGTTCATCACAAACGGGGCAAAATAAAGCCTCAGGAAGGTTTCGGGTCAAATTCAATTCGGCGTCCTACTGCGGAAGCAGCCGAATTGAAGCAGCAGTATCAGTGTATCCGGGCAGGACCGCCTCCACTGCGTAGGTGCGGCCGGCCAGCATATCGCGGGTCGGAATGCCGGCCTCGTATTCGAGACGCTCCCCGGGATTGACCACCACGGAAGAAGCGACTGCAGCAAATTGGCGATCCTCCGACCATTGGAAAAGTTGCCGGCCGTCCGGCCCGCGCATGGTGACTTCGAGCCTTTGCGCCGAGGGAAAATCCAGCCGTTGCGTCTGCCTGGAGGTATTGACCAAGGCATAGACGACCTTCACCTCGCGGTGCCCGGAAAGCGGAAACTCCGCCGGGTCGGCACGCAATTCGGTGCGCCAGAGCGGACGCGGAACCGATGGATCGTGGCCGCGTTGCGCCATGGAGCAACCGCCGAGCACGAATGCCGCGAGCAAAACCGATAACCGAACGAGCATGTCCGAAGTTTTAATCTCCCTACGCCGGCAGTTGCAATTCCGCGCCCGTAAGATTAGCTGGAGCAATGCATCGTCCGCTCGTGCTGCTTTTTGCCGCCGCACTGCTCTGCACCGGCGGAGCGAAAAAACCCGCCGTCGACCTGCGGATCCACGGCGAAGGGATTGCCGCCGAAGCCCCGTCGTTCGCCTTTCCCGCCACCTTGCTCAACGGGCAGGAGGTCTATCTTTCCCGCATGCCGCTCATCACCCAGCGGGAAATTCGCTCGATCTTTCCCTTCCCTGCCGCCGACGGTTCGGAGGGCGTTTACCTCAAGCTCGACAACCACGGCACGGGACTTCTCCAGCAGCACACCATGGAGCGCCGGGGACGCACGCTCGTGGTCCTGCTCAACGGTCGCCAAGTGATCAACCTCATCGTCGACCGCCCCGTGACCGATGGAATCGTGTCGATCCCGCGCGGACTTTCTCCGGAGGAGATCACCTTGCTCCGGACGGCGTTCCCGGTCATGGGAGAGACGGGCAAGAAGGGCCGATGAAATCGGCTGCAGCCACCGCGCTCCTTTTGCTCGGCGCAGGCGCCCTGCGCGCCTTTTCGCCGATCCTCCCCACGGACAACGATGCGCTCTTCCGCGGCCAACCCGAGCAATTCTACATGTATACGGACCGCGACTTCGAGGGCGTGAAAAGCCGTCCGTGGCAAGGAGGCACCTATGGCTTCACCCGCAACCAACAGCGCGTCGGCGGAAACATCGTCCTGACCAAATTCCACGAGGGCATCGACGTCAAACCTCTGCGGCGTGACGCCTCGGGCGAACCGCTCGATGAAGTCCGCGCCATTGAATCCGGGCGCGTCGTCCACACGAACAATGACTCCAAGGACTCGAACTACGGCAAGCTGGCCATCGTCGAGCACGACGTCGCGGGCACGCCGGTTTACAGCATTTACGCGCACCTCGCCACGGTCGATGTGCGACCGGGACAGATCATCGCGCAGGGCGACCGCATCGGACAACTCGGCTACACCGGAGCCGGGATCAACCAACGCCGCGCCCACCTGCACCTCGAAATCGCGCTGCTCTGGCACGACCAATTCGAAAGCTGGCATCCGCTCAATTTTCCCTCCGCCAACAAACACGGGCTCTACAACGGCATCAACCTGATGGGCCTCAACGTGGCCCGATTCTATCTACAGCAGAAAAAGAATCCCTCGCTCACCCTCCCGGAATTCGTCCGCCAACAAGAACCCTTCTTCCGCGTCCGCCTCCCCGAATCCCCAAACTTCCAACTCCCCCGCCGTTACCCGTGGCTGGTCAAAGGCGACCCCGCCGGCGCGCGTTCTTGGATCGTTTCTTTCACCGCCCCAGGCTTCCCCGTGTCGATCGAAGCGTCGCCGCAACCTGCCGACGACCCGCGTGTCGAATGGGTCGCCGCCTCGAAATTTCCCTACGACAAAATGACCCGCCGCCTCGTCGACGGCTCACGCAGCCGCCCTATCCTCGGCGAAAGCGGCAAGAAACTCGTTGATCTGATCGCCTGGGATTCCGCCTCGCGCCCCCCGCAACCGGAAGGCGGCTTGTCAGACGTCTCGGCCAACCTTAATCTTCCGGCCTCCGATGAGTGACCACAGTCCCTACGCCTACGATTCGAAAATCGAAGGCAACATCATCTTCACCCAACTCGACACGGCCATCAATTGGATGCGCAGCAATTCGCTTTGGCCCATGCCGATGGGCCTCGCCTGCTGCGCCATCGAACTGATGGCTGCCGGGGCCGCCCGCTTCGACATCGCCCGCTTCGGCGCCGAAGTCATGCGTTTCTCGCCGCGCCAGTCGGACGTCATGATCGTGGCCGGCACCGTCACCTACAAAATGGCCCTCGCCGTCAAACGTATCTACGAACAAATGGCCGATCCGAAGTGGGTCATTGCCATGGGCGCCTGCGCCTCGTCCGGCGGCATGTATCGCAGCTACGCCGTATTGCAAGGCATCGACCACCTCATCCCGGTCGACGTCTATGTTTCCGGTTGCCCGCCCCGCCCCGAAGCCCTGCTCGACGGCCTCATGCGTTTGCAGAAGAAAATCATGGGCGAACACTCCTTCCTCGAACAGAAGAAGGAACTTCTTGCCTCGCTGTAGCATGAAACTCGCGGACGTCGCCGAAGCCATCACCTCGCGATTCGGCGGGGGCGTGACGGAGCGCGCGGAATTCCGCGGCGAGTTGACCCTTTCGCTCCAACCCGAAGCGCTGCACCAGGTTTGCGAATTCTGCCGCGACGAACTCGGCTTCGATTTTCTCCTCGATATCTCGAGCATCGACCACTTCGAATACGAACCGCGCTACGAAATCGTCTACGAACTTTACTCGCTCGAAAACGGACTCCACCTCCGCCTCAAGACCACCGCGACGGAAGATCATCCCGAAGTCCGCACGGTCTGCGACCTCTGGCCGACGGCCAACTGGCACGAACGCGAAGCTTGGGACATGATGGGTCTCCGCTTCGCCGGCCACCCCGACCTGCGCCGCATCATCATGTGGGAGGGTTACCCCTATCATCCGCTGCGCAAAGATTTCCCCCTTGAAGGCAAATTCAGCGACGTGCCCGACGTTGCCTTCACCGAGCCCGCCCCCCTCGCCGGCGGACCGTTCGTCACAGCCCCCGTCGAAGGCACCACCGAAGTCCGCGAACCGCGCGCCCGCCGCGCCGGCGAACTCCCGCCCGAGCAGGCCTTCATCGCGGAACCTTGATCTCCACGCCGGACCAGCTGGCGGACTTCACGGCCCGCCTCGATACGCACAAGGTCATCGGACTCGATACCGAGGCCGACAGCCTGCACAGCTACCGCGAAAAGATCTGCCTTCTGCAGATCGCCAGCCCCGACGGGTTTTTTCTCGTCGATCCGCTGGCCGAGGGCCTCGAACTCTCCGCGTTCTACGCCTCGCTCAAGCCGCACATCATCATCATCCACGGGGCGGATTACGATTTGCGCCTGCTCGGACGTCACCCGGCCTTCGATGCCGCCGATATTTTCGACACCTCCATCGCCGCGCGCTTTCTCGGCCTCGAACAAATCGGCTACGCCGCGCTCGTGCAGAAATTTTTCGGCGTCACTTTGTGCAAAGCGTCGCAACGTGCCGACTGGGGACGCCGCCCCTTGCCCGCGAAAATGGAGGAATATGCGCTCAACGACGTCCGCTATCTCCTGCCCCTTGCCGAAATTCTCGAAAACCAACTCAAGCAACTCGGCCGCTGGGAGTGGTATCTCCAGTCCCGCGACGCCATGGTGCAAAGCGCCCGCGAACCGCGCGAGCGCGACGTGGAAAACGCCTGGCGCATCAGCGGCAGCAGCAAACTCACGCCGCGGGAATCCGCCGTCCTGCGCGCCCTCTGGCACTGGCGCGATGCCGAGGCCAGCGCGTGGGATCGTCCGACCTTCCACGTCATTTCCAACGACCGCCTGATCGACACGGCGCGCGCCGCCGTGGCCGGGGAAAAAGTGGAAGTCCACCGCATGCCGCCCCCGCGCTACAACCGCATGAAGGAAACGCTTCGTGCCGCCCTCGAAATCCCCGAGCACGAATGGCCCGTCTTTGAATACGAACGCAAACCGCGCCCGAACGGCGCCGCCTGCCGCCGCTTCGAGCAACTCCGTGAAAAACGCGACGCCGTGGCCAAAGACCTCGCTCTCGATCCGTCCCTCATCGCCTCGCGCCTGACCCTCATGTCCGTCGCCTCCCAAAACGGTGCACGCCTCCTTCCCTGGCAACGCGATCTGCTGCAACTCGATGAGCCCGTCGTCCACTGACGTCATCCGTCGTGCCCTCGCCGAAGACCTCGGCCCCGGCGACATCACCTCCGAATGTTTCATCCTCTCGGATCACCGCTCGTCCGCACGTATTATCGCCAAAGAAAACGCCATCATCGCCGGCACTGAAGTCGCCCGCGAAGTTTTCCGGCAAGTCAATCCAGCCATCGAAATCGAAATCCGCAAGAACGACGGCGAAGCCATCGCGCCAGGTAACCTCATCCTCACCGCCACCGGCCCGACCCGCGCCCTCCTCTCCGCCGAACGCACCGCCCTCAACTTTCTCCAGCGCCTCAGCGGCATCGCCACCCTCACCCGCCGCTTTGTCGACGCGGTAAGCGGAACCAAAGTCGTCATCCTCGACACCCGTAAAACCACCCCCGGACTCCGCGAATTTGAACGCCTCGCCGTCCGCGCCGGCGGCGGCGTCAATCACCGCTTCGGTCTTTTCGACCGCGTGCTGGCCAAGGACAACCACCTCGCCATCACCGGCGATGCCGCGGGACTCCAACGTGCCATCGACGAAGCCAAAAATCGCGCCCCCGATATCCTCATCGAAATCGAAGCCGACACCCTCGATCAAGTCCGCCTCCTCTGCGACCTTCGCGGCGTCGACATCATCCTGCTCGACAACATGACGAACGACAAACTTCGCGAAGCCGTGCAAATCCGCGGAGATAAGAAAATTCTTCTCGAAGCGAGCGGCGGCGTGAACCTCGACACCGTCGCCGCCATCGCCGCCACCGGCATCGACCAAATTTCCGTCGGAGCCCTCACCCACTCGGCCCGGGCCATCGATCTCTCGATGGAAATCTCCTAACCACGGCGGGTCTTGCCTTGGTAGGGCGCGGCGTCCCCGACGCGCCGGGAACATTGCTCAACCAGCAGCAACCTCCCCGCCCCACCCTTGCCTTCACGGCCCGACCTGCTTAATTGCAGGCAAGCGCATGCATCCGCAAAAAAATGCCCTTGTGCGCCTGCTCTCGGATGACGACGAGCAGACGGTCCGCTTGGTCAAGGAACAGCTCACGCATGACGGAGCGGAGCACATGGATGACCTTCGCGATTTGGCGGCCTGCGACAACCCCGTGGCGGCCCTCCATGCGCGCGATGTGCTCCATGAGGTCATGCACAGCGAATCGCTCGACCGGTTCGCGTTGCTCTGCGCCACGTTCAGCGACCACTCGGACCTGGAGGAAGCCTGCTGGCTGCTGGCAGCCGCCATGCTGCGCGGCTTCGAACCGGCTGCTTACCGCCAGCGATTGGCGACTTGGGGTGCGGAGTTGGCCCGCCGTCTGCGCCGGTCCACGACCGAGCGCCACAAGGTCAGCATCATGGCCGACTTGCTCGCCGGCGAACTCATCTTCGTCGGGAACACGGAGGACTACTACAATGACCGCAATTCGCTCCTGCCTTGCGTGCTCGATTCGCGCAAAGGCATTCCGATCAGCCTGACGCTGGTTTACATGCTGGTCGGACACCACGCCGGCATGCCGGTGGAGGGCATCAATCTTCCGGGCCATTTTCTGGCGCGGCATGGCGAGGTTTTTTTCGATCCGTTCCATCATGGCCGCATCCTGACGCGCCGCGACTGCGAGGAAATCCTCCGCCGCCAAAACCAACGCCTCGAAGACTGGCACCTCGCCCCTGCCTCCCCGCGCCAGATGCTGGCGCGAATCCTCGCCAACTTGCTCTACGTTTACCACCGCAAGGGCGACGACGCGCAATACGCGCGGCTCAAGCACTGGAGTCATCTGCTCGTCCACCGCCGACCTTGATGCAGGCCGAAGTGATCAACACGGGCTCGGAGCTTTTGCTCGGCCTCGTCACCAACACCCACCTCGGATACCTCGCGGGCGAACTGGCCCCCTGCGGAATCACCGTCGCGCGACAGGTCTGCGTGCCTGATGGACCGCCCATCAGGGAGGCTCTGGCCGCCGCGCTCGAACGCGCCGATGTCGTTTTCACCACGGGAGGCCTCGGTCCGACCACCGATGACATCACGCGCGAAGCGGCCGCCGAACTGCTCGGGCTGCCTCTTCTGCCGGACGAAGAAATTCTTTCCGGCATTCGCGAACGCTTCGCTCGGCGCGGATTGCCCATGGCCGAACGCGTTGCCCGCCAAGCCATGGTGCCGGTCGGTGCGGAGGTCCTCCCCAACCCGAACGGCACCGCACCGGGGCTCTATTTTCCGCCCACCGTGCTCGGATCGCGCCGCGCGAGGCATCTTTTCCTTTTGCCCGGACCGCCCCGCGAACTGCGGCCTATGACGCAGGATTATGTTCTGCCCAAACTGGGCACCGTTTTACCGGCATCGTCCAGGCGCGAACGTCGCATCTACCGGTTGACCGGCATCGGAGAGAGCCAAGTCGAGGAACGCATTGGAGAGAAGCTCGAAGCGCGCGGCGACCTCGAAGTCGGCTATTGCGCGCGCCCCTCCGAGGTGGACTTCCGGTTGATCGGAACACCCGGACTGCTTGACCAGATCGAACCCGAAATCCGCGCGGTTCTCGGCGAGTGGATTTACTCGGAAGGAGAATCCCTCGAGGCTGCCATCGTCCGGTTGATGGGTGACAAGCACCTCACGCTGGCCACCGCGGAATCGTGCACGGGCGGTTCGCTGGCCGGACGCATCACCAATGTGCCCGGCGCCTCGGAGGTTTTCCTCGCCGGCTACGTGACCTATGCGAATGAAGCCAAAGAAAACATACTCGGAGTCCCCTCCGAGTTGCTAGCCGTGCATGGAGCCGTAAGCGAACCGGTTGCCGCGGCCATGGCCGAAGGCGCACGCCGTGTATCCGGGGCAAAGTTCGCACTATCCACCACCGGAATCGCCGGGCCGAGTGGCGGGACGGAAAACAAGCCGGTCGGCACAGTTTACCTCGGACTGGCTTCAGCCGGATATCCGACGGTCGTGCGGCGCTGCTACTTTCCTCTCGATCGCGTCACCTTCAAGCACATGGCGACGAGCGCAGCGTTGGATTTGCTGCGCCGCCAAGTTCTTGAGCTACCGCTTGAACTCGGCGGCGGTTCGTCATCGCCGCGGTTGGGTTGAGGCGGTCGGCGGGTCCGGAGGCCCCGCCCTACCTGACCGGTTAGGGTGCGGCGTCGCCGACGCGCCGATCCACCTACTTCTTGCGAAACGCGAGGTGGTCCTTGTCGACATCGGCCACGATCTTGTCCCCCTCGCCGAACTCGCCGTCGAGGATGGCCACGCTCAGCGGGTTGAGGATCTGCTGCTGGATGACGCGCTTGAGCGGACGCGCACCGTAGGCCGGATCGTAGCCTTCCTTGGCCAAAAACTTTTTCGCCTTGTCGGTCAGTTCCAGGCGGATGTTCTGCTGGTCCAACCTCTTGAGCAACCGCTTGAGCTGGATATCGACGATGCTGGTGGTTTCCTTGTCGGTCAGACGGTCGAAAATGATCGTCTCGTCGATGCGGTTGAGAAACTCGGGACGGAAGTGCCCGCGCAACGCCTCCATGACACGGCGGTTGCGCTCGTCCACCGGCAGATCCTCCATGATGAACTGGCTGCCGATATTCGATGTCATGATGATGACCGTGTTTTTGAAATCGACGGTGCGGCCTTGGCCATCGGTGATGCGTCCGTCATCGAGGACCTGCAACAACGCGTTGAAAACATCGCTGTGGGCTTTTTCCACTTCGTCGAAGAGCACGACCGAATACGGATGCCGGCGCACCGCCTCGGTGAGCTGTCCGCCTTCGTCATAACCGACATAGCCCGGAGGCGCACCGATGAGCCGCGCCACGGTGTGCTTCTCCATGTATTCGCTCATATCGAGCCGCACGATGGCCTGCTCGTTGTCGAAAAGAAATTCGGCCAGCGCCTTGCACAATTCGGTTTTGCCCACGCCGGTGGGCCCGAGGAACATGAAGGAGCCGATCGGACGGTTCTCGTCCTGAAGTCCGGCACGCGCGCGGCGCACGGCGTTTGATACCGACTTGATGGCCTGCGCCTGACCAACCACCCGCTCCATAAGGCGCTCTTCCATTTTGACCAGCTTCTGCCGCTCGCCTTCCTGCAGGCGCGTGACGGGAATGCCGGTCCAGGTGGAAACCACCTTGGCCACGTCGTCTTCGGTCACTTCTTCGCGCAGGAGCTGTCCCCCACCCTCTTTGACCAGCTTTTTGTTGTGCTCCTCCAGCTTGGCGGTGAGTTCCGGAATTTGTCCGTATTGGATCTCGCTCGCCTTGGCGAAATCGCCCTGACGCTGGGCCAATTCCAGCTGGTTCTTCAGATCCTCGACCTGCTCGGCCAGCTTGCGTGATTCGGTCACCTGCTTCTTTTCGTTCTGCCACTGCGCCTTGAGTTTCGAGCCCTGTTCTTTCAGGTCGGCCAACTCTTTTTCCAGCTTGGCCAGGCGCTCTTTGCTCGCTGCGTCTTTTTCTTTTTTCAACGCGGTGCGTTCCATTTCGCCCTGCATGATCTCGCGCTCAAGCTTGTCCAATTCGGTCGGCATGGAATCGAGTTCGATCTTCAAACGCGAAGCCGCTTCGTCCACCAGGTCAACCGCTTTGTCCGGGAGAAAACGGTCGCTGATGTAGCGGTCGCTGAGCACGGCCGCACCGACCAAGGCGGAATCCTGGATCCGCACCCCGTGATGCACTTCGTAGCGCTCCTTCAGTCCGCGCAGGATGGCAATAGTGTCCTCGACGCTTGGTTCTTTGACCATGACCGGTTGGAAACGGCGCTCGAGGGCGGCATCCTTCTCGATGTATTTGCGGTATTCGTCGAGCGTGGTGGCCCCGATAGTCCGCAATTCGCCGCGGGCCAATTGCGGCTTGAGCATGTTCGAAGCATCGGCCGAACCCTCGGCGGCACCGGCGCCGACGATGGTGTGCAATTCGTCGATGAAGAGGATGATCTGCCCCTCGCTCGAGGTGACTTCTTTGAGGAAGGCTTTGAGACGTTCCTCGAATTCGCCGCGGAATTTGGCGCCGGCGATCATCGCGCCGATATCCATGGCAATGAGCTTTTTGTTCTTGAGCGATTCGGGAACGTCGCCGCTGACAATACGGCGGGCGAGACCTTCGACAATGGCCGTCTTGCCCACGCCGGGCTCGCCGATGAGAACCGGGTTGTTTTTCGTGCGTCGGGAAAGCACCTGCATGGTGCGTCGGATTTCCTCGTCACGGCCGATGACCGGATCGATTTTGCCGCGCTTGGCCAGTTCCGTCAGGTCGCGGCCGTATTTCTCCAGCGTCTGGTATTTTTCCTCGGGATTCTGGTCGGTGACACGCTGCGAACCCCGCACTTCGACCAGTGCGGCCATCAGTTTCTCATGGGTCGCACCGTCCTCGCGGAGGAGTTTTCCGGCGGCGTCGGATGACTGCGAAAGAGCGAGTAAGTAGTGCTCGGCGCTGAGATATTCGTCTTTCAGCTTGGACATCACATCCTCGGCGGCATCCAGCGTTTTGCGCAGGTCGTTCCCGAGATGCGGTTGCGCTCCGCCGGTGACTTTGGCGCGGCGACCCAGTTCCGCGTTGAGTTGCTCGCGCAGGCGCGCAATGGAGACCCCCACTTTCTGCAAAAGCGGAACGGCGACACCTTCGGACTGGTCGAGCAGGGCCAAAAGGAACTGCTCGTTGCCGATCTCCTGCTGGTGGAGTTTGCTGGTGATGTCCGCAGCGGCGCTGAGCGCCTCCTGCATCTTCTGGGTGAAACGGTCCGGTCTCATGGAACCGGAAAGCTAACACTATTTCAGACGGATTCGCAGCCGAATAAACGTCGGCACATCGAGGTCCTGACCGTCGACCATGGTCGGGTCGAGGTCTTTGAAACGTCCGCGCATAGCCTGATCAAGCGGGAGTTCCTCCTGGGTCTGCCCGGCATCGTTTTTCTTGGTGCCCTTCGGGCGTTTGGCGGATGGTTTGGCCGGTTTCTCGCCGTCGCCGTCCGTTGCGCCGGCAGACTCGACCGGAATCTCTTGTTCGATTTCTTCTTCCTCGTAGTCCGCGTAGCCGGTGGCACGGGCGGCCGCCATGATGGCTACTCCCAATTCCCCGGATCGGGCAGGATCAGTCGCGACGCCGAGCAAAATTTGCGAGCTGTCTTCGATGTAACGGGAAAGTTGCCGCAGCACGGATTGCACCTCGGCCAAGCTCAGCGTGGCATCGCCCGTCACATGGACCAGCACATTGCCGGGCTCGGCCAGCATGCGTCCTCCGTCCAGCATCGGGCTGCGCAGGGCTTGCTCGACGGCCTCCCGCACGCGGTCGCTGCCCGACGACGAGCCGTGTCCGAACTGGCAACGCGCATCGCCACCGCGGAAAGATTGCATCAATTCGTCGAGCCCCACCGGCATGACCGCGGGGAGCCCGACCATTCGCGCCACCGCGCGCACCGCTCCAGCCAGCACATCGCCGGCCGCGCGGAAGGTCTCGGCCACCGGCGCCTCGGCAGGCGCAAGCTCGGTCATGCGATCGTTTTCAAAGCAAAGCACGGCCACACAGTGGCGTCCAAGACGGGCCAGCGCGGCGCGCGCCTGCTCTCCCCGCTTGCCGCCCTCACCGGCGAAAGGAAGCGTGACCACCCCGACAACCAAGGCGCCGGATTTCTTCGCCTCTTGCGCAATGACCGGCGCGGCACCCGAGCCTGTCCCTCCGCCCAAGCCGGCGCAAAGGATGACCAATTGCGTTCCCGAGCAGGCCTCGGCGATATCGCCTGCGCTTTCACGGGCGGCCGCTTGGCCGACGGACGGATCACCACCCGCGCCCAAACCCGTGGTGGCCTCGCGGCCGAGTTGGACTTTGTGCGCGGCCGAGGAGCCAAGCAAAGCCTGCGCGTCCGTATGCATGGCCACGCATTCCGAGAGAACGGCGCCCTCCCCGGCGAGATGCTCGATGATGGCCAGACCCACGCCACCCACGCCGATGACCTTGATCGAAGTGACCGGTGCAACCGGCGTGGCCAACTGGCCGCTGGTACCCATGGAAATCATATCCCGGGAATGAACCTCCCGATCTTGCGCCGCAGACGGTCCATGATGGAAATGTCGTCCAACGCTTCCTGCGCGGCCTGCGCGTAAAGGACAAGCCCGACTGCCGTGCTGAAGCGCGGACTTTCGAAAAGCGCACTCGGCCCCATGAGCGGACGGGGCGAAGCCACGCGCGCGGGAACACCGAAAATCTCGGAAGCCAAAGCGGCAATACCTTTGAGCTCGGCGGTGCCGCCGGTAAGAAGGACACCGCTGCCGACGAATTGGGCCTGACGGTCGAATTGCAGACGGCGTTTGACCAGAGTGAGAAGTTCGCGCACGCGCGCTTCGGTCACAATGTTGAGCACGCGCCGCTCGATCTGTCCGCCGGCAAATGTCGGATCCTCGATCTGGACCGACCCGCGGACGCTCGTCGCGCCGGGAGCAACGTCAGCCTCTTCGACTTTGAGTTTTTCCGCCCACTTGGTCGGAACGCGCATGCCGATGGAAATGTCGTTCGTGATGTGGTCTCCTCCGACCGCGAGCACGCCGCTTTGACGCACGGAGCCATCGCGGAAAAGGATGTAATCGGTCGTGCCGCCGCCGATATCGATGACGAGGACACCGAGTTCGCGGTCCGACGGTTCGAGCACCGCGTGGGCCGAGGCGACGGCGCTCATGACCACGTTGGTGACCTTGAGGTTGGCCTCGCGGATGCAGCGGAGGTTGTTCTGGATGCGCGTTTTCGTCCCGTGGACGATGTGGAAAGCCGCTTCGAGTTTGCGTCCGATCATGCCGAGCGGGCTGGCCACACCCTCCTGTCCGTCCACGTAGTAGTGCTGGATGATGGTGTGGAGAAAAACATTTCCCGACGGGATAGTGACATCGAGGGCGCTTTGCTCGACTTCCTGGATCTCCTCTTCCTCGATTTCGTCACGATCCTCCGGAATAGGCACGCCGCCGCGATTGTTGAGGCTGTCGAGATGGGCACCGGTCACCGCCGCCACCACTTCGGTGATTTCGCGGTCGGCTTTTTCCTCCGCCTCGGAAACGGCATCGGTCAGACACAGGGTGATCTTCCCGATGTCGACGATCTCGCCTTTGCGCACGCCGCGCGAGGGCGCTTCGCCCGCGCCAATGATGCGCAACAATCCGTCGCTGCGCGTCTCGGCAATGATCGCCGCAACCTTGGAGGTTCCGATTTCCAGACCGACATGGAGATAAGGTCGCGCCATGGTCGTGATCAGGGTTTCTTGGCCGCATTCTCGACGGTCTCGGCTTCGGGTGCTTCGCCGACGAAGATGACCGGGGTGTTGCGCTCGGGGATGAGGTTGGCGGTGGCGATCCGCCGTGAGGTCTGATCCACGTGGGAGAGGATGACCTGAAGGCGGTCGAGTTGGGCCGGAATGTCCTTCAAGCCGAAGGTCAGTCTGGTCTGCGGATCATTCCAAGCCACGATGCACCAACCTTTGGTGATGTCAGCGGCGCGCAGACTGACCTGCGGATTGCTGCGTTCCGCCGCCAACGTGAACAAATCGAGCGCCGCCTCCAGTTCGGGCATTTCGATTTTGTCCCCGATGCGCCACTGCTCGGTCGGCACCCCATAGACCACGGGCAAGCGCGTGTGCGATACCTCGAAGCCCTGGGGCTTTATCATCACACCATCTTCATCGACCAGGCAGGAAGTTTCCATGGTCGAGGGGTCGGCCCCCGTGTCGCCCGGAGCCACCCAGGCGATCGGACGGCGCGCTTCGATGCTGATGGTCACCGTGTCGGGAAGATTGCGCTGCACGCTGGCCGACTTCACCTCGGGTATGAGGGCCAATGCTTTCTGCGCCGCTTCGAGATTGAGCGAAAAAATGTTTAGTCCTTCGCGGATCCCCGTTTTGGAGAGCACCTCCTCGCGGGTCATGACACCATCGGTATTCACCTCGACGATGCGGACATCGTAATTTTTGTTTTTGGTGAAAAATTGCTCGATGAAAAGGGTGACCCCGAACCATGCCACGGCGAGCAGACCGGCGAGAAAAATTCCCTCGAAAACATAAAGCAGCGCCTTCTGGTTGCGCCGACGGCGTTCGGTTTCCGCGGTGGCCGTGACCTCGAGAAGATGCTCGCGACGTTTGCGGCGGGCCGGACGGCGGCGCGAGCGTGGTTTCTTGGACGAAAAGAGACTCATGACTTGGAAGTTTTGCGATGTTGCAGGGAAAGTCCGGCGATCTCCTCGCAAAGCGCGAGAAAGTCGACACCCACGGCGGCGGCAGCTTTGGGCAGCAGGCTGGTTTCGGTCATGCCGGGAATGGTGTTCGCTTCGAGCACGAAAAGCTCGCCGTCCGCCCGCAATAGGATATCGACCCGTGAATAGACTTTCAAACCGAGGGCGCGGTGCGCTGCAACGGCCGTCTCCTGCACGCGGCGGGTGGTGGTTTCATCGAGTGGCGCGGGACAGAAATATTCAGACGCGCCCTTGGTGTATTTGTGGGCGTAATCGTAGAAACCCTCGTGCGGCCGGATTTCCACCACGGCCAAAGCGCGGTCTCCGACCACGCCGACGGTCAATTCACGTCCCTCAACCAGTTCCTCGATCAGGATTTCGCGATCGAGGTTGGCGCAATCAGCCAGCGCGGCCTCGAGTTGCCCGGCCTCCCGCACCAGGTGCACGCCGACGCTCGAGCCTTCGCGCGGTGCCTTGACCACGATGGGCAGAGGCAGCGTGGGCTTGGCCCCCGGAGCGATGACTTCCGAGCGGGGCGTCGGCACGCCGGACCGGACGAAAAGTTCTTTGCTGGCCAGCTTGTCGAAGGCAATGCGGCTCGCGGCCTCGCCTTCCCCGGTGTAGGCGACACCGCTCTGCTCGAGGATCGCTTGGATTTGTCCGTCCTCGCCGAAAGTGCCGTGGATCATGTTGACGCACAGGCCGATGCCATCCGGCAGTTCGAAATCCGGACCTTTCACGTCTACCTCGCTCACGCGGTAGCCTGCTCCGCGAAACGCGCGGGCCACCGCCGTCCCGGAACGCAGCGAGACTTCGCGTTCCGATCCTGGGCCGCCCATGAGCACGGCGAGATGAAGGTCTTTCAGATCCGCGGTCTTCATGCGGCAACCTCCTCGCCGATGATTTGCACTTCGGTCTCGAGGCGGACTCCATGCTGTTTCAGAACTTCTGCGCGGACTTGTTCGACCAGCGCGAGGACTTCCGAGGCCGTAGCGCCGCCTTCGTTCAGAATGAAATTGGCATGCACATCGGAAACCCGTGCCGCGCCGACCCGCGAGTCTTTCAGTCCCGAGGCATCGATGAGCTGCCCCGCTTTACCGCCGTCCGGATTGCGAAAAATGCAGCCGGCACTGGCGCCGGCAGGTTGCGATGCCTTGCGTTTGGAGGAGTAATCGCGCGTGCGGCGTTCCACCTCCGCCGGCGTGGATTTGCGGCCGCGGAAACGCGCGGACAGCGCGTAATTCGTGCGCAGCAAAGGCACATTGCGATAATGCACATCGAGGTCGCGCGGTGATTTTTCGAGGATATTTCCTTCCTGGTCCGCGTAACGCAGCGACTCGACCTGATCGAAGGCCTCGACACCCATGGCGCCCGCGTTCATGCGCAAACATCCGCCGACATCGCCGGGGATTCCCTCCATCCACTCGAATCCTTCGAGTCCGGCCGTGATAGCCGCGCCACTCAAAGCTTTGAGCCGCACGCCGACACCCGCGCGTATGTGATCACCCTCCACGCTGAACTCACCGAAGACCCCGCGGCGCAAGCGCACCACCGCGCCGCGTAATCCGCCATCGCGTACGATGAGATTCGAACCCCGTCCCATGACCATGAACGGGATCCCTGCTTCGTGCGCGGTGCGCACCAGCTCGCAAAAGCCCTCCTCGGTCTCCGGTTCCAGCCAGAATTGGGCCGGACCCCCCACCCGCATCGTGGTGTGCTTGGCCAACGGCTCGTACAACCTCGCCACACCAGGGCCCATGGCCGCGCGCAATTTTTCCAAGGTCTGCAAATCACGCGCCAAGACCGCGCCTTGTTCGTGGATGTTTCCCGCTCCGAGCGTGACGAGCAGATCGCCGGGGCGCAAAAGACGGCCGACTTCCACACCGGCTTGGGCACGCGAGGCGGCGTAGGAGGCATGACTGGATCCGGAATCGGTGGCGGCATCGGCGACCAGACGTCCGCTCACTCCCGGAATCGGAGCCTCGCTCGCAGCATACACATCGGTGACCACCACGGCATCGGCGAGGGCAAGCGCCCGTCCGAAATCGTCTTTCAGGGCCTGGGTTCGCGTATAGCGGTGGGGTTGGAAGAGCAAAAGAACACGCTGCCGGCCGGCGTCACGCGCGGCGCGAACCACCGCGGCGATTTCGGTCGGATGATGACCATAGTCGTCGATCAGAAGATAGTCATCCGAGGAATAGACCACCTCGAAGCGCCGCCGCGCACCGCGGAAGCTGCCGAGGCTGGCCGCGCATTTGGCCACGTCGAGACCCAGCTCGGCGGCCAAAGCCAGCACCGCGGTCGCATTGACCACGTTGTGCTCTCCGGGAACGTTCAGGGTCACGCGGGCCAACTCGCGACCATTATGACAAAATGAAAATTCCGAGACGAAACCGGAGGAACGGATATCGGTGCAGGAATAGGTTCCGGTTTTGCCGTAGGAAACGGCCCGCGGACGACCGGCGCAGACGCGGACCGCACCGGGATCGTCGGCACAGTAGAATATATTCCCGGTGGTTTGATCGAGAAGCCGTCCGAAGGCCGCGTCGATCGCGGCAAGGTCCGCATAGTGGTCGAGGTGCTCGGGTTCGATATTGAGAACGATGGTGTGCTCGGGATGGTAGAGCACGATCGTGCCGTCGCTCTCGTCCCCCTCTGCGACGAAATATTCGCCGCCCGCATCCCAGCGTGCGTTGGTTCCGAGAATGGGAATTTCCGCGCCGACATAATGCGAGGGATGGACTCCGGCCGCGCGCAGGGCGTGGGCGGTCATGGCCGAAACTGTCGTTTTGCCGTGCATTCCCGCCACGAGGATTCCTTTTTTCCCGAGAGCGAGCGCGGCGAGGGCCTCGGCGCGGCGGACCATGGGTTTACCCAGCCGCTGCGCGGCATCAAAGGCCGCGTTGCCCTCGCGAATCGCGGAGGAGTAGATGACCAACTGCGCATCGACCACGTCCTCGGCGCGCTGCGGCGTGCGGAAATCCAACCCGAGGGACTGCAAGCGTTTGACCTCGACGGTATCGACCTTGTCGGAGCCGCTGACCTGATGGCCGAGCGCAAGCAGGAGACCGGCGATGCCGCTCATCCCCGATCCGGCCACCCCGATGAGGTGGATGCGGCGGGGTGCTCCGTGTAAAATCTCTGCCAATTCCTGCGTGTTCATGCCTGCGCCTCGGTCAAAACCGCGGCCACACGCGCGGCAGCGTCGCGCGGGGCCAGTGCTTTGGCCGAAGCGGACATGGTGGCCAAAGTTTCCCGCGATTCCAGCATAGACAGCAGCAACCGGGCCAGACCTTCGCCCGTGGCGTCTCTTTCCGCTTGGATCCGCGCGGCGCCCGCGCGGGAGAAAATTTCCGCATTGAGCCGCTGGTGGTCCTCCGCGGCGTAGGGAAACGGCACAAGCACTGAGGGGAGGCCGAACCAGGAAAGCTCGCCGAGGCTGGCCGCACCCGAACGCGAGACGGCCAGATCGGCCGCGGGATAGACTTCCTGCATGCGGTCACAAAACGGAAGCACAACCGCCCGGATACCCGCCCCATGATAGGCGGCGCGCACGGTTTCGACGTCTCGTTCGCCGGACAGATGGACAATCTGCAAATCCGCCGCGGCGAGATGTGGTGCGGCCTGCGTCATGAGAGCGTTGATTCCCACCGCACCCTGGCTTCCGCCCATGACGAGCAGCGTCGTGCGCTGCGGATCGAGCCCGAGTGCGCGGCACGCTTCCTCGCGCGTCGGCGCATTGTCCGCAAGTTCACGGCGGATTGGCGTGCCGGTGACTTGGGTCGGACGCTTGGGAAAATGTTTCGCGCAATCGTCGAACCCGAGGAGCACGGCACGGCAGAACTGGGCAGCCAAGCGGTTGGCTTTTCCTGGGATGGCATTCGATTCGTGCAAATAAGCGGGAATGCCGCGGCGACGCGCGGCCATGAGCGGGGCGATGCTGGTGAATCCACCCATGCCGAGGACCGCGTGCGGCCGGTCCGCGTCGTACGCCGTCCCGCATTTTCTCAGACTCTCCCAAAGACGGCGCAGGAAGGTGACCATGGCCGGAGAAAAAGCCGACGGCAGACCGATGGACGGAAGTTTCGCGCTCGGAAGATCCGGATGGGCACGCAGCGCGCGTGCGTCGACTTCTTTCTCAGAGACGAAGAGCAGAACCTCGTGCCCCTGCGCGCGCAGCACTTCCGCCACCGCCAGTCCCGGGAACAAATGCCCGCCCGTGCCCCCGCATGCGATGGCGAACTTCATGGATCAGAAGCGGACCGCGAGGCTGGTCGCAGGAACGGCGCGCGACCGGCGCTTGGGTTCGCGCCGCCCCTGGCGGTGGATGTTGAGAAGAACCCCGACGAGCGCCATGGTGACGGCGAGGTTGCTGCCTCCGTAGCTGATGAAAGGCAGCGGCATTCCTTTGTTGGGAAGCAACGAGGTGGTCACGCCGATATTGATCGCCGCCTGCAGCGTGATGATGAACGTGATCCCGAATCCGAGGAGCATGCCGAAGCGGTCGCGCGAATTCATTGCGATGAGCACGCCGGAGAGCAGAAGAAGAAGAAAACAAAAGACGATAAGCAGGGTGAAGCGCAACCCGAGTTCCTCGCCGATCATGGGGAAAATGAAATCGGTGTGGGCATACGGCAGGTAGAGCATTTTTTGACGCCCGCTCCCCAGACCGAGCCCCTCGACGCCGCCTGCGCCGAAGGCCAGCATTGCCTGCCATTGCTGCAGACCCTCGGTCAGTTTGTGCTTTTCCGGATCGAGGAACGCGAGAATGCGCCCCATGCGCTCGGGCATCTGCGAGACGGCGAAGACCAGTCCGGCCAATCCGGCGCCGAGCAGCGGCAAGAGCCAGCGCAAGCCGGCACCCGCGACAAACATGACGGCCAGCGTGGTCAATCCGATGAGAGCGGTGGCTCCGAGGTCGACCTCTATGACAATGAGCGCCATGATCGCCCCGGCGATGGCGAGCGGCAGGGCGAAACCGCGCCAGAATTGGGACGCTTCCTCTTCGTGACGCTGATACCACCAGGCGAGGAAAAAGAGGACGGCCACTTTGCCGAGTTCGCTCGGCTGGAAGCTGGCGAAGCCGAGATTGATCCAGCGCCACGCCCCGTTCACTTTCATCCCGATCGGCGGGACAAAACAGAGAATGAGCAGCACCGCGGCAAGTCCGTAGATCCACGGCCAGTAGCGCGCCCAAAGGCGGTAATCGACGAAAGCCGCGCCAACCAACGCCGCGCCGCCGATGACCAACCACAGGGACTGCCGCTTGATGAAGTAAGACATGTCGCCGCGGCTGTCGCTGGCGAAGGCGCCGGTGCTCGACAGCATGACAATCCCGATGACGAGCAAACTCACCATCGAGAGAATCAGAACGTAACCCGTGCGGCGGCGCATCACTCGTCTCTCAGTTCACTTTGCCCGGAACCTTGAGGACCTGGCCGATTTGCAGCTTGGTCGGATCCTCGATGTTGTTGGCCTTGAGCAACTCTTGCGAGGTCACGCCCAACTTCTTGGCGATTTTGTAGGGGTTGTCCCCTTTCGCGACTTTGTAAGTGGCGGACGACGCGACGACCGGTTCGGCTTTGGTCGTGGCAACCACCGGTTTGGTCGCGGCGGCTTTGGCCGGCGAGGTTTGCGTGACCACGGGCGCCGCGGGAGCCGCGGGCTCCGTCTTCACCACCGGGGCCGCAGCGACCGCAGCCTGGGACGAGCCGCCGACCATGGGAAGCGGTTCATCGGCATCACCCGGCATACGCCGCAATTCCGGAGCAGCCGGCGCGAACGGCGTCGCGTTGGCGGCGGCGGCTGCGACCGTCTTCGATGCCGCGGCGACCGCGGGCACTGCACCGCCGGTGGCTTGCGAAATCTTGCCGGAGATGTTTTCCAGCAGATTGGCGTTCTTGTTGACCTTGATCTGATTGAAGGCGTAGATGCCGCCCACGGCCACGATGTGCAGGATAAGCACGACCATGAAGGCGTGGGACAGCTTCATGTTGGGTTCCGCTTCGTAGTAGTCATCCTCGCCGCCGCGCATGGCGCGGGCCGAAGCGCGCACCACTTTGCGACCGCGAGACTTGGCCGTCAGTTTGCTGAACAATGGTATTTTCATGATGTGTGGTTGGTTGGTTGGATTTGTCGGACGAGTTGTTTGAAGGTGTCCCCGCGTTCCTCATAACTGCGGAACATGTCGAAGGACGAAGTGCCGGGAGAGAAAAGGACGGTGTCGCCGGGGCGGGCCAGCGAGCGCGCTTGGTCGAGCGCGGCTCCGAGCGAATCGACCGGATGACAAGGAACGGACCCGGACCACTCACGGGCAATCGACCCGCGCAATTCGCCGATGAGAACCGCATCATGCGCGCGCGCGCCGACAAGATCGGTCAACGGTGCGAAATCGAATCCTTTGTTTTTGCCGCCCGCGATGAGAACCACGCCGCCGCTTTGTCCCTGCAGGGCTTGGGCGAGCGCGTCGAGATTGGTCGACTTGGAATCGTTGATGTAGGTGACGCCGTCGACTTCGCCGACGAATTCACAACGGTGCGGCGGCGGCGCGTAGGCACGGGCGGCCGGCAGCATTTTTTGAAGATCCGCACCGAGGCAGAGGCCGGCCGCCAGCGCGGCCATGAGATTTTCGGCGTTGTGCGGTCCGCGAAGACGCGTTTCCGACATGGCGATGACCGGCGCACCGTGGTGCAGAATCATGTCCCCCTCGCCCAGGGTGAAATCCGCCTCGACCGCGGGCGCGGCGGTGAAAGTCACGCGCTGCGCGCGCAGGGCCGGCAGTTCCAAGCGCGCGTTGACCACGGCAAAATCTTCCGCCGTTTGGCGGTCGAAGATGCGCAGTTTCGCAGCGCGGTAGGAGGCCACATCCGGGTAGCGGTCCAGATGGTTTGCGCTGAAGTTGGTCCAGACCGCTACCCGTGGCCGAAAAGTGTCCGTTGTTTCCAGCTGGAAAGAGCTGATCTCAACGACGGCCGCATCGAGTGACCCGCTGTGCGCCGCCACTTCGCTGAAGGGCAGGCCGATGTTGCCGCAGGCTTCGGCGGTGATGCCGGCTGCATTTAGCAGCTCGGCCGTCAGTCCGGTCGTCGTCGTCTTGCCATTGGTGCCGGTGATGGCCACGACCGGGCAGCGGCAACTGCGGAAGGCGAGTTCGATTTCGCCGAGCAGGGGAACGCCGGATTCGACCGGCCTTCGCGCGAGCGGCACCACGGGATCGATCCCGGGGCTGAGCACCGCGAAGTCAAAATCCTGCACGCAGCGCAACGCGTCATCCCCCAAAACGACGCGTGCGCCACGCGAGGAAAGTTGTCCGGCGGCTTCACGCCGCGGGGCGGGATCGCCGGAATCGAGCACGGTGACGGATGCCCCGCTCTCGAGGAGCAAGCGCGCCGCAGCCGCCCCGCTCCGCCCGAGGCCGAGCACGGCCGCATGTTTTCCCGTGTAATCCATGTCAATCACCGCAGTTTCAAAGTGGCCAGCCCGAGCAGGGCGAAAATGACGGAGAGGATCCAGAACCGCACGATGACGGTGCTTTCCTTCCATCCGCTCAGTTCAAAGTGGTGGTGCAGCGGCGACATCTTGAAGATGCGCCTGCCCGTGGTCTTGAAGCTCGCCACCTGCAGGATGACCGAGCCAGCCTCGAGGACGAACACGCCGCCGATCAGCGCGAGCAGGAGTTCCTGTTTGGCCGAGATGGCGATCACGCCGAGCAATCCGCCGATGGCCAGCGAACCGGTGTCGCCCATGAAAACGCGTGCCGGGTGGCAGTTCCACCAGAGGAATCCGAGCGACGCGCCGACCAGCGCAAGGCAGACCACGGCAAGCTCGCCGGAGAAAGGAACGAAGGGAATCTGCAAATACTGGGCGATCTTGCCGTTGCCCGCCGCATAGGTGAGGACGGCAAAACCGAAGGCCACCGTCGCAGTGCAACCGGCGGCCAGACCGTCGAGACCGTCGGTCAGATTGACCGCATTGGAAGACCCGACGATGACAAAGAGGTAGAGAAAGAACGTGAAGATTCCGAGGTTCTGGATGATCGGCTCCTTGAAGAAAGGCACATAGAGCTGCGAAGCGTGTGACTTCAGCGCCGGATCCCAGACAAAAAATGCGGTGATCAACGCGGCCAAGACACACTGAAGTGCAAATTTGAGGCGGCTGCTGATGCCGTCGGAAGATTTCTTCGTTACTTTGAGGTAGTCGTCGATGAAGCCGAGCGCTCCGAGGTAGATCACGGAGAAGAGCGCGAGCCAGACGAGCGGATTGGTCGGCCGCGCCCAGAGAAGAACCGAAATGAGCAGCGCGCCGAGCAGCAACACGCCTCCCATGGTTGGCGTGCCCGCTTTACTGCCGTGCAATTCGTGCAAGCGATGAACTTCCTCCTGCGAGCGGATCGGTTGGCCCAGCTTGAGCGAGATAAGCCGGCGGATCACCCAGTTGCCGAAAACCAGACTCAGCACGAAGGCCGTCACGCCCGCCGCCACGGCGCGGAACGTGATGTATTGAAAAACGTTGAAGCCCTTGAGGAGCGCGGAGAACGGCCCTTCGGCCTGATCGGCAAGCAGGTAAAGGTAGTAGAGCATCAGGAAAAATCCTCCAGGACGCGTTCCATGCGTGCAGCGCGACTCCCCTTGAGCACGACCGCATCCCCGGGCCGGGCGAGCTCACGCAAAAGCTTGGCTGCTTCGCCCGTATCGGCGACGGAATGAACCTCTACGTTTCCGGCGTGCCGGGCCGCCTCGGCCATCGGTCCGGTTTCCGGTCCGACGGCAATGAGAACGCTCATCGTTGTCGCCGCGGTGCGCCCGACGCGGCGGTAGCCTTCGTCGGCGTATGACCCGAGTTCGCCCATACGGCCGAGCACGGCGAATCTGCGGCCGCCTCCCGGCAAGCCGCGCAGCGCATGCAGAGCGGCTTCCATCGAATCGGGATTCGCATTGTAACTGTCGTCGAGCACGGTGACACCCCGCACATCAAGGCAGGCCAGACGGCGGGCGGACAATTTGGTCGCAGCGAGTCCCGAGGCGCATTCGCGCAGGGTCAGTCCGAGTTCGAGCCCGGCGGAAACCGCCAACAGGGCATTGCGCACCATGTGGTCACCGGTCACCGGCAAATGGGCGGCCACTTTTTCACCGCCGTGAACCAATTCGAAGTCGAGGCCGTGCGTGGAGGGCCGCAATTTCTCCGCACGCAGGCCATCGGACGTTCCGGCGAGAACAACGCGCGCTTTGGTCCGTGCGGCCAGCGAGGGTGTGAACTCATCCCACTCCGGAAGGACCAGCACCGCGTTGGGCGACAGGGCCTCGCCGAGCATTCCTTTTTCCTCCGCGATGGCCTCGCGCGATCCGAGGAATTCGATGTGTGCCACGCCGATGTTGGTAATGATGCCGATATCCGGGCGGGCGAGGCTGGCGAGCGGTTCGATTTCACCGGCGTGGTTCATGCCGATTTCCCAGACGCAAACTTGATCAGTGCTTTTGGCCGAGAGAATGGTCAGGGGAAGACCGATATGGTTGTTCAAGTTGCCTTCGGTTTTGTTCACCGCAAAACGCGTGCTGGCAACCGAAGCGGCAAAGTCTTTGGTGCTCGTTTTTCCATTGCTACCCGTGAGGCAGATCACGCGGGCAGCAAGTTTGTCGCGATACCAGTGTGCCAAACGGACCAGTGCGGCCTGCGGATCATCGACGCGAATGAGCGGGAAATCCGCGGGAACATCGGCAACCTCGCGCGCCACCACCGCACCCGCGGCACCGGCCGCCGCGGCGGCGGAGACGAACTGGTGACCGTCAAAATTTTCACCCGAAAGGACCCAGTAGAGATCGCCCGCCTTCAACGCGCGCGTGTCTTTGCAAATGTCCGTCACGGCAACGGCGCCGTCCCCGCAGAGCAGAACTCCGCCGCAGGCTGCGGCCAAAGCATGGAGAGTGGTCGCGTCCATGATCAGGCGGCTTTCTCCCGGATGGCCGACGCGGCCTCCGCCACGTCGTCGAACGGCACCTTGCGGTCGGCAAATTCCTGATAGTTCTCGTGGCCTTTGCCCGCGATGAGGACAATATCCCCCGCGCCGGCCATGGCGACAGCACGGCGGATGGCCGCGCGACGGTCGACGATGGTCTCGTGATTTTTTCCGCGCAGAGCCGCGCTGATCTGGCTGCAAATCTCTTCCGGATCCTCGCTGCGGGGATTGTCCGAAGTGACGATGCACCAATCAGAGGAAGCCTCGGCGGCGCGGCCCATCGGACCGCGCTTGGCTTTGTCGCGATCACCGCCGCAACCGAAAACCGTGATGAGACGGGACGGCTGCAGCGCGCGCAGGGTGCGGAGCACATTTTCCAACGCGTCGGGCGTATGGGCGTAATCGACAAAGACGCGGAAAGTTTTCGGGCCCGCCACGATCTCGAGACGTCCGGGCACCTGCGGGGCATCCTTGAGCGATTCGACCGATTTGCGCACATCGTGGCCGAGAGCTTGCATGGAGGCCAGGGCGGCGAGGGAGTTGTAGACGTTGAACGGGCCGAAGAGCGGGAGACGCACGAGGTAGCTTTTGCCGCCCGCATGGAGCGAATACTGCGTGCCGTGCAGATCGGTGCGCAGGTCGGTCGCGCGGAACATGGCATTCGACGACTGGCCGTAGGTGATGGTGTTGACGCGCTGGGCGAAACTGTCGAAAAGTCGGCGCCCGTAACGGTCATCGATGTTGATCACCGCAGTTCCACGCTTGTGTGTTTGCCCGGCCAACTGGTCGAACAGGCCCTGCTTGGCCGCGAAGTAGGCTTCCATCGTCTCGTGGTAATCGAGGTGATCCTGCGTCAGGTTGGTGAAGACCGCGGCATCGAACTCGACGTCGCGCACGCGGCGCTGGTGCAAAGCGTGGCTCGATGTCTCCATGACCGCCGCGCGGCAATTGACATCGCGCATTTCGCGCAACAAACGCTGCACATCATCCGCTTCGGGCGTGGTCCGCGATGCGGGAATTTCGCGCGGCCCTATGACATAGCGCACGGTGCCGATGAGCCCGCACGGGCGCTCCGCCACGTCGAGCAGGTGTTTGAGCAGGAAGGCGACGGTGGTTTTTCCATTCGTTCCCGTCACCCCCGCAGTCTGGAGTTGCAAAGAAGGATGACCGTAAAAAGTTGCAGCCGCCCGGGAAAGAGCGAGCCGTGGATCGGCCACGCGCACCACGGTGGCACGCGGCACTTCCAGGTCTCCGGCCGTGATGACAGCGGCCGCACCTTTCTCCACCGCTTGGAGAATATGGTTTGCCCCGCCAGCCGCGGCGCCGCCGGTCCGACCCGGAGTTACGCTGGGTAAAGCGACGAAGAGCGTTCCAGGTCCGGCCTGCCGCGAATCATGGGTCAACGCCGTGATCTCGCGGTCAGCGGGTCCGGTGATTTTCACCGGCTCGGTCCGGAGGGCGGAGATGATTTTGCTCAGGAGCATGGTGTTTCAGTTCGCCCCGGATCCGAATGGAACGAGCGCGATGGTCGTGCCATCGCTCTTCGTTGCGGCCGGGACGAGATCCAGTTGCCGGGCCATGCCCCGGCCGATGGCGGCGAAGATCGGCGCGGCGACCAGGCCACCGTAGTTCCGCGTCCCCGGGGTGCGCGCGTCGTCGACCAACACGATGCCCGCGACTTCCGGATCGTTGGCCGGGAAATATCCGGCGAAGGAAACGACATATTTGCCGGGCGTGTAGCCCCCCTTCGGATCGACGCGCTGCGCGGTGCCGGTTTTTCCGGCCACCGGGTACCCGAGAATGGCAGCTTGCGGGGCGGTGCCCTTTTCGCCGACCACATCGGCAAGCGATGCGGCAACATGTGCCGCTGTCTGCTCCGAGACCACGCGACGCACGACTTGCGGGGAAAACGAGACGACTTCCCGTCCATCTTGATCGCGGACGGCACGCACAATTTGCGGGAGCATCATGTTGCCGCCGTTGGCGATGGCCGACATGGACATGACGATTTGCAAAGGCGTGACCGCAATTTCATGCCCCATGGGAACACGCGTGATGGAAAGCGGCGTCCAACTGTGGCGGGGGCGAACCATTCCGGAAATTTCGCCGGGCAGACCGAGGCCGGTGCGCTCGCCGAAACCGAAACGGCGGATGTATTCGTGGAAGGTATCCGCGCCCAAGTGCATGGCGATTTTGGCGCAGCCGATGTTGGAGGACTTCACCATGATGTCGTGGACGGACAACGACCCGTAGCCGTGCACATCGCGCAGAATCTTGCCGCCGTAGGCGAAGCTGCCGTTCTCACAGTGGTAAATGCTCTGGGGCGTGACGGTCTTCTGCTCCAAGGCGGCCGCAATGACCACGATCTTGAAGGTGGAGCCGGGCTCGAACATTTCGATGATCGCCCGGTTTTTCGTCGTCTCGACTTTCGCCTCGCCGGGATGATTCGGGTTGAAGGCCGGGCGCGTCGCCATGGCCAGCACCTCACCGGTGCGCGGACGCACGTAGACGGCGGTGAGCATGTTCGGGTTCAGCCGTTTGTAGGCCTCATCAAGCTCCTTCTCGACGATTTCCTGCAATTCCATGTCGATGGTCAACTCGACGGTCATGCCATCTTTGGCCGGACGTTCCGTGCCACGGTAAGCGACGATTTCTCGGCCGGTGCGGTCGCGCTCGGTCGTGACGAAGCCGTCCTCGCCGCGCAAATACGGCTGCATCATCATTTCCACGCCCTGCACACCGTCGCCGTCGTGGTTGAGGAACCCGAGAACGTGGCTGAGGCGTTCCTCGTTGGGATAAAACCGGCGCGGCTCCGACTCGTACATCACGCCGCGGATACGCTCGGCGCTCAGTTCTTCCTTGAGGCCCGCCACGCGGATGGCATCGACGCCGCGTTGCACGACGACATAGGGACGCTCGGTGGCGATACGCTCGGCGACTTTGTCGAGCGGCAGTTCCAAATGACGCGAGATAATTCCGGCTAGCTTGGCACGGTCTGCCTTGGTCTCGGTGACCAGCTTGCCATCGACCGCCACGGCGTAAATCGGCACGTTCACGGCCAATGCTTCGCCGTTACGGTCGGTGATGATTCCGCGCTCGGCGCGCTCGTCCACTGTTTTTGCCGTCGTCGCGCCGGCGAGCGAGCGGTATTCCTTGTGTTTGGCCACTTGCAGATGGACGAGACGGGCCGAATAGATGCTGAACACCACGGCGAGCAAAATGCAGACCAAGCCCGCCCGCTTGTGGGCCGCAGCGCTCATCTCAGCACCTCCCCGTCGGGTCCGCGCACGACCGGTTCGGCGGCCAGTGCGGAGGTTTGGACACGCAGGCGGTTGAGCCGGCTATCCTGCACCGGAACCATGCGGATGAGCCCCTCCTGCCGACGCCGCTCCAATTCGGGGCGCGAGGTCAGGCGCGTGATTTCGTTTCCGGCCACCTGAAGTTTTTCGTCGAGGAGTTTGATGGCCATCTCGAGCTCGCGGCATCGGTCGCCATCGACCTTCAATTTGTTTTTCATGTGCACGTAGCACAGCCCGAGCAATCCGACGAAAGCCACGAGCACCAGCCACCGCATGAGCGGGCCGATGGGAAGGACGTTGTCGTTCGTTTGACGATTCATGCCGCCACCTCCTGGGCCATGGGCAGGATCTCGACCGCGCGCAGTCGGGCAGACCGCGAGCGCGGATTGCGCGACACTTCCGCGTCGCCCGGCTGCAAGGGCTTCCGCGTCAGGTCACGGAAGCGCCAATCGGGATTGGGGCGCGGGGCGGGCCACTCCGGGCGATCGAGCCAGCGTTCGCTTCCGGCGCGGAAGAAGGTTTTCACGGCGCGATCCTCAAGCGAATGAAAAGTGATGATGGCGAACCTGGCTCCGGCTTTGAGCAGCGGCGGAATGGTGACCAACGCGCGGCGCAGCGATCCGAGTTCGTCATTGACGGTCAGGCGCAGCGCCTGGAAGACCCGCGTGGCGGGATGCACTCGACCGCGCCGGCCGAGAACTTTCTCGATCAGGGCCGCAAGCTGGCCCGTGCGCGTGAAGGGCAGGCGCTCGCGCTCGGCGACAATGGCCCGCGCAACCCGACGCGACTGGGGTTCCTCGCCGTATTCGCGGAAGATGCGCACCAAATCGGATTCGCTCGCCGAGTTGACCAAGAGGGCGGCCGGTTCGCCAGAGGACGGATCCATCCGCATGTCGAGCGGCCCATCGTGGCGGAAGCTGAAGCCGCGTTCGGCAGTGTCGAGCTGATGCGAGGAGACACCGAGGTCGAGAACCGCGCCATCGTAGGGCGCGCGGGCCAGAACGGCGGGAATCTGCGCGGCATCGGCAAAATTGGCCTGCACCACGGTGAAACGACTGCCGTAAGAGCCCAACTTTTCCGCAGCATGGGCCAGCGACTCGGTATCGCGGTCGAGGCCGACCACATCCGCTCCCGCTGCGAGCAGGGCTCCGGCATGGCCGCCCCCTCCCAGCGTGCCGTCGAGATAGACGCGCCCCGCCGCGGGCTGAAGCAGCGCGACCACCTCTTCGCGCAACACCGGCTCGTGCCAGTCCTGCGCGTCAGGGTTTGCGCGAGGATGATTTTTTACGGAGGCCAAATTGTTCATAGACTGTGCGCACCCGAAGCCGGATGCAGACCGCTCCTTCCGCCCGGCCTTCCCCGTCTTTTTTCGCGGAGAAACCGAAAGCGAATTTGCGGCCGTTTTTTGCCATGCGTCTGGATTTTGTTGTTCGGGGGTTGAACGAGGCGGTCGCTACAGGCCGACTTCTCCCGCCACCCGGCGGAAGACTTCGTCCTCTGCGGCCGTGGCGGCCGCCCAACGTTCGGTGTTCCAAATTTCCACGCGACTGTGGCTGCCGATCAGCACCACTTCGCCTTCGAGTCCGAGTCGCCGACAATAGTCTTCCGGCAGCAACACACGCCCCTGCTTGTCGACCGCGACCATTTGCGCGAGGGCATAAAAGCGACGGATGAATTTGCGCCGGTCGGCCGGCGAGATCGCGGCATTGGCTTCGACGTCGGATTTCACGCGGTCGAATTCGGCCGGAGGCAGGATCATGAGAAAATTCCCCGCGGGATCCGGCACGGCGAAAAACTCCTCGCCGTCCTGGCCGCGCCAACGTGACGGAATTGTCACACGGTGCTTCGCGTCCATCGCGTGACGGAATTCGCCGGCGTAAACGGTCGGAACTGGCGAGGACTTTGACATGAATTTCAGGGTTGTAGCGCCATTCTGCACCACTTTGACCCACTTTAAACCACCACGCCATCTGGTTGGTCAACCCTTTTCAGAGAAAAAACTAAAAAAAGTTCCAACCCTGGGAGCAGGACAATTTAATATTTTGCGGATCATTTCTCTTTTTGGTGCGCCCTCCCCGCTCTTGCCCGCGATGGGACCTGGCTTTCGCGTATTGGGAGCTGGCGGCGAATTGCTTCGGGGTCGCCTCGGCCCGCGGGTTTATGACACTCTTTCCGCCCGCTCCCGCGTTGCCTTTCGCGCGAAGCCCACCGTGCCGCGCTTCGGCTTCGCTTGTTGCTTGAGCCTTGCCGCAATCTCGGACACGCTGCTGCCCAGCGCGCAAGCCATGGAATTTATCGAATCCGTTTTTCGGCGCCTGCGCCGCCATCCCAAGCGCATTGTTTTTCCCGAGGGGGAAAATCTCCGTGCCATCCAGGCCGGGCGGCGTTTTTACGAACTCGGCTGCGGCGTTCCGATTCTCCTCGGACGTCGCGCGGTGGTGGAAGAAGTGGCCCGGCGCGAGAAAGTGCCTTTCGATCACTTGGGCGTGATCAATCCGGAAAATTCGGCGGACCTCCCCGACTTTTGCCGCTTTCTGGAAACACTGGAGCGCTACAAGAAGCTCGGTTTGTCGGACGCGCGCGAGTTGCTGCTCAATCCGAATTACTATGCGGCCATGATGGTGCAATACGGACGCGCCGACGGCGTGGTCGGCGGCATCGAATCCCCGACTGCCGCGTTGCTCCGTCCGCTTCTTCGCGTGGTCAAACCCTCGGATGCCCAGCATCTGGTCAGCAGCTGCCTGATCGTCGACACCGGTCGCACCGATCTCGGCCATCACGGCGTGGTGGTCATGGCCGATTGCGGAGTGATTCCCTCTCCCGACGTCGAACAACTCGCCGCCGTTGCGCTGCAGGCCGCGCATCTCTGCCGGCAACTCACCGGAGAGATACCGCGTGTGGCCATGCTGAGTTACTCGACCAAAGGCAGCGCGGTCGCGCCCGGCACGGAAAAAATGGCAGCGGCCGCGGCGCTCGCCCGGCAACAGGCGCAGGCCCGGCATCTCGAGATGGAAATCGACGGGGAACTGCAGATCGACGCGGCCCTTTTGCCCGTAGCCGCGCGCAACAAAGGGGTGACCGGTCCGGTGGCGGGGCGCGCCAACGTGCTGATTTTTCCCGATCTGAACAGCGGCCACACAGCCGGCAAGCTGGCCGGCCTGCTCGGGAGTCAGGCCTACGGCCAGATCCTCACCGGACTGACCAAGCCAGCCGCCGATGTGTCGCGCTCCGACACGGTGGAAACAATCGCAGCCGTCGCCGCTATCGTCGGCCTGCAAGCCATCGAGATGCGCCGCTTGCAGGAGATGGCCGAAGAGGAAAAAAGAAATCCCGCTCGCGCTGCGGCGCGCTAAGCCACCTCCTCGAAGGTGGATCGCGATGTCCCCATCGCGATCTTGTGGACGAGACATCGCGCCGGGACGGCGCGATCCACCCTCAATCGACTAAACCCGTCGAAAAACTTTTAGCATCTGCCATCAGGCGTCGACATCGACCGGCGCCCCGGGCGGCGGGGCAAAGAGCATGAATTGCTCATCGTCGCTGCGCACCGGCACGAGTTCGCGCCAACCGCGCAATCCCGGCCACGGCGCCGGCGGATCGGGCCACTCGCGCGGACGAGAAAGAAAACTTTGCTCCTCTATCACGGCCGAACGGGCATCTTCTCCCGCTGCGGCCCATACCTCGAGCTGTACCCAGCCGGCTGGTTCGTATTCCAGGCGGAAGGGCGGCATTTCTTCGGCGAGCGGCGCAGGTAACAGCTTCCGCCATCCGGACAGGCCGCTGAACTTCGGAGTCATCAGCCGCGAAATACCCTCGAGCGGTTGGTAGTCGAACGAACTGCCCGCCAATTTCGCGGCGTTTTCCGCGCGGAAATCGGCGAGCAACTTCGGAGGCACGCGCTCTTTGCTGAGCTTGGCAAATTCGGTGATGCCCCGGGCCACGGACTCGGCCAACCGTTCGCGCCATTCAACCGAATGCAGATTCCGTGCGTCGCGCGGATGGGTCATGAATCCGCCCTCGATGAGCACGGCGGGCACGCTGGCCGCGCGCAGGACGGCGAATCGCGCACGCTTCACTCCGCGATCGAACATCGGAACAAGTCCGAGCTTCGCGTGCTGGATGGTCGTGGCCAGCACGTGGTTGGCGTGGTCGTTGCGGTGGCCGCGCTCGGCCGAGAAGCTGCGTCGCGTGAGGTAGGCGTCATGACTGTTCGGCGCGCCCCGCGGGGTGAGAGTGAAGACCTCGTAACCGGTGGCGAGGGAATTGCCCGTGCCCGAGGCATTGAAATGCACGCTGACAAAAATGGCTCCAGCGCCCAGGCGGTTGGCCATGGCCGGGCGCTGCTCCAGCGCGATGAACTGGTCTTGGCTGCGGGTTATGACCACGCGGAGACCGGCTTTCTGAAGGTGCGGACGAATCCGGCGGCAGAGGTCGAGGTTGTAATTTTTCTCCGATCCCCAGCGGTTGACCGCGCCGCGATCATGACCTCCGTGCCCCGGATCGAGGACAACGGTGTGCACCGGTTTGAGACCAGGAATTCGATCGGGCCGCATGAGAGGATCGATCGTCTTGGCCAAATCCATGCGCGAAATGAAATACTGTCCGCCGAAATACAAAGTGGGGAAGGAAAGCCACTGTTTCACGCCGTCGATGCGAGCCTCGCGCGAATTTTTGGCGAACTCCATGCGACGCTTTCCGGATTTCAAGATCACACCGCGATCGCCCCGCGGTTGCATACTCATCTCGTAGAAGGCCGCGATCTGCGCCACCGGCAAATAATCGCGTCCGGCCAGACGCTTGATCTTCCAACCGGCAGCCAACACGTCCCCCGCGGCCGCCCAAATCAGGAAGCAGACCACTGCGGCAAGGCGCGGCCATCTGGACAAGCGCGGACGCATTCAGATCAAACCGCGGGGTTCGGACGCCGCCGCGAACAATCCGGAGTGGATACCTCTGTAGCGCATGGAGTCGCGCACCCTACTCCAAGTGGCCCCCGCCAACAACCCCCCTCAAACTTCCTCGTCCTCGTCCTCTTCGTCCCGCGCCGGCGCCAACCGCCGGTAGTCCTCGATGACTTTGGCAGCCGTGCGGCCGAGCAGCGCGGCAACCCCGACCGTCAACAACAGTCCGCCACCCCAAAGGACATACTCCATCGGGCCGGGCTCGGACTCGCCGCGCAGAATGCGGATGCCCAATTGCCCGAGTGTCCCGAGGTAGCAATAGAGAAAAATTCCCGGCAGCCGGCCGAGCGCCACCCACTTCAGGCACTCCCAGAAGCGCACCTTGGTGATGCCGTAGAGATAATTGAACAGGCTGGTCGGGAAGAGCGGATTGAGTTGGCTGTAAAAAATGATACGGGGACCGTGTTTGGCGATCGCGCCGTCCAGCGCCGCCCAGCGCGGGTCGCGCAGGATGCGCTTGCGGACGAATTTCCGTCCGAGCTTGTGACCGACAAAAAACGCCACCGCTGCGCCGAGCAGATTGCCGATCAGCACCAGCACCGTGCCCCACCAGAGGCCGAAAAAAAATCCTCCCCCCAAGCTCAGAATTCCGCCCGGCAAGAACAGCACCGTAGCCGCCATGACGAGCAAGGGATAAATCACGATGCTCATCGCACCCCAACCGCGAACCACGTCCTCGGTTTCCTCCACCGCGCCGAGGAACGGCGCCGAGCGCGCGACATAAATCAACGCACCGACCACGAGCAATGCCACCGCGGCCTGCAGCAATGTTGCCCTGGCCACGGACTTCATCTTGAACCCGGCCCTCCCCGCCTGACGGCGCGCAAGGCGAGCAGGAACATTGCGACGGCAAAGACGGCGGTCACTGTCATGGCCACACCGTAGGAAGGCACCAATCCGAGGTCGGCACCGTCACCGTAGAAGGACCGGCGCACCGCCGCGGTGACATAAGCCACGGGATTCAGCGCCACGGCCCATTCGGTCCACGCGCCCGCTCGCGCCGGGAAAAACGCACCCGAAAGCAACCACAACGGGATCAGCACGAGGTTCATCAAGACATGGAATCCCTGCGTCGATTCAAGCGGCCAGGCGATGATGAAACCCATCGCAGTGAGCGCCAAGCCGCCGAGCAAGAGCGCGGCAAGCAAGCGCAAGACCACGACTCCGTCGAAGGGCAGTCCGACCCACGGTGCAGCCAGGCAGAAAATTGCAGCCTGCAAGGCGGCCAGGGTCATTCCACCGAGACATTTGCCCAGCACGATGGCCGCTCGCGAGACAGGAGCGACCAGAACGCCCTGCAAAAAGCCGTCGCGCCGGTCCTCGATGATCGACACCGTCGAGAAAATCGCGGTGAAAAGCAGAATCAGCACCACCGTTCCGGGGAAGAAATACCGCATGAACCCGCCCTCGACCCCGGGTGCGGCAAAGCTTTCGCCCAACCCCGACCCGATGAGCAGCCAGAAAACCAGCGGTGTGGCCAGTGCGCCGATGATGCGGTTGCGCTGACGCAGAAAACGCGTCATTTCGCGTCTCCATAGCGCGAGCACCGGCAGAAGCAGAAGTCCGCCACTTCTCATGAGTCCTCCCCCGCGCCCCATGATTCTCCGGTCAGCTTGAGGAAAACATCCTCGAGGGTCGGGCGACCGACCGTGATGGTATGCGCCGCGCCAGCCAGCGCATTGACGAGGCGGCCGGCGCCGTTGTCACCCGTCGGCACTTCGACACACAATTTGTCGCCTCGCACCTCGGCCGGCCACCCGAGCTCGGCCGTCACCCTCGCCGCGAGCGCGGCAAGATCATCGCCCGCGACAAGCGCGATGTCGGTGCCGAGCGTGGCACGCAAAGCGGAAGGCGCCTCGCAGGCGACCAGACGTCCGCGATGCAAAACCGCGACGCGATCGCAGCGTTCGGCCTCGTCAAGCAAATGCGTGGTTACAACAATAGTCACTCCGGATGCGGCGCGCAGTTCGTCGAGAGCGAGGCGCAAGCCCGCACGTGCCGCCGGATCGAGCCCCGTCGACGGCTCGTCGAGGAGCAAAACGCGCGGACGCGGCAGCAGGCTCTTGGCAATTTCCACGCGCCGCTGAAGACCGCCGGACAAAGTGTGCACGCGGTCACCGAGCCGATCTGCCACGCGCAGCGCATGCAACGACGAAAGCAAACGCTCCTCCAATTCCGTGCCGCGCAATCCGTAAAGGTGGCCCGCACAGCGGAGGTTTTCCGCGACGGTTAGCTGCGGATCGAGCGCCGGCGACTGGAAGACAACACCGAGATGCTCGCGCACTTGGACGGCTTCATGCACCACATCGTGGCCGCCAATGCGCGCCGTGCCGGAGGTCGGGGCCAACAAAGTGGACAAAATCCGGAAGAGCGTCGTCTTGCCGCTGCCGTTGGGTCCGAGCAGGCCGAACATTTCGCCGTCGCGGACAGACAGCGTCACGTCGGACAAAGCCGCGCGCGCTCCGAAGTTGCGCCCCAAAGCCCGGGTTTCAACCGCGTGGTTCATTCCGTGACCGCCTCGGGCGCGGGAGCCGGCGGCGGATACGTCACGACCCGCACTTCTTGGGCCGGAGCCGGTCCGCGTAAAATCGCGGCGGCGTAGCCCGCGCCAAGGAGAAGCAGGCAGAGCAGGAGAACGGCGGCCGATGGCAGGCTCGCCGCGCCGTCCGTTGGCGAATTTGCGCTCACTCCAGAAGCATCCGGCGCCACTCGGCGCCTTGGCAAAGCAATTTTCCTTGGGGTGGATGGGCGGGACGGGCAGTATTTGCCTCCTTTGCCCATGAAAGCGGACCGGACCATCACCGAACTTCTGGCCGAGAAGCGCCCGCTTCTTTCCATCGAATTCTTCCCGCCGAAGAATGAGGAGGGCGGCGAGCAATTGCTCCGCACCGCCGAGGCCTTGCGCCCCTACAAGCCGGATTTTGTTTCCATCACCTACGGGGCCGGAGGAACCACGCGCGAACGCACCTTCAAATATGCCAAGATTCTCCGGCAAGACTTCGGCTGGCTCGTCATGCCGCATCTCACATGCGTCGGGTCAACCAAGGCCGAACTCGTCGATATCGTCGGCGCTTACCATGCCGACGGCATCCGCAATATCATGGCCCTGCGCGGCGATCCGCCCAAAGGGGCAAACGAATTCGTCCCCTGTCCGGACGGACTGCGTTACGCGAGCGACTTGATCGCGCTCATCCGGGGGAATTTCCCCGACATGTGCCTCGGGGCGGGGGCTTACCCGGAAAAACATCCCGAGGCCGCGTCGATGGAGGAAGACCTGGATCATCTGAAAATCAAGGCCGACGCCGGAGCGTCCTTCCTCACCACGCAACTGTTCTTCGACAACGAGCACTACTTCCAATTCGTCGACGCCTGCCGCGCGCGCGGCATCGATCTCCCGATCTTGCCCGGATTGCTCCCCCCGCTCTCCCTCGCGCAGATCCAGCGTTTCGGGCCGATGTGCGGATGTTCCCTGCCCGATGCGTTGGTCGAGCAATTGCAGGTCGTCGATGACAATCCGCGCGCCGCGGAAGCGGTCGGCGTGACGTGGGCTTACCACCAGATCCGCGAACTGCTGCGTCACGGTGCCCCGGGCGTGCATCTTTATATTTTGAACCGGTCCGCTTCGGCCATCACCCTCGCGCGCTCGCTCGGGCATGCTGCCTGATTTTTCCCATGTCTGATTCTTACAGTGGCAACCCTCTGCGCACCGGCCTGATCAACCGTCCGGTTCCGGATCCTTGCGTGGTGGTGATCTTCGGCGCGACGGGTGACCTGACGCGACGCAAACTCATCCCCGCTCTCTACAATCTCGCCGCCGACGGCAACCTGCCGCCGTCGCTCGCCGTGGTCTGCTTCGCGCGCCGCGAAAAGACGAGCGAGAGCTTCCGCGAGGAATTGGGCGAGGCCGCGCGCAGATATTCGCGCCGTCCGGTCAACGACGAGCTCTGGTCCCGCTTCGCGGCGAACATTTTCTACCACCGCAGCAGCTTCGACCAAACCGAGGGCTACGCTTCGCTCGGGCGCGAACTCGACGCCATCGACGAGCGTCTCGGCACGCGCGGCAATCGCCTGTTCTATCTGGCCTCATCGCCGACCGAATTCGACATCATCCTCGAAAATTTGCACACCAGCGGCCTCAGCCACGCCAAGCCCGGCGCCTGGTCGCGGCTCATCGTGGAGAAGCCATTCGGCACGGATCTGCCCAGCGCGAACCGGTTGAACGATGCCGTCGCTTCAGCCTTTCCCGAGCGCGACACTTTCCGCATCGACCACTACCTCGGCAAGGAGACCGCGCAGAACATCATGGTCTTGCGCTTCGCCAACACCGTCTTCGAAGCGCTGTGGAACCGCCGCTATGTCGACAATGTGCAGATCACGGCGAGCGAACCGCTCGGCGTCGAATCGCGCGCGGGATACTACGAGAATTCCGGCGCCCTGCGCGACATGGTGCAGAACCATCTCCTCCAACTTCTCTGCCTCACCGCGATGGAACCCCCCATCGATCTCGGCGCCGATGCCGTGCGCAACGAGAAGGTCAAAGTCATGCAGGCCCTGCGTCCGCTGACCGGCAAGGCCGTGGCGGAAAATGTCGTCCGCGCCCAATACACCGATGGCTTCATCGACGGGAAAGAAGTGCCCGCCTACCGCAACGAACCCGGGGTTTCGCCGGAGTCCATGACCGAAACCTACGTCGCCCTCCGCCTCCATATCGACAATTGGCGCTGGGCCGGTGTTCCGTTTTTCATGCGTGTGGGCAAACGGCTGCCCAAGTCCGGCACCGAGATCGCCATCCAATTCCGCGGCACGCCGCCCGTCCTCTTCAATCGCGAGAGCAAGCTGCAGGATCCCAACGTCCTCGTCATCCGCATCCAGCCCGACGAAGGCATTTCCTTCCGCATGGCCGCGAAGATGCCCGGAGCCGTTCTCCAACTCGAGCCGGTCAAAATGGATTTCCACTACGGCACATCTTTCGGCAAAGCCACCCCCGAAGCTTACGAGCGTCTCCTGCTCGATGCGATGAGCGGCGACGCCACGCTCTTCGCGCGCCGCGATGAGGTGGAACAGGCGTGGACCTTCATCGACGGAATCCGGGAGGCATGGGACGACGGCGCGGCGCCGCGTCTTGATTTTTATCCCGCGGGATCGTGGGGACCGCGCGAGGCCGACGAGCTGCTCGCGCAAGACGGCGCGGTTTGGCGCCGGATGTAGGATGAACTCCGCGCCCGCCATTTCCCCGGGCCTCCCGGTCGAAGTCGGTGAGATCGACCGGCAACTCGGCCGGTTGTGGGAGCAATCCGACGCGGGCAAAGTTCGTGCCTCGCTCGTCAATCTCGTCATCTACAGCGAGGCGCCCGACGCCATCGCGGCCAACACGCCCCTGCTCTCGGAAATCGCGTCCGACCACGCCTTTCGCGCACTCCTCGTGCAGGCCGATCCGAAAGCGAACCAATCAGGTGTGCACGCCTGGATCACGGCGCACTGCCACTTGCGCGAAGCGGGCAAAAAGGAGATCTGCTCGGAGCAAATCACCTTCCAGCTCGACGGACCCGCCGCGGGCCGCCTGCCCAGCATCGTCTTTTCCCACCTCGACTCGGACCTGCCCCTCTATCTTTGGTGGCAAGGCGAGTTGCACGCCGAACCGGAACTGCAGCTCTGGCGCTGGGTCGACCGGCTGATCGTCGACAGCGCCGATTGGTCCCGTCCAGCCACGCAATTCCGGATCCTGCGCGAAATCACCACGCTCGGACACCGGCGCTCCGGCGCGTGCGACCTCAATTGGACGCGAATCTTCAATCTGCGCTACGCCGTGGCCCAAGTATTCGATCTGCCCGCGGCGCGCGAACGCCTTGGAAAGATCGGGCACGTGGTCATCAGCCACGCACCCGGAAGATCTTTGACCGCCCTCGAACTCCTCGGATGGATCGCCAGCCGCCTGGGCTGGAAACTCGATACGGGAGGCGGGCAAGCGGTTTTTCGCCGCCCGGACCACGGCATCGCGCATTTTGAAATCCAGGAACACGAGCATTCTGTTTCCTGCATTGATTCGGTGAAATTCTCCTTCGGCGATGCCGCCGCGGAAGTCAGGCGCGAGCGGACCGGCGACTTTTACCTGCTCGAATTCAATGCGCCGGGCGGGGAAACCTTTTCGCAATTGCTGCCCGCCGGAAGGGAAAAAATGTCCGATGTTTTGCTTTCGGAACTGAGTCGCGGAAGCCGTCATCCGCTTTTTTGGCCGGCCATCGACGCCATCGAGCCGCTTTTGGCCGACGCTTGAGCATCGCCGTGCTTGTCAGCGCTGACGCGGCCCTGCAAACTGAACGGCTTTATGCGCAAGAAGATCATCGCGGCGAACTGGAAAATGAACATGACAGCAGCGGAAGCCGCTTCGTTCATGGAAGACCTTGAGCTGGAGCTGAAAAATTTCGACGGAGCCGAAGTCGTCATTGTTCCGCCCTTCACCGTCCTGCCCCGTCTCAGCGAGATCATTTCCGAGATTCCCGGCGTCACCCTCGGCGCGCAAAACATGTGGCACGAAACATCGGGGGCATTCACCGGCGAAATCAGCGCGGGTATGCTCCGCGAATTTTTCACCCGCTATGTCGTCTTGGGACACAGCGAACGCCGCACCATTTTCGGTGAGACCGATGAACTGGTGAACAAGAAGGTCAAAGCCGCGCTCGCCGCCAGCCTCCGTCCCATTCTCTGCGTCGGCGAGACCCTCGAAGAGCGCGATGCCGGACGCGTCCACGAAGTCCTCTCCCGTCAGCTCAAAGGCAGCCTGGCCGGTCTCGACACCGACCAAATGCTCGACACGGTCATTGCCTACGAACCCGTCTGGGCCATCGGCACCGGCCGCACCGCCACTCCCGAGCAGGCCCAAGAGGCCCACGCCTTCATCCGCAAGACAATCGGCGAAATTTTCGATCCTGCCACCGCGGCCAAGGTCCGCATCCAATACGGCGGCAGTGTGAAGCCGGACAACGCCAAGGAACTCTTGCACCAGCCCGACATCGACGGCGCCCTGGTCGGAGGCGCCAGCCTCGACCCGCGCGGCTTCGCCAAAATCGTCAAAGCCGCCGCTCGGTCCTGAGCGCCGGTGCGCCATAGGTGGATCGCGCCGTCTCGGCGCGATATTTCGATCAGTAAATCGCGATAGGAACATCGCGATCCACCGGCCGATCAAAATCTGAAGCCTTTTGAGGTCTGGTATTATCCGTCAGTTCTTGCCCGAACCCGCGTCCGGCGACGCGCCCGGCTCGATCGCCTCGAGAAACAAATTCTCCAGCGTGGTCTGGGCTCGTCCGCTCGAAACAACTTTCAAGCCGAGTTTTTCCGCGGCCTCGCGCAACGCCGCGACTTTCTCCGGGGAAACCTCATCGAGGACAAATTCCGTCCGGTCGCGCACGGCAAGGAGATCTTCGACGCGCCCCTCGCGCACCAACTGACCACGCGCCAGAATACCGACACGGTCGCAGATTTCCTGCACCTGCGAGAGCAGGTGGGAACAAAGCAGAATGGTTTTGCCGCGGGCTTTGAGCGCCAAGATCAAATCACGGATTTCCCGCGAGCCGACCGGATCGACACCGGCCGTCGGCTCGTCGAGAACAAGCAGCCTCGGATCCTGCACCAGTGCCTGGGCCAAACCGATACGTTGCAGCATTCCCTTGGAATAGGAACCCACCCGCCGGCCGGCCGCCTCGGTCAGACCGACCAACTCAAGCAACTCTTCGACCCGCTTCTCCAGAGCAGCACCACCCAACCCGCTCAGTTTCCCGAAAAACCGCACCGTCTCGGCGCCGCTGAGGAATTTATAGAAATAAGGATTCTCGGGAAGAAATCCGACATCCTTGCGACTGCTGACCAGCGCACTGTCTTCGCCGAACACCTTTGTTTGTCCCCTGGTCGGAGTGACGAGCCCCAGTAAGACCTTGAGCGTCGTGCTTTTCCCCGAGCCGTTCGGTCCGAGCAATCCATAGACCTCGCCCGGTTCGACTTTGATCGACAAATCACGCACCGCCACCACGCGTTCCTGGCGCATGGGAACTTTGAAGACTTTGGTCAGGTGTTCGATTTCAACCGGGGCAACACTCATGATGCTGTTTCTCATATATCATCCATCAGCGCTTTCCCATCTTCGTTTTTTAACCGCAGAGGGTGCAGAGGGACTCTTCTTGTAGCGGCGGTCTATGACCGCCGGAGCAACCTGACAAAGATAGCGACCGACGG
>CAJBKE010000041.1 GCA_903953565.1 uncultured Verrucomicrobiota bacterium | reverse complement strand
CTGCAGTTCACCGGTCCCCACGAGGCGCTCGGACGAATGGACAACGACGTTCGCCTCTACAAGCTTCATTTCACGCCCAGATCTTCCTGAACACACCCGTCCCGTCGCGACACCTCTTCAATCTTCTTTCATCCTAGGGGCCCGACCGGTAGCTTCGCCCGTCCTATGCTCAAAGCCGGAATCGTCGGACTGCCCAATGTCGGAAAGTCCACCCTCTTCAACGCCATCACGCGCACCCGCAAGGCGCAGGCGGCCAATTTTCCCTTCTGCACGATCGAGCCGAACGTCGGCATCGTCAGCGTCCCCGACAAACGTCTCGACGCGCTGACCGAACTCTCCAAATCGGAAAAAACCGTCGCCACCGCCATCGAGTTCGTCGATATCGCCGGGTTGGTCAAAGGCGCCAGCCAGGGCGAAGGACTCGGCAACCAGTTCCTCAGCCATATCCGCGAAGTCGACGCCATCGTGCAGGTTGTCCGCTGCTTCGAGAACGAGGACATCCACCACGTGGCCGGCTCGATGGACCCCGTGCGCGACATCGAGGTGATCAACACCGAGTTGATCCTCGCCGACATGTCCTCGCTCGAAAAACGCAAAGACAAGCTGGCCAAAAACGCCCGCGGCGGCGACGCCCAAGCCAAGGCCGAACTCGCCCTGCTGGAAAAAGTCCTCCCGCACCTCAACGCCGGACAACCCGCCAGCACGCTTGATCTCAGCACTGAAGAACGCGCCCTGCTCAAAGGATTTTTCCTCCTCAGCGCCAAGCCGGTCATCTTCGCCTGCAATGTGCAGGAAGGCGACCTGGCCAATCTCGCCCCCGACTCGCCATCCGGAAAACATGTCGCCGCCGTTCGTAAATACGCTGCCGAGCACCTCGGCACCGAAGCCACCGTGATCAGTGCGCAGATCGAAAGCGAACTCGTCGACCTCTCGCCGGAAGAGTCGAAGGACTATCTGCAAAGCCTCGGACTCGAGGAAAGCGGCGTCGGCGAGCTGATTAAGAAAGTCTACACGTTACTCGGACTCCGCACCTATCTCACCACCGGACCGAAGGAAACCCGCGCCTGGACCATCCGCGCCGGCGACAAAGCCCCCGCCGCGGCCGGCGTCATCCACAGCGACTTCGAACGCGGCTTCATCGCCGCCGAAACCATCGCGTTCAACGACCTCATCACCCTCGGCTCTCAAGCCAAAGCCCGCGAAGCCGGCAAGCTCCGCATCGAAGGCAAAGAATACGTCGTCCAAGACGGCGACGTCATCGAGTTCCGCTTCAACGTGTAGCGTCAACGCCCGCTGCATCAGCGTTGTCTGGGCCACGCAATGTGCTAACTTATTCCCGTGAGCACGTTGGCCGAAATTGAAGAGGCAATTGTCCGTCTCCCCGAGGGGCAAGTCGACAGGCTGGCCGCTTGGCTGGAGCAGCGACGTTCTCATCGCGGAAAGTCACCAGTTGCATCCAAGGAGACCGATTTTTCCGCAAGGGCGCGAAAGATTTGGGGCGAGCAACCTTCAGGAACACCGCTGAGCCAGTTGATCAACGAGAGCAGGGGCTGAAGCCGTGGTCTACCTCGATAACGGCTGCTTGGTTAAACTGTATTACCCGGAGCCGGACAGCGCTCTGGTCGCGCAAGACGTCGACGTCATTGAGTTCCGTTTCAACGTCTGAGGCAGCCGAGGTGGATCGCGATGTCCCTATCGCGATTTGCTGACTGAAACATCGCGCCGGGACGGCGCGATCCACTTGGATGTTCACCGTTCGGTGGAATCGGTGCAATTTGCCGAGGGCTGTCTCCACTTCGTTGCAGCTTAGGCGAATCGCTACGCGATCAGATTGTGTCCATTTAATCCGAACGCTGCGCACGCCGCCAGCATGTGCCGGTCGTTGGTGTAGATTTCGTCGAATCCGTTCTCCGCCGCGCAGGAAAGATGCATTGCGTCTGCGGCGCGCAGAAACACTTTGGTTGATAGGTCGTCATAGCGCTTCTGCGCCAAAGCCAAAACCGGCGAAGTAAGCGGTAGCCACGTCCAAACCCCTTGGTCCAGATCGGATGCGAACTGCCGCATGACCACGCCGTATTGACGCGAGTTGAGCCGTTTCTCCCGCAAGTGACGGTGAAAAACAGCAGCGAGTTCCACCTTTCCAATTTCGCAGCAGGCGATGCAACCGGCTTCAAGCGCATGCTCCCGGACACGTTCGCTGCCCGGTTCGCGCAGGTAGCACTTGGCCAAATAAGCTGTGTCGTAATAGGTCAGCGCCTGTCCTCCTCGAGCAGATGCGCCGAATCGACGGACAATTCGGGCAAGCCGTCGAATCCGCGCACCAACTTCCGTTGCGAGAACTCAACTCCTGCCTTTTCCTCAGCCGGCAAAAGGCGCGCGGCCGGTCGCCCGCGATCAAGAACGAGCAGACCGCGTTTTCCCCGTGCCGCGGCGCGGACCCACTGCCCAGTCTTCATGTGCAACTCGCGGATCGTGATGGTCGTCATATGTGCACAATGTGTCACATAGGACCTTCTGTCAACCCCTTCGGCTGCCAAGCCAAGGCCCGCGAAGCCGGCAAGCTCCGCATCGAAGGCAAAGAATACGTCGTGCAGGACGGCGACGTCATCGAGTTCCGCTTCAACGTTTAATCACGTTGGCTGCCCAAGCTTCTTCTCTTCCGGCGCGAGGCAGGTGATGGGGCGCGCGGTTTGCCGGACACGAGATGCTTCGGCTTGCCTCTATATCTCTCCTCTGATGACGTTCTCGCCATGAACTTCCGTAAACCCCTCCCCGCACTCCTCGCCCTCGTCAGCTTGATCTCCGCCAACACGCCCGTCCGCGCCTGCACCGGCGGCGCGCTTATTGCCAAAGACGGCGGCGTGGCCGTCGGGCGCACGCTCGAATTCGGCCAACCGTTGGATTCCGTTCTCGCCGTCTGGCCGGCCGGATCGGAGTTCACCGGAATCACCTCGACAGGAGCGAACGGGCTGAAGTGGAAATCGAAATACGGCCTCCTCGGGCCCACGGTCGCTACGTTTCACGACCAACTCTTCGACGGGATCAACGATCAGGGGCTTAATGCCGGTATCTTTTATTTCCCCGGTTTCGCGCAATACGCCGAGCCGACGCCGGAGAACACGGCCAAAGGCATCTCGCCCGGCCAGATCGTGACATGGATCCTGAGCAACTGCGCCAACGTTGCGGAGGTGAAAGAAAAGATCAACGACGTCGCCATGCTGCCCGTCGTGCTCAGTGTCATCGGCATCGTGCCCGACCTGCACGTCAAAGTGCAGGATCCCACCGGCGCTTGCATCACACTCGAGCCGCGTGGCGGCAAACTGGTTGTCTATGACAACCCGGCGCGTGTGCTGACCAACGCGCCGGAATTCCCGTGGCATCTGACCAACCTCAACACCTACCTCACCGTCACCGCGGATTATCCGGAGGGCAAAAAGGTCGGCGACCTCAAGTTGGCTCCGTTCGGCATGGGTGCCGGTGCGTTCGGGCTTCCCGGCGACTTCAGTCCGCCGGCGCGCTTCGTTCGCATGGCGTTCTTCCTGCAGAACGCCGAGCCGCAGGAGAGCAGCGGTCAGGCCGTAGCCACCATGTTCCATTTCCTCAACAACTTCGACATCCCGCCGGGCAGCGCGCTGCCGCCTGCCGGCGTTTCGGAAACATATCCGGACTACACTTCGTGGACCATCGTCGCCGACCTGGCGAAAAACCAATACCACTGGAAAACCTTCGGGAACCAAAACGTCCGCATGGTTGATCTGGCCCAAGCTCTCAAGGCGGCTGGTGACAAAAAGGTCACCGTCGAAATGGGCCCGCAGGACCGCGGCACCTTCACGCCGTCGACGATAATCGAGGCGAAATAGCCGGAAGGTTTTTCGACTTTTCCTCATCATCGGTAGGGTCGGCTGGCTCAGCCGACCGCACGTCCCATCAGAAAAGCAGCGGTCCGGTCGCCATTCCTGCGCTGGCACAAGCGTCACGCGAAAGCTGCCTGAGTCATTCCTGACACAACACTACAGCGTCGATGAGAGTCGGTAGCTTGTGCTCCGCCCCCCGGCGCTTTCGCGCACAAGGATCCCGCGATCGAGCAAATCTTTGATGTCGCGCAGAGCGGTGTCGGCGGAGCACTTGGCCAGTTTGGCATACTTCGATGAGGACAGCTTTCCTTCGAAGCCATCTAACAGGCGATTGATGACGGCGCGTTGCCGATCATTGACCGGTGATTCGTTGATGCACTTCCACACCCGGGCTTTTCGCAGCACCTGCCCGATGGTGGATTCCGCACCCTCCAGCGCGCGGCGAAGACATGCCAAGAACCACTCGATCCATTTTGTGATGTCCGTGTCGCCCCGCTGATTGCGCTCCAAGCTCAGATAGTAGTTCTTCCGCTCCGCCTCGATTTGGGCGGACATGCTGTAGAACCGATCCTTCGTGCCCTCCGTGCGGGCGAGGGCCATGTCCGCAATGGCCCGGGCCATTCTGCCGTTGCCGTCCTCGAACGGGTGGATGGTCACGAACCAGAAATGCGCCGCGGCCGCCTTCAGCACGGGATCGATCTTCTCCCCGGACTCGAACCATTTGAGAAAAGCGGCCATTTCTTTTTCCAGCCTCCCGGCGGCAGGAGCCTCGAGGTGGACACGCTCGCGCCCCATGGGACCGGAGACCACCTGCATCGGGTCGACTTTAGCGGGACGCCATTTCCCAACGGTGATTTTGCGCATGCCGCTGCGTCCGGTGGGAAACAAACAGGCGTGCCACGCGCACAGCCTTTGCTTGGTCAATGGGGCGGAGAAGTTCTGCGTCGCATCGAGCATCATCTCGACGACACCTTCGACATCGCGGCTGGCCGCCATGGTGCCGCCGAATTTCAAGCCCAGTCTGCGGGCGATCGACGACCGCACTTGGTCTGCATTCAGCTTCTCCCCTTCGATGGCGCTGGATTTGATCACATCGGCGGTCAGTGCCGCCAAGTTCGCCTCGTTTCTGAGATCAAAACCCAGAGACTCCATACTTCCCAGCAGTCGGCCCTGCCGATGCCGGACTTCGGCCAGCAACGGCAAGATCTTGCTGCTGTCCCAACGCAACTTGGGCCACCCGGGCTTCTGGTGAATGTAGGGCATAATCTCCGCTAAATATGCGGCGAATATCGCGCCTATTCACCGCAGGGGCAAGAAATCCCTGACTCCGCCGCGGTGAGTGCGGGCCGCCGGCTGCAACCACGCGAAGCGGCGGCTCAGGTTCGCCGCGATGCCGCCGGAGGCGGACTAATCTATCCTTTCGATATCCGGCAGCACCCAGGAACGATCGAAGTAAGGCTGGGTCGGGCCGTAGAGACGGAAGTAGGTGAACCAACCTTTGCCGGGAATGGTCTTGATCCAGTTGGATTCGGGTTTTCCGGCGGGAGCCTCGGGTCCGAAGTAGAGATCCACCGAGCCGTCGTCGTTTTTCACGATGTTGTCGCGCGAGGAGCGGTCGGGATTTGTCCCCGTATCGACAAAGCAGCGCGTCTCGTTGTCATAGACCGTGAAGGACCAGAACTGCGCAACGGGCGCATCGGGCGGGACGCGGAGCCGGTAGGTTTTGCTGCCGTCGAGCCAGCGACCCTCGGAGTCCTTGGATGATTCGAGGTAGACCTGACCCGCGCCGACGGTCCGGCCCATCATACCGACGGAGACGCCCACGGCCTCGTAAAACCACGAGGTGCGCTCGTCGAGTTGCGTGTGGGTCGGCGTCTCCTGCGATGTTTCCTGGAGAAAAAGGGAAATCTCCCACTGCTTGCCCGGCCAGACCTTCACGCCTTCGAAGCGTTTTTCGAAACCGATGGTGCGGGCCATCAATTCTCCGGTTTGCGCGGCATCGATGAGAAGTTTCTTCTGCCGTTCGTCGGGGTTGAACGGCTTGCCCTTTTCGATGCCCAGAGGTTGGAGCATCCCGAGCATGATACGGTCGCGCTCGAGCACCGGTTCCTCGTTGATGATCTTGGACAAGCCCTCCCAGTAAGCGAGACCGCGCGGTTGCTCGCCGCTCCATTTGCGTCCATCGGGCGAAACATGGCGCGTGGCGGGCGGATTCTCGCGCTCGCTGTAAGGATAAATGCGCAGCGCGGCGATGGTCGCCTTGGCTTTCTCCGGATCCGGATCGAGCGCGCGGTGGCCGGACCAGATGTTCACCGTGGGTGATTGGACCACGTAGTAGCCCTCGGGCTTGATCGGTTCATCCCCGGGACCGAGCACGAGATATTTCCCGCCGGCACCCTTGTCGGGTCCGGTCTGCCCGCAATCGGTGAGCGGTCGCTGCCAAAAGTCGACGATGCCACCAGCCACCGCACCCGGCGGAACTTCGACGACCAGCGGTCCGGTTTTTTCCATGTTGGGAAAAGCCATCACGTAGGGAGTCGTGGCATTGGCCGTGAGGAGTCCGAGCTTGTCGCGGAAGGTCAGGTAGTCGACATAGTCGAGATTGCCCGCGCCGAACTTGGTGCGCTGTTCCTGCTGCCATTGATACATGGCCATGATCGGCAAGGCCCACAGGTAGGCTTGGCACGCGCGCTGGAAATCAATGTCATCGTAAAGCTTCGCGGCCGTCTCGCTCGTCGGGTAGCCGTTTTCCAATTCGAGTTTTCCCAAACGCGATTCCACGGTGCCGGTGGTGGGAAGTTGTTGCGCGAAGCCGCGGCACAACAGCGCGGCGAAGAGCACGGGAACGAGGTGTTTTGTTTTCATAGGATGCAAGTGTCCGTGAGCCGATGGGCCTATTTGATTTTCTCGATGTCGCCCGGCTTCCAAGTGCGGTTGAGAGCCCCCTCGCCCGGTCCGTAAAGCCGGAGGATGGCGAAATAGCCACGACCCGGAACAGTGGCGAGCCAGTTGCCCTCTTTGCCTTCCGGCGGCTTAGGCCCGAGAAAAAGCTCCGTGCTGCCGTCGGGGTTCATCGCCGGCTTGTCGCGCGAGCCGAGCGACGGGAACGGCTGCCCGTTGGCCAAGCCCGATCCGTTTTCCGCTTCGTAGAGCGTGACCGACCAGAAATTCCCCGCGGGAATATCCGGCGGCAAGACCAGCCGGTAGTTGCTCCCGCCGGAGAGCGCGTCTCCCTCGCTATCGGTGAAAGCGATCATATACATCGCCCCCTTCCCCGGGATCTGGGAGACCATGCCGGGACTCACCGAGTAGTAGTTGCTGAAAAACCAAATGCGCGCGTCGAGATCGAGATAGCCGCCCGCGAGATTGCGCCACGCCAGATCCATCGAGGGCTTCGGATTGTCCGGCGTGATGTCGGAGAGCGGATTGATCCAGCGCCGGTCGGGATAAATGCGCAACGAGCGACCACCCAGGGTTTCCTCGAAGGCCACGACGCGACTCGTCTTGTAGGCCGTCTTGGCCGCGCGATCGAGAATAGCGCGCGTCTTTTCATCGGGCGCGAAGGGCTGACCCTTGACGATGCCGATCGCGGCCAGCGTCCCGAGCCCGTCGGCATCGGCCAAATCTGTGCCCTCGCTGTCGGCCAAGCGCTTGAGTTGTTCGAAAGCACGTCCGTCGCTCACCGGCAACATGTCAACCGGCACACCGGAAGCATCGGGAAAGACCATCGCTTTGGCGTTCTCCTTGTCATTCAGCGGATAAATCTTCGACTGCTCGATCAGCGAAACGGCCGGAGCGAGATTCTGCGGATCCTGATAGAACGCGCGGAGGAAGATGAAAACGTTGCGCGTCTGCGAGCGGTAAACGAAATACCCCTCCGGCACATCACCGTCATAACCCGGCGGCAGGAGGAGAAATTTGCCGCCCTTGCCGGCATCGGGTCCCGGCAGCCCCACGTCGCCGGCGAACTTTCCGCCATCCACGGGAATCGGCCGCTGCCTGAAATCGAGCAGGATGCCCTGCAGTCCGGGCGGAGCTTCGAACACGATCGGACCGTCTTTCCCGAGATCGACGTAGCTCATGGCGTAGATCACGTCGGAGTTCGGCGTGGTCACCAGCGTCTTGGCATCGAGCCGTTTTTTCCACACCGGCAAAACGTTGTAGCCCGCCCCGAAAGTTTTTTCCGAACCCTCCTTCATGCCCAGCGTGTTGATCAGCGGCAAAGCCCAGAGGTAGGCCTGCGTCGCCCGCTGGAAGAGAAGTTCGTCGCGCAGCATTTGTGCGGACTCCGCCGTCGGACGGTTCTCCGCGAACTCGGCGTTGGCCAACTTGTCGAAGCGGGCCGTTTGCGAATGCGCGGGGGCAATGGTGAGAACCGCGACCGCGGCGAAAGCGGTGGCGGGAATTTTGCGGATACGGGCGTGAGTCATGATTTGTTTGATGGGGTTGGCACGAGTCGCGTTCCCGCACTCGACCTCGTGAAGAATGCCATATCTTGCCGCCGCACCGCACGCAAAGCATGCGCCCGCTCGGTAAATTGTGCGTTTTCTGCACAACGGTAAAAGATGCATATCGACGGATGACAACGGATGGTGTCCCGCTTTTCCCGCCTATGCCCTGCGGCAATGGCGTGGATCTTCCGATGTATAACCGCACCGCAAACAAGAGGACGCAAGACAGCCGTTTCCAGAACCGAGGGAAGCGCCTCGCCCGGCGCGCCGAACGCGACAACTTCAAACGCTTTATCATGCCGGCGCTCTACATTGTCGGCGTGCTCGGTTGGACCATCTTCCTAATGACGCTGCTCTTCGCTTCGCTGACAGGCACCGGAGCGTCCGACTACACGGTGATCGCAGCCGGGCCGACACTCCTTGTCGGGTTGCTGGAAACTTACCGCTTCATGCGGGGCCACCACAGCAGGGCGCTCGATGAACCATGAGTGACCCGCACCTCGGCGGCAAACGCACCGCCATTCTCCGCGTCCTCCTGTGGACCGCTATCCTCGCCACGGCGGTTTTGTTCTGGATCAGCGTCGGCCTCGCCTTGGTTGCTTGGATGTCTTGAGCCGGAACAATTCAGAAGACATTAGCCTTTGCCGAGAGGTGGATCGCGATGTCCCCATCGCGATGTCCCCGGTGAAAAATCGCGCCGAACCGTAGTCCGCCGCGGCGGAAGGATATGGCCCAAAGTCCCTGAACCCGCGCGTTGGCGGGTGTGTGCTGGGAGTAACTGGGGTTACCATCCCTGCCAGGGGGAAAGGCACCGACGCTCATAGAGCGCCGCTACACCTCACCGAAAACTTGTAGCGGCG
>CAJBKE010000040.1 GCA_903953565.1 uncultured Verrucomicrobiota bacterium | reverse complement strand
TCTCGAGCAACGGTGTTGTGATCATGAAGATGATGAGCAGCACGAACGCAAGGTCGAGTAGCGGGGTGACATTGATCTCCGAGAGCGTGGAGAGCGGTTGTTTGTCGGAGTAGCGGCGCATGGGACGATCAGCCACCGCGGCCAAAGTTGACGTAGCGGTGCTCGAACTCCGAGGAAAGCTCCGCCGCATAGTTGTCCGTCTGCACGATGAGCGAACGCAGGCTGGTGATCAGAAAGTTGTAACCGAACATCGCGGGGATCGCGACGAGCAGGCCAATGACCGTAGTGACTAGCGCGCCGGCCACACCTGGCGCCATCGCCGCGAGATTCGGAGTTCCGGCAATGGCAATTCCGGCGAACGCATCCATCACACCCCACACGGTGCCGAGCAACCCGAGAAACGGCGATCCGCTCACCGCCGTGGCCAGAATGATCATCTGCGATTCCATACGCAGCCCCGCTTCGCCCACCGCCCGCTCCATTGCCACGGTCACCGCGCGCATCTGCGCGGGCGAGATTTTGTCTGCCACCTCGATGCGCGCGGCAAAGGTTTCGTCCACTTCCTGCGAGCCGAGCATCTGCAGAGCCAACTCCGCACAGCCCGCGCGGTAGACATCGTAAGCCGGCGAACCCTCGAAGATCAGACCCGCCTCGTAAACGTGGAGCGGTTGCCTGTTGCGTCGAAATACCGCGAAAAATCGCTCGGTTTGCTTGCGCGCGAAGCGGATCATGCGGAACTTGGTGATGATGACCGACCAACTGAAAATCGAAGCAAGGAACAACGCGGCGACGACGGCATGTCCGGCGACGGTCGATTCTTGGAACGCGAAATACAGACCGTCGGCAGCGAGAAATTTCGGCAGGAAGATGTTCACCATGCGTTCGTGGCTCTATACTAAGACTTGGCCAGCCATGTGCAAGATCACTGCATTGCTCGCGCTGGTCCACGGAGCGCCGGCTGCGGACGGGGCCGCCTACGATGTCTTCGGCCGCGCTCTTGCCCCGATCGCCGCCGCCGTGCTTGGTACTGCGGAAAGACAGAGCCGGGCGATGGTCGCCCAATGCCGGGTGATCAGCGGAACCGGGCTGCTGGCTGCCGCCGCAGGGACGCGCCTCCGCCTAGCTGTCCAGTCACCCGACCGCTTCCGCATCGATGTGGTCCGCGAGGGCGGCGCCACACCACTCACCGCCTGCCGCGACGGCAAAGAACTCTGGGCCGTACCCGCCGACCCTATGACCGCGCTGGCCCAAGCGGCCGGGTTTGACACCTCCGACCAAGCCCCGGACACCACCTCGCCTCCGCTCATCCCACTCGCTTTGGACCCCCAAATGTTGTCCTTCCTGCCGCTCGTCTTCGACGTGAAGGACCTCGGCACCGAGGAAAACCCCCAACGCCGCGTGCTTGAGTTCAGCCTCCTCCCGCAACTGCGCGAAGCCATCAAGGTGGAGGACTTCACGGGGCGGGCTTGGATCGGCGACAACGACAAACCAACGCGGTTGGTTCTGACCACATCGCAAGGCGAGATCGACCTGGAAATCGAAAAACTCGACTTCGCTGGCGAATTGGCGGCCAGCGCGTGGCAACCGTCCGAAGGACAGGAAGCACTCCGCCTTCCCGCCTCGGCCCTCAACGAGCTCTTTGCAAAAATGCTCGGGGCCAGCCCCACCGTGGAATAACAGACGGCTCCAAAGCGGACGCCGCCGCGCCTCAATCCCTGACTAGAACGTCCGGCAACTCGTCGCGATCGTCTCCGCGCCGG
>CAJBKE010000039.1 GCA_903953565.1 uncultured Verrucomicrobiota bacterium | reverse complement strand
GGGAGCCCCGTGTTTTCGCCCAGGCGCCGTCCACCGCCTTTGATCTCAGTGAGTGGAAGATCACCCTGCCGGGACCGAAGGAAATCAAAGATCTGGAGGGATACAGCTCCGACTATTTTTACCTGAGCGCGGAAAAAGAGATGTGTTTCCAGCTTGATGCCTCGGAAAAAGGCACCACGCCCAATGCCAAATACGTGCGCTCGGAACTGCGGCATCTGCCGAACTGGAGGACCGATGAATCGCGCGCCCTCTCCGCCGAAGTGCGTGCCGCCTCGAGTCTCGACCCGGACAAGGTGACCGTCGTGCAGATCCACGGTATCACCGAGGACAAGAAGGATGCCCCGCCGCTCCTGCGGATCGCTCTGCAGGACGGCGACCTCTGGGCTCTGCTCAAGACAACGAGCCGGAACGAGAAAAATTCACCGGAGGAAAAAATCCTGCTGCGAGGAGCGTTGGGCGAATCCTTCGCGAAGATCGACGTGCGCGTCGAGGGCGGAGAACTCTCCATCGCTGTCGACGGCGAGGAGAAGGTGCGCCGCAACCTCGGTTTCTGGAATTTTCTCAACTACTTCAAGGCCGGTTGCTATCCGCAGGCCACCCAGGGCGTCGCTCATGTCGTTTTCCGCCATCTTGCAGTGCATTGAGGGTCGCGGCCTCCCATCTCATCGGAAGATCCGGGCCGTTGCGCACCGCAGCAATTTGTCGGCGCGGATGTCCGGCTTCTCTGCCGCGCCGCCATTGTCGCCCGCCTCGAGAGCCCGGTTTCATGCGAAAACTTCTTCCTGCGCTTTGCGCGACAATCGCGTTTCAATGCCCTTTGTCCGCACAGGAACATCCCGCGCCGGCAAAGAATAAATACGAAGATGCTGTTGCCAAGTTTGCCTTGGCTCCTGAGCCCCCACCGGGCGGCGTTCTTCTCGTGGGGAGCAGTATCTTCCGCAAGTGGACGACTTTGGCCGCCGATCTTGCGCCGATCCCCGTGACCAACCGGGCCTTCGGCGGTTCACGCACCGGAAACCAACTAACTTTCTTCGACCGCGTCGTTCCCTCCTCTCGCGCCGGTCTTGTCGTCTGGTATTGCGGAAGCAACGACATCAAAGGCGGTATCGCGACAGCTGTTATCCTCGACAACACGAAGCAATGGATCGAACGCACGCGCGGCGCCTTGCCCGGAGCGCGCATTCTCCTCGTGTCGGTCATCCGCGCCATACAGAAGCGGGAGGACGGACAACTGGACGAAGTGGACGAGGTCAACGCGGGCCTGCGGCAGCTTGCCGAAACCATTGCCAGCGTGGACTACGTCGACGTCAACCCCGCGTTGGAGTCGGCTTCCGGCGAGTCGATCCCCGGTTGCTATCTCGCGGATAACCTCCATCTCTCGCCCGATGGCTACCGAAGGCTGGTTACGGTCCTCCGGCCCGCCATCGAAAAGGGCCATAGTGACCGCTGAGTGAGTTTGTCATGGGTTTTTCCGCAACTTTCTCCCGCCTCGGGGGTTTACTTTTCTGCAATAAATATTAGCTTCATCGCAGCTGTGCCCCACTTGTCCTTGAGAACCCTTCTAATGCCCGCCTTGGCGGTCGCCGTATCGCTGGCCCGAGCGGCGGGCGACCAGCCCGGGGAAGTGCTGGCCCGCGAGGATTTCGACGGCGACCTCTCGCGCTGGGTGGTGGAGCAGACACCAAGCGGAAAGACAGCAGTGATCGACGGGCGGCTCGACATCGACGACGCGCCCGGTCCGAAAGACAAAGGCGGTTGCACCGTGTGGTTCAAAGAGAAGTTCTCCGGCCCCATCATGATCGAATACGACGCCGTCATGGTGGATGAAGGCGGCCCGAACGACCGTTACAGCGACCTGAACTGTTTCTGGATGGCGACCGACCCGAAGAATCCTGACGACCTTTTTGCCGGCAGCGCGGAGCGGGGTGGGAATTTCAAAAAATACGACCCGCTGCGTCTTTACTACGTCGGCTACGGGGCCAACGGGAACGTCACCACGCGCTTCCGCCGGTATCCGGGGGACGGGAGCCGTCCGCTCGAGGAGGGCGACGACCTTTCCGATGCGAAGTTCATGAATGTGCCGAACAAGACAGTGAAAATCCGCCTCATCGCCGATGGCGAGAAAATCCAGTTCTACCGCGACGGCGAGTTGATTTTCGACAAGAAGGATCCGCAGCCTTTCCGCGAAGGTTGGTTCGGGTTCCGCACGGTGCGTAACCACGTGCGCTTCGACAATTTCCGCGTCACACGACTTCCCCTGCCATGAACTTACCTAAATCCGCCGCCTCCTTCGCCCTCGTCCTTATCTGCGGAGCTTTCCAACTGGATGCCCGCGATATCCCGGTTTCCGGCGCAGCGGCTTTTCCGGGCGCGCTCAAATCTGCGGAACCCGGCGACACGCTTGTCCTGGCTAAGGGCGACTGGAAAGACGCGGCCCTGGAGATCACCAAAGGTGGCACTGCGGAAAAGCCCCTTACCATTCGAGCGGAAAGCCCCGGCGAGACCATCTTGACCGGCGCGTCCTCGCTCCGGATCAAAGCGCCTTACGTTGTGGCGGACGGACTCTATTTCACCCGCGGAGCCCTCGCGGCCGAAGATTCCTCGGTCATTCACTTTCTCTCGCACCACGCGACGGTGAAAAACACGGCCATCGTGGATTTCAATCCGGAGAAGTTCGAGGACGAGTATTACTGGGTCTTCTTCGAAGGTGACGATAACGTCGTCGAGCACTGCTACTTCAAGGGCAAGAATAACATGCAGCCCCTGCTCGGCAACGCGGTGACCGACAGCCGGCGCAACACGGTCCGCGGTTGTTATTTCAAGAACATCCCGCACGACGACGGCAACGGACGCGAGATTCTGCGCATGTGGGGACCGGGCAAATTCGACCCCAAGGCCGAGGACGGAGCCTGGTGCGTGGTCGAAGGCAATCTCTTCGAGGGTGCGGATGGCGAGGGGACCGAGGTCGTTTCGCTCAAATCCAACCACAACAAATTGACCGGCAACACCGTGATCGGCACGCGCGGATGCCTCAATATCCGGCAGGGATCGCACAATTTGGTCAAAGGAAACATCATCCTCGGCCGCGGCGTGCCCGGCGCCCAAGGCCTGCGCATGTCCGGGCTGCACAACACGGTCGAGGGAAATTTTATTTCCGGCTGCGACTGGGGCATCAAGGTGATGGCCGGTGAATACATCGAGAGTGCGCTGACTTCGGATTACAAACCCACCAAGAAAAAAACGGCCGGTAAGGGAACCGACAAGGACGAGACCCTCATCGCCAAATATCCGCAGGTCAAAGACCTGTCTTTGTCCGGCAATATCGCGGTCAACAACACCGGTCCCGACCTCGAGATCGGCTTTGGCTACAAACGCCGCTGGCCCGGTTTCCAGATGGTCCTGATGCCGGAGGATTGCCTGGTGAAAGACAACCGTTTCGTACGTCCGCAGGGCGGCCCGTCGGTCATCGGCACCGCCCCGGAAACCGCACCGCCGCTCGACAAGTTCCGCTTCGAACCCAACCGCTACGAGGGGAATGTAGTACTCGGCGGGACGGTGGATTATCCCCCGGCCGAAGCCGGTTGCAAAACGGAGCCCATGCCCGCGGGATGGAAGGAGGAAATGGAAATGACCGGATTCAAACCTCTCACGGCCTCCGATGTCGGTCCGCCATGGGTGATCGCCCTGCGCGAGGCCGGACGCTTTGCCGTGGAGGACGACCGCTCTTGCTTCCGCGAGGACGAAGACTCCGGCGAGAAAAACAAGAAAGAAGGAAAAAAATGAACTACTTTGTTGCCATGCCCATCGCGCTCAAATCTCTGGTCTGTCTGCTTGCCGGTCTCACCGCCTCGCAGGCCGCCGATCTGCCCGCCATCGAACGCGCCCCCACGGACAAACCCAACATCGTCTTCATCCTGGCCGACGACCTGGGCATCGACAACCTGAGTTGCTACGGCGGCGACAAATACAAGACCCCGCGCCTCGACAAGTTGGCGGCCGACGGCACGCGATTCACCCGCGCTTACGGGGCGCCGCTCTGCGGCCCCTCGCGTGCCATGATCATGACCGGACGCTACGCCTTCCGCACCGGGGCGACGAACCAGGACCGTGTGGCCAAGATCACGCCTGAGGACGAAATCATGATGCCCAAGCTGCTGAAAACAGCCGGTTATGCCACCGCCTCCATCGGCAAATGGTCGCAGTTCGGTTTGACGCCCGCGGATTTCGGCTTCGACACCTACCTGACCTACAAGGGCAGTGGCATCTATTGGAACACGCAGCCTAAAGGGAAGGAATACCTGCTCAACGGCGAAACCGTCGCCCTGAAGGACAAGGAATACATGCCCGATGTGATGCACAAGCTGTTCGTCGACTTCATCGCCGAACACCGCGACAGTCCGTTCTATGTCTACTATTCGCTCTCTAGCGTGCACACCGACATCCTGCCCACGCCGGACAGCGCGCCGGACAGCAAGGACCTCTACGGCGACAACATGGCCTACCTCGACAAGACGGTGGGACGCGTGGTGGATGATTTGGAGCGTCTCGGCCTGAGCAAGAACACCGTTGTTGTTTTTGTCGGGGACAATGGCACGACGAAGAAGGGGGCCGGCACCTTGACGGTGGGCGGGCGCGAGATCGACGGCAACAAGGGAAGCATGATGGAGGGAGGCAGCCTCGTGCCCATGATCGCTAATTGGCCGGGCACCACGCCCGCGGGCAAAGTATCGGCCGACCTGATCGACTTCAGCGATTTCTATCCCACCTTCGCTTCGCTGGCGGGAGCCAAACTTCCCGAGGGGGTGACCATCGACGGCCAGAGCTTCGCCCCGCAGCTCCTGGGACAACCGGGGCAACCGCGCGACTGGGCCTTCGTGCAGCTCGCCCGCATGTGGTATGTGCGCAACGCGGGATGGAAGCTCAACGAGAAGGGCGAACTGTACGATCTGAGCGATGCGCCATTCGTGGAAACACTTGTGCCCGCGGACACCACGGACCCGGCGGCAGTAGCCGCCCGCAAGCAATTACAGGCAGCGCTGGACAAACTCAACCCTGCCGGCGGGATCCTCGACGACGGGGATGGCACCGGTCGCCACGCCAACAAAGAGAAAAAGAAAAAAGACAAAGCCTCCTCCGATTGAAACCACTCAAAACAGCCACCAACACCCTAATCATGAAACAACTCCTCCACCTCCTCATCGCACTCTGCGCCGCGGGTGCCCTCCACGCGGCCGAGTCGTCGCCGTCCAAACCCAACGTCCTCTTCATTGCGGTCGATGACCTCCGCCCCGATCTGGGCTGCTACGGCAGGGACTACATCAAGAGTCCGAACATCGACGCCCTGGCCAAGAACGGCACGGTCTTCGAGCGCGCCTACTGCCAGCAGTCGGTCTGCTCGCCCTCGCGTACCAGCATCATGACAGGCCTGCGTCCCGACACGACGAAGGTTTGGGATTTAAGGACGCACTTCCGCGATGCCCAACCCGATGCGGTCACTTTGGGACAAGCCTTCAAGAACAGCGGGTATTTCGTGCAGGGCATGGGGAAAATTTACCACGGCAAGCTGGATGACGAACCGACTTGGTCGGTGCCTTGCCAGACGCCCAAGGCGCCCAAGTATGTGCTGCCCGAGTCGCTCGAGATCGAAAAAGCTGCCGAGGCGGCCGCGGGAGAAGTGGTGGCAGAAGGCGAAGGCAATAAATCCAAAGTGAATTCCCGCGGGCCGGCCTACGAGTGCGCCGACGTTCCCGACGACACCTATCAGGACGGCAAGGTGGCCGACCTGGCCGTCGAGACGCTGAAGGAACTGGCCAAGAAGGACCAACCGTTTTTCCTCGCGGTCGGTTTCGTCAAACCGCACCTGCCGTTCGTCTC
>CAJBKE010000038.1 GCA_903953565.1 uncultured Verrucomicrobiota bacterium | reverse complement strand
TTTCGTCCTGACCAACACAGGGATCATCTCGAACACCGGCAGTCTGACCAAGCAGGGCGCGGGCACGCTGATCCTCGCCGCGGCCAACACCTACACGGGTGACACGCTAATCGGCGCCGGCGTGGCGCGACTTTCCGGCAGCGGTCGCATCGCCGACGCCTCGTCGGTGGTGGTCTCCAACGGAGCGACCTTCGACTTCAACAGCATCAGCGACACGGTGGACGGCGTCAGCGGCGCCGGCACGGTGACCTTGGGCAGCGCGACGCTCACGGTGTCCAACAGCGCGACGAACAATTTCTCCGGCGATCTGAGCGGTTCGGGCGGGCTGGTCAAGGTCGGTGCGGGCACACAGATTCTTTCCGGCACGGCCAACAGCTACGGCGGCACGACGACGATCGGTGCTGGTGTGTTGAACGTGAGCACCTTGGCCAACGCGGGTCAGAACAGCTCAATCGGCACGAACGGGACGATCATCATCACCAACGGCGGCGTGCTGCAATATGGAGGCTCGACGGTCTCGATCGACCGCAACATCAATCTGGCCTCCGGCATCGGCGTGATCGGGGTGACCAACGCGGCAACCGATCTGACTATTTCCGGGGTGATCAGCAACAGCGGTTCCTTGGTCAAGACCAACGGCGGAACGCTGATTCTCTCGGGCGCGAACACCTACAGCGGGACGACGACGGTCGGGGCAGGCGTGCTCAATATTCAAAATAATGCGGGCCTTGGCGCGACCAACAGCGGGACAACGGTCGGATCGGGCGCGGCGCTCGAGTTGCAGGGCGGAATCACCATCGGTGCCGAAGCATTGACGCTTAACGGGACCGGTATCAATTCGGGCGGTGCGCTGCGGAATGTTGCCGGCACCAACACCTACGGCGGTGCAATCACCCTAGGCTCTGCATCGACCATCTCTGCGGACGCAGATAGCACCCTGCAATTGACCAACACGATCGGTGGCAATTTTGGCAAAACCTTCGGTGGGGATGGCGCGATATCGGCCAGCAGGGTGATCTCTGGTTCCGGCGGCTTGACCAAGATAGGAACGGGCACTCTGACGCTGGGTGCGACGAACACCTTCACCGGCGGCATCTCCCTCTTCGGTGGCACGCTCTCCGTTGCATCGTCCAATAACTTGGGTGCGAATACCGTGACGATCACCAATAAAGCGACGTTCAGCATAACCGATAACTCAACCACACTCACAAACAGCTTTGTGCTGACCAACGGCGGAGCGACGGTCTTTGTGGCTGGGGGCAACACTTTTTGGAGTGGGCGCATCACTGGCGGAGGGGGGCTGGACAAGCAGGGGGGTGATTTGATTCTGAACGGGACAGGAAAGACCAACAATATCGGGGCCATCGGTGTACAAGGTGGACGGCTCTTTGTCTTTGATTCCCTCAGCAATATCGCTGGTTCCGCGATCACCGTCTCCAATGCTGCAACGCTCGCCTTCCAAATTAATGCGAATACGAACATTGTAACGAACTCCATCACCATCGTTTCGGGTGGTGGGCTCGCGAATCGCTCTGGAACGCTGGTGGTATCCAACGCGGCTAATTTCGCCACGGCTGGCTCGATCCTCTTCAACAATGACGATCAACCCACCACGAACATCGTCATCAGCAACAACTACCCCGCTCTCACCGGCAATTTGACGGTTCAGGTCGGTGGTGGGAACACGAACGTTGGAGCGGTCACCTTCAGCGGCGTGGTCAGCGGAGCAAACACAAACACGATCTCCAAAACCGGCAGCGGAACCCTCATATTTGCGGGTGCGAACACCTATTCGGGGGGGACAGTTGTCGCTGAGGGCACGTTAACGCTGAGCGGATCGGGAAGGTTGGGTGCAACGAATGGCAATGTTTCGATCGGTGCCGGGACGGTGAATCTGGGCGGACTCAGCCGGACCAACGGTGCCTTCACCCTGGATTCCGGAAATCTGACCAACGGAACGTTGACCGCGACCAGCTACGCGTTGACCAATGCGGGAACGGTATCGTCGGTCTTGGCCGGATCGGGTGCCTTGACCAAGAGCGGAGCGGGCACCGCGACCTTGTCGGGCGCGAACACCTTCTCTGGAGTGTTGAGTGTGCAAGATGGTTCGCTTTCCATTGCCACAATCAACAACGCCAGCGCCAACGGTGTTCTGGGCAATAGTGCCAACGCGGTTGTGCTGGGTGCCGCGGGCACGACGGGTGAGTTGCTCTACACCGGCGCAACGGCGGGCAGCACGAAAACTTTCAGTCTCGCCTCGGGCGGCACCGGCGCGATCAACGTGAGCAACAGCACGACCGCACTCACGCTCACCGGGTCGATCACCGGGGCGGGCAACCTTGCCAAGAACGGCGCCGGCACATTGGTCCTCTCCGCGAGCAACAACTACAGCGGCACGACCACAGTCAGTGCCGGGGTGCTCTCCTTGGCCAACACCAACGCGTTGAGCGGCAGCACACTGGACTACTCCAGCGCGGGAAGGATTTCCTTCAGCAACTTGACCGGCGCGAACTTGGGCGGCTTGCAGGGTTCGACTAACTTGGCCCTGACCAATGCCTCGGGCGGTGTGGTGGCGCTCAATGTGGGCGGCAACAACAGCAGCACGACCTACTCCGGCGCCCTCAGCGGCGGCGGCGGCTTGACGAAGTCGGGGGCTGGAACACTCACGCTTTCCGGCGCCAACACCTACTCGGGCGGCACCTTGATCAGCGCGGGCGCCTTGCAATTCGGCAACGGCGGCACAACGGGATCGCTCTGGGGAGCCATCACCAACTTTGCCTCCTTGATTTTCAATCGCTCGGACAGCATTACACAGTCCAACGCGATCAGCGGCAGCGGGTCGCTGACCAAGAACGGCATCGGAACGCTCTTTTTGACCGCAAGCAATTCGTTCACCGGTGCGACGACAGTCAGCGCAGGAACGCTCAATCTTAACAGCGCCTCGGGTTCGGCGCTGGGTTCGGTGAGCAGCCTTTCAGTCGCCACCAATGCCACGCTGCTTGTTTCGCAGAGCGGGCAGGTGAGCGATTCCGCAGCGGTCACGCTCTCCGGCGGCACCATCCGCACCGCGGCGGGGGTCAGCGAAGTTTTCGGCAATCTCTCCGTGACCGGCAGCGGCTTCCTCGACTTCGGCACGACGTCATATGCCAATGCCAACACCATCAACTTCGGCACCTACACCCCGAGCGCGTTGCTCACCATCAACAACTTCGATTACGGCAGCACGCTGACCTTCGGTTCCGACCTGACCAGCACGATCAACAACTCGTCGTTCTTCACCTTCACCAACGGCGGCATCGCCAGCTCTTCGTGGAATGGCACGACCTTCACCATCACGGCCATCCCGGAGCCCTCGACTTACCTCGCGGCGGCCGCGCTACTCGGCCTGATGCTCTGGCCGTCGCGCAAGCGTCTCTTGAAGGACGCCCAGAAAATCCTCGGCCTGCGCGCTCCCACGCGCGACCGCCTCGCGGCCCAGCGCATCCGCTGACCTGCATCGGCATCCCGTTTTCCGGGAAGCCTCCTCTGAAATATCCGCCGCCATGGGGCGCTTCGACGACAGAACGAGGAGGCTGGCCCGCCGTGGTAAACGACCAGTTGGTGCCAACTCAGCGGCCAACCTGGCATCGCCGATCTCGCCTTTCGCACGCTGCGCTCGCGCTGGTCCCGCACCAAGGGCACCGATGCGCCCGCAGCCGGCCGTTCCGTTTTTGTAGCGGCGCTCTATGAGCGTCGGACCATAAATCTGCAAATGCACTGACGCTCATAGAGCGCCGCTACACCTCTCCCGAAACCAACCCCGAAAATCGGCGACCGACCGTGTGCCTTTCGTTTGGCGTGCGGCCGGCTGAGCCAGCCGTCCCTACCGATGATACCGAAAGGTCGGAAAACTTTCCGGGTTTGGCATGATTTGTCGCTTGCTCTCTGCTCCCGCTTTGCGGGCTACGAAAGGTTGTTGTCAGTCATCCGGTGCGCTAAAATGCCATTATGTCGAACCGTGCGGCCGTTTTGGAGCCCGCTCTTTTGCGCCGCTTGGTGGCGCGTCTGGAGAAAGAGGAACATCTCGCAGCTGCCTACCTGCTCGGTTCCGCGGTCCGCGGCGCTTTGCGCCCGGATAGCGATCTGGATATCGCACTCTTGCCGGTGCACGGGCGCGTGATCGCGGGGGAGGACCGTTTGTCGCTGGCGGCCGACTTGGAGGATTTGGCCGGGCGCCCGGTCGATGTGGGCGTGTTGTCCACCGCGAATCTGGTTTATGCGAAGGAGGCGGTGGCGCATGGCCGCGTGATGTTCGAACGTGATCGCGCCGCGCGGGCGCGTTTCGCCATGCTGGTGCTCTCGATGTATGCCTCCTTGCAGGAAAGCCGCCGGGAGGTGCTGCATGCCTACGCCGCCTGACGACATCCTGCTTAATAAAGCGGCCATCATCGAACGCTGTATCCGGCGGGTGGGCGAGGAGGCGCAGGCCTGTCCGCGTTATGACAATTTTTCCCACGTCGATGCGCTCACGCTCAATATCGAGCGCGCCTGCCAGGCTTCCATCGACATGGCCATGCACGTGGTGGCCGAGCGCCATCTCGGCGTTCCGCAGAGCAATGGCGAGGCCTTCGCTTTGCTCGAGAAGGTGGGAATCATCAGCGCGGAGTTGTCCAAATCGCTGCGCGGCATGGCCGGCTTCCGCAACATTGTCGTGCACCAATACGAGGAACTCGATATGGAGGTGCTGCGCTGGGTTGTCGAGACCGGTCATCGCGATTGGATCAAGCTGGGCGAGGCGCTGGGAGTTTCGATCCGGCCGTAAGGCTGCTACGAGGTGAGTGGACGGCTGAATTGAGCCATAGCCGATTCCTCGAGACGGACAACTTGAAGAGTTGAGCGCAGCGGTCACCATGCGCGACCGCCTCGCTGCCCTCCACGCAGACTGAACCGGCGGGATCTCGGGGGATGTGGGAGACGTTTTGTTGAAACGGCTTGCGTCATTGCACGGCAAGCACAACGGTTGACAGTCGATGGGGCCGTTTGACGACAGAACAAAGCGCCTTGCCCGCCGGCAGGAAAGCGAGGTCTTTGCCGACTATATTATGCCGGTGAGTTGGATTGTTGGTCTTGTCGGTTTCCTCGGACTCGTTGCCCTCTCTTTCTCAAGCAACAGTTCGCTGGTTCCCGTGTTTGGCGCCTTCCTTGCCGCGCCTTTTGTCATGCTCGTCGTGCGCCTCAGCCGCGGCCACTTCCACAAGGATATCAGAGAGAAACGCACCAAGATCTGACGGTATCCGGTTGTTCTTCCTTAGCTGGCTCCGTTATCTTCCCAGGTTCACCCATGAACCAACTCGACCAGCTCAAGCAATTCACCACGGTTGTTGCCGACACCGGGGACTTCGAAAGCATCCGGCAATTCTCGCCGCAGGACGCAACGACCAATCCTTCGCTCATTTACAAAGCAGTCACGCAGCCGGAATACGCGCCGTTGCTCGATCAAGCGGTCGCGGAGCGCAAGGGGGCTGATTTGCCGCGCGAGGAACTGATCTGCGACATCATCGATGACCTACTGACCATTTTCGGCGAGAAGATTTTGCAGATCGTGCCGGGTCGTGTTTCCACCGAGGTGGATGCGCGGTTGTCCTTCGACACGCCGGCGACCATCGAGAAGGCGCGCAAGTTGATCGGGCTTTACGCGCAGCGGAAGGTTCCGAAGGAGCGCGTGCTGATCAAGATCGCCTCCACCTGGGAAGGGATTCGCGCGGCGGAGGTGCTGCATGAGGAGGGGATCAACTGCAACCTCACGCTGCTCTTCGCCTTGCCGCAGGCCATCGCCTGTGCGGAGGCGCGGGTGCGGCTCATCTCACCGTTCGTCGGCCGGATATACGATTGGTATAAAGCGAAGACCGGCAAGGAATACACCGGCGCGGACGATCCCGGCGTGCAGTCGGTGCGGACAATCTACAACTATTTCAAAAAATTCGGCTACGAGACGCAGGTCATGGGCGCGAGCTTCCGCAACACCTCGCAAATTCGCGAGTTGGCCGGCTGCGATTTGCTGACCATCAGTCCAGAATTGCTCGCCGAACTGCAGGGTTCCGAGGGCGCGCTCACGCGGTGTCTTTCGCTTGAGGAAGCGAAGGCGTCCGACATTAAGAAAATTCCGTTGGACGAGAAGACATTCCGCTGGATGCTCAACGAGGATGCCATGGGCACGGAAAAACTGGCCGAGGGCATCCGGAAGTTCACCGAGGACATCATCAAGCTCGAGGCCCTGATCGCTAAGCGCTTGGCCTGAGTAGTGCGGCGATTGCGTGCAAAGACAGGCAGAGAGCGGGCATGGAATGTTTTAGCCACGGATAGACGCGGATAAAAGGCTGGATAAGATTTTACCCGACTGACATCGGGCAAAATCAGTTGCCTCAAACACTAGCTTTCGTTGCGTATTGTTCTGCGGACCTCTTTGTTGTGCCGAGGTCACTCGGCACAAACAATCTGCTTCAGTTATCCGTGTTAATCCGTGTCAATCCGTGGCTTGTATTTACTCAGCCTTGGCGTCCAACTTCTGCAGCTTCGGGCGGATGACCGCAAGGTTGTAGGGATGCATCGGGTTCTCGCGGTAGAAATCCTGATGGTAATCCTCGGCGGGGTAAAATTTTTCCAGCGGGACAATCTCGGTGACGATGGGGGATCGGGATTTGGTCTGTGCGCGGTCGCGTGACTCCTTCGCGATGCGTGCTTCGTCATCGTTTGCGGTCAGGATGATCGAGCGGTATTGCGTGCCCACATCGGCGCCTTGGCGGTTGAGGGTGGTCGGATCGTGCGCGTCCCAGAAAAGATCGATGATTTTTTGGTAGGAGATTTTGTCGGGGTCGTATTCGATCTGCACGACTTCGGCATGACCGGTCTTGCCGGTGCCGATCTGCTCGTAGGTTGGATTTTCGGTTTGTCCGCCGGCGTAACCGGAGGTGACGGACAAAATGCCGGGCAGGCGTTCGTAAACGGCTTCAACGCACCAGAAGCATCCGCCTCCGAGGGTGGCTTTTTCGGTTTTCATGGGTTCGGATTCGGCTTGGAGGGATGAGACAAGGAGAAGAGCGATTGCGGCGTGGAGTTTCAATGTTTTGGGGTGTAGTGGCCGTCTCTGACCGTCGGTGCTTTAGAGAAGAAATGTTCCGACGGTCATAGACCGCCGCTACAAGCGTGAGATATCATTTATCCGGCACGAATTTTAAGGAGACGGAGTTGACGCAGTAACGCCGGCCGGTGGGCGGCGGTCCGTCGGGAAAGACATGTCCGAGGTGTGAATCGCATCGGGCGCAAAGAATTTCCTCGCGGACCATGCCGTGGCCGCGGTCGACCTCGGTGATGACATTTTCTTTGGCCACGGGTTGGAAGAAGCTCGGCCATCCGGTGCCGGAGTCGAATTTGGCGTCCGAGCGGAAGAGAGGCAGGTCGCAGCAAACGCAGTAGTAAATCCCGCTCTGCTTGTGGTCATGGAACATCCCGCAGAACGGACGCTCGGTGCCCTTGCCGCGCGTCACGGTGTAGACTTCGCCGTCGCCCAGCTGCGCGCGCCATTCGGCATCGGTCTTGATCACTTTGTCCATTTTTTGTGAGGGGAGATTTTGGCCGTCTTTGCCCACCAAGACAACGCTGACGGTGGCCGGTGTGGATTCGCTGCCGACGGCGGTGGTGGCAGCGAGGAGAAGGGCGAGTAGTAGTGCGGGCATGCGGGCAATGTCCGGCGGGGGATGGAGGTTGTCAAAGGTGGATCGCGACCTCCGGGCGCGATGGTTGGGGATATAAAATCGCGACGGGGACATCGCGATCCACCCGGCTACCCCTGTGCAGCCGCGTGGCGTTTGCGGCGGCGGGCGGCTTCGGCCAGGAACTCCTCCTGGGCGTCCCACGGTTCGCCTTCGCGCGGCACGGGCCGGTAAGTGCCGTCGGGCAGGAGGCTCTCGGCTTTCACGTTGTCCTTCCAGAAGGAGTCGATGATGTCCTGCACATGCTGCTTCATGCCCTTGCTTTCCACGGGGAAGACGGCCTCGACGCGGTGGAAGGAGTTGCGCTCCATCCAGTCGGCGCTGCCGATAAAGTAATGCGGATCGCCGGCATTTTCGAAGCGGTAGATGCGGCTGTGCTCGAGGAAACGTCCGACGATGCTGCGCACTGTGATGTTTTCGCTCACGCCGGGGAGTCCGGGGCGCAGGGCGCAGATGCCGCGCACGAGGAGGTCGACTTTGACCCCGGCGCGCGAGGCGCGGTAGAGGGCCTCGATGATTTCTTCCTGCACCAGGGCGTTGAGCTTGGCGAAAATCGCGGCCGGTCTGCCGGCGCGGGCGTTTTCGATTTCGCGGTCGATGAAGCGAAGGATGTCCTTGTGCAGGTGCCAGGGGGCGACGAGGAGACGGTTGGGCGGGGGCAGATGGGAGACGCCGGTCACGGTGTTGAAGAGGTTGGCCACGTCTTCGGTGATTTCAGGGCGCGCGGTGAAGAAGCTCAGGTCGGTGTAGAGTTTGGCCGTGGACGGATGGTAGTTGCCCGTGCCGAGGTGGACGTAGCGGCGGATGCCGTCGAATTCCTTGCGCACCACCATGGCCATCTTGGCGTGGGTTTTCAGCCCGGCCACGCCGTAGACCACGTCGACGCCGGCTTCGCGCAGTTGGCGGGCCCACTTGATGTTGGCCGCCTCGTCGAAGCGCGCTTTGAGCTCGATGGCCACCACGACTTGTTTGCCCTGACGCGAGGCTTGCACGAGCAGGGGGATGAGGGGCGAGTCGGAGCTGGTGCGGTAAAGCGTCTGTTTGATGGCCAGCACCTGCGGGTCCTCGGCGGCTTGGCCGATGAAATCGAGCACGGTCTGGAAGCTGTCATAAGGGTGATGCAGCAGAATGTCGCCCTTGCGGATGTGGAAGAAGATGTCGTGCTCCTCGCCGAGGCCGACCACGGTGACGGGCGTGAATCGCTTGTATTTGAGGTCCGGCCGGTCGAGCTCCGTGGCGATGGGCATCAAGCGCAGGAGATTGATCGGCCACTCGACGCGGTAGACGTCTTCTTTTTCCAAATTGAAGATGTCGCAAAGCCGGTCGGTGAGTTGCTGCGGCGCGTCCTGCACCTCGAGACGGACGGCGTTGCCGCGATTGAGTTTGCGCAACTCGTCCTCGATGGCACGGAGCAGATTGCGCGCCTCTTCCTCGTCGACGTAGAGGTTGCTGTTACGCGTGATGCGGAACATGTAGGCGCCGCGGACTTTGACCCCGTGGAAAAGCCGGCCGACGCGGTCCTGCACGAGGTTGCCGAGGAAAATGAAGTCCTGTTGTGCGGCATTATTGTCGGGAAAAGGCAGGAGCCTCGGGAGGATGCGCGGGATCTGCACCACGGCGAGGTCGGTGCCGAGTCCTTCGCCTTCGAGTTCGACGATGAGGTTGAGGCTTTTGTTGAGCAGTTGCGGGAAGGGGTGCGCCGGGTCGATGGCCAGCGGCGTGAGCACGGGAAAAATTTCGCGCTCGAAGTATTCTTCGAAGTGGGTCCGCACCGCGGGATCGACATCGGGATAACGGTGGAAGCGGACATTTTTATCGGCTAACTGTGGTTTGATTTCCGTGCCCCAGCACGCGTATTGGTCGGCGACGAGGCGTCGGACGCGTTTGGAGATGGCGGCGAGTTGCTGCGCGGCACTCATGCCATCGGGACCGGTGTCTTGCGCGCCGGACTGCAGCACCTGCTTGAGGCCGGCCACGCGCACCTCGAAAAATTCGTCGAGGTTCGACGAAACGATGCAAAGGAACTTCAGCCGTTCGAGCAGCGGGACGGCGGGATCCTTGGCCTGGTCGAGCACGCGCTGGTTGAATTCAAGCCAGCCGAGTTCGCGGTTGATGAAAAATTTGGGATCGGACAGATCCATGGCAGCCGGACAGTTTCCAGCCCGCCACGAGGGAAAACAAGAGAAAGCGAGGTGGTCTTTGCCGGGCGCGGGCCATGTGTTAGGGTGAGGGCTGTGAAACGCGCTTTTTTACCGGTTCTCGCGTCCCTCTGGGCCCTGGCGCTCCCGGCGGCCGCTGCCCCTTCGGTAGCCCGCGCCATGGGCAATTCCTTCGCCGATATTTATGAAAAGGTGGCGCCTAGCGTCGTCGTGCTCGAGGTGAACAAGCCCGGCCGCACGAGTGACGGGTTTTCCTGGGAGTCGCTCTTCGGTTCACAGCCCGGCGGACCGCAGATCCCGCGGGAGGAGGAAAGCGAGGGCTCGGGCTTCATCATTTCCGACGAGGGTCACATTCTGACCAATGCCCACGTGATCGACGGCGCGGATCCGCAGTCGGGTGTCGTCGCGCGGCTCAAGGACGGAACGCGTTTGCCGCTGAAGGTGGTCGGGGTGGATGACAAAACGGATTTGGCCGTGCTCAAGGCCGACGCCACCGGGCTCAAGCCAATCTCCTGGGGCGACAGCGAACGTGCGCGGGTGGGGGAATTTGTCTGCGTGATCGGTGCGCCCTTCGAGTTGGACTACACGCTCACCGTCGGCGTGATCAGCGGCAAAGGGCGGAGCGATTTGGGGAGCACTGTTTACGAGGACTACCTGCAGACCGATGCTTCCATCAACCCGGGCAACAGCGGCGGTCCGCTGGTTGATTTGGATGGCAAGGTCATCGGCGTGAACACGTTGATCAACGGTCTGAATCGCGGCCTCGGTTTCGCCATCCCGTCGAAGATCGCCCAAGTGGTGAGTGCGGAACTGATGGGAAGCGGGCGGGTCGTGCGTCCGTGGCTCGGCATCCGCATCGAAACGCTCGCCGATGAGCCGGCTCTGCAAAAAATGCTCGGCGTCGACCGGGGCGTGGTCGTGCGCGAGATTTTCGCCGACACCCCTGCGTCACGCAGCGAGTTGCAGCCGGCGGATGTGGTTACCGACGTTGACGGGCAGCCGGTGAACAGCGCGCGCGATCTGCAAAAAGCGATCCTCGGGAAAAAAATCGGCCAGACCGTCCAGCTCAATGTCTGGCGTCGTCAGGACAGCAATTACCGCACGGTCGCGGTGAAAGCCGAGGAGTTGCCGCAGGAACCCGCGGGCCGGCAGGCCTCGGATCGCCCGAAACCGTTCCGCCCGCCGGCACCTGAGACCGGGGCTGCGGACGGCCCGTGGCCGGCGTTCGGCTTCGAGGTGCAGAATCTTCCGGAGGACGTGGCCTCCGAGATGTCGCTTCCGTCCGGCGGTGTCATAGTAACCCATATCGAGCCGGACAGTCCGGCCGATCTGGCCGGCTTGCAGCGCCGCGACGTGATCACCGCAGCCGGCGATGAAGCGGTCAAAGACAAGGACTCCTTGGCCGCCGCGCTGGAGAATTCGGGCGAGGACGGAGCAGTCCTGCTCGTTGAGCGCAAGGGCAAGCAGACCTACGCGATACTGAAGAAGTAGCGCGCTTCGCGCGCAGGGGTCAGTGTTCGGTGTTCAGTTTTCAGTGGGGTGGATCGCGCCGTCCCGGCGCGATGTTTCACCAAAGAAATCGCGATGGGGACATCGCGATCCACCTGGCGATCAAAATCGGAAAACTTTTGAGGTCTGGCATAACCGTGCCGAGTGCGCGGTGCAGCGCGGCGGCGGCTTGACGCCCCTTCATCGAAGGGAACCGTCGCTATCCGGCAAGAACTTCACGAAGCGCATCAGCCGCTTCGGCGGGCTCGATGCGGGTCATGCAGCGGAAGTCGATGGGGCATTCGCGCAGAAAGCACGGGCTGCAATCGACTTTGTGGCGCAGGACCTGATGAAAGTCGCCCAGCGGTGAGGTGAGTGCGGGCTCGGTCGAACCGAAGATCGCAACGGTCGGGACGCCGAGGAATGCGGCCAGATGCATCGTTCCGGTATCATTGGTGAGCAGCGCATCGCAGCCTGCCAATTCATCCATGAGTTGATCGAGGGTGGTTCGCCCGATGCGGTTGGTCACCGCGAAAGAGCAATTGTTTGCGATGGCTTCGCCGGCGGGCGCATCTCCGGCCACCCCGAAAAGAATCCACTCGGCGGGCTGCTTCGCCTGGAACTCGCTCATGGCGGCGGCGAAGCGCTCGGCCGGCCAGCGTTTGGCCGGACCGTATTCCGCGCCGGGACAGACACCGATACGCGGAATGGCGCCGGATTTGCGCGCGGCGCGCGTGAAGGAAGCCCCGTCTTTTCCAACCGGCGCGCCACAAAAGGCCGCGAGCTTGAGGAAACGATCGGCGTGGTGACCGCCGGACTCGGGAGCGAAGGGCGGAATCCGCCGCAGCAACCAGCGGCGCTGGTGGCCGGGATATCCGATCACATGCCGCACGCCCAAGGCGCGGGCTTCGAGCGCGGAGCGCAGGGAATTGGGGAAAAGAATGGCGGCGTCGAATTCTTCCTTCACCCGTCGTCCGAGCGCGAGCGGGGATTCGCCGGATTCGATGGCAATCACTTCATCGACCGCGGGCACGCGGCGCCACAAAGCAGCGAGTTTGGCCGGCGCGAGCACGGTGATGTGCAGGTCGGGACGTCCCAACTTGCATGCTTCCACCGCGGGAATACTCATCACGGCATCGCCCAGCCAATTGCTCGAGCGCACGAGGAGTCGGAACGGCTGCAGGTCGGAGGCGGTTTGTCCGGGCGGCAGATAGAATCCGCGCCGTGCATTGCCCAGAATGAAAGGACCCGGTGTTTTCCAGCGGTCGTGCACCCAGAACCAGTCTTTGGGGGACACGGAAATTTCGCGTTCGAGGGTGCGATTGAGTTTCGAGGTGATTTCCTCCACCGATTTGCCCCGCGACTCGGAGGGAGGCTCGATGACGCAGCGCCAGCGCGCGGTTCCCACGGTATGGATGGCCACGGAAACGAGCGGTGCGCCGGTGCTCTGCGCGATGATGCCGGCGAGGGTCGAGGTGGAGGCAAGGCGTCCGAAAAGCGGCGTCCACAACGCGCCGTCGCCGGCATGCTGGTCGACCAGAATGGCGAGGATTCCGCCGCGTTGGACCAGATCGACCGCACCGAGGTAACCTTTGCGCCGGTCGAAAGTCTCCAATCCGAGTCTGCGCCTGTCGCGGTCGATGAGGCGGTTGAGATACTTGTTGCGCTGCGATTGGAAAATCGCGCCGACCGGCACGTCGCGCACGCGGCCGATCAATTGCGCGTACAGTTCCCAGTTGCCGATATGATTGATGGCCATGACCACACCCTCCTTGCGATCGAGCGCCGCCCGCAATCCGGGCAAACCGATCAGGTCGACGCGCTCCTGCACCGCGGCCTCCGGCATGCGCGCGAGGCGCGGGACGCTGAGAAGGTTCGCCCCGAGGGTGTAGAAATGGAGGCGGACGAGCCGGCGGATTTCCCCGGCGCTCATCGTGGCGCCGAAGGCAATTTCCAGATTGCGCCGCACCAACCGCCGGTAGCCCGGCAGCACGGCCCACGCCAGCAGGCCGAAAGCTCCGCCGAGACGGAACACAAGCGTGAGCGGGAGTCGTCCGAGCACGGCCAGCAGCGAAACAGCCAGCAGGTAAACCGCGTAATCCATGGATGAGGACCTGTAAAATAACCGCCTCGGCGCGCGGGCGGAAGGTTTTCGTCTGCCGGCCTCTTTCGACGTGCCGCGCGCGGGGGCAGCCCGTATGATTGCGGGTCCATGAAAGCGAAGGTTTACCGCGATCCGGACCGCGGACGCATTTTGCTCATCGGCATCGCGATCGCGGTGGCCGTGCTTGCCGCGATTGCCTGGGCCACTCTTTCGCTCGATCGCACCATGAAAAGCGGCGGGGCTTTCACCGGAAAAATCATTGCCAAGGAATTCACCCCCGAACCCGCCCAGGAAATTTCGGTCGGCGCGGGCGGTCTGCAGAGCACGCGCATCGACGGGGAGTATCTGCTGAAGGTCGAGACGCCGGACGGTTCCCGTGTCTTCAATGTCTGGGTGGACCGCACGGTCTACGACGAAGCCAAGGTGGGGGACGATTATTATGTGATCCCGACGCCCTGAATTTGCGCCGGAAATCGAACATCCGGCGCGTCAGGCTGTCTCTTTTGGGAGAAACAGCCGGAGCGGTCCACCGCGGACGGCCAATCGGCGAAAATTTATGAGTCAATCAACGTACGAACTGAACGAACAAGTGCAGCGCGGCAGCCAGTGGGTGCAGCCGCTTTTTTCCGAGGTCGGCAAGGTGGTGGTGGGCCAGAAGCTCCTCGTCGAGCGGCTCGTCATGGGCCTGCTGACCAATGGCCACGTCCTCCTCGAGGGTGTGCCCGGCTTGGCCAAAACCCTGACCGTGCGCACGCTGGCCTCATGTCTGCATACGGGATTTGCCCGGTTGCAGTTCACTCCCGACCTGCTGCCGGCCGACCTTATCGGAACGCTGATTTACAATCCGCGTGATGGTGAATTCACGACCAAGCTGGGTCCGATTTTCTCCAATCTGATCCTCGCCGACGAAATCAACCGTGCCCCGGCCAAGGTGCAGAGCGCTTTGCTCGAGGCCATGCAGGAACGTCAGGTGACGATCAGCGACCAGACCTACAAATTGCCGGACCCCTTCCTCGTGCTGGCCACGCAAAACCCGCTCGAACAGGAAGGCACCTACCAGTTGCCCGAGGCGCAGCTCGACCGCTTCATGTTCAAGGTGCATGTCGGCTATCCCACGCGCACCGAGGAGCGCGCCATCCTCGACGCCATGTCCACCTCCGCGCCGAAACTCGGCGTTAACACGCTCGTCCGGCCGGAGGAAATCATCGCCGCACGCGGTATCGTCAACCAGATCTACGTCGACGACCGCGTGAAGGACTACATCGTCGATATCGTGTGGGCCAGCCGCCAACCCGCGGCACACGGGCTCAAACTCGACGGGATGATCCGCTACGGCGCATCGCCGCGCGCCACCATTTACCTCACGCTGGCCGCCAAGGCCCATGCCTTCCTCAACGGACGCGGTTATGTCACTCCGCAGGACGTGAAATCGGTCGGCCCCGACGTGCTGCGCCACCGCATCGCGGTGAGTTACGAGGCCGAGGCGGAGGAAATGACCAGCGAACAGATCGTCGAGCAGATCTTCGCCGGGCTGCCGGTGCCGTGAGGAGTGTTCAGATTTCAGTGGTTCAGTGTTCAGCGGGTCTTCAGAGATTCCGGGCACTGAACCAAAGACTGAAAACTGAACACTGAAAACTTCTCCTTCATGCAGGACACCCGTGAAATCCTGAAAAAGATCCGGCGCATCGAGTTGCGTACGCGGCGGCTGGTCGACTCGATGTTTGCCGGGTCCTATCACAGCGTCTTCAAGGGGCGCGGCATGAATTTCGAGGAGGTGCGCGAATACACGCCGGGCGACGAGATCCGTTCGATCGACTGGAACGTGACCGCGCGGATGAATACGCCGTTCGTCAAAAAATTCACCGAGGAGCGCGAACTGACCGTCATGCTCGTCGTCGATGTCAGTGCCTCGGGAAATTTCGGCAGCGTGGCTTCGAGCAAGCGCGAACTGGCGGCCGAGGTCGCCTCGATCCTTGCCTTCAGTGCCATCCAGAACAACGACAAGGTCGGGTTGCTCCTCTTTACCGACGAGGTCGAGTTGTTCATCCACCCGAAGAAGGGCCGCATGCACACGCTGCGCCTCATCCGGGAAATGCTCTACTTCAAACCTCGCCACCGCGGAACGAACCTCACCGCGGCACTCGAATACCTCAACAAGGTGGTGACGCGCCGTGCGGTCGTCTTTCTTATTTCCGATTTCATGGACGAGGGTTATTCCCGTCCGCTCGCCGTGGCGGCGCGCCGTCACGACCTCATCGCCATCCCGGTGGTTGATCCCGGCGAGGAGGATTTGCCCGATGTCGGCATCGTGACGCTCGAGGATCCGGAGACCGGCGAGCAGATCGATATCAACACGTCGAACCGCGCCCTGCGCGGGGCCTATCTCGCGCTGGAGGATCGCCGCAAAAAAGCGATCGAGCAGGAATTCCGCAAGACGGGAATCGACATGATCCCGCTGCGCACCAATGAGGACTATTTGCACGTTCTGCGCGCGTTCTTCGATCGCCGCGAACAGCGCCGACTCGCTTCCTGACCCATGCCTCCCGCCGACCCCAACGCCGATCTGCTGCCGCACGAAATTGCCGGTCCGGTCTGGTATCTGCCTTACCCGCTCCCGGTCATGATCGCTGCGGGTCTCGTCCTGCTTTTGGCCGTCGCTCTCGCGCTCTGGGCGTTCATCCGTTGGCGGCGGCGCAAGGCGCGGCGCATTCTTACCGCGCGCGAGCGGGCGCTGGCTGCCCTGTCCGCGGCCCGTGTGCGGTCGCAGGAGACGGCGCCTTATGACTTCAGCATCGAGGTCTGCGATGTCCTCCGCTCGTTCCTCGGGGCGGAGCATCATCTTCCGGCCACGACGCAGACGTCTTATGAATTTTTGCAAACCGCGCGCGGTAGCGCGGTCTTCGATGCCGACCGCCTGTCGCGGCTGACGCGGTTTCTCGAGAAGGCGGACGCGATCAAATTCGCGCGCGCCGACGCCACGGCGGCGGACAACGACGATTTGACAGCCCTGGCCGAAGATCTGGTGAAAGGAGAGGTGCCCGATGCCGTCGCTTCCTGACTTCTCGGATCTGATCTTCGCGCAGCCGAAGTTTCTTTGGCTGTTGCTGCTCATTCCTCTTCTCGCGTGGCTGAAAGGAAAATTCGGCGGCACGCCCGGCGTGATGTTTTCCACCACCCAGACCATTGCGAAAATCGGCGGCCGTCGCCGCTCGCGCGCCGGAGATTTTCTCACCGGGCTGCTTTATCTCGCCTTGGCCTGTCTCATTCTTGCTTTGGCTCGTCCGCAGCTCGGCAAAACGATCACCCGCACGCAGGCCAGCGGCGTGGACATCATGCTCGTTATCGACGTCTCCCGCTCCATGCTGGCCGAGGATTTCACCATCGGCGCGCAACGCGCCAACCGGCTCGAGGCAGTCAAGCAGGTGACGGAAAAATTCATCGAGGGGCGCCCGAACGACCGGATCGGTATCGTGGCCTTTGCCGGACGCCCCTACTTGGTCAGTCCGCTGACCCTCGACCACGACTGGCTCATCACCAATCTTGAGCGCACGCGCATCGGCTTGGTCGAGGACGGCACGGCCATCGGCTCCGCGCTGGCCGCCGCCTCCACCCGCCTCAAGGACAAGGAAGCAAAATCGAAAATCGTCGTTCTGCTCACGGACGGCGACAACAACATGGGACGCGTCACCCCGCTCACCGCGGCGGAGGCGGCCAAGGCGCTCGGGATCAAGGTCTACACCATCGGATCTGGCAGCCGCGGCAATGCGCCGTTCCCGTTTGTCGATCCGTTCGGCCGCACTGTTTACCGCCAGATCCCGGTGGAATTCGACGAGCAGAGCCTCAAGGCCATCGCGGCCATGACCGGCGGCGAATATTTTCGCGCGACCGACACGCAGTCCCTGCAGCGCATTTTCACGGAAATCGACAAAATGGAAAAATCCGAGGTCGAGATCCAAAAGGTCGCGCAATACCGGGACCTGTTCCCGTGGTTCGTGCTGGTCGGCACGGTCCTGCTCGCCGCGGAAACTTTGCTCGGACAAACCGTATGGAGACGACTGCCCTGACTTTCGCCAGCCCCGCGTGGCTCAATATCCTGTGGCTGTTGCCGCTGGGCTTTCTCCTCTTTTGGTGGGCCGAGCGGCGGCGACGCGCCCTCATCGGTCGCATCGTTGCCCCGAAACTGCGCGCGCTCCTTGCGGGCAGCACTAGTCCGATGCGCCGCTGGTTCCGCAATGCCTGCGTGCTCGGTGCGCTCGGATTGTTGGCCGTGGCGCTGGCCGGTCCGCGGATCGGTTATGACACTCTCGAGGTTCCGCACAAGGGGCGCGATGTCATCATCGCCATGGATGTCTCGCGTTCCATGCTGGCCACGGACGTGGCCCCGACGCGTTTGGAGCGGGCCAAGCTGCTGGCCGAGGATCTGGTCAGCGAATTGGGCAGCGATCGTCTCGGTCTGGTCGCTTTCGCCGGCTCGGCGTTTTTGCAGGCGCCGCTCACGCTCGATCACAGCGCGGTTCTCTCTGCAGTGGATGAACTCGACACCGACCTCATCCCGAAAGGCGGATCGAACATTGCCGCAGCCATCCGCACCTGCGAAGAGGCTTTTGGCAAAGCGGAAGGATTTTCCCGCGCCATCGTCATCGTCTCCGACGGCGAGGAACTCGACGCGGACGGACTCGAGGCTGCGCGGCAAGCAGCGGCCAACGGCATCCGTATTTTCACGGTGGGCGTCGGATCGGAGGAAGGTTCGGAAATTCCGCTCGGTCCGGGCGAATTCGTCCGCGATGCCTCGGGCAAAGTCGTGCAATCGCGACTCGACGCTTCACGCATGACGGAAATCGCCGAGATCACCGGAGGATTTTATGTGCCGCTCGACGAGGATGCGGCGCGCCGTTTGGTCGCCGATGGGATCGGGCAAATGAAGGAGGTCGAGATGAGTGCGAGTGCCTCGCGCCGGCCCATCGAGCGTTACCAGTGGCCGCTGGGTGCGGCCATTGTGCTGCTCGCCCTGCAGGCCCTGGTCGGCGAGCGCCGCCGGCGTCCGGCCTTGGGGTTGGCTTGCTGGTTCCTCGCTGCCGGTTCGGCTTGGTCCGCGCCGTCCGGATTGACCGCTTACGAGCAGGGCGACTATGAGACGGCGCGCAGCGCTTTCGAGCAGCGTCTTAGCATGGAGCCCGACGCGCCCGATTTGCAAATGAATGCGGGGACGGCGGCTTACCGGCTCAAGGATTACGGCAAGGCCTCCGAATATTTTTCGCGCGCCATGCTCTCCGAGGAGCCCGCATTGCGCTCGGCCGCCGAGTTCAACCTCGGTAATACGCTTTTCCGCCAAGGCGAGGGACAAGAAGACAAAGAAAAGAAAGTCACCGACTGGAAAGACGCCATCGCCAAATACGACGCGGCGCTCAAGACGCGTCCCGACTACACCGAGGCAAAAGAAAACAAGGAGCGGGTCGAGGAACTGCTCAAACAGCTCGAACAAGAGCAGAAGAAAGACAACAAGAAAGATCAGAAAAAAGACCAGCAGCAGAGGGGCGGTCAGCAACAAAAGCAGGATCAACAGCAAGGTGGGGGTGACCAGAAGAAAGAAGATCAACAGCAAGGTGGGGGCGATCAGAAGAAGGAAGACCAGCAGCAGGGTGGTCAGCAGAACAAAGACCAGCAGCAACAGGGCGGTGGAGGTCAGAAGGACCAACAACAAAAAGATCAACAGAACAAAGACCAGCAACAGCAACAGGGCGGCGGCGGTCAGAAGGACCAAGAGCAGCAGCAAAAGGATCAGCAGCAGAAAAAGGACGAACAGCAACAGGGTGGTGACCAGAAGAAGGAAGACCAGCAGCAAGGCGGTCAGCAGCAGAAGGAGCAACAGCCGTCCGCTGATGGAGGTAAAAAAGAGCAGGAGCAGTCCGGCCAGCAAAAGAAGGACCAGCAACAGCAGGGCGGGGGAGGCCAAAAAGACCAGCAACAAGAAGGCGAAGGCAAAAAAGAGGAAGGCCAGCAGGGCCAGCAGCAGAAAGATCAACAGCAGCAGGGTTCCGGCGGAAAAGAGGAACAGGACAAAGAAGGCCAGCAGCAAAAGGACCAGCAACAGCAGGGGTCCGGCGGGAAAGAAGAGCAGGACAAAGAGGGTGAGCAGAAAAAAGACGAGCAACAGCAAGGCGGCGGCGGTCAGCAGGACGAGCAGCAAAAGGACGGCGAGGGCCGCGAGGGTGAAGAGAAAAAAGAAGGCGGTAAAAAACCGGGCGAGCAAAAGCAGCAACAGGGCGGAGAGGGCGACGAAGAAAAACAGGATCAGCCCCAGGGCAACCAAGGTTCTTCGGCCGGATCACGCCCCGAGCCCGGCAAAGCAGGCGACAAACCCGCGGCCGTGCCGCAACAGGCCGGAGACAAGAAGCAGGGCGAATTGCGCGGTGGAGCGGCTGGCGAGCGCGGCGACGAGAAAAAAGAAGGCGCCACCGCCATGGCCGTCGCCGAAGAGGAAGAGGAGGGCAAAATGAGCGCTTCCCAGGCTCGCGCCCTGCTCCGTTCTTTACAGAGCGAGGAGGAACAGGTCGATCTGCGCGAACGTCAGAACTTTCAGGATGTCATTAGAGACTGGTAAGATGAACACGCCCATGAATTTTGCTTCCCGATTGCTCGCCGCCGCGGTGCTCCTGCTTTGCTCCCTTCCCGCCGCCCGCGCGCAGGTCAATGCCTCGATCAGCTCCCAAACTGGGCAGGTTGGCGCGCCCTTGCAGTTGCAATACCAGTTCATCAATGTCGGTCGCCCGGGCGACATGCCGCGCTCGCTCGGGGTGGACGGTCTCGAGATCCGCCTGACCGGCAAATCGCAGCGCACCGAGATCGTCAACATGCAGGCCTCTTCGATGGCCATCTACTCGTACACCGTCATCCCGAATCGCCCGGGTAACTTCACCATTCCCGGCTTTGCCGTGCAGGTTGACGGAAGCCAAGTGCGCACGCCGGCCGTGAGTCTGCGCGTCAGCGGTCCCGGAGGCAGACTTCCGCCGCCTCCCGGCCCGGGGGGCGGGCAGCAAATGCTTCCGCCTCCGCCGATGCAGCAGCAACGCCAGCAGCAACAGCAGCGTCCGCCACGCCAAACCCAGCCCCAGCCCGCTCCGGGCCGCACCGTGCCGCGCACCGACTCGGGTGAGCCAGCACCGTATTTCGGCGAGATCGTCATCGGCGACAAAAGCGTCTACGTCGGCGAAGTGGTTCCGGTCGAACTGCGCTTCTATTTCCGCGCCGACTGCCAGTTCGACAACCTGCAGCGCCCGACCTTCGGCGGCGACGGCTTCACGGCCGCCCCGCTCAGCGAGCCCGAGCAGACCGAGCAATACATCGAGGATATCCCCTACAACATCGTCACCTTCCGCAGCGCGGTCACGCCGGCCAAATCCGGGGAACTGGAAATTCCGCCCGCGCAAATGGAAGGACGCATGGTCGCGGCCGGCGGCCCGCCCGGACTCGATCCTTTCTTCGACCAGTTTTTCCAAAACTTCCCCATGCCCGGTTTCGGACGCGCGGAAAACGTCCAGGCGTCGACCGACGGACGCCAGCTCGACGTGCAGCCGCTTCCGAAGGAAGACCGTCCGGAAAATTTCTCCGGTGCCGTCGGTCAATTCACCATGAAATCCTCCGCCGACCCGGACACCACCGCGGCGGGCGAGCCGGTCACTATGACACTCAAGGTCGAGGGCCGCGGGAATTTCGATGCCATGACGCCCCCCGAACTCACCGGGACCGACGGATGGCGCACCTACGCGCCGAAAGAATCCTTCGACGGCAACGACACGATCGGTTTCGGCGGAACCAAGACGTTCGAATACAGCGTGGTCGCCCGCGAAGACCGTTCTTCCACGCCCGGTGCTTCCTTCTCTTACTTCGATCCGCTGAAGAAAAAATATGTCACCCTGACCACCGGTCCTGTGGCGGTGACCGCGGCGGGAGGCGGGGCGGCGGCCGATGCGACCTCGACGGCCGCGGGGGCGGACGAAGATTTGCCGCCGACGCAAGGCGGTCCCACGGATATCGCCGCGCCGGCGGCGGCCTTGTCGGCGCATGCCCCGGATTTCCGTCCGTGGGTCGCATCGGACTGGTTCCGCCTGCTCAACTTCGCTGTCCTGGCTGCCCTGATCATTTCCATTCCGTATCTGCTCTGGATGCGCAAACGCGGGAAGAAGGATGCACGGACGGTCGAACTCGAGGGTGCGGTGCGCACCGCCAAGGCCTCGTGGCAGAAAGCCACCGACCCGGTGGAGTTCTACGCGGCGGCCGGGCAATTCGTTCTCGCGCGTCTCGCCCTGCTGGACAACAAGCCCGCCGCCCTCATCGATCCGAACGAAGCGCTCGCGCGCCGTGTTTCCGATCCGACCGAGCGCGGTGAATTGCAATCCGTGTTGGCCAAACGCGACGAACTCAACTACGGACGCACGGGTGGCGGTCCGCTCGACGATCAGGAACGCCGCCGCATCGTCGATCTGCTCGATAAATTCGCCAAAAACCATGCTTAGCAAAATTCTTACCGTTCTCCTTCTCGCCGCGACCGCGGCTTGGGCCCAACCCGCCGACGAAAATACGTTCTTCGAACAGGGCAACCGCGCCTATGCCGAGGGTGATTACGCCGCGGCGCGCGACGCCTACGAGCAATTGGTCAAAGCGGGTTCGCGCAACCCCGCGGTTTTTCTCAATCTCGGCCATGCCGATTTCCGGCTCGGCCGCGATGTGTCCGCCGCGATCAATTATCGCCGCGCCCTCGCTCTCGAACCCGGAAACAGCGCGGCGCGCAGCAGTCTCGAGCACGTGCTGGGCAAACTCGGTGTTCCTGCTCCCGGTTTGGGAGCGGCGGAAATTGTCGGCAAATACATCTCGTTCGACCTGCTCGCCTTGCTTGGCAGCCTGTTGTTCTGGGCCGGCTCGATCCTTCTCGTCTTCGCCGTGTTCGCCGCCAAACGCCGTCCGGGCCTGGCAATCCTCGGCGTTCTTGTCGCGGTCATCGGAGCCACTCTTGTCGCGGCTGCATGGGCCGGTGATTCGCGCGTGGCCTTGGCCAAAACATCCATCGTGGTGGGCGATGCCGCCGATGCGCGCAGCACGCCGGCGGACAACGCGCAAAAACTGGCCGATCTTCCCGTGGGTACACCGGTGCGCGTCATCGCCTCGCGCGATGATTGGTCGCTCGTACGCTTGCCCGTCGGTGTGGACGGTTGGGTGCGTTCCGCCGCATTGGAACCTGTTTTCCCCGGAGCTTTGCCCGGGAATCCGTGACCCGCTTCGCTTTCTTCGCGGCTTTGGCGCTCTCCGCTTCTGCGGTCCAGGCTGGTTGGCGTCAAGATGCAGCCTCGCTCCGGCCGGGAAACTTTCCTCCTCCGCCGGACCAAGTCCGCGCCCGCTACAATTTCGGATGGTCGGGCATCCAAGCCGCCGCCGCTGATGTGCGTCTCGAACGCGGTGCGGGTGGTGTTTGGAATACCAACGTGCGCGGCGGCACGACCGGAGCGGCCCGCAAACTCTGGAAGCTCGACGCCGAATTCGAATCCGAAGTTGCCGAGAAAGAATGGCAGACCGTTTACTGCAAGCTGACGGAAATCTACCAGCGCTACCGCGTGACGGAGACCTCCGAGTTCCGACCCGGCGGCGTGCGTTCGCAGCGTGTAAGCACAAAGGAAGGTGCTTCGCCCGGCAATTGGCTCAATTTTTATGTCGCAGGACTGCGCGACATGGCGGGTTCGCTGCTGCTCGCACGCAGCCAACCGCTGAACAATGGCGACAGCCTCAGCTTGGCGGTTTTTCCCGGCGAGTGGATGTATCTGGTCCGGGTCAAAGTGCTCGGACGCGAAAAACTCCGGTGGCAGGGACAAAAGCGCGACGTCATCCGGTGTTCGTTGGATATCGACTGGATCGGAAAAGACTATTCGCTCGAACCGCACAAAAAATTCCAACGTGGCACGGTGTGGGTGAGTGACGACGAACTGCGCCTGCCGCTGCGCGTGGAAGTCAAAGTATTCATCGGCCACGTCTTCGCCGAATTGGCCGAGGTGAAAACCAAGCTGTAGAGCTGGGCCACAAAGCCTCCTGAACTACTATTGTCAGGTGGATCGCGGTGTCCCTATCGCGATCTTTGCCGCGGAATATCGCGCCGGGACGGCGCGATCCACCCCACTTTGCCGGCATAAAACGACGCGCCCCGGTTTCCCGGGGCGCGTGTGAGTTCTGACTAGGCGGTCAGGTTAGCAGCAGCCGGCACTGCAGTCGCAGGGGCAGCATTTGCCGCCGCAGTCGGTGCAGGTGCAGGGAGCCGCGGCCGTGGCCGTGAAGGCCAAGGCGACGACCGCCAGAAGTGCGAAGATGAATTTTTTCATTTTTTGAATCTCCGTTGAGGTTTCGTTCCAATTTTCCTTCCGCCAACAAGGACGGAAGCCGACGCCATGTGAGCCCTCAGGCTCGCGGCGGTGGAACGGGCGGACGTGAGGTCCGCTCGGAGCAGGTATCATCGGTCAGTCGGACGCGGTCCGAACTGCCGGGCGAGAAAATCGCGAGGGGTTGTCCGGCGGGGATCATGGCGGATGGCGCGGCCGGAGCATGGCAGGAAAGGGGCGGACACTGGCAGGCCTTGGCGCAGCAGTCGTCCGAGGACTGGCAACATGCGGAAGCGCAGGCCTCGGCGGCAGGCATAGGCGATGCTCCGGCGAGAGACAGCGGGGCGGCGGCCACACTGAAGAGCAACAGAAGCAGCACTGCGAATCTCATATAGTCAACCTAGTCCGCCGCGTGCCGGAGTCAAATAGGCCGGTTTGGACTACATGAATAGCCAGGCAACCAAAGCCAAAATCGGAACCAAAAAGGGCAAGGTGAAACGTACAACGTAGCCAACGAAGGAAGGTGTCTCCACCTTGGCGTGCTCCGCGATGGCTTTGACCATGAAGTTCGGTCCGTTGCCGATGTAGGTCGCCGCACCGAAGAAAACGGCACCCAGCGAGATGGCGATGAGGATTTGGGCATGCGATGCGGCAAAAGAGGCCACATCAGCGCTCTCACCGAGGCTCAGCCCTTGCTGGCCAAGAGCCGCGGCAAGGAAGGTCAGATAGGTGGGCGCGTTGTCGAGCACAGCCGAGAGCACTCCGGTGAACGCATAGAATTGCATCGGTGTTTCCACGCCCAGCGTGTCGGAATGCAACTGCAGGTAGTCCAAGGCCGGAATCATCGTCCCGAAAATTCCGAAAAAAAGCCATGCGACCTCCTTGATTGGATGGAGATTGAAGTGGTTCATCTCGTGCACTTGCTTCGGGGTGGCATACCAGGAAGCCAATGCGGCAGCTCCCATGATGATTTCCCGCCAAGGTGTGGGGAGAAAAACGGCAGCCAGGATGATGCCGATGAAGATGAAGTTGCGTTTGCCGTCGACGCGGAATTCCTCGTGGGCCGTTTCGAGCTCGCGGACTGCTTCAGGCGCACGGCGGAAGTTGCGCGTGTCGGCAATCAGAAAAATGACCAGCAGCAGACCGACGGTGACGAGCCAAGGCATCCACAGATGCTCGGTCGTCCAGAAAAACGGAACGCCTTTCAGGTATCCCAAAAACAACGGCGGATCGCCGATGGGCGTGAGCGCGCCGCCCGCGTTGCTCACGATGAAAATGAAAAAGACCACGTGGAAAGCCGTGATGCGGTATTTGTTCATCCGGATCCAGGGACGGATCATGAGCATCGAAGCTCCGGTCGTGCCGATGAAGTTGGCGATCACTGCCCCGATTCCTAGGAAGATGGTGTTGCGCAGCGGGGTGGCTTCGCCTCGCACGCGGATGTGCACGCCACCGGCCACGATGAAGAGGGATCCGATCAGCGCGATAAAGCTGATGTATTCGTGTGCCACATCCAACAGGCGACCACGCTCACCGAGCACGAAAAAGTAGTAACCTGCGGTGAAAAGTCCGAGAACGATGGCTACCTTCGGATAGTTCTTCTCCCACCAGTGAAGGTGGATGAAGGGCATGAGAGCAATGGAAAGCAGCATCACCCCGAACGGAAGGATCATCCACGGATTCGGTTCGATGGTGCCTGCAGAAATGGATGCGGCGAGCGTCAGCACGCGCGAATGTCAGCCAGAGGGGTAACGTAACTCAAGGTCAATCGGATTTGAGTGCGGCTTCACCGCGCCGGCCTCGACGCGATCCACCTTTTAGGTTCCGGCGGTCATAGACCGGCGCTACAAGTGGGGGACGTGATGAAGGCTCCTTTTGCTCCGAAACCCGAGGCGGCGCTGCTCGTGCTGGCGCACGGGTCGAGTGTCAATGCCACGTCGAGTCGACCGACGCGGGAATTGACGGAGCGTCTGCGGGAGTCGGGACTATTCGGCGAGGTGAGTTGCGGGTTCTGGAAAGAAGAACCCGGACTGCGGGAGGCGCTGGATGCGCTCACCATGCCGGAGGTTTTCATTGTGCCGAATTTCACGGTGGAGGGATATTTTGTGCGCAATGTCATCCCGAAGGAACTCGCTTTGATTGGTCCGGTGACGCGGCGGGAGAACGGGCAGGTCTTGCGGTTGTGTTTGCCGGTGGGAGGTCATCCGCGCATGACCGAGGTGCTTTTGCATTGTGCGCGCGGGGTGGCTCCGGGGGTCGATTATGCCAAGGCGGCACTACTCGTGCTCGGGCACGGGACGCCGCTCGATACGAGGAGTTCCGAGGCGGTCGAGGCACAGGTCGCGGACATCAAGGCGCGCGGAATTTTTGCCGAGGTGCACGGGGCGTTCATGGAAACGCCGCCGAAGATCGAAGACTGGTGTGAGATCACGGCGTGCCAAGACGTGATCGCGGTGCCGTTTTTCATCGCGGACGGTTTGCACAGCGATGAGGACATTCCGGGTTTGTTGGGAATTCCGGGCGGCGGGGGGGCGGAGGAGCGGGAGCGGAGGAATCCCTATCTGCTCGAGGGGCGGCGGCTTTTTTATTCGCGCGCGGTGGGGACGGATCCGGGGATGGCCGAGGTGATCCTCGACCAGGTGCATTCGTGGGAACTTTGCGCCAAGGGGGTCCCGCGAAACGGGCAGACAAGCCCGGGCACCTCGTGATAAGACGTATCTATGGTTACCAAGCTGCTCCATACCCGTTACCGTGTGAATGACCTCGAGAAGACGGTCAATTTTTACAAGGACGTGCTCGGTCTGAAGGAAATCCGCCGTCATAAATCGCCGCGCGGATCCGAGTTGGTCTTTTTGGAAACACCGGGCAGCGAGGAACTGATCGAAATTTGCTCGTATCCGGGGAGCGGACCAGTGGTAGTCGGGCCTGATCTGACCCATCTCGCCTTCGAGGTCGAGGACTTGGAGCAATTCGCCAAGGACGCGGCGGCCAAGGGTCATCCGCTTTCCGATGGTCCGACCACATCCTCGACCGGAACGGTCTTCGCCTTCATCGACGCGCCGGAAGGCTACGAGATCGAGTTGATCCAGGCGCCGCGCTAGGCGCGTTTTTATGGAATTCGATTGGCTCGAGGCACCTTTCGACCTCAAGGCGTTGACGCCGCGGGCCATCGAGGAATCCTTCGAAGACCCGTTCAGCCTGCGGTTGCTCCCGGATTACGAGAGTGGCGAGGCACGGTATTTCAATCTCGGACGATCGGCCGAGGGGCGGGGGATTTTTAGCGTGTTCTGGACCGATGGAAAAACCCTGCGTGTTATCGCGGCGCGGGCCATGACCAAGGACGAAGAAAACTTCTTCGAAAGGAAAAATGCCGAATAACAACCAAAGCGAATTGCACACACTGCATGCGTGGTCCGAGGTGCCGGCTTTCGAGGACGAGGCGGCGGAGGCGTCATTCTGGCTGGGGCACGGGTTGGATCCGAAGCTGATGAACGCGTCGATTCCGAAAAGCGACGCGCGCGAGTCGGCCACGGTGACTTTGCGTTTCGACCCGCGGATGCTGGCGCGGATCAAACGCGTGGCGCGGTCGCGTTATTTGAATTACCAGAGCATGATCAAGCAGTGGTTGGCGGAGCGGCTTGAAAAAGAGGGATGAAACTTGAGTGTGAGGCCTGAGTGACAGGTGGATCGGCGCCGTCCCGGCGCGATTCTTTTTGGGAAAATCGCGCTCGGAGTGCGCGATCCACCCGGTCATAGACCGCTGCCACAAACTGGGGTATAGAGAGTCATCCCCCTATGAAAATCGGCGTTCCCCGTGAAGTTAAGAAGCAGGAGCATCGTGTGGCTTTGTTGCCCGCCACGGCTTACCAGTTGAGGAAGCGAGGCCACACCGTGCTCGTCGAGCGCGGGGCGGGATCGGGGTGCGGTTATCCGGACAGCGACTACGAGGCAGCGGGAGCGACGATGGTCGGCACGCACGCGGAGGCTTTCGATGCCGACCTGATCGTCAAAGTGAAGGAACCGCAACCGGACGAGATTCCGCTGCTGCGCAAGGGCCAGGTCCTCTTCACTTACTTGCACCTGGCGGCGGACAAAACCCTCACCGAAGCGCTGATGAAAAGCGGGGTGACCGGATTGGCTTACGAAACGATCGAGATCAACCGCCATTTGCCCCTGCTCGAGCCGATGAGCGAAATTGCCGGTCGTATGTCCGTGGTGGTCGGGGCCAACCTGCTGGCCAAGCACCAAGGCGGAACCGGAGTGCTGCTCGGCGGTGTGCCGGGTGTCTTGCCAGGCAAAGTCGTGGTCATCGGCGGCGGGACTTCGGGAATCAATGCTGCGCGCATGGCGCAGGGGCTTGGAGCGGATGTGACGATTCTGGAGGTTGATCTCGAGCGCATGCGCTTTCTCGACATCACGCTGCACACGGCGCACACGCTTTACTCCAACGAGGCGCACCTGCAGGAAGTTCTGCCGAATGTTGATTTGCTCATCGGTGCGGTTCTCGTGCCGGGCGCTCGGGCTCCACGCTTGATCACCCGCGAGATGCTGCGTCACATGAAGCCCGGCAGTGTCTTTGTCGACATCGCCATCGATCAGGGCGGATGCGCGGAGACTTCGCGTCCGACCACGCATGAAAATCCGACCTTTGTGGAAGAGGGTGTCATTCACTACTGCGTGGCCAATATGCCGGGTGCTTACGCGCGGACGGCGACGCAGGCGCTGACCAATGTGACGGCGCGTTATGTCGAGATGATTGCCGATTTGGGGCTAGAGGCGGCGTGCGAGAAGGTTCCGGCGCTGCGCGGGGGTATCAACGTGCATGACGGAAGGGTGACTTGTCCGATGGTGGCGGAGGCGCATGGATTGCCGGCGGCGCCGTTGGATTTGGGAAAGGCTTAGCCACAGCCGAGTCTGCGAGACAGCCGAAGGCAAATTGAAGAAGATGGGAGAAGATGGTTTTCGCGCCGGTTGACACCGGCACGAAAAAGTTCATCCGGGGATGCTCAGGTGCGGGGATCGTCCTTCGACCACTCACGTGCGTTGAGCACGCGACGCTCGAAGGGGGTGGCGCGGCGGACGAGGTGTTCGTTCTTTTTCGGGACGAATTTGTAATGCGGAACTCGGTTGAGAATATCGTCGAGTTCCCACAAGTCCTCGTGGGTGGTGACCCAATAGTCGCCGATTGTGCGCAAATCGAACGGACGCGAATACGAGGCCAGCGTTTTCAGTCCGTCATGGTCGCGGAAGTATTCGTGGTAGTAGGACATGGCCAGCTCGCGGACGGTTTTGTAGATCGGATCGCGGTAGCGGACGACGGCGTGGTTGGTTTTCGAGATGGCTCCCCAGCGTCCGTGTTCCTTGAAGAGCGCGACAACGTGTTCGTCGTCGAGTTGGATGGTTTTGAGATCGAGGAGGAGTGGTGGTTTGCCGTGGATCCAGAGCGCGGCGGCGGCGACGAGCGCGCCTTCGACGCAGTGGGCTTTGCGTTCTCGCAGCACGCGGCGCGGCGACATGTGGGTGTCGCCGTGCTTTTCAAAATTGATCGGCAGGCGGTCGAGGAAGTCCTGGATTTTGCGCGGGGTGGAGAGCTGGCGCAGGGTGGAAGTCTCGTGGGGGGTGAGTCCGAACATGGATCAGTTCAAGAAGAGCACCTGATTAGCCAAGGTGCCAGAGACTAGAGAGAATTTAACAATTGCTCGTTCTGCAGATCGAGATTAGTATCTCAATACTCCGCCACTCCATCACCCTCCATGCCCCAATAAGCTGTGTTTGAAGAAAATGCCATTTTGGTCGTCGACGATAAGTCCGAGATGGCCGGCTATTACTGGGAGGTCCTTAACGAGAACGCCGACAGCCATTTGGTCACGCATTGGGTCGGTGACTTCGACGAGTTCGAAAAGATGTTCGGCCAGATGATGGCGGACGGCAAACGCTACCCCCTCTGCATTGTCGACCTGATGCAGCATTATGGCAGCAGGGTGAACACCAAGCGCGGGCTGGAGACGGTGCAACGGATCCGGCAGAAGGACAAAGACATCGGGATCTTCATCGCTACGCACGCGGATGATGGCCTCATCGGAGAAGTGCGCGACGCGTTGGCTGCCGAAGGCCAGTTGGATGGCGTGCGTTTCTTCAGGCTGCACGACCTCGATAGGGAAAAGTTTCGCAAAGCGGTGAATGGTTTTGTTGAGCGGTCGCTCCGCACTCGCAATGTGCTTGATCTCGCCAGAACTCACGCGGAGGAGGTGCCGATTTCCGCGCTCTTGAAATCGCTCTGCGAAAAATTCCGCGAGCAAGGGGCGCAAATCGAGTCCTCCAATGTCGCGGCCGGGATTTCAGTTCGGGCCCATCATGCCCCCTTGAAGACCGGTCTGGACAGCCTCCTCGCTCATTGTGTCGATGAAAGCAGTCTCGTCGAAGTCATCGGCGAAAGATCCGGATCCGGCGCCATGGTCACCTTGGACTACAAGGGGCCCGCAAAGGTTTCGCCCACGCTGGCTCCGTTTTTGGACGCCGACGAGTGCGCGCACTTCGCCGAACGCTACGTTCTCGACAGGTATTTGCGGTCTGCCGGTGGTGAAGTTCGTTTACTTCACGGCGTCGGTCGCCGTGGCTCGCGCTTTGAGGTGGTTATAAGGAGTTTCGATTAAGGCGTTCGCGGATCTTGCCAGCGGCCGTGCCTTGACTCGGGGTTGGTAGCGTCGAATTCTTTTACGTATGCCCGACACTGCTCCTCCCGCTCGCTTCACGGAGGAAGCTCTCTGCGCCCTGCTCAAGGCGCTTGCGGACCAACGTGCTGAGAGTCTCAACCGGCACTTCACCAGCATCCAAGCGTCGACTGTCGCCTTTGCCGAGGAACACCGGCGCTTTTTCTCGGAACTGGAAGCAGATACTCCCGCGCCGCCGGTTGAGTTTGCCACTGCTCCCAACGGCTCTATTTACCAAACCAGCTACACGGAAGACGGCACGAGCTTTTTCGTGCCCCGGTCGTCCTTGCGCGAAATGGGCGAAGAGGAATGGCTGTTTGCCAAGAAAAGCGTTGCCCTCAATCCTGCTTACCGCGTGGCCAAGAACGCGAAGCCCGATGTGGTGGCCGCTTACTTCAACACCGACGTGCCCGCGGACATGAACAGGTATTATCCGTTCATCCAGGATGCGTGGAACATCTACCCGCCTGAACTCGACATGGGAAAGTTCAGCTTCTTCTACCTTGCAGATGAGACGAATAATCTGGAGCGCAAGCCGGTCTGGACCAGCATCTATGGCGACCCGGCGGGGCGCGGCTGGATGCTGTCGTCGATCGCTCCCGTCTATGACGGAGACGTTCTCAAAGGAGTGGTTGGGCTCGATGTCACGGTCGATGTGCTGAACCAGATCGTGAAGTGGAAGCTGCCATGGGGCGCTTCCTCCATGCTTGTTTCCCGTGCCGGAACAATCCTCGCTGCCACGGACGAAGCACGCCGTTTGCTCGGGCTTGGGGAGGGCAAGCCGTTCACCACTCTTCGACCTATCGATGCCGATGAGACGGATCCGGCTCACCTCAGGGTTTCAAATATCCCGGATCCGCTGTTGCGCGCCGATTTGTCGGGCTTTCTAGGATCCAAGAAGAAGCTTCTTCGCGCCTCCTCCGCCGACGGAACCATTTTTATCGCCAAGGCCGATGTGGAGGTGACCGGCTGGTGTTTTCTTTTGATGGTTCCCCGGGAGGCTTTGCTCAACGAGGTCGACAAGCTGGAGAGATCGGAGGCGAGGCTCCAAGCGGAGTTGCGTTCGCGTGAGGCCGAGTTGGCCTACAAGATCGGCCAATACAACGCCGCGCGCGGCTTTGTGCACGACCTGCGCAATGCCATCACGCGGCTTGAGGTTCCTGTCATCCGGTTGAACAGGATAAAAAGGGAGATCAAGGATCTTTCATGCAAGGTATTCGGCGCGGCGGCGAAGTCGGGTGCCGAGAAAGACAACGACCTGCACGATCTCCACGAAGCGATTACCAGGAGGCAGCCTGCCGGCGGTGACGAGAATTCGGCCTCGCTGTTCAAGCTTGGACTGCTCCAAACGCTCGAGCAAGCGGTCGGATCCATTGAGGACGTGAAGCGATTGATCAGGCTCTCCACCGCTTTCATGGAAGACGGACTTGTGAGGGCCGTGCGCAACGTGCCCGAAGAGATCGATCTCGGTTCCCTGCTCCACCACATCGTCACAGACATGCAACTTGATTACCCCCGGATTGAATACAATCTCCCTGTTGAGGAGGTGAAGGTCCGCGGGATTCGCCCGATCATCAAGGCCGGCCTGGACAACGTGCTCAAGAATGCCGTCGAAGCATCTAGCCCGCCCCACCTGCTTGGCGCCGCGATCGAGGTGCGTTGCGAAGCATTGGATGACGGTGCCCGAGCCGTGGTGAGGGACAAAGGTGTGGGAATTTCACCCGAAAATCTCGCGCGCGTTACGCAGATGGGATTCAGCACGAAGGGTGAGGAGGGGCACGGCCTCGGGCTTCACTTTTTTGCCGTCTCCCTTTCCGCGGCCGGCGGCGAATTGAGCGTGGAATCGGAAGGCGTTGGAAAAGGTGCCACCGTTACAGTGAGGATTAAAAATGCGTGAGATAAAGATCCTTGTTGTCGATGACGATCCCAAGGTCTTGGAGGTCTACCGCCTCATGTTTTCCGGCGAGTCCGGTCCGAGCTTTGGGGGAAACCGCCCATCGGATGTTGCTTTGCGATGTTTGGCCTACACCGATCCCAGAGAGATGATTCAGGACTACGCACGGATGCACGCACGCTGGGAGCGGGTTCCTCTTTGCATCGTCGATATGCGCATGCCCAAGCAGAGCGGACTGGTCACCGCTGAGCAGTTGCGTACCATCGATCCGGAGATTGATATCGTTATTAGTTCGGCTTATAGCGACGTCGGCACCCCGGAGATCCGCGAGAGGCTACGGGAAAGGGTTTATTTCGTCCGCAAGCCGTTCGACTACGAAGAGATAAGTCTGATGGTCGAATCTCTCGTCAATTCGTGGGGGGAGCGCCGCAAGCTGCAACGTCGGAGCAAGGTCCTCCGTCGCCGGGCCGAATCGATGCGCCGACAAACGGCGTTCCTGAACAGCCTTCTCGAGTCTGTTCCCGAGTTGATCTTCATGAAAGACACCCACGGGGTCTACATGATGTGCAACGACGCTTTCGCGCGATTCGCCCAACATAGAGTTGGTGAGATTGTCGGCGGGAGGGATTGCGACTTCTTGCCGGTCGAGATGTGCCAGAGACTTCTGGAGCAGGACAGGCAAGTCATGGAGACCGGCAGGTCGCTTAATTACAAACAGCGCTTAGAGCATCCCGACGGTGGTGAATGCCTGCTCGAGACGGTCAAGTCGCCGGTCTTCTCGAAGGGAGGTCAATGCATCGGCCTGATCGGCATCGCGCGTGACATCACCAACCGCGAGAAGGCGGGGTGAACCTTGCGGGCGGCCCGTTTGACATGGGCGTTCCGCTCGATTAATGTGCATTTTGTAGGGGGCGTATTTGGTTTCGACTTATGGTGCGAAGCGACGTCTGCATGCCGAGGATGATTCGTTGGCCTCGTAAAAAATCGGATCAAAAAAATAACAGCAGAGAACGAAGATCTCGCTCTCGCGGCTTAAACGCCCGCGACGGCTTCCAGTTGACGCCTGCTAGGCGGGAAGCCGACGACAGCAGGCAACTCGGCGGCGGGATCGACCGCTGCC
>CAJBKE010000037.1 GCA_903953565.1 uncultured Verrucomicrobiota bacterium | reverse complement strand
GGACCGTGTCTCAGTTCCAGTGTGGCTGGTCGTCCTCTCAGACCAGCTACCCGTCATAGCCTTGGTGAGCCGTTACCTCACCAACAAGCTGATAGGCCGCGAGCCCCTCGAGAAGCGCCAGGTTACCCCGGCTTTGGCGTCGGAAGGATGTCCTTCCTGGCCACATGCGGTATTAATTCGCCTTTCGGCGAGCTATCCCCCACTTCACGGTAGGTTGCTCACGTGTTACGCACCCGTTCGCCACTAGACTTTTTTCTGTATTGCTACAGAAAAAAATCCCGTTCGACTTGCATGTCTTATCCACGCCGCCAGCGTTCGTTCTGAGCCAGAATCAAACTCTCCGTTGAAAGTTAGCTGATACCACCCTTGCGGGTTGAGTACCAAATTCTGACATAGTATCTCCCGCCGGTTGCTAAGACCGACGGGCGACGGACCTTGCGGTCCAATTTATGTCGCATAAAAAAACTGCTGACGATAACCCACAATTCAATTTTTGTGGTTACCCTCTGAATTTACTTTCAGAGTCAGGATTTCAAAAATCTTCGTGTGTTCTCTCCGGGCGCGCAACGAGCGGGAAGGTTTTGGCCTTGCTGCTCCCTGCTACCGATGGAAAGAACACGAACCGATTGATTCGGTCCCCATTTAAGGGGATGGAGAGATTGCCAGAAGTTCGCGCAGAGTCAACCGCCTTTTTGAAAAAATCTTAAAATTTTTTCCAGGCTCCCCTGCGGGCCGGATCTCCAAGTTCGTAGGATAATAGACCGGCCAGTCAAACGAACGTTCAAAAAATCTTTTTCCCACGGTTCGGGGGGAAGCTCGACCTCCGGAAAACCCCGCCGCCGTCTTGTCTAAAAGTCTCTCCTTTGCCACCTTGTCGCCCTCTGTTGTGACGGTTCCCAACCAACTCACCATCCTGCGCCTCGCGCTCACTGCCATCTTCGTTGCTGCGCGCGAAAGCGGCATGGCTTGGGGCGCCACGGTGGCCGCCATCGCCTTCGCCCTTGCTGTGCTGAGCGACTACCTCGACGGCGTCCTAGCGAGGCGTTTGCAGTGCGAGACCGACTTCGGCCGCTTGATGGATCCTCTGGCCGATAAAGTTCTCATTGCCGCCGCACTCGTTTGCCTCGCATGGTCGCACGACATCCCGGCGTGGGCCGCCATCATCTTGATCTCGCGTGATTTTCTCATCACCGGATTGCGTCAGCTCGCGCTCTCGCACGGCACCGTGCTCGCCGCCGATCCCGCGGGCAAAACCAAGACGGCCTCGCAGATGATTATGATCGGTTTCTTCCTCCTGCGCGACGCCATCTGCGAAAGCCTGAGGATCACAACCTACCCCGCGTGGGTTGTTTCCGTCGGCCACGTGCTCATCGCAGCCAGCGTCATTCTTTCCATCTACTCCGGCTGGCGCTACGCGAGCGCGCACTGGAGCGTTGTCGTCCGCAGCGGACGTTCCTGAGATGTAGCGGCGCCCGGAGCTGACGGCGCTACATTCAAACCTTCGCGCTAGATTTTCCCAACGCGTCCTCGCCGGGCAGGCACGACAGCTGCTATCAGTCTCGTTCGGCAACATCATGAAAGCATTCCCGCACAAAGAACGTCTCTCGATCGGCTTCGCCAAAATCGAAACCGATCTGGAGTTCCTCATGCAATGCTTCCGGGATGTGCTGGTCAGCCTCGGACAACAGGACATCGCCGACCGTCTGCCGTGGAGCGGGACGGACACGCCCGGCCCGGCGGCCGATGATTTTCCTCCGCGGCTGGCCCACGCCTACTCGATCGCTTTCCATTTGCTCAACATGGTGGAGGAAAATGCGGCCACGCAGATGCGCCGCGCGAGCGAGACGGCCAACGGTCTCGCCTCCGAACCCGGCCTGTGGGGACAACAACTCAAGCAACTCCTCGAAGCCGGCTACACCGCGGAGGATATCACCACGTGGTTGCCTTGGCTGCGCGTCGAGCCCGTGCTTACTGCCCATCCCACCGAGGCCAAGCGTCGCACCGTGCTGGACCAGCACCGCCAACTTTATCTCCTCCTCGTGCAGCTGGAAAACACGATGTGGACACCCGCCGAACGCCATGAGTTGCGCGAGGAAATAAAGACCGCGCTCGAACGCCTCTGGCGCACCGGAGAGATGTTCCTCGACAAACCGACGGTGGAAATGGAGCGCGCCGGTGTCCTGCACCATCTGGTCAATGTCTTCCCCGAAGCGCTGCGCCGTGTCGACCGCCGCTTGCGTGAAGCGTGGGAAGCAGTCGGACTCGACCCGCGGCAGATCGACCATCCGGGCATCTTGCCGCGCCTGCGCTTCGGCACCTGGGTTGGCGGCGATCGCGACGGTCACCCGCTCGTCACCCCGGAGGTCACCGCCCACAGCCTCGACGATTACCGTCTGCACGGGCTCGGAATGCTGCGCGACCATTTGCAGGAACTCGGCGCGGGCATGAGTCTTTCCGTGCTACTACAAGAACCGCCGGCCGTTCTCACCGAGGTCTTGCGCGAAGCAGGCCACGAAGTCGGGCGCGAACCGTGGCGGGAATTCGTCAACCTCATGATCACACGCCTGCCCCTGACGGAGGGGGCCGGCGCGCGCGGACTTGTCCTCGACGACCAGCCCGGAACCTACCGGCATTCTTCCGAACTTGAACGCGACTTGCGCCTCCTCCGCGAGAGCCTGCTGTCCATCGGGGCGCGGCGCTTGGTTGCTGCCGACGTCGATCCGCTGCTCCGCGTGGTGGAAGTTTTCGGTTTCCACCTTGCCGCCCTCGATATCCGGCAGAACAGCGCATTCCACGACCGCGCCATGGAGCAGATCCTCGCCGCGACGGGCGCATCCAAGACCGATTTCTCCACATGGACGGAGAAGGAGCGGTTGGCCTTTTTCCAAGAACGTCTCTCGCGTCCGGACAACCTCCTCGACAACGGTGTTGCCGCAGGTTCTGAGGCCAATGCCGTGCTCGGCACCTACCGCGCGCTGGCTGATCACGTGCGGCGCTACGGCACCAAGGGCGTCGGTGCGTCCATCGTCAGCATGACGCGCCAAGTTTCCGACCTGCTCGCCGTTTACTTCTTCGCCAAGGAAACAGGACTGACCGAATGGAAATCCTACGGCTTGGTTTGTCCGCTTCCCGTCGTGCCGCTTTTCGAAACCATCGACGACCTCGAGCGCGCGCCGGCGATCATGTCCGGATTTCTCGATCATCCGGTCACGCGTTCCAGCCTGCGCTGGCTGCACGGCAACCTGCTCACGAGGCGCGGCGAGCGACTCGGACGCGCCTTGACCGAGCCCGAAGGCGAGCTCCGTCCCACCCAGCAAGTCATGATCGGCTACAGTGACAGCAACAAAGACGGCGGCATTCTTGCCAGCCAGTGGGCTTTGCATCGTGCCCAAGAAGGCATCAGTCGCAGTGCCGCCGAGCACGGCACGCGCGTGCGCTTCTTCCACGGCCGCGGCGGCACGATCAGTCGCGGCGCCGGTCCGACCCACCGTTTTCTTGAAGCCTTGCCGCCCGACACGCTGTATGGCGACCTGCGCATCACCGAGCAGGGCGAGTCCATCTCGCAGAAATTTTCCAACCCGGTGACTGCCACCTTCAACCTCGAACTGCTCCTCTCCGGTGCGTGCCGGTTTTCCGTCGATCCCGCCCCGGGTGCTCCGGAAAGCGATCTCGAGGAGATTATGACACGTTTGGTCGAAGCCAGCCACGAAGCCTACCGCGCGCTGCTCGAGACAGACGGTTTCATGGAGTTTTACCGCGAGGCCACCCCGATCGATGTCCTCGAGGCAAGCAGCATCGGATCGCGTCCGTCACGCCGGACCGGAGCCCGCACCCTGGCCGACCTGCGCGCCATTCCGTGGGTCTTCAGCTGGTCGCAAAGCCGGTTCTTTCTGCCCGGCTGGTTCGGCGTCGGCTCCGCGTTCGAGTGGTTGCAACGCGAGGATCCGGTCGGTGCCACCCGACTCGCCGCCGCCGTGCCGCATTGGCCATTCCTCCGCTACGTTCTGACCAATGTCGAAACGAGTTTCGCTGCTGCCGACCCGTTCATCATGGAAGCTTACGCCGGACTGGTGACGGATGAAAATGTGCGTGAAGCCGTTTTCCCTCGCATCCTCTCAGAACTCAAACGCACCAAAAAAACGGTCGCCGCCGTCTTTGGCCGCCCGCCGGACGAACGGCGTCCGCGATTCGCCCGCAGCACCGGTCGCCGCGCGGGCGCTTTGGACGTGCTTCACCGCCGCCAGATCGCGCTCTTGAAAGACTGGCGCCAACAAGTGGCTGATAGCCGCCCCGAAGCCTCGGAAGTGACGCTCATCGATCTCTTGCAAACCGTCAATGCCATCGCCGGCGGCCTGCGCACCACGGGGTAAGGTCCCCGCTAGCCTTGCGTCGACTGCGTGAGATCGTGACCTCGGTCGGCGAAGGGTTTAGAACACATTCATGTTGGTGACTCGCGAACAAATGCAGCGCCTCGAAGAGCAAGCCTTCGCACGCGGGATTTCCGCCGATGTGCTCATGGAGGGCGTCGGGGCCAAGCTTGCCCGATTCGTCACGCAGTTTTTCCCGCACCCCGGACTCCTTCTCATCTACGCCGGTAAAGGACACAACGCCGGTGACGCCTTCGTTGCCGGGCGGCACCTCGCAGCCACCGGTTGGCGCGTTCTCGTGCGCATGCCGTTTGACCGCAGCGCGCTCGCCCCGTTGGCCCGCGAAAAATTCGACAACCTCAATGCCTCGGTCTTGGCGAATCCTTTCCGCCCGGCCACTCCGCAGGACGGACCGCTCGTGCAACTCGATGCCCTCGTCGGGTTGGGTTCGCAGGGGACGTTGCGCGAACCTCTCGCCTTACTCGCGCGGGAAATGAACATCCTGCGCCGCGAGGCCAACGCACGCACCGTCGCGGTCGATCTTCCCTCCGGACTCGATCCCGACACAGGGATACCGGGTGATCCGTGCGTCGAGGCGGATTACACCGCGACGGTCGGCATGGCCAAATACGGTTTGGTCGCCGATGCCGCCGTCAATCATGTCGGTCGTCTCGGTGTCCTTGAGGTGAGCGAGTTTTATCCGGGGGAAAACCGCGAGGATGAACTCCTAACCGCGCCGCAACTTCGACGGGATTGGCCGCCGCGTGCGTTCGATACAAACAAAGGAATGTGCGGACGCGTCGTCTTGCTGGCCGGTTCGCGCGGCACCCTCGGGGCGGCGCATCTTTGCACGGCGGGAGCGGTGCGCGGTGGGGCCGGGTTGGTTTCCCTCGGGGCGCTTCCCGATGCCTATGATTTGCTCGCCACCACAATGCTTCCGGAGGTCATGGTGCGTCCGTTCGAAAAGCTCACCGATGTTTTCCACTTCCCGGTCGACGCCACCGGAATCGGTCCGGGCCTCGGCAGCGGGCAGGAGGCACGCACTTTGCGCATCGTGCGCGAAGCAACGTGCCCGACTGTCGTTGATGCCGATGCCTTGACCATCGTGGCGCACGCCGGCTTGCAGCACATAGACCAAGCCAAAGGTCCACGTCTTCTCACCCCGCATCCCGGGGAGATGACACGCCTGCTTGCCGGCAAAAAGATCAAAGACCGCGCCAAGGTGGCGAGAGCGTTTGCCGACAAACATGCCGTGACCCTGTTGCTCAAAGGCGCGCGCACCGTGATCGCGGAAAAGGGGCGCCCGCTGCGCTACAACACGACCGGACATCCCGGCATGGCCACCGGCGGGATGGGCGATGTGCTCACCGGGGTGTGCACTGCGCTGCTCGGTCAAGGTGCGGACACCTACAAAGCCGCGTCGATCGGCGCGTGGGTTTGCGGGAGGGCGGCAGAGATCGCATTGACGCACGGCGGGCAATCAGCCGAATCACTCACGCCGATGGACGTGCTGGCACATCTCGGTAGCGCTTTCGAATCGCTACGCGCGGGCGATTTCTGAACAGGCGGAGCGCGATGTCCTTATCGCGATAGTCTAGGTTCCTGATCGCGCCGGGACGGCGCGATCCACCTTGGCCAAGGACGGCGCTACCGCGTCCACCGTGACCGGAGAACCAAGTTCAAGAATGTCGAAGAGTTGCACCGCGACATCTTTTTTCAGCCGAATGCAACCATGCGATGCCGGGCGGCCGGGAACGTAGCCGACGTGCATGCCGACACCGGTGGTGGTCAGCCGCATCCAGTAAGGCATGGGCGCACCAACGAAGCGACCGCCTTGGGGCACGCCATGAGCACGTGTGTCGGCATCAGACACCACAGTCTGCCCCTCGCCGGACACGATCCGGCCGTAGAGGTTCGATTTGTGGTCCGCTTTTTTCTCGATGATTTTGTATGCACCTTTCGGGGTGGGATGACTGGCCTTGCCCGTGGCCACGGGGAAGTCCATAGCCACGACACCATCAACCAAAAGGATGCCGCGTTGTTCCTGCAGGGAAATTTCCACGGAGGAGTTTTCCGAGGTGGCGCGGGCGAGCAAATCAGGGCTCCGGTAGGTCAGTTTGCGCCACCCCTCCTGAGCGCGGAAGGTCTCGTGCTGTTGACGGGACTTCGCCGCCTGCCTCGCCTGGGGATTTTGCAGCTGGTCGAATGTGGCGCAGCCGGTGAGCGCGGCCGCAGCCGCGCAAAGCAGGCCGTAATGGAGGGGCTTCCTCATCGTTTGGGCAGTCCGGATACGGTAGTCAAGATACCGGTGATCATGGAATAGGCAACGAGCCCGACGAACAACGCCACCATGAGAATAACCATCGGCTGGATCAGCGCCGTGACGCGTTCGATAACGACCGACAGCTGCTTGTCGTAGTTTTTCGCGCTGCGCTCGAGTGCAGCACCGAGATCACCGGTGGTTTCGCCGACTTGGATGATGTCGATCATGGTGGGCGGAAAAAACTGGATACGCTGGATGGCTCGGGAAAGCTGCGCACCGTCCTGCACATGGGTCGCGATGCGCTCGAGCTGGTCCTGCAGGTAAACATTCGGCGTGGCATTGCGGATGAGCTGCATCGACTGCATTAGCGAAACGTCATTATTGAGCAGCGTCGACAATGTCTGGGTGAATTGCGCGTAGAAGCGCATGCGCAGGAGCGGTCCGAAGATGGGGAGATTCAATTTGGTGCGATCCCACCAGACACGTCCCTCGCCTTTGCTCGTGAGATGACGAAAGGCGAGGATTCCGGCGACGAGTACGATGAGGATAATCCACCAATAGGCGCCGAAGAACTCGCTGGTGCCGATCAAGACGCGGGTGGCGAACGGCAACGATTGCCCGGTCTTGCCGAGCAGGGCGGTCAACTGCGGCAGGAGGAAGGTCATGAAGATGATGAGCAGGGCGACGCCTGCGGAAAAAATGACCGAGGGATAAATGAGCGCGCTGGTCACCCGGCGCTGCAGGTCGCCCATCATGGTGAGGAACTCGACCTGGCGTTTGAGAATCTTCGAAACCGTGCCGCTGACTTCGCCGGCTTTGACCATGTTGCAGTAGAGTTCGGAAAAACTCGGACTGGCCTTTTTGAGCGCGGCGGAAAAGGTCATTCCTTCGCGCAACGACTGTCGCGAACTGGCCGCCACCCCGCGCAAGGCGGATTTGTCCTGCCGCTGCTCGATGACTTGCAGGGCGCGGTCGAGTTTGAGCCCGGCTTCGAGCAATTCGCAGAGTTCCTCGGTGAAGAGAAGGACTTGTTGGCGGTTGAGAATATTTTCACCGGAGGCGGAGACACTGGCGGCCGAGGCGGCAGCTTCAGCACCTTTCGCCGCCAACGAGAAAGGCTGCAGGTTTTGGGTGCGCAGCTTGCTGAAAGCGTCCTGTCGGCTCACCGCCTCGATTTCACCGGTGGTTTTGCCGCCGCCGGCCTGGAGAGCTTGGTAGACGAAGACCGGCATGTGCTACGCGTCTTGTGCGCTGAGGTCGCTGGTCGTCACACGCATCACTTCCTCGATCGTGGTGACACCGGCCGCGACCTTGTCGAATCCGTATTTGCGGAGCGGGCGCATGCCCTCCTTCTCCGCGGCCGGCCGCAGTTCCGCCGCCGTTTTGCGCTGGGTGATCATTTCCTGGAGCTTCGGCGTGACCATGCAGAGTTCCATGATGGCCAGGCGTCCCTCGTATCCGGATTGGCGGCAGTTTTCGCATCCGACCGCGCGCATGATTTTGCCTTCGTATTCCTGCGGGAAGCCGATGCTGCGGAGATAAGCCGGAGAGTAGTCTCCCGGTTGGGCCGGCGCCTTGCAGAAAGGACAAAGTTTGCGGACGAGACGCTGGGCAATGAAAGCGCGCACTGCGCTGGCCACGAGGAACGGCTCGACGTTCATGTCGAGCAGACGCGTGATACCGCCGACCGCATCGTTGGTGTGCAGCGTGCTGAAGACCAAGTGACCGGTCAGGGCGGCGCGAATGGCGATCTCGGCCGTTTCGTAGTCGCGCATCTCACCGACCATGATGACGTTCGGGTCGCCGCGGAGGAAACTGCGCAACAGGTTGGCGAAGGTATTGCCGATCTCGGGCTGCACCGCGCTTTGGTTGACGCCGGCCAGTTTGTGCTCCACGGGATCTTCGATGGTAAGGATGCGGCGCTCCTTGGTGTTGAGGCCGGAGAGAAAAGTGTAAAGCGTGGTCGATTTGCCGCAACCGGTAGGACCGGTGACCAGGATGATGCCGTTGGGCATGGCGAGCAGCTCGCGGACTTTCTTCACGTATTCCTCATCGAGGCCGAGGCGCTCGAGGCTGAAGACCTCCTTGCCGAGGAGACGCAGGCTGATGCTCTCGCCATTGATTGTCGGGATGGAAGCGACGCGCACGTCGATGGGCTGTCCGCCCAACTCGAGAGAAATACGTCCGTCTTGCGGACGACGGTCCTCGCCGAGGTCGAGCCCGGCGGTGAGTTTGAGGATGTTGATGACCGAGCGCTGCAGCTTGCGCATCTGCGCGGGGACCGGGACTTCTTGCAGCACGCCGTCGATGCGGTAACGCACGCGCAGGTCGTCGGCCAGCGGTTCGACATGGATATCCGTGGCGCGCTCGCGCAGCGCTTCGCGGATCACCTGATTGATGAATTTTTTGACCGAAGCTTCCTCCGACTCGTCCTCGTCGAGCACGTTGACTTGTTCGCCGCGGCCGAGGTCGATGTCCTCTTCCATACCGCGCCCCTCGAGCAACTCTTCGAAAGTTTCCGCACCGATGCCATAAACCTGCCGCAGCGCGGGAAGAATTCCCTTGCGGGTGTAGATCTCGTAGCGCACGTGCTGCGGCACGGCCTCGGCCACAGCCTGGCGGGCGAGCAGATCGAAAGGATCGTAGGTGAGCAACGTGATCGACTCGTCGTCCGTTTCGACCGGTAGCAATTGGTAACGCAGGGCGATACGGGCCGGCAGCTTGTTGCGCATTTCCGGGGTAGCTTTGCCGATATCCGCCCCGCCCCAGCGCAGATGAAATTTGTCGGCCAGGTCGCGGTAAAATCCGTTCTCATCGATTTCCGCGCTGTCGAGCAGCGCGCGCATGAGCGAGGACTGACTGCGCGCGGCGTCTTGCAATGACGCGGTCACTTTGTCGCGATCGGGAGCGCCGTGGCGCGTCGCGAGTTCCACAAGTTCGGGAATCAAGGCCATGCCGCGACCCTTCCGTCAGGATGACGATCTTTTCTTTTTGACCGGCGTCGGTTTCGGAGTCGGCTTGGCCCTGGGCGCAGGCGCATACTCCTGGTAGTCGACACCGGCCGGCCGCAGCGGATCACGCGGTTTCCGCACGCGCGAGTCGGGGGTCAGCATGGGCGAATCGTTGATCACCGGTGTGCGTCCGACTTGCCAGGCATCCCCCTCGTCGTAAACCTCATCGCCCAATTTGGTGCGGTAGCGCTCTTCGGCACTGACAATCGCCGTTTCGGCATCGTTCTCCACCACGGTGGGTTGGAGAAGGACGAGCAACTCGCGCCGCTCGACCGCGCGGGTGGTTTGTTTGAAGATGTAGCCGAGGACCGGAAGGCGCATTAGGAAAGGCAGACCGCCGTCGTCCGCATCGGTCTTTTCAACGATCAGCCCACCGAGCACGACCGTGCCGCCGCTCGGCACGGTGACGGTTGTGGTCAACTCCTGCGCTCCGACAATGGGAGCACGGTTGCCTCCGCCGAATTCCTCTTGGCCGAGAACATTGTTGTTGGTCTGGACAATAACGAGAGTGACATCCTTGTTGGCATTGATCAGCGGCAGAACCTCGAGTTTGAGCAGGACATCCAAATAGGTGATGTTGGCCGTGACGCCCGCAGATTGGTTCACGGCAGGGCCCGTGATCGAAGTGGAGGTCAGAGTGCTGCTGGTGTAGGGAACTTTCTGGCCGGAACTGATGACGGCTTTCTTGTTGTTCGTCGTATAAACGACAGGTCGCGAGAGAATCCTGAATTTCCCCGTCGTCTCGAGCGCGCGCACGTAATAGTCGAGCGAATCGGCGATCGACCCGTAAAGGGTCAGTCCGCTGAAGGCCCCGGATAACAGAGAGGCTGGCGTGATCAGATCCGGTGCGGTGAAAACATTGGTTCCCGGCAACCTGTTGAGCAAGGCACCGCCCACGCTGTTGCCGTCTTTTGACTGGTTCCTCAGGAAATAATTGAAGCCGAATTCCATCTCGTCGCTAAGGTTCAGCTCGCCGATGACCGCGGCGATGTAGACTTGGCGCGGGCGCACATCGAGCATGTCGAGCAACTGGGCAACTTTTTGGCGGCTGTCCGGCGGTCCGATGACAATGATCGAGTTGGCACTTTTATCCGCGATGAGTTTTGTGTTGCCGACAATGATCGATTCGGGGGCGACATCGGCGGTCGGCTCCTTGATCCGATCAGGCCTGCTCGTGCCTGCCCCGCCAATCCCTGAGGAGGAGTCGGAGCCCATGCCTTGACCGAAGGTCGAACCGCTATCGACCGTCGCGCCTGCGTTCCCTGTTCCGGTGCCGCCGCCGGTGCCGGAAGTTTCCTCACCTTCGGAAAGCAAATCGCTGAGCACCGGCAGCACGTCCCGGGACGAAACAAAACGGAGCGGACGCTCGAGCACGGTGTCGAGCGGGACCGCGGCGTCGAGTTGCTCGATGAGCTGTTTGATGTAGGGGAAATTGACCGGTCGTGTGACGACGAGAATGCGGTTGGTGCGGGGATCGGCGACGAACTGGGTCTCGCCGATGACGAGGTTGGATTCGAATTGCCCGGCTGCCGCGCCGCCGATGGAGGCCTGGATCACCTGGCCTTGGGCATCGACTTGCGGTGCGCCGCCGGGGTTCGGCGAACCGGGTTGGCCCGGGGTGCCCGCGCCTTCCTTGCGTTGCTCGAGCAGGGTTTGCAGGAGCTCGACGACTTTTTCCGCATCGGCCCGTTTCAGTTCGATGAACTCGGTCATGACCTGCGCCGGCGGCACATCCACCATGGTTTGCAGCGAGATGAGTTGTTGGATGATGGGGACGTTTTCGGTGATGAGGACCGCCTGCACGTTGGGCACCGGCGTGAAGGATGTGTAGGCTTTGGGCGGACTAACGAATGTTTGGAAAAGCTGCGCAGCCTCCTGCGGCGCCAGGTAGTTGAGCTTCATGAAGTAGCTGACGACCTGATCCGAGGCCGGCAGCATGTAGGGCGAGGAGAAAATGGGAATGCCTTCGGCCCGCGGAAACTTCGAGGGGCCGAGGACTTTCATCGTTTTCTCATCCACCGGGACAAACGAATAACCATTGAGCAAGAGTGAGGCTTCGATCAACCGGACCGCTTCGCTGCGCGGCACTTCGCCGGGAACCACGATGGTCAGCGGTTGCCCCTGCGCGAGCATCGAGTCCCGCACGAGACGTTTATCGGTCAGCGTCTCGTAAAGACTGAGGATTTCGTTGACCGAAGTGTTGGGAAAAGTGAGCCGGACAGTAGGTTCGGGTTGGGTGGGTCGCTGCGGCATGGGTGGCGGGGCAACAGCCTCCATGGGCACGGGCGCAGCGGGTAAAGGAGCGGTGGCGGGATCAATCGCTGGAGCAGGTGGAGCGGGCGGAGCTACGGGCGCCGGGGCAGCGTCTTGGGCCCGAAGCGGATCGGGGAAAAAGCCGATCAGCGCGGCAGCCAAAAAGGCAGCCGCCAACGGCGGGAGATGCAGAGGGCCCATCGCAGGAATTAAAGCATGAGTAGCAAGTTTCTCAAGGCGCGGCAGGGATGAGGGCACGGCGGCGGATGACCCTGGGCGGCGGCATCTGTCCATTACCGCCCTGAACCTGGCCATCCTGTGGAACGCCCGGACCCGGGACCGGGGGAACAACGCCCGGGGCAGTCGGCACGGCCGGCATGGCTTGGGCCTGGCCGGGAATCTGCGGCATCTGCGGTGGAACGGCTTGAGGCGGGACACCCGGGGGCATGGGCGGCATGGCCCGGGGAGTCGGCATCACCTGTTGGGCCATGGGTGGGGCGGCCCCGGCGGCACCCACATCGAAACGCACCACCCCGACCTCGGCGCCTTGCCGCAGGGTTGCGGTCGAATCGATGTATTTTTTCTGCACATCGACCTGCACCAAAGACACACCGCCCTCGCTGCTGTCCTTTCTGACCATGAGGCGGTTCTGTGTGGCGCGGTCCATGATGAAAGCGATCGGCTCGCCATTGATTTCCGCGAGTCCGGTGAGGGCAAAGCGCTGGGCCAGACCGGCGGACTCCACGGGCGGTGCGACGGACTCGAGTTGAAAAGGTGAACGTTCCCACAGTGGCTCATAACGCGTGAGAGGAAAGGCCGGTAAAACCACACCGTCTTCCGCGGAGCTCTCGGCATTTTCGACGGGCGCTTCGGCTCCTTCTTCGGGGATGGGCGGAGAGGATTGCGGGGACGGTTCGGGGGCGGGCTGTTCGGTGGACTCGGCGCCGGTCGGGCGCGCTTCGGCCGGAGGCACTTTGAGCATCGCACCGGGATCGGTGGATTCGGCTTCCTCAGCAAGGAGCGGCGACGCAGCGAGGAACAGGCATCCGCCAACCGACATCAACATGCGCACGGAGGATTTCATGGAGCGCCTCCTTGCACCGGACGATACCAGCGTGCCACCTCGACCTCGGCGATAACTTCAGGTGGTTCGCCGCTTTTAACCGAGATCTGCTTGATCGCGCGAAAGGCGTCCGGTTGCTGCAATTCGTTGAGCCATTTCACCAGCGCGTCCATCTTGCCTTTGACCTGCGAGGAATCGACCACCTCGGCATACGGGCCATCCGAAGGCCGCTGACCCGCGTCGCGCCGCGTGTAGGTGAGCCCGGCGTTCTTCGCGCTGGTCTCCACGAATTCGTAAAACTTCGCATCGTCATCGGTCGTCGTCGTGTCGTCGCCCGGTTGGTTCGCGTCCAACCAAGTCGCCCGCTCCTGCCAGATGGACTTCTCCTCGAGAACAGCGCGGCCTTCGGTCAATTCGCCCTGCAAACGCACGATGCCGGCCTGCAAGGCGTTCCGGCGGTTGAGAAAGGCCTGCAAGCCGACCACGTTGATCAGCACGAAGAGCGCACTGAGCAAACCGATGAGCAATTTCTTTTCCTTAGCCGTCAGTGCTCTCATCCGTTGCCTCCTCTCCGGTTTCGGTCGCTGCCCCGTGGCGCACGCCGTCGATCTGGAAACGCGCGCTGCCGGTCGGCAAAGGCCGCGGATTTTCCATGGTCCAATCGTAACCCGCGAGTTCAGGGTTTTTGCGCACGTCTTCCTGAAAGCGCTGCGCCGCCTGCAAAGTCGAGGCCTCGCCGGCCAGCACCACACGGTCGAGATTCATTTGAAAGAGCGTGAGGCGCACGCCGTCTTTGGGAAGCAGGCGCGCTGCTTGGTAGAGAATTTCGAGCGGATAGCCGGGCGGATGCAGCGACGGCTCGATTGCATTCCAGCGCTGCATGGCGGAGCGGACAGCTTCGACTTCGCCGGAATCGGCAGCGATGGCGGAACGCAGCGATTCGGCCCGCCACCAAAGCCACAGCGTGTTGGCGGCGAGGGCGAGAACGACCAGGAAATAAGCAGCCGCGGCGAACAGGGCAATTTTCTGGCGGCGGTCGGTCGTTTCCTTGGTGCGCTGCACGTCCTGCACAGGCAAGGGCGTGCTGCCTGTGATTGCCGGCCAGACAGGAGCGGGAAATTTTTGCGCCGTGACTTCGAAACCACCGGCGGTGCGCCAATCCGACAAGTCGGGGGCCGTGTCGCCCTGATGATACAAATGAATAGGCGCGCTGCCGGTCAGCATGCGTCCAGCATCGAGCGGCGCGAGCATGAGCCAAATTTCGAGAGCCATCTGCGAGGACGGCATTCTTTCGGTCAGCGGTTGGAAATGGAGCAATTTGTCGCCGCGCGTCACCGCCGCGACCCATCCGCCCTCCTCCTCCCACACCGAAACGGTATCGGGCGCGAGCGGCAGACATGACGGTGAAACGGCATAGTTGGTGACATCACCGCGCCAATATTGCGGCGCGAGATTGGCCGGCAGCACGACGGAGTGGAGCAGAGCCTCGTTGCCCTCGCGCGCCACTTCCTGCCAGGCAAACGACGTTGCTTCACGCGAGCGCCCGGCCAAGCCGCGCAATTCGAGCTGCGTGTAGACCAGATCGGCGAACAAAGCGGGATCGTCGGCCGGCACCCAGACGGCGAGAGAAAAAGCGCGCCGCACGGGCACAGCGATGAGTCCGCCCGGGGCAGGCGACAGACCCGCCATTTCCGCGGCTTGGCCGGCCAAAGTCCACGCACCTCCCTCTCCCTGATCCCATTTCTGCCATCCGGACGCAACCGGACGGAAGAGGGCACGGCGTGGTTGCCGCGGGGTTTTTATTTTTCCTCCCATAACAGGTAAGTGGTTCCATCCCCGCCGTCACCCGATGCGGCCACCACGGAGATCAATCGGGAACGCTCGCCCACGATACCACGGCTATCAATTCTTTTGACCGAGCTTTCCGTCGACAGCTTCGCCAGAATCTGCTCGGACGGCAACATCGACCCCGCGAGCCAGCCAGCCAACTGAGACACATCCTCGAAACGGAAATCGTCCTCCGAGGGCTCGATGCCGTCTGGTCCGCGCCGCTGCTGCAGGATGCCTTCCACCATTTCCGGCACAATTCCGGTCGCGGCCTGCAGGACAGCGGCATCGGCCTCGTTCACATCGATCTTGCCGTCTCCGAAAATGGTGAAGCTGTCCGCCCAGTCTGGTTTAAGGGTGGCAACTTGCTCCATGCCGAGCACGCGCGCCATTTCGGAGACGGAGCGGAAAGGACGATTGGCCGGAGCGTTGGCGATACCGAGTGCTTCGTAGTCGCCGCGCTCCGCGCCGCCGAATCCCGTGCGGAACTCATCTTCGTCCGTCCAATCCTTCCACTTGTCGATAAGCGCATTCGCTTCGTCTGGGGTGAGACCCCACAAGGTCAGCAGGTTCAACATGGTGATGCGGTCCTGCTGCTGGATGAGCTGGTTGATATTGAAACGCGCTCCCTCCCCGCGGATGCGCACTTCCATGCGTTCGCCGGCGCCGAAATCGCGGTTGAGCAATTCGGTGTCCTCGCGCTTGACCTGCGGGTGCACACCGAGGGCCACGCCGCTGACTGCGATTTGCCGGGCACGCAGACCCGCAGAGTCGGAGATGGTGGTTTCCAGCTCGAGATTGACCACGTTCGCGGCCCACAGAACAGCGAAGGAGATTACGGTGATAGCCCAGAGCACGAGCAAGAGCGCCGCACCAGATGTTGTGCTGCGCGGCGTCATGGCGTTACCGGTTCCTCCTGCGGTGCTGCGGGCGGCTGTTCCGCGACAAGATCCACTTCCTTCACCGGCGGCAGCCAAAAAACGAATTTCCGCGGAACCTCCTCGCCGAGCAGAGTGAGATTCAGTTCGATGAGCGGCGGACGCGCTCCTTCCGGCCATTCGTCCACATAGTCCTGCTGGGCTTCGTCATAAAATCGCCATTGCACTTCGCGCAGGTCGGGAAGCAGCCGCAACCACTTGCCATCCTGCAGCGCCTCGCGCCGTTCCATCTCTCCGAGCGAGCCCGGCATGAGCATGAGACTGATCTCGCGCCCACCACCGAGACGCGGACGCGCACTCAAGAGAGCCGTGCCGGACGAAGGTCCGCCCAAACCCCAGGCAAAAACACCGGGCGCATCGCGCAGGACGATCTCGGCAAACCCGTCGCCATCCTGCGACCGCACGCCGCCGCTGAAGACGGCATTGGCCGGCAGATTGTGGAATGTACGGCGCAGCAAGGAAACAAAGGCATTCAGCCTCTGGATCTGCAGGTTTTCCTCGCTCAAGGTCGCCGTGGCGCGGACCGCGGCATTGACCGTGGCATAAATACCTCCGGCCAGCAGGACGAAGATGGCAATGACCACGACCATTTCGAAGAGCGTGAAGGCGCGTGCGTTCTTTCTCATGGCTGGTAACGCAGGAATTTTTCCTCCCACGATTGCTTGTCGCGTCCCTCGGCCCACTCGGCCCGCACAGTGATCCACCACAGTCCGCCCAGTTCCTCGTCATCCTTGTTGCGCACCTCGGCCGGCTCCGCGCGTGCTGTGAAGGTTGCGCCCATCGCATCCGGCCCGACCTCGCGCCCCTGCTCGAGCACGTCGATCGGCGTGATCATCGATTCATCGAGCAGCGATTCAAGCTGTTGGCGCACCTCGCCGTCGCGGCGCATCGTGACATTGGCGGCGAAAATTTTGTCCATCGCCATGGCCAATCCGCCAACGGCGAGGACGAACATGAACATGGCCGTCAGCATCTCGAGCAGGGTGAAACCGGCGGTCTTCACGGGATATTGTAAGTCTCCTCCTCGATCCCGGCAGTGAGCGGATCGAAACGCACCTCGATCCAGGCTTCGTTTTCGATGATGCGCACGGAAACCGGTTCGCACAGGCCTGTCGGTTGGAAAATCCAGCGCTGGCCGTCCGGCTTGAGCGGTTTGTCCGCGGAGAAGGGAAAGAGCTGATAGCTCATGCCGCGGGCGAGCGTCACGGATTCCGAGGGTTCCTCCTCGCCGGCGCGCCGCAGGGCAAATCCTCTCTTGTCGAAAATCACCTCGGCCGCACGTCCGGTTGTCATGGCTTCGGTGCGCGCGGTCTTGGCCAGAACAAGCAACTCGCGCACTGCATCGCGCATGCGTTGCTCGCGAATGAAACCGGAACTCAACGGAACCACCGCACCGACCAGCAGGACGATGATGGTGACGACCAGGGCGATTTCCAGCAGCGTGTAACCGCGCGCGCTGCGGCCGGACCGCCGGATGCTCGCCGATGGCCGGTGCGCTGTCATGCGCGCGGCCTATTCGCCGGAGTAGTTGCCGATGTCGTCGCCGCCGCCCTCGGCGCGATCGGCTCCCTTGGAGAAAAGATCGAAGCCCTTCGGATTCTTTTTGCCCGGCCAATAATAGACATACTCCTCGCCCCACGGGTCGACGGGCACCCGCTCCAACAATTGCTTCCAACGCCGCGGTGCGGGTTCGCCGCCGGGACGCGTGACCAGTGCCTTGAGTCCCTGATCGGAGGTGGGCGGACGCAAATTCTGCATCTCGTAGACGCGCAATTGCGTGCTGATGCTCTGGATATCCGCCTCCACCCGCGACTCGCGCGCCACATCGATGTTGCCGACCAAGAGATAAATCGCGGACCCGACGAGCACGGCGATGATGCCGAGCACGAGCATGATCTCGAAAAGCGTGTAGCCAGCGGCGCGGACCGGGCGCGGAAAGTTGGGGCGTTTCATATGAGGGAAAAGATGCTTGCGCGGAAGGGCGTTGTCAAAGCCCCACGGTTGCGGACGCGAGGCTCAACAGGACAACGCACGAGCCGGCGGATTATTGGGGAAATTTTCCGCGGAATCATCCGCGGTCAGAGCGACCCGCCGCTTTGGCTCCAGAAGTCAGACAATGCTTCGGTCGGTTCGGGCAAGGGAGGCTCGACCGGCGGCAAGGGTTCGTCAGCCGCGGAGTTGCCATCGGGCAGGTCGGGCAGCGGCAGCGAGAGATCCGGCTCGCGCGCCGGAGGCGGATAAGACAACTCAAGCACCGCGTCGCGCACAAACGTGCGATTGCGGTAATCGGCATTGGTCGGCGAGCGCAGCTCGAGGAGCAGGGAATTTTCGCCCGGCATGACGAGATCGGCGGGAATGTGGATCGAAGCGCGGCGCCATCCGGCGAAGGTGACTTCGCGGCCCGGTTGGGCGAGGTGACCGGGATCCTCGAGCGTCGGAACCTCGACGGCGAGCGGACCGAGTTCCTGGCCGTTGATGACCAGCCAAACTTCCTGATCGAGATGGACGCCGGCCAATGAAGTTTCCAACCGCGCTTTCTGCGGTGACTGCTGCAATTCCGCCAACAGCTCGAGCGAGGGCGTGAGCAACTCCGCGCCTTCGGTCAAAGCGGCACGCACCACGCGGTCGCGCCATTCGTCGCGCAAAGCCGGGCGCGGTCCGCCATCGACATCCGTTTCGGCCAGGGTCAACCGCGATGCGGTGACCACGACGGGAACGTAGCGTGTGGCCGAAGCCAGCATGGTGCGCTCGGAGACCCATTCGAATTTGACGCGGTTGACATTGAGGTTCGAACCGCCCTGGAGGAGCAACGATCCGTTGCCTCCCATGCGGGAGGCGCTGATGAGAAGCGGACGCTGGTTCGGAACGCCGAGGCTTTCGCCGAGATTTTCGGCCAGCAATTCCGGTGTGCTCTGCCCGTCGCGCAGCCACTCGACACGCAAACCTCCGCCTTCCGTTTCATCGAAGACCAAATGAACGAGCAAATCTTTGCCGGGAGGCGGGGAAAGTTTGAAGGCGATACGCGCACCCTGACCCGGCGCCGAGACCGGTGGCCCGTGCATCCAGGTCGGCAGCGGTTGTCCCGCATCGAACGGCAGATCCGCGGTGAAGATTGCGCCCTCCTCGGCCCGCGCCAACGACACGGAGAAAAGAATCGCCAAGGCGGCGGTCATCGGGAGGAACAGGCGGGCTTTCATGGCTGGAGATCGGGCGTCTGCGGATCGTTTACTATGGAGGCATCAAGATAATCTTGGAAGAAGGAATCTTGCAACAAGGCCTCGAAAGTTTTCGCCGGCATCCGCGTCCGGGCTTCGGCCAAGTATCCGGATGCGGCCGCTTTGTCGCCCCGCAGGAGGGCATCCGCCGCCCCGAAAAAAAGCTGCTCGGGCGGTAGCACCCCGTTGATTTCCTGCAACTTAAGCGGGGGATCGCTCTGCTTGTGGTTCAGCCGCAAACCGGCCAACCCGGCCTTCACCGTGGTGACCAGATAGCTGTCGGTTTTCGAGACACGCTCGAGCGCGCGGCGGTAGGGATCGACCGCTAGCTCGGGCCGCCCGGCCGCCCGGTAAGCCTCCCCCATGATGTAGAGCGGCATCGGATTCAAGGGATCGGTCTCCCGCGACTCGCGCAGGCGTGCCATGATTTCCGGTTCCTTCGCAGCGACCCGTCCCTCGGCGCGCGCTTTTTGCAACAGGATCAAACCGCGCAAAGCCTGCGCATTGCTTGTTTCTTCGTCGCGTTCGACCGACCGCTTCGCGCTGGCCTCGGCCTGTTCGTAGTCGCCCAGATCGAGATAAGTGAGGCCGAACTGGTAGGCCAGGCCGCGCTTCGCCGGATAAAGCCGCCGCGCATCCTCGAGATGACCCAGCGCTTCGCGGTTGCTCCCCGTGAAGCGCGCGGCCAGCGCAGCCTCGACCGCATCCGCCGCCGCTTGGCGATCCGCCGACGGCACCTCAGCCACGATTTTCACTATCGGCGGGTTCTCCAATTTCTTCGCCGTGAAGGCCCCGGCGACAAAAGCGATGCCGGCCAAGGAAAGGACGACCAGGCCGTAAAGAAAGAGGCGTAGCGCTTCGAGCCACATGCCATCCATGCATACCGCATCGGCCCCGCCGGTCAAGCGAAGCGCCCGTTGGCCTCTTGCCTCCACGCAGCCGCGCTCTACCATCACACCGCATGCCGTCCGGCCAACTTTCACCCACCACCGCTGAACTTTATGCGCGGCACGTCATCCCGACCTACGCGCGCTTCCCTTTGGCCCTGGCCCGCGGGCGCGGCACGCGCGTCTGGGATGAGGAGGGCCGCGAATACCTCGATTTCACTTCGGGCATTGCGGTCAATGCCCTCGGCCATGCGCACCCCGCACTGCGCGACGCCATCGCGGCGCAGGCCGGCGAACTCGTCCACACCTCGAATCTTTTCCTGACGCGACCGCAAGCCCTGCTTGCCGCCCGGTTGGGGAAAATGACCGGCGCGCACGGCAAAGTTTTTCTCTGCAACAGCGGGGCCGAAGCCAACGAAGGGCTCTACAAACTCGCCCGGAAGAACGGCACGCCACGCGGACGCTGTGAGATCATCACGCTCGATGGATCTTTCCACGGGCGCACCCTCGGTAGCATCGCCGCCACCGGACAGATCAAAGTGAAGCTCGGATTCGGTCCGCCCGTGGATGGATTTCTCAATGTCCCCGCGCGGCTCGAATGCGTGGCCCAGGCCGTCGGACCCCGCACCGCGGCCATCATGGTCGAACCCATCCAAGGGGAAGGCGGCGTGCGTCCGCTCTCCGCCGATTTTCTCCGCGCCCTGCGGACGCTGTGCGACGAGCAAGGGATTCTGCTTTTTTATGACGAAGTCCAGTGCGGACTCGGCCGCACCGGCGATTGGTGCGGATGGCACGCGACCGGTGCGAAGGATGCGGTGCCGGATGCCATCAGCTGGGCCAAAGGCATCGCAGGCGGGTTCCCGCTCGGCGGGTTCTGGGTGCGCGAACCGTTTGCCGATCTCCTCGGACCCGGAACACACGGCACGACCTACGGCGGATCACCACTCGCCTGCGCCGCGGCCAACGCGGTTTTCGACACGATCGAAAAAGAAGATCTCCTGACCAACGCACGCGAACGCGGCGAGCAACTGCGCGCCGCGGTCGGAAAGCTTCCCCTCATCCGCGAAGTGCGCGGTGCCGGACTCCTTCTCGGGGCGGAAGTCGAGGACTTCGCGCCGAACCAAGGCGAGGAGGGAACGCCGGCCCTGCGGCTGACCAAAAGACTGATCTCCGCCGGATTGCTCGTCGTTCCCGCCGGCGACAACACCATTCGCCTGCTGCCGCCACTCAATGTCACCGCCGCGGAATGCGACGAGGCCGTTGAGATCCTCGGCCGCGTGCTCGCAGATTGCCGGTCGTAAACGCTGTCCTGCACCGACCGGACCGCTTCTCCTTTGTTTACCAGCGCGGGCCATTGCGGGTAAACTGACCCCTTGCCATGAAACACCTGCTCAACATCGAGACGCTCGAAGCCTCGCAGATCAACGAGATCCTTGCGCGGGCTGCGGAAATGAAGCAGACGCGCGGACCGCATCAGGAGCGACCCTTGGCCGGCGAATGCTGGGCGCTGATGTTTTCCAAGTCCTCGACGCGCACGCGGCTCAGCTTCGAGGTCGGCATCCGCGAACTCGGCGGACAGCCCGTCTTCCTTGCAGCCAACGATATCCAGCTCGGACGCGGTGAACCCATCCGAGACACGGCGCGCGTCATGGGCCGCATGGTCGATGGCGCGGTCATCCGCACCTACGCGCAGGGCGATGTCGAGGAATTCGCCGCGATGAGCGGCATCCGCACGATCAACGCGTTGACCGACGAGGAACATCCGTGCCAGATCCTGAGCGATCTTTTCACCATCGTGGAAAAGCGCGGGTCGCTCGACGGCTTGACCGTGGCCTTCATCGGCGACGGCGATTGCAACGTGGCCCGCTCGTGGATCTGGGCTGCGGCCAAGCTGGGCTTCACTTTGCGCATTGCCGCACCATCACGCTTCCAGCCACCGGCCGATCTTGTCGCGCGGGCCGGAGGCAATATCCATGTGACCACCGATGTCCTCGCGGCCAGCAACGGCGCCGATGTGCTCTACACCGATGTGTGGATCAGCATGGGCAAGGAGGACGAAGCCGCGTTCCGCACCGCGCAATTCTCCGGCTACCAGATAAACCAAGCGGCGGTCAGCGCGGCCGGCGGATCACCGCTCGTCATGCATTGTCTTCCCGCCTACCGCGGCAAGGAAATCACCGACGAAACTTTCGAAGCCAACGCACAGACCATTTTTGACCAAGCGGAGAATCGTCTGCACACGCAGAAAGCGGTGCTGACTCTGCTGGAAGCTTGATTAGGTGGATCGCGCCGTCCCGGCGCGATAAATAATCGCGATGGGGACATCGCAATCCACCATTACACCATAACCCACGCCATCCCCGCGGCCCGCGCCGCCTGCACGCCGGTTTCGGTGTCCTCGAAGACAAGACACTGCTGCGGCTCGACGCGCAGCCGCTCGGCAGCCTTGAGGAAAGGATCAGGATGCGGTTTGCCGCGAGCGTAATCCTCGGCGGCGATGACCGCGTCGAAAAGATCCCGGATGCCCAGCACGACCAGCGTGCGCTCGACGAGATCACGGTGCCCACCCGAAGCGACGGCCAGCGGGACTTTGCCGTGGTAGGCGCGCACCAGCGCAACGACATCGTGCACCGGTTCCACCTGCGGGATGGACTCACGGTAGTAGTGCTCTTTGCGGTGGACCACTTCATCGACATCCAGGGACAGACCGAACTTCGCGTTCAAACGCCTCACGATGTCGCCGGTCGGCACGCCGCCCCATGCGTAGAAAAGATCCTCGGGATAGGATCCGCCGAAGTCCTCCATGGCGCGGGTCCATGCCGAGAAGTGCAAAGGCATATTGTCGGCCAGCGTGCCGTCGCAATCGAAAATGAACGCGCGGAAATCCCCCGCCGGCAAGGACAAGGGCATGGTCAGGACTGCGCGGGCGGTTTGTAGTCGGGATAGCGCCGCTGCAATTCCTCGCGCGCACGCTTCGCATCGGCGGAATTCGCGGCGCGCTTGTAGGCCTCCTCGGCCAGGACAAGGGCCTGCGGGGTCAGATCTTTTTCGTCATAAAGCAGCGCGATGGCCATGAAGGCGCGGGCCGCATCGTCGAATTTTTCCTGCGCGAGCAGGGCGCGTCCGTTGGCCAACCGCGCTTCGGCATTGAGGCGCCCCTCGGGTTGCAGGCGCTGGGCTTCTTCGGCCTGCGCCTTGGCCGCCGCGCCGTCGCGCAAGCCGATCAGACTTTCCGCCATGAGCAAATGCGCACGCGCCTTGATCCGCGGCTCATGCACTTTCGGAAGAACTTGCTCGAGGGTGGCGCGGGCCTCTTTGTGCTGGCCGGCACCAAGTTGCGCCTGTGCGAGCGAAAGCCGCAATTCCGGCGTGGCCCCGTCGGCCGCGGCGAGCGGCGCAAGGAATTCGGCCGCCGTTTTGTTGTCGCCCGCTTCGAGGGAAGAAAGACCGAGCCATTCGCGCACCTCGGCCGGCGCTTTGTCCGGTCCGAGCGCCCGCGCCTCCCGCGCCACGGCCTCGCGGTCCTGCAGGTTGTAATGGCTGAGCAAGAGTCGCAGTGTGGCGCGTTCGCCGTATTTCTTCGCATCCAGCTCGCGCGCTTTTTCCAACGGCGCGATGGCTTCGCGGTGCTTCTTCGCCTCGGTGGCGGCGTAACCAATCCAGAAGTGGGCCTGGGCGGCAGACTTGGTCTGCGGATATTCCTCGAGCAGACGTTCGAAGCCCGCGGCCATCTCGGCCGAACGCTGTAAGTTGCCGAGAATGAGAGCCCTCTGCACCATGGCATCTTCGCGCTCCTTGGTCTCGCGGTGCTTGTTGATCACGACTTCGAAATCGGCCAGAGCAGCCACGTTGTCGCCCGTCTCCATCTGGGCGAGGGCCCGCTGGGCGAAGGCGGAAGCGACGCGCGGGTGACGCGGATACTGCAGCAGAAAACGTGTCAGCACTTCGACCGCTTCGTCATAGCTCTTGGTCTGCAGCTGGCACCACGCGAGTTTGTAAAGCGCGTCGGATCGGTATTTTTCCGTGCCGCGGGCCGTCGAGGCCTGGCGGTAAAGCTCGGCGGCCTCGGCGAAACGATCCTGACTGAAGAGCAACTCGGCTTTGAGCAGCGCGGCTTTGGCCCGATCGTCCTCATCGTTGGTCGAGGCAAGGAAGGCATCGATTTGTCCGGGAGCGCGTTCATCGCGCTGGGCCACGAGACTGACCAAGCGGTGAAAGCCCGCATCGCGCGCGGCCTGGGAATTCGGATACTCCGCGACAAGTCTGTCATAAAGCGTGAGCGCGCGGGCCTGTTCCCCCATCTGGCGGCGCGCATTGGCGGCGAGGAGCAGGACGTCCGGCTGCGATTCGGCCGGCAGCATGGGCAAGACTTCCTCGGCCCGGGCCGCTGCGGCCGGATAATTTTCCGATTCGTATTCCAGCCGCACCAGTCCGGCTTGCGCTGCCGCACGCCAGTTGGCCAGCTCCTGGTTGGCTGCGCCCATCTCAAGCAGCGGTCGGGCCGATTCGAAATCGCGCAGGTCGATGGCGAGCAAGCCGGCTTTGACCGCCGCGCTGATGCGGACCGGCGGCGTCTGCGCCGTTTCGGCCAGGCCGCGCAACTGGCGGAAGGCACTGTCGGTCAGACCGGCGCGCGCATCGGCCTCGGCCAGATCGAAAATGGCGCGGTCGCGGTAGGGGTTGTTCTCTTTTTGCGCCGCAACTTCGCGGTAGGCCGAGAGCGCTTCGATTTTGCGGCCGGAGGAATCGAGGGCGCGGCCTTCGAAAAACTTGGCGGCCAGCCGCAACTTCGCGTCGCGCACATGATGCGCGGAAAGACGGAAGGAAGTGGCCGCCGCGTCGAATTCCCGCGCCCCGTATTGTATCTCCCCGAGGCGGTAGGCGGCCGGGCCCATGAAATCGCCCGTGTTGTATTCGGAAAGCAGTTCGCGGTAGGCCACGGAGGCCTCCTGCGGACGCTTGAGCGCGCGCAAGCATTCGCCGAGGCGGAATAACGCGGCTTGGCGGTCCATGCTCCGCAGTGCCGAGGCGAGGAACAGTTGGTATTTCGGCACCGCGAGGTCGTACATCTTTTGCCCGTAGAATGCGTTGGCCTGCTCGAAGGCCTGCCGCGCCGGATTGGAGGGCAGGTTGGAAGGCGCGGCGCGGATCGCTTCAGTGCCGTCGCTGGGATCGACCGGAGGTGTCACGGTGGCGGTCACCGGTGCTGCCGGTGTCACGGGTTCCGCGCGCCGCACTTCGGGTGCCGGAGCCGCGAACGGATCCACCGGTTCGGCGGGGCGCACCTCGACGGGGATTTGTCCGTGCGCCGCGAGACCGAGGCCGAGCAACGCGGGAATGACCAGCAAGCTCCTCATGAGTCGGGACGCCCCGTGGCGAAGGCAACATTCCAGATATTGGCCGCGCGGCAAATATCGAGCACGGCCACGATATGACGGTAGTCGGCCGACTGGTCGCCGCGCAGGACGACAGCTTGGTCCGGATAGAGTTCGGATATCTTGCGCAGCGTCCCGCCCAATTCCTCCGCCGAGACGGTCTTGCGGTTGATCACGATCGAGCCGTCGTTCTTCACATTGATGATGACCTCCCCGACGCTGCGGCGCGATTCCTTGCCTTCTTTCGCCGTCGGGACTTTGACGTCCAACTCGGTTTCGTAGCGCGCGAAATTCCACGTCACGAGGAAGAAGATGAGCAACAGGAAGACGATGTCCACCATCGGCGCGATCTGAAAGCCCGGGGCTTCGGGCACGGCCTGTTTGCGGAAGTTCACGTCACACCGATAGTGCGGACAAATTCCGCCGCAAGCCAAGAGATTCGCCGGGTCACAGCGCGTCGGCGATGGCCTTGCCCATCTCGTCGGTGCTGACCAGCTGCGTTCCCTCGGTATGGATGTCCTTGGTGCGCAGGCCGGAGCGGATGACGCGCTGCACTGCGGCCTCGATGGCCGAGGCGGCGTCTTCGCGTCCGGCCGAGTAGCGGAGCATCATGGCCGCGGAAAGAATCTGCGCGATCGGGTTGGCAATTCCCATGCCGGCGATATCCGGAGCCGTGCCGCCGCTCGGCTCATACATGCCGAAGTAGCACCCGTCGCCCTTGGAAATTCCGAGGCTCGCGCTGGGCAGCATGCCGAGGGAACCGGCAATCATGGCCAGCTCGTCGCTCAAGATGTCGCCGAAAAGATTTTCCGCGAGGATGACGTCGAATCCCTTCGGATTGCGGATGAGCTGCATCGCCGCATTGTCCACGTAGAGGTGGCGGAGCTTCACGTCGGGGTATTCGTTGGCCACGCGATCGACGGTCTGGCGCCAGAGGATGCCATTCTGCAGGACGTTGGCTTTGTCGATCGACGTCACATGATGTCGGCGGCGCTGCGCGGCTTGGAAAGCAACATGCGCGATGCGCTCGATCTCGCTCTCCCAGTAAATCATGGTGTCGACGGCGAACCACTCGCCGCTCTCATGCTTCATGTATTTCGGCTCGCCGAAATAAAGGCCGCCGGTCAACTCGCGCACGAAAAGGACATCGAAGCCGCCGGTCACGATCGACTCGCGCACCGGCGAGGCGTGGGTCAACTCGGGCAAGCAGATGGCCGGACGCAGATTGGCGTAAAGGGCGAAGGTCTTGCGCAGGGCGAGCAGGGCGGCACGCTCCGGTTGCTGGTTGGGCGGGAGCGACTCCCATTTCGGTCCGCCAACCGACCCGAAGAGGATGGCGTCCGATTCCTTGCACGTCTGCAGTGTCTGGTCGGGCAGAGCCACCCCGTCCGCATCGATCGCGCAACCACCGACACGTTCCTCTTTGATTTCGTAAGAAATGGAAAATTTTGCCGCCGCGGCGGCCAGCACGCGCAGGGCTTCGGCCATGACCTCCGGTCCGATTCCGTCCCCTGCCAAGACCGCCACCCTGAATGACTCCGTTTTGCTCATAAGATAAACCTGCAGACCCTAGCCGAGCCACCCCGGCAGGGGCAAGGCCCGGCCGTAAGAGTGACCAACCGCCCCGACCTCAACCCTAAGCGACGTAAGCGAAGGCCGGACGGTATCCGCCCTTTGGAATGCTGATACGCAAAGGGTTACGCCGACCAGATTTCAGATAGTAGGTTTCCAAATCCCGACGAAGCTTTCCTGCCTCGATCCGCACGATGGGATCTTTGTTCGGGTTGAAGGTCTCGTCGCGCAATAAAACCCGCTGGCCCAAGAGGATGGGTGTGATCTCCTCAGGCCGCCCGGCCAGCTCGTTCTCGACAACATAGGTGAGGAACTTCCGGTTGCGATCCGTGGCCGGGAAATCCGTGCTCTGTATGATGCGGTCCAATTCCGCCCGGGCATCCGCCGCCAGGTCACCCAGAGTCGTGGGCGCTTGCGGGGCACCATCCTTCGCCGCCTGCTGACGCAGGAAGACCGGATCGTAGCCGCCCCGCGGCAATTGGATGCGCAGAGGGTTTAACCTTCCCGATTTAAGGTAGTAGGTTTCGAGGTCGCGGCGCAATTTGCCTGCCTCGATCCGCACGATGGGATCGATAATCGTGCTGAAATCGTCCGACCGGCCGAAGATCTGCGTGGCCACATCGTAGGCCCGCACGCGCAACTGGGCCCCCGCCGGTGCTTCCAGAGTGCGCTCGACGGCAAAAGAGAGAAAACGGCGGTTGCGCAGGGTCGCTGGAAAGTCGGGGCTCGAGATAACGCGGTTCAATTCCGCAAACATCTCTTCCTGAGAAATCCCCTCGTCGCTGCGGGGGATCAGGGCCTTTTGCTGGCTGGTCTTGGCCGCAACAGATGGGGGCCCTTGCTCGGAGAGAGTGTCTTGCATGGTCGGGACTTCAGTTTTGAGAGTCCCGAAAATAGCATGTTTGTTCTGAGCTCGCCTATACCCTCCGCAGGGTATTTTGCAGCTGCGCCCGCCGAGGCGGGGACACCCGCTTAAGCAGGGCTAATGATTACCGCGGGACATCCTGCGCCAGCGAGACCGGGTCGAAGTGGCCCCAGGTCTGCTGCCGGACGGAGGTCGTGATGGCCAAGCCGAAGGCCACTGCTGCGGCCACGGCGAAGCAACCGACCAGACGCCGCAGGAAGCGGTCGCGTTGCGCGGTCTCGAGGGCCGCGGCATTGGTGGGATCTGCGCTCATCGGGGCGGTTTATAAGCACACTATCCGCCGCGTGCAATACCCTCCGCAGGGTATTTCTTCGCGGACCGGGATGGGCTAGCGTTTCGGGTCCGCTTTCGAGAACGCATCCCGCTGGTTGCAGTCCGCACGAATCCAGAGCAAATTCGGCGCTGCCCATCGCTTCCATCATGCTTCGCCGATCACCTGAATTCCGAATCATCGTCATTGGCTCCATCATGCTGGCAGGACTTCTCCTGCTTACCGGCCGCCTCTGGTATGTGCAGGTGGCCCGCGGCGACGAATACACCTCGCGCATCCGCAGCAATTCGCAGGTCAATGTCCGCCTCCCCTCCGTGCGCGGCGAGATCCTCGACCGCAACGGCCTCCCGCTGGCCGAAAACCGCTCGAGCGTCGCGGTCGAACTCTATCTCCCCGACATCGTCCGCGCCTACCGCGAGAAACACGGCGGCGAAGTGCCGCGCCGCAGCTACCAGACCACTGTGCGGGGCATGATGACCGAGAAGAGCGAGCCCGACATCGTCAAGATCCTCAACGAAACGGTGATCAAACGCCTCGCCGATCTCGGTATCGCCGAGGACTACAACGCAGCCAGTCTCCGCCTTCATTACCGCAACAACACCGAGGTTCCCTTCACCTACATCGAAGACCTCGACTTCGAGACCATGGCGCGATTCGCCGAACACCAGGTCGACATGCCCGGCGTCAATGTCACCGTCCGCCCCGTCCGCCGCTACACCTACGGCGCGCTCGGCGCGCATTTCCTCGGCTACGTCGGCGAACCCAATGAAGTGAACAAGGACGAAGCCGCGCGCTTCACCTTCTATCAGGGAGACATGGAGGGCAAAACGCAGCTCGAACTCATCTTCGATGACGAACTGCGGGGCGAGGCCGGCGCGCGCATCCTCCAGCGCGACGCCAAAGGAAAAATCCAGGGCGAAATCGAACGCAAGGAACCGCGGTCCGGCCACAACATCCAACTCACCATCGACGCACGCATCCAATACATCGCCGAGAAAGCCATGCGCGTCGTCCGGCGCGGAGCCGCGGTGGTTGTCGATCCGAACAACGGCGACATCCTCGCCATGGTCAGCGTTCCCTCGTTCGACCCGAACAGCTTCATCCCCGCCATCGCCGCGGCCGACTGGAACAGCCTTACCGGGGACGCAACCAATCCCCTGCTCAACCGCGCGACCAGCGCCTACGCGCCCGGTTCGACCTACAAAGTCCTGCCCGCCCTCGCCGGCCTGCGCAAAGGCCTCGCCGAAAAATCGTTCACCTGCTCCGGCGGCGTGAAATACGGCAAGCATATGCTCAAATGCTCCGGCACGCACGGCACCATCGGCCTCACCTCCGCCCTGCGCGTCTCCTGCAACTCGTTCTTCTGCCTCTACGGCAACGCGGCTGGAATCGATGAAATCGATGCGGTCGGCAACATGCTCGGGCTAGGACAAAAATCCGGCGCACCCATCTCCGGCGAATATGCCGGCATCCTTCCCGGCCCCGAATGGCTCTCCAAACAAAACGTGCGCGAGCAATGGTCGACCGGACAAACGGCCAACACCTCCATCGGCCAAGGCTTCGTCCTGGCCACTCCGCTGCAAATGGCCATGGTCGCCTCCACCGTGGCCAATTGGGGCACCAGCTACTACCCGCGCCTCGTCGACAAAATCGTGGCCCGCGACGGCACCGTCGTCCGGCAAGAGCCCGTGCGCGTCCGGGCCAACCTCCTCGAGAACGGATTCACGGTCGACGCGATCGACATGGTGCGCCAAGGACTTTGGGATGTGGTCAATCGCGGCGGCGGAACCGCACCCGGCGCACGGATCAAAAACTATCAGGTCGCCGGCAAAACCGGCACCGCCCAATTCTGGCGCCGCGGCATTCCCGACAACCACGTCTGGTTCATCACCTTCGCCCCTTATGACAAACCTCGGTATGCCGTCTGCGTCATGGTCAACGGCGGCGCCTCCGGCGGCGGCGTGGCTGCGCCCATCGCCTCGAAGATTCTTTCGGATATCTTCAAAATGGAAGAGGGCGAGAAGGTCGAAGTCGCCAGCCTCGAACCGGCCAAGGGAAGCTTCGGTTATGTCTCTAGCGTGGACTTCGGCCGCTCCATCCCCGCCGCTCTGGCCTCCGCACCGCCCGGTGAAGGCGGGGCAACGGGTGAAGGCACCGGTTCCTCGCGCACGCGCACGACGGCAGCCGCCCCCACGGTCAAACCCGCCGCCGATGCCGAAGGCACGGTGAAGAAGAAAAACATCTTCCAGAAAATCTTCGGCGGCTTCGGGAAGAAAAAGAAAAAAGAAGGCCAATAATCATCCCGGTGGATCGCGATGTCCCATCGCGATATCCCACCACTGCGCCAAGGTAGGGCGCGGCGTCCCCGACGCGCCAAAGCTTACCAAAACAAAGGGCACGCTCGCGCGTGCCCTTCGCTATTTGGAATTTTCTCCGCTCTTACAGACTGCAACCGAAAGGCATCCCGCGGCGGCCTTCGTAAAATCCCTCCTGGTAGCCCTTGGTGAAGCCACTGGCCAGGACCGGATTCGCGTTGTAGTTGACCGCGGCGCGGTAAGGCATGCCGTTGGCCGAATCATTGAATCCCGCACGATAACCGCGACGGTAGCCGTCGGCATAGACCGCTTGGTTGAAATTCTGGTTGCCATAGGTCGGGTTCATGCCGGGTTGCGGACGCATCGGAACACCGCCCGCGTTGGACAGCGCCATCATGTCATCGGCCGTGAGACATCCCGCGCACAGCAGCGGGAGAACAATCATGGGGATCAGTTTTTTCATAAGTGTGGGTTGAAGCCCCTTTACCTACCAAACCTCTCCACCTGCGCCAATACCCTTCGCAGGGTAGTCTGCGCATTGCCGGCCAACGGCGGACGATTGCCGGCTTGGCAAACACGTGCTGTTATTATACAATACGTGTCATGAAGCAAAAGCTGACCCTCACCGTGGAGGCGGACGCTGTCCATCGACTGAAGTCGTTGGCCACGCGGCGGCACACCTCGGTCTCCGCTTTGCTGGAGGAATGGAGCGCCCGGGCGGCCGCCACGCCGAAAAAACAGCGTTTAGGCCAGCGGTTGCGCGCCCGTTGGGCGGGCACAACTTCCGAAGGTGACGCTCGACTCGAATTCCTGCTCGGCAAGCACACCTGATGCGCGCCTTGGTCGACACCAACATCTTCCTCGACACCCTCCTTTCCCGCGAAGGCTTGGCCGACGAAGGCCAGCGAGTCTTGGACTGGTTCGACGACAATCCCGGCGAGGGATGGATCGCTTGGCACACTTTGGCCAATCTCTACTACGTCGGACTGAAGGCGGCCGGTCGCGGCACCGCCCTCGCCGCGCTCGACGAAATCCTCGGCGTGTTCCAGGTTTGCCCCGTCGCCTCCAATGAGGCGCGCCGCGCGCGTCATCTCGGCATGCCAGATTTCGAAGATGCCTTGCAGACCAGCGCCGCCATGGCCGCGCATGTCGAATGTATCGTCACGCGCAACACCCGCGACTACCGCAAATCACCCGTGCGCGCCCTTACCCCGCGCGCTTTCCTCGCCACCGTCCGCAAAGTGGGCTGAGCAGTTCTTTCTTTTTTCCAGGAACGCTTTTTTGTGCCGAGGTCACTCGGCGCAAAATCATCCGCTTCTATCCGTGGCCTGTATTTCCCTATCGGTGGCTCAAGTCTCAAACTTCAGGTATCAGCCCTAATCCTTCGGATGCCACTGAACCCCACTTTCCGTTACCGCAGCAGCAATCTGTGCGTCGAGCATGCGCCGAGCCTCCGCGGTCAGGCCCGCGTCCTTTGCGGCGGCCTCGCGTGCCGAGGCGAGGAGCGCATTGACCGCCTGCTCGCGCTCCTCCGCGCTCAACTTATTCCAATAGCCCTCCTCTTCCTCCGTGCGGTAGGCAATCATCTCCACGCCGAGCACGCGCGGATCGGGAAATCCGAAGTCCACGCTCAAATCGTCCGAGTCGACCTCGAGGTAAAAGTTTTCGCCGAGATCGAATCCCGCCTTGGCCGCGAACGTCCCGCGCAAATGCAAACGCTTAGTGCTCCCGAGCCATTGGTGTTCCCATTCATATTCGTGGTTGAATTCCCGCCGCACAGTGGCCAACTCCAAGACAGGCGTTTCCCCCTGCAATACCGTCACCTGATCAACCCGCACTTCCGGACGAAACTGCAGCCGCTGCGAAATGCCGTCGACAATCCGCTTGGCCAGCTCCACCGCCGGTTCGGCTGCCGCCTGTGCCGCTTCCCCCGGCATCCGCGCACACGATCGCATCAGCCAAGTGGCGCACAGCGTCAACACGATCAAAACAATCGCAATCGAAATCGCCCGCGGAATCCGTTTCATGAAACGGCGCAACTTTAGCAGCACGACCGCCGAGAAGCGACAGCCGAGCGTAGCGAACCGGTGTTCGGAGAGATGGCCCTTAGTCCCTGAACCCGCGCATTGGCGGGTGTGTGCCGGGAGTAACTGTTAGGTGGTGGATCGCGATGTCCCCATCGCGATAACCCCTCTAAAAAATCGCGCCGGGACGGCGCGATCCACCCTTGCTTTGGCGAAAAGCCATAACGCTTCGAGTTAGTCGGGAGGAAAACGGCCGAGGCCGTTAGGCTGCAGGTAAATAGAAGAAGATAAAAAGCAAGGACCAGAGCACTGCTCGACTCTCCTCACCCGACGCCGCTAATCCCCCGCAAGAATGTCAGCAGCATCGAATCCTTCGAGCAATCGTAGCAGCGCCTGTTTGAAGGCCGGACTGGACGGCCAAGCCTCCATCCACTTCGCGCCATGCCTCAATTCGTCACGGGTAGGATCGATCTCCACCAAGTCCGCCGCGTGACGCCGCCCTTCGCGCGGATCAAGTGCTGCATACATTTTGAGCGCGACAAGATCGATTCGATCCATAAAGAGCACGGTCAGGCAGGGCCCAAACTCTCTGCTCTGCGCGGCGGACCGCTCCATCGCGCCGGGCGGAAGCCCGCGCGACAAGACGGCCGATGCCGAGATATTGAACCAGTCGGGGATCAGGCCCAAAGAAAGTCCGGCGGCACGGATGGCGGCGGTCATTTCCGGCGCAAACTCTTCCATCTCGATAGCGTCGCCCTTCGCATCGATCATGGCGATCGCGTCAACATCAAGCGTGCGACGCGAGATCAGACCGAGAAAGCACAGCACGGAGGCACCGCAACATAGAATTGTCACCGGATCCGCATCGCGCAGGACCATTTGCCGCCCCAACTCGGCCAGGGCTTTCTCGACTTCTTCGCGGTCGCCGAGATCTTTCACGTCAATTCAGGCGGCCGAAGAAAGAATGCGCCGCGGCGCAAATGTCCCGCCGGCGCCAACATGGCGCTCTTGTTTCAGTCGCACGGTGCGTTTGGTGACTTCCGGGTAGCGGATCGGGTCAGACCAAGAGTTCGTCGCCAGGGTATGGAAGGTTTCGCTTACGCCATCCCAGTAAGCAATGGGCGCGGAGCGCCCATCCCCGATATACCATGCGCCGTCAATCAAGGCGGCGGGAGGTATGACGCCGTCGCGCCCGGGCGGGTGCCACCGCAGGAGGATGTTCTGACGCGCGGCCAAGGCCTTTGCGGCTGTGCGAGCTTTGCCTCCCCGGCGTCCGCTTCGGACAGAAGATGATTTCCTCCGCATCAGACCAGTTTATACGAACGGTCTTCGTATAGCAAGGGCTCAAAACCTCGAGCTTCACCGAGGAGAGGAAAAAAGAGCGCGTCCTGCGCTGCACGGACCGTGCTCAGTAGTCGCTGGACGCAGCCACAGCACCGAAAGCATTTCGCGCCGGGGGCTGGCGCAAAAACATCCTCCGCAATCTTCTTTAATCGGAGGCCCATCTTTTTGATCCTTTCTTCCTCGGGCCACTCTTCCCTGATTAGAAGGGCCAAGCTATTTTCGCCAGGCCAAGGCGAGCTTGCGCCCTTCGCTGGCGCAGTCCAACAGGTAAAGGTTGATGAGGTTTTGGTAGGGAATGCCGGTCTCCAAGGACATAGCCTTGAAGTAGTCGATGATGTCCGACTGAAGCCGGATGGTGACGGCTTTTTTCAAGCGCTTGGCGTAGGGATTCTTACGTGCGCGGCTGAAGTCGTAGGATTTTCTCATGATTTGTTCTCCTTGTATGGTTTCTGTTCTTTTGTGCCTGCTCTTCGGGCGGAACACCGGAGCGCATGGGCGCTCGGGGTAGATGGCCGTAGGCCACCCGAAGGGCGACACGAGCGGCGCGAGGGAGTCAAATCGGCCAGAGCTTTTTCGTCATAGAACACGGTTTTCGCCTCCTCGAACGTCACCCCGTGCTTGGTGGCATTGGCCGCAGCCTTACGCGGATCCCATTCGAAGTGGAGTTCCGTCATCTGCCACTAGCAATACATCATATTGCTCTCATATGCAAACAACGATCACCATTGCTCGTTGGTCAGCGGCCGCACTCCCTCCGTCGGGAGCGTGTATTTTTAGCCGGCGTCAGCCGGCTAAAAATCAATCCGTGTTTATCCGCGTTAATTTGCCTACGGCCTTGCGGCCTCGGCTGTCTCGCTACGCTCGGCTGTGGCCTGTCTTTGACGTCTACTAGAACTTGTAGCCCAGCCCGAGATACAGATTCTGGCTGCTGTTGTCTTGGTTTGCGGCCGAGGCGCTGTAGATGAAGGTGGCTTGCCAGCTTTCACCCACGCCCACGGTCACACCCACGCCGCCGTAGAAGTTGTCGCGGGCGGGTGATGACGTGTTGTAGTTAAAAGGAGCCGCCGGGCCTCCCGTGGCGAAGGTCGAGTTGATCGTGTAGCCGTTCTGCAGGAACTCATGCTGCCATCCGGCAAAGGCCGTCGGGGTGATGACCACCTTGTCCGACACCTTCCAGTTGTAGGCCGCTTGTGCACCCAAGGTGTAGAGCAGGCTGCTGGAATCGTAAGGGCTCACGTCGAGGTTGAGTGAGTCGGCTCCCGCTTCGGTGAAGCCCTGCATGGCCAAGTAGGTGTATTGCAGCGTGGTGAACGGTCCCCAGCTGAAGTTGCCGATGTCAAAGTCGTAGCCCGTGCCCAAGGCCAGATCGAACTCACCTGCACCCGGACGTCCCGTCGCCGTGCGGTTCAGTCCGCCGAAGTTGATGTAGCGGTTGACCGTGTAGCCGTGGTAAGCACCGCCAACCAGGGCGTTGAAGTAGAAGTCGTCGATGTCGTAGGTGCCGAAGACACCGAAGCGCACCGCGTTGTCGATCGTGCGGCCGTTGTCGTATTCGGCTTGCAGGCCTTGATAACCGACATAGACGCCGGTGGCGAAGGCATCGTTCCAAGAATAGGCCGCGCCCGTGCTCACCCCGCCGCTCTGCGAGCGGTAGTTCTGCGTCGAACCAGTGCTCGAGGCATTGGCGAAGACGCCGTTGCCATCGACAAACGAACTCCACTTGGTGTCCTTGGAAGGATTGATGGCAAAGACACCCATGTCGTCCGTGCCGCCCATCTCTGCTTGCATCGGGTTCATCTCGATGCCAGAGGATGAGAAGCCGCGGCCGTTGACCCGGACAACCCACAGACGTTGGAACATTGAGCTGTTGAGCGCATTGACCACGTTGAAGGCCATGGTCGGCAACGACGCATACTGCGAGGGCATCAACTGCTCGAACGCCGCCGGATAATTGCCGGAATTGGTCATGGCGTTGAGCACCGTGGCGCGATCTCCCGTGGCTCCCGAGGCAACCCACTGGTTCATAGCTTGCGCCACCTGGTTTTGGTTGGGCGTCAGAGCGAACTGCGTGAAGTTCGGATAGGCAGGAGCCGGGGGAACCGGAGGCACGGGAGGATCAAGGGGAACAAGCCACAGGTCGCCGTTGATGTAGCTCAAGGCATAGGCGCTGGGGTCCACCCCCTCGAAGCCGAACAGACTAATGTCGTTAGCTTCAAGATTGGGAGCAGCGAGAAGTTTGACCGGTGCAGTAGGCGAGGAGCCGGCCAAGTTGAAGTTGTTCACCCCGTTGAGAATGCTGATCGGGGTGTCCACGGTGAGGAAGTTCGTCCCCGGGTTCGCGATGGCGATTTGCGTCGCGCCGCCGCCGCCGTCCCAAACAAGCGAGGCAATCTGCAGCGGAGAGCGCAACTCGAGCGTGCCGGCCAGCAGTTCCACGGGGCCTGATCCCAAAGCGGTCGGCGACGCCGCCACAATCGTGCCGGCGTTGATGTAGGTGCCGCCGCGGTAAGTGTTCGCACCGGACATAACCACGGCGCCCGCGCCCTCTTTGACCAAGCGGCTGGGTTGCGAGACGGCGTAATTTGCCGAAGGTCCGTCGATCAGGTCTCCGGTGATATCCAGCGTGGAACCATCGGCTACTTCGAAGCGGGTGGAGTCGATATCGCCCCCGCCGAGGGCCAGACCCGGACCGTCGATGGTCGAGGGAGCCGTGCCGTCGACAATGACATCGCCCTTGAAGGAGAAGGAATATCCGCCGCCCGGCTCGACGTCTGTTGCGACGATGCTGCCGCCGTTGAGATAAACGGGACCGAGCGGATTGTAGACCGGACCGCCGTTTTGCAACGTTCCGCCTTCGTTGATGACCACCGGCGCATTGATCGCCTCGTAGTGCTGACCAAAGACATCGCTGGTGTTGAGCGAAACGATGCCAGCATTCACGGTCAGCACGTTGTTGCTGACATTGGCCATGCTGCGCCGGCCACCTTCAATGTTGAGCAACCCGCCGTTGACCGTGGTGCCGCCGGTGTAGGTGTTGGTAGCCGAGAGAGTCGTTGTGCCCTCACCTTCTTTGATCAGGCCGAAGGCGCCGTCGACCGGCTTATTCAGCGTGAGCAAAGTGTCCGCCGCGTTGGAGAGGACGACATCGCTCCCGAGTTCCAGCTTGTTGTCGATGATGTGCGCACCAGCCAGGTTGTTGATCGCCGCAGGATTTGTTCCCGAGGAGGTCAACTGGATCGTGCCGGATCCGGTGATGAAGTAGGACGCGGTGTCATTCGAGAAGGTCATCGACAGCATTTGCACGCTGCCGTTGTTGTTGACGATACCGCTACCGGCGCCTCCGAAGAGCGCGGTGTCGTTCACACTGAACTCGCCGTCCAGACCCGGCGTGCCGCCCGGAACCTCCCAGTCGTTGAAGTCTGCCCAATTGCCGACCCCCGTCGAGGTCCATTCGCCCTGACCACTGTAGACGTAGCCGGTGACGGTGATGGTGTTGGTGCCGAGCGTGATGGCGCCATTGAGATCCGAGTCGTCGAAGGAGACGAGCTGCACCGTGTTGGTGAATTGGCCGACTGCCATCGAGGCCGGATCAAGCGAGCCGTTGATTTCGATCGAGTCGCCTTGGACCAGACCGGCCACATCGTCGATGACCACGGCGCTGTTGGTGTTGATGTTGGTCATCCCGAGCGCGACGCGCGGGCCGCCGAGCACGGAGTTGCTCACTGTGATGCTGTTGGTCGTGGCGACCGGGTTGGTGTTGCGCGCATGGACTGGGGCAAAGGCAAGATTGTTCCCCGTTGTCATATTCGAGGCGTGGTCGTAGACCGATACGGTGACATTGACGGTGTTTGTCTGCACCGACCCAGTGGGCGGGGTGAAGACAGCTTCGAAATTTCCCGTCTGGTTGGTTCCCACGGTCGTGCTCGTCCACGCCAGCCCGGCGAGACTATCCGAAGCCTCCGAAGGAATGTTTGTCGCCGAACTCCCTGTCGTGCTGGTGCCGCCGGTCGCGGTGACCGCGACATTGGTTGCGGTGTTGTTGTAGACAAAAACATCGAATGGCAACGTGCCCCCGGTAATGACCGCATTCTCGCCATTGAAGACCGGTGACACCGCGTAGTTCGTGGCGGAGAACAAAAGCGCAACCAACTTGTCGTCGGAATCATAGATGACCTCGTAACCGGGCGGCACGTTGTCGGTCGTCCCGAAAGTCCCGCTGATCGCACCGCCGTATTTCAGGAACGGATAGAGCGAGGCGGTGAGAGGAGCGTTAGTTGAGAAATTCACTACGCTGGCGGCGTCGAGCGTGACGCCACCCGCGACCTGCAGCTGGCTGGTGGTTGCACCACCGAGCACAACATTGAGGATACCGCCCGCTTGGATCTCGAGACCGCCGATTTTGAACTCTTCGTTGTTGCCACCGACTCCGGGATTGATCGTGCCGCCGTTCTGCACCGTGACAAAGCCTTCAATTTCGCCGGTTCCGCGCACAACCGCATTGCTCATCACGGTGTAAGCGCCAGCGCTGCTGTGGATGCCATTGACCTCCAACGTGCCGTTGCTGATCGTCGTAGTTCCGCCGTAGGAGTTGTTCTGGTCGAAGACCACGGTTCCGGTGCCGGCTTTGACCACCGATCCCGCGCCGCTGACCGGCACCTCGAAGTTCGTCAAGGTAGTCACGTCGAAGATCAGGCGGTTGACGTCCTGCCTGCCGAGGTTGATGCCTGGCGCGTTGACCTGACCGCCATCGGTAATGCGCAAAGTTCCGCTGCCGCTTCCCCAGCCCAGCTGGATGGTGTTGACTGCGTTGAATACACCGGATCCACCGACGTTGAGTTCACCGATTCCATCCTCGCCGATGATCGTAAAGCGGCTATCCGCCGATTGGTTGGCGATGCCGTTGGTGAGGTTGTAGGTGCCAGTTGCCCCACCCCAACGGCCAAGGACGAAGTATCCAGTGATGTCTACCAAGCCGCCCGATTGATTGAGCGTGCCATCACCGAACCAACCTACCTGAAGGTTGGCCTGCTGATCCGTTGCCAAGGTTCCGCCCTGGAGGTTGTAGACAACCGTGCCGCCGGCTTCGGAAGCGATCTGTAGTGAGTCGGCATAGAGATCCGTGATGGTCAGGCTGCCATTGGTCTGGGTATGCGTGCCGGACGCGATTGTCAGCCAAGGCACAGCCTGCGTCGTGCTGCCGATATCGATCGTGCCGCCGTTGAGAAACACTCCGGATTGCGAGGAGAACGCTCCGTTGGTCGCGGCTTGGAGGGTTCCGCCGGTCACCGCGGTTGTGCCGCTGTAGGTATTGGCATTCGCCAGAGTCAGCGTGCCATCGCCGGACTTGGTGAACCCTTCGAAGCCGCTGAGCACACCGGCGAGGGTGAGTTGGGTGTTGGTTGCATCGGTCACCTCGAGCGTGCTGCCCATGCGGATGTTGTTCGAGATGGTGTGCGTGCCGTCAAAGTTCGCCAGAGTCGCCGGACCATCGCTCGCTGCGGTGAGAGAAATCAGGCCGTCGCCGCCGATGGTGTAAGCATTCGCGGCGTTCGAAAAGGTGATGGCGCGCAAGCTGGCATCCTCGGCCAGATCGACATTGAAGGAAGTTCCGTTGGTGTCGAACGTCGCGGTGTCATTGACGCTGAGTGCGCCATCCAATCCCGGCGTGCCACCGGGTTCCTGCCAGTTAGTGATGGCCGCCCAGTCCGTTCCATTGCCGAGCCAGACGCCCTTGCCGGTATAAACGTAGCCGACCACCTCGATGGTCGCCGTGCCCACATTGGTGCTCGCGCCATCGAGTGTCGAGTCGTCGAAAAAGCGCACCTCGACATTGTTGGTGAAACGGCCCACGAGAGCGCCGGCCGCGTCGAGATCCAGAATCGCATCGACTTCCATCGATGTGCCCTCCGCCAAATCCTGCACCGTGCCGACCGACAGGCCTTCGTTGGTGATGGTGTTGGCCGACCCTAAAGCCACGCGAAACCCGTCCGCGTTGGTCACTGCGATGCTGTTCGTGCTGAAAATCTGACCCCCTGCGCCTTGGTGCACCGGACGCAGACCCAGCGTGGTGCCGCTGATCTGGTTGGAGGCGTGGTTGTAAATGTCGGCCGTCACGACAAAGGTCGCCGTGTTGGTCGAGGCCGCCAGCGTGGTCGCGCCGCTGAGAAGCGAATCATCGAAGAAGGTCACAGTGACATTATTCGAGAAAACACCGGCCGTCTGGTTGGTCGCGAGGCTCATCAAGAGATTGCCCGAGGAACCGCCCTCGATCTCCCGCGCAGCCGCAACCGTGAGGTTGGCTGGGGCATTGGTTACATCGGCGCCGAGCGGGGCGTTGAAGCCGTTGGCGGTGTTCGAGGCGTTGACCTGCAGTGATCCGGTGAGCGCATTGCTGAAGCCAACGATGGCCGCGCCGAGGGAAACTCGGTTTGTCCCTAGGCTGCCTCGGGCGTGGTCATAAACCACCACTTCGTAGTCGACGGTATTGGTCGCGCCGTTCAGCACGGTTTGGAAGTTGCCGGGATTCGTGCCGAAAGTTGTTCCGGGGTTGGTGAAACTGAGACCCGCTAGTTCGACGCCACTGTTCGTGGCGACATTGTTCGTGGAGAGAGGACCGCCAGCCGTCAATGTGCCGGCGGTGGCCGTGAAGTTCGTGATAGGCGTGGTCGAACTGCCGTTGTAGACGAAGACACCGAAGTTGGTGGATCCATTGCCGATGACGGCATTTTCTCCATAGAAAACAGCCGCGACCACATTCGTCACTTCGGTGTTCTTGAGGAAAGCGATCCCGTCATCATAGTCGTAGAACACCCCGTAACCGGTTGGGACACTGATGTTTGTGGAAAAAGTTCCGGTCAAACCACCCGTCGTGGTCAGGAAGGTGTAGATCGATTCCGTGAGCGGACTGGAACCAGTGCTGAACGAGACCGAGGAACCGCCACCGAGCGCCGCCGACCCCAGAACGCTGAGCAGGCTCGAGCTTCCGCCATCGACGAAAATGTTGAGGCGGCCATCGAGCGTCAATCCGCCGACGATCAGTTCCTCGGTGGAACCGGCCCCGGGCGTGATGTTGCCGCCAGATTGCACTGCGACAGCAGAAGTCGTGCGGCCCAAACCACCGAGCGTGCCGCCACTGTTAACCGTGTAGGCTCCGCCATTGGTGTGATCACCGTTGATGAAGAGTGCACCCGCTTCGACGGTCGTGGTGCCCGCATAAGTATTGAACCCCGAGAGCGTGGTCGTGCCTGCACCGCGACGGATGAGCGCACCCGTGCCGGAGATGTTGTTGTCCACCGGCGCAGGATTGTTTCCGTTGAAGACGAGCGTGGCGTTGTTCACCACATTGCCGGTGCCGATGCGACCGGTGCCCGTGCCGTTGCCGATTTGCAGGGTCCCGCTGCTGATGGTGACCAATCCGGATTGCGTGTTTTCGCCGCTCCAGATCATGGTACCCGGTCCCGCTTTGATACGCGCACCGCTTCCGGAGATCACGCCGCGGAATTCCGTGTTCGTGTTGTTGATGGTGAAAGTTTTGCTCAATGCTCCAGCGATCATGTTTCCGGTAAAAAGCAAATCGCCCGTGCCCGCAGCACCGAAGGTCGAACTGTTGGCCAGCGCCGTCGGGTTATTGATCGTCCGTGATGTCGCATCGGACGACATAATGGTGCCGCCCTGGTTGTTGGTTGCATAACCGGTGCCATCACCAAAGACCAATTCGCCGGATCCGAGTGCGTTGTTATTACCGAGAACAATCGCACCGGCGTAGTTGCGCGTATCGCCGCTGTAGGTGTTCGTGCCTAGAAGCGTGACCGTGCCCGCGCCCAGCTTGGTCAAGATGCCCGTTCCGGAAATCGAGTTCGAGACCGTGAAGGAATCGCTGCGGTTGAGAAAGAGGCTCGAGTTGTTGGTCACGCGCCCCGCACCCAAGGTGCCGGCCGTGCCGCCGTTGCCGACGGATAATGCTCCGGCCGAGATCAGCGTGCTGCCGCTGTAAGTATTGTTGGCGAGGAGATACAGCGTGCCGGCACCGACCTTGTTGATTCCGCCCGTTCCTGAGACGACGCCGGCGAGTCCGTTGCTCCGGCCTGCCGCAACCCCGATCGGTTCGCTCGCCCCCTTGGTCTGGATATTGTTGCTAATGGCAAAGCTGGAGGAGAATTGAAGCGAGCCATTCGGGTTCAGGTTGCTGTCGAGAACGATGAGCGAGGTGCCCGCGGCTTGGGAATTACCGAGAATGAGAGGACCGCGGAAGACCTCGAGCGTTCCGGCGAACGTATTGGTTCCGTTGAGCGTGAGCGCACCGGTGTTCTGTCCGCTTTCGCCGCCGGTAAATCGCCAAAGCACGTTGGGGCCACCGCCGCTGATGGTGCCGTTGAGCACGAGCGAGCTGTTGTTGGGCAAGCGGAGGTCGAACATGCCGCTGAAGTTGGAAAAGACGACATTGTTCGGCAAAACCACATTCGCCGACGCGTTGCTCAGAACGGTGCCGGCGGCGCCAATGGTGAGTGTTCCGGTGCCGAAACTGCTGCCCGACGTGAAAATCATGGTGCCCCCATTGAGCAGTGTTCCTCCCGTGTGGGAATTGTTCCCCGACAAAGTGACGCCACCGGATCCGGTTTTATTCAAAGCGCCCGCACCGGAGATGTTGCCGGCCAAAGCCAAAGTCGAGCCACCGGCGTTGGAGATACCCAGTTCGCTCCCGGCCACGATGCGGTTGGAAATCGTGTGGTTGCCGGCGAGCGTGTTGATCGCCGCATTAGTTCCGCCCGCCGCCGCGAGCGTGATCTGGCCGGAGCCCGAAACAACATAAGCTGAGGAAGAGTCGAAGGTAATGCTGCGCAATTGCGCGTTATCGTTCAGCGCGACCGGTCCCTTACCCCCCGTGCCGAAAAATGCGGTGTCGTTCGTGCTGAGCACACCGTCGGCACCGGGCACGCCACCCGGAACTTGCCAGTTGGAAATGTTGGTCCAATTCCCGCCCGATCCCGCGGTCCAGACGCCCTGACCCGAATAAACATAGTAGCTCAGATTGATGTTCGTCGTGCCAAGATTGTTCGTGGCGCCGGACAAGGTGGAGTCATCATAAAACTGCAACTGCACCGCGATGTTCGACTGACCAACCGCAAGACCAGGGGCCAGAGTGCCGGTGACGAGGCCGGTCGAACCGGGGGCGACGTCGCGCACGATGGAAACAAAGTTCGTGTTGTTGTTCGTCACACCGAGATTGGCGCGAAGGCTGGCCGCACCATTCGTCGCGGCATTGCTCACCGCGATGCTGTTCGTCGATGCGCCGCCAGAGGTGTAACCGACGTGCACGGGTGCGAAGCCGAGATTCGTCCCACCCACCACGGAGCCCGCCGCATGCGCATAGACCGAGATTCCACTGACCGTAAGGTTGTTCGTGGTGCCGCCGCTGGTTACGGAGAAAGTTCCGCTCTGGTTGGCACCCACGGTGGCGCCATTGAAAGAAAGTCCGGCCGCGTTCGTCGAATCGCCGCCATTGACCGTTGTGCTGCCAACGGAGCCCGTGGTGCTGGTGCCATTGGTCGCCGTGAAGCTAAGCGAAGCGCTTCCGGAGTTCACCACAGCGACGTCGAAAGGCAATGACCCTCCGGTGATGAGAGATTCGCCACTTGATAGCAGAGCGGCAGCGCTGAATGGCGGGGCAGCGCTCCTTTTGAGAAATACCGTGTTGTTATCGCCGTAGAACACTTCGTAGCCGTCCGGCAGGTTGTTGATCGAAGTGAAGATGCCGCTCAATGTCGTGCCAGCAGTAAGCAGCGGGTAAAGGGCGCCGGTTGGCGGGGCCAGACTGGTGAAAGTAAGCTTTCCATTGAGATTTGCGGCACCAGTGACTCTGAGCAGGCTTGTCGCATTGTTGGTCACCGCAATCTCGACCGCTCCACTCGGTTTGAGCGTGAGCGACCCGATGGATAGTTCCCCGATGGAGCCAGCGAGTCCTGGGGCAACCGTGCCGCCCGCAGCGCCCGATGCCACGGTCACCCCGGCGGAGATAGTGCCGATACCGCCGAGCACGCCGGTGTACGCGACCCAGTAGGCTTTGCCGCCGGTATGCGCGCCGTTGACCTGAAACCGACCGTTATACACGGCCGTAATGCCGGTGTAAGTATTATTGGCCGTGAACGTCGTCGTGCCGGGGCCCTGTTGATACACGCCATTGTTGCGGGCGCTGGGGCCGGAAATGACCGAGTTGAGAGTAAGCGCTTCAGCTTGCTGGAATTGCAACGTGCTAGATCCGCCGCCGAAAACAATTCTCGGTGCGGTCACGGTTCCACCTATGAACGTCAAATTGCCGCCGGTATCTTTCGTGCCAATGACGATCTGCCGCGCCGTGAGGTTACCGCCGCTGTAGAGCCTGAGTGTGCCATCGAAAGGTGGGACACTTCCGATGATGAATGAGTCGAGACTTTGCGCACTGGTCAAGGAAATGGTGCCACCGTTGTTGAGATACGCGGTTGTCGTCGGCAACGCGGTGGGGAGCCAGTTGGCCGGTGTCTCCCACGCCCCAATGCCTTCATCAGGCCCGTTCCAGTAAGATTCGGTTGGCGTGGTGCCGATGCTAGCGGTGAGTTTCTGGTCCGCAGCGGCGAGCAGCGTGCAAAGAAACGCGAGACGAAGTGGTTTGAATGCCGGTTGGGTGATGATGGTTCTCATGGGCAGAGAAAGGTGGGTTTGGGCCAAGGCGGCGAAAAGTTACCAGAACATGAAATGCCCCGGTATCACCTCATGAGGTGATGGCAAAAAGCAGCCGGATCATGCGAAGGTTGGGCAGGTATTGCTCCCCACGCATGAAAATCCGTTGCGTCATCGTTGAAGACCAAACCATGTTCCTGCACATGCTGCACAACATGCTGCAGGACATGTTGCGCGTGCAGGTCGTGGCCACGGCGCGGACAGAGGCTGCCGGTCTTGCCGCCTGCGAAAGACACCGACCGGACCTTCTGGTCCTCGATCTGGCACTGCCCGACGGCAATGGTATCGCGATAGCCCGCCGTCTGATGAAGCTGAACCAAGCAGCCAAGACGATCATCCTCTCCGGCGAAGCCAGCACCTTCGTGTGCCCCGACGACTTGCGCGGCAGCGTGCACGCCATCTTGGATAAAACGCAGGCCTTCGACAGGCTGGCCCGGAAGGTCAGGGCTCTCGTGCCGCCAGATCAGGGTTCTGGCATCGTTGAAAAACTCAGTGCGCGGGAATACGAAGTCTTCCGCATGATCGGACGCGGTCTGCTCACCAAGGAAATCGCCGATGTGCTTGGGATCAGCACCAACACGGTGCAGACCCACCGTAAAAGTATCGCGCAAAAACTCGGCACGCAGGGCAGCGAACTCCTTCACGCTGCCATCGCTCTGCGGCGTCCTTCATTTTCAAGCCCGAAAGGGAAATAACCAACCATGCCACGGCGCAATAAGAGCCAACAGGCTTCCACACCCCCCGAAATTCCGCCAGCGCTGCAGCTCACGGAGAACTTTCCGGTCGGCGCTTATGTCTTCTACCGCGACCCGCAAGACAACGGGCCGCGCTTCAGTTTCTTCAGCAACCGGCTGGTGGAAATGATGGATATCACCCGCGAGGAAATTGCCGCCGACCCCATGGCGGTCTACCGGAACCTGCATCCGGACGATGTCGGGCCATTCTTTGCAGCCGCAGAGGAGGCGGCGCGCCTGAAGTCCCATTTCTACAACGAGAGCCGCTACATCATCCGCGGAGCGACACGGTGGTATCGGCTCGAGTCGATGGCACGCCAGTTGCCCGATGGCCTCACGGTCTGGGATGGGGCCGTGATCGATGTCACGGAGCGCCGGCAGGCGGAGGATGATGCGAAGACGGCGCTCCATCTCACGGAGAACATCCCGGTCGGCACCTATGTGCTGCTCAGTCCGCGCCAAGGCCCGCAACGCTACACATTTCTCAGCAAACGCTGGTTGGAGATGACGGGCCTGGATCCCGTGAAGCTCAAAAAAGACATCTCGCATTATTTCTCCATCGTTCACCCCGACGACCGCGAAGAAGCCATCGCCCACAACATCGCCGGAGCGGCCGCGTTGAAGCCCTACAAGTGGGAGGGACGCTGGCTTCGGGATGGCAAGGTGACTTGGGTCTCGATCGAGTCGGTGCCCCGGAAAACCGCAAACGGCGAGGTGGTTTGGGAGGGCGTGTTCATCGATATCACAGCCCGAAAGGAGGCCGAGGCGCAACTCCTCGCCGCCAAGGAGGAGTTTTATAGAATCATCAACCACCTGCCGATCCCCGTGGCGAGCACCCTGCACACGCCCGGGCAGCCGGTGAATTTCATCAACAAGGCATTCACCGAAACCTACGGGTGGACGATCGAGGATTGCCCCACCATGGCCGACTGGGCGCGGTGCGCCTATCCCGACGAGAAATACCGGAAGGCCGTCTTCGACGAATTCGATGCGGAGGTCTCCGCATCGGTGCGCGAAAACCGGCCCGCCCGGCCGATGGAATTTCTCGTCACCTGCAAACACGGCGGCCAGCGCAATGTGCGCATCGATTGTCTCGTGGCGGAGAACATGCTCTTCGGCACCTTCCTCGACATCACCGAGCAGCGCCAGGCCGAAGCGGCCCTCGCGGCCGCGCGGAACCTGGAAAAGGTCGTCGAGGAAACGCAGCGTCACGAACTCACGCGCAAATTGAAGACCAGCCTCACGGCCGCAGCCGTCGCCCACGAGATCAACCAACCGCTCAGCGCCATTTTGCTCGAGAGCAACATGGCCATGGCCGGTGCCGTGGATGCCCGGGGTGCACTGGCCATCGTGGCGGCGGAAGCCGGGCGGGTGGTCACCACCATCGACAAGATGAAGATGCTCATGCGCAGCGTGCAAACCAGCCACACCCTGATCGACTTGGCTACCGTGGCGAACAGTGCACTTCTCTATTTCGGGGATCTGTTTCCCAAGTTGGATATCACCGTCCTCCAGTCCGGTCTGGATCGACCCCACCACGTGATGGGCGACGACGCGCAGTTGCAAATAGCCATCACCAACATCCTGCGCAACGCCGCGGAGGCGATCGACGAACCCGCTGCCGACCGTCGCGAAATTTCCGTCGATCTCGCCGGCAACAAAGACGAAGTCATCCTCACCATCGGCGACAGTGGACCCGGTTGGTCCGGCGCTGAATTGGCCGAAACACCTCTGACCACCACGAAAAAAGGCGGCACAGGCATCGGGCTTTACGTCGTCCGCACCGCAATGGAGAACCACCGCGGAAGAATTACCTTCGGCAAATCCAATCTTGGCGGAGCGGAAGTGAAGATGATCTTCCCGCGCGCGTGATTGCGTTTGCCAACACCAAACCCGCCACTTACAAAGCGCACACCATGAACAAAAGCATCTTCCTTCTCATCGCAGCGGGTTCCGCCGTTCTTCTCCCTTCCTGCACCGACCAATCCTCCTCCGCAGCCGATGCGACCGCTGCTCCGTGGGAATGCATCGCGGCCGAAGTCACGATCGGCACCAACTCGATCGACACCGTGGTGCGATTCAACAAGGTGAACGGGGAAGCGCAGTTGCTCAACGCCGCATCCTTCGCTTCGAAAGCCACCGGCGCGCAAGGCAATGTTATAGGATGGGTGCCGCTCGGCGATCTCCGCTCGGCAGTGCAGGAACTCGTCCAACGCGAGCAAGCCGCCCAGCAGCAAATGCCCGCCGGCGCGCCAACGCCCGCACCTACGCCTGAGGCGAAAAAGAAGAACTAAGAAAAGCCCTACCACGGCCAGCTACACGGGCGATGCTTGGTGGTTGACCGGATTTGAGGCGAGGTATCGCGGCCGACGATCAGGCACGCCTTAGTCGATCAAGCGCAGCAAGGTCGGATCCGCGTTCTTCAAAGGTCGTCCCCCGGCCACACGCCGTGGGCAACACGGGGCGCGGGCCCTTTCCAGCGTCTCTAGGAAATCAAAAGCCACACGTTACCGTGCGGGTTCCTGCAATGGGCAGATGTGTGAATGTCAGACCGCTTTGGTGCGCTTGCGCCAGCGCACATAAGCAGCGCCGCCGACAAGCAGCGCCGCCGCAGCCCACGTGCCCGGCTCGGGCACGGCGGCGCCTGTGGCCATAACCGAAAGGCTGTAACGCGAGAAATCCGCCACCTCCCACGGTCCAACGGGCGTGGAGTTCGTGGCGAAGCTTTCCCAAGTTCCGGCCGAGACATAGCCCGATCCATTTTGGCCAACCGGGGCGGCTGGTGAACCGGTGTTGAAATACCAACTGCCTCCAGCGGGAATAACGAAATAGGTCGTGTTGGCCTGCAACAGGGAGTTGCTGAAGGTAAAGGTGTATTTGCCCGTGGTGCCCACATTGGTGACAGCGGAAGTGTAAAGCGAAGTGTTGGGCACAATATTCGGACCCGAAACCACCCCGGTGAAAATCGAAACGGTCAAAGGGATGGTCCCGGCATCCGTGCCGAAGAGACCCAAGGTAACGGACTGCAATTGCAGACTTGACGATGTCCCCGTGCCGAAGCCCTGCGCTACCCAGCCCAGACCTGGTCCCACATCATTGTTCAACGTGCCCAAGGCCGTGGAGCCGTCCGCCCCGAGATTGCCAAAAACAAGTTCCGCGCGGGTTGTGCCAACCAGCAGAAGAACGGCGACAGATACATTCCGGACGACCCTGATCATTTGGTCAAGGTGAGACCAAGAGGCGTCTTCTGTCGAACAAAAAGGCGTCATTTCCCCTCGAATCTTGCGCCACGCGAGAGAACGTTCCCGGGAAGTTTCCTGCTCTCCAGCAAAATCCGCGGCACGGGCTCCGGGACTTTTTAGCCACGGATAGACGCGGAGGGAAGTTGCCAGAGCGTGACTGGCGCTCTAGTTCCCGCTCTTCAGCAATTCGACCATCTTTTCCGCGACGCCGGAGGCGGAGGCGGGATTTTGGCCGGTGACTAATTTGCCGCTGGCCACGACTTTCTTCTCGAAATCGGGCGCCGCCACGTGCTTCGCGCCGCGTTCCTCGAGTTTCGTGGCGAGCAGAAAGGGAACCACTTTGGTCAGGCCGACTTTTTCCTCCTCCGAGTTGGTGAAAGCGCTGACCTCTTTTCCGGCGACGAGGTAGCTGCCATCGGAGAGTTTCACATTCACCAGCGCAGCCGGACCATGACACACCGCGCCGACCGGTGAGTCCGCTTCGTAAAGTTCGCGGGCAAATTTCTGCACCGCAGCATCGTCCGGAAAATCCCACATCGTTCCGTGTCCGCCGGAGAAGAAGACGGCGGAGTAATCGGCGGGATCAAGATCGGACAATTTTTTTGTCGCGGCGAGCTTTGCGCGGAATGCGGGATCGTTCCAATAGCGCTTGTTGATTTCGTCCTTGAGATCGAGTCCGTCGACCGGAGGCTCCCCGCCTTGGATCGAGGCCAACTCGACCGGCAAGCCGGCTTTTTCGAAGACCTCAAGCGGGTGGGTCAGCTCACCGAGGAAAAATCCGGTCGGTTTTCCGGTGTCGCCCATTTGCGCATGGCTGGTCAGCACGACGAGAACGGGTTTTTGTTCGGCAGCGGAAACGGGAGCGGAGAGCACAAGGCCGAGGAAAAGAGCGAGGATCGGTTTCATGAGGGTGATTGTCTTTTCACTGCTCGATTGGGGCAATGGGAATCGAAGCCGAGAGTAAAAGCGGCGGACGGAGATAGCCCACAGTCCCTGAACCCGTGCATTGGCGGGTGTGTGCCGGGAAGCAACTGGGTTTGCGAAGGCTTTGAACTTTGGCAGGCAGGTCAGAGGTCAGAAAGCCACCGATGGAAGAGGATGTCAGAAGATGGTGTTCGCGCCGCTGACACGGCGCAAACACAGTCTCCGGACTGAAGCTTTGAGCGGGGCGCGTGGCAAACGGCGCGATCCACCTTGCCAGACGTCCGGATCCTTGGGGACGTTGTCTTATTCCGCCGCCGGTTCTTCGAACCAATCGGTTTCGAGTTTGCCCGTGACGCCGGCGACTTGGAGGTCGAGCAGCGCGGAGTTGATTTGTTTGCGTAGCGGGCTGCCCAAGGGCATGGGGAATCCGTAATCCTGGAGATCGAAGAGCGGCCCGACCAAGCTGAGCTTGGCCGCGGGATTCTCAGAAAGGAAATAGCGCAGCAAAGGACTGTCATAGACCACACCGGTCACCTCCCCGCGTTGCAACGCGGCGGCGGCTTCGTCGATGGTGGCGTATCCGGTGACATTGAAGCCGGATTTTTCGAGCAGCGACTGGGCCGAGCTTCCGGCGATGGTGCCGACGCGCGTGCCGCGCAGGTCGGACAGGCCCGAAACCTCGGCAGTGAGCGTATTGACCGTCATGGCCGAGGCGAGTGTCGCGGTGATGTAGGAGGTGAGACCGATCCCGCCAAGCATCCAGACGACGGCAACGAGTCGTCCCGCCACACCGACCGGCGCTTTGTTTTCGCAACCGCCGCTGATCAGCGTGGCGATGGACCACCAGACGGATTCCCACACGCCGCGCACATAGCCTTCGGGAAAGCTTTCCGCATTGATCTTGCGTTCGACCATCCAAAGCACGTGCGACACGAGGAAGACAGCGAGGAGCAACACGCCGACGACCTCGGCCACATTGCGATTCCATAACGCGCGGAAGGCGGTGAAGGCACCGGCTTCACCTTTCGAGCGGGCCATGACTTGCAGGCCCGACTTGAAGAACGGATGACTAAAATCCATGAGCTTCTCGCGGTCGGGCGTGATGCTGATCGCACCGACACCGACATCGGCCGCGCCGCTTTTCACGGCTTCGAGCAGTTCTGGCACGGTGTCAACCACGCGGGTTTCGAATTCGAAGCCGGACGCAGCAGCGATCTTTTTCCAGAGATCCACCGAGTAGCCTTTGAGCACGCCGTTTTCCTCGAAGGCGAAGGGTTCGGCGGGTTTGACCACCACCCGGATTTTTTCCGCGGCGTGGGATGCGGAGGCGCCAAGGAACAGGATGGACAGGACCAGCGCGAGGAATTTGGGGATGATGGTTTTCATGCAGTGGTGGAACGGCGACGGATGGCCTGCGCGGCCTGGCGGCGCACTTCGATGGCATCGCCGATTTCCGCGGCCAAGGCGGGTGATTTGTTGAGGAGATCGTTGATCGCTTCGTCGGCGAAGACCACGACTTCGAGGTCGCCGTCCGCCACGATGGAAATTTTTTCCGCGGCGCCCCCGGCCGTGACGCTGTCTCCGAAACATTCGCCGGGCCCGAGCTCGCCGATAAGCACTGCCTGGCCAGCGGCATCGTTCGCGAGCAGATTGGCGCGACCGGCAACAACAAGAGCGAATCCGTCGAAGGCGCGGTCCGGTCCCTGCACGGTCTCGCCCGCAGCGAACGAGACAAGCTGCGGAGCGTTCGTGCCCTCCCCGGCCGCCGGCTTGAAGCGCACATGTTCGCGCAGGTAATCGTCGACGGTCGGCTGCAGCTTGGACGGATCTTGGCCGGGTTCGTATTCGAGCGCGGTGGGGAACGGAATGGTGATGTTCTCGCGTTTGATCACATACCAGAGGCGCGACATGACGGCATCGCGCACATCGGGAAGATGCGCCTGCGACTCGACGCTGAAAATGAGGCGGTAATTGATGGAGAAATCGGCGTAGGCGGCAGTGCGGACGAGGGGTTCCGGGTCGGCCAACACGCCGGGTGTGGTGCGGAGCAGGTCGAGCATCACTTCTTTCACGCGGTTCGGAGCATCGTCGTAGCTGAAGCCCATCTCGATCACCTCGGTGCGCAGCGGCGTGGGACGCGACAAGTTGGCGAAGGTTCCCTTGTAGAGTTCGACATTGGGAATGACCTGCAATTCGCGCGTGGGCGTCTCGATATGCACCGCGCGCCAGTTGATCTCGATGACGCGGCCGCGCACGCCGCCGACTTGGATCCAATCGCCCACATTGAGTGGGCGCTCGGAGAGGAGCATGAGTCCGGAGACGATGTTGCCGAGCGGTTCCTGCAACGCGAGACCGATGACGATGGAACCGAGGCCGAGCGCAGTCAGCGCGGCGGAAACCTCGTGACCCCAGACCTGCGAATAGACGACCATTGCGCCGATCGCCACGAGGAGGGCGCGGACGAGATCGCGGAAAAGTTTGGGAACTTTGTCGGTCCAGCGTGGACGTCCCTCGACGGGTTCGCCGCGGCCGAAGACAAGATCATTGACCACGCCGAGCAGTGTGTAGAGCAGGAGGATCCAGAATGCGGATTCGACGAGACGCGATGTCGTGCTTTCTTTCGGCAACTCGAGGACGAAACGGATAAAAACCAGCAGCGCGGCGGCGGGGATAACGAGATTGCGGAGACTGCGCAGGGTGCGCTCGACGGGCAGGCCGCGGCGGCGACAGAGAGCGATCGATTCGTTGAGAAGGAGAAGCGCCACCGGAAAACCGACCGCGAGAAAAACGGCCGGCCAGAAATTGGTGAGATAAGATGGCAGGAGATCGCTCATAGCGGAGATGAGATGGATCGCGATCTCCGCATCGCGATCTCCGGGCAAAGAAATCGCGCCGAACCGTAGTCCCGCAGGTGCGGGACGGAGATGGCCCATAGGCAAACGGCGCGATCCACCTTGCTGCTGGCGGAAGAAGTGGGCGGAAAGATCATGAGCCAGGCGAGGCGATTAGCTCGTCACTTCCCATGCTTCCCCGCCGGATTTTCCTTCGGGGCCGAGTTTCACCGGTCCGCGGAGGACGAACTGCTCGCCCACGCGGTCGCGCACGGCGGAAGTCACGCGGATGGCTGCGCCCTCGCCGCCGGCGAGGCGGCGCGCGATGGTCACGGTGTCGCCCCACAAGTCATAGAGGAACTTGCGGCGACCGACCACGCCACCGACAACCGGACCGGAATTGATGCCGACCGCGACGGAAAGACCGGCATCCTCGTCGCGGTTGAAAAGTCCGACGATGCGCACCATTTCCTGGGCGAACTGGACAATGCGGCGCGCGTGGTCGGGACGGTGCACGGACAATCCGCAGACGGCGAGATACGAGCCGCCGATGGTTTTGACTTTCTCGATGCCGGATTTTTCCGCGGCTTCGTCGATGGCGGCGATGAGATCCCCGAGCAGGGCGAGCGCTTTGCTTTCACCGGCGCGGGCGCTGAATTCCTCCATGCCGATGATCTCGGCGAAGAGGACGCTGACGTCGGCGAATTCGCGGTTGGCTTTCTCGTCGCCTTCGCGGCGCTGCGCCACGGCCGAAGCCGGCAGAATACTGTGCAACAGTTCCTGATTTTCCTGGATCTGCCGCTCGAGCTTTTCCTTCTGCGATTTGATGCTGGCCGACATGTTGTTGAAGACGGCGGCGAGTTCGCCGAATTCGTCCTGCGATTTGATGTCGACCCGCACATCGGTCTCGCCCGCGCCGAGACGGTGCGCCCCTTCGGCGAGGCGGCGGAGCGGCTGGGTGAGAAGGTTCGCCACAACCAATGCAACAAGTGTGACGATGCCGGCCAAGGCCGCGGCGGCAATGACCACGCGGCGGGCGAAGGCGCGCACCGGGCCTTCGGCTTCGGCCAGATCCATTTCGGCCAGCACGCCCCAACGCAGGGAGTCGAGCTCGAGCGGACCATAAGCACTGAGCACTTTCTCGCCGCGGTAGTCGGTCGTTTCCATGATGCCGGATTGACCATTGAGCGCGGCTTCGGCCGCGGGCGAATCCACGGGCAGTGTACAGAGCACATTGCCCTGCAGCTTTATCTGGTCGACGACGCTGGATGGCACGCTGCTGCGGCGCAGCACATCGATGAATCCATCCGGATCCGCATACATAAAGCGCGAGCGGCTGCGCATCGTGCCGTCGGGACCGACAAGGTAGGTCTCTCCCGTCTCGCCCATCCCCTCCTCTTTCCATTGGAAATTGCCGGTCAGCACCGTGTTGAAATTGTCGATGGGAAACTGCAGCGCGAGAACGCCGATCATTTGCGCCCCGTCGAACACCGGGCTGAGGGCAAAACCCATGGGCAATCCGAGATTCGGGCGGTAAGGCTCGAAGTCGACGATCTTGAAATCGTCGCGATCTTTCTGTTGCCGCATGGATCGGATTTTGGAACCCAGAAGCGTGTTCGCGTAGGGACCGTTCTCGAGGTTCGTTCCGAGTTCGGTCGTCTTCTCGTAGCTGTAGACAATATCGAGCGTGTCGGCATCGATGAGCATCATGTCCTGGAAGCCGAAGATCTTGACCGCGCGCGCGAAGAATTTGTGCAGGTCGGCATGCGTCTTGCCGTAGGCCGTGGTGTCGCCGGGCGCCTCGTTGAGATTCTGCTTCTCGCCGTAGGGGTGCGGGTTGGCCACCGTGTAGTGGTATTGCAGGTAGCGCTCCGCGGGACGTGTCGGCAGGTATTGTTCGATCACCGGCGTGCCCTCGACGCTTTTGTCCAACTCGGGCACGAAGTAGTCGCGGTAGAACGCATCGAGCTTCGCGTTTTCTTCCGGCGAAAGCGCCGCGGCGCCGAGTTCACGGTGCGCGGCACGGAAAGTGCGCATGCCTTCGATCACCGCCCTGCTGTCGGAAATGGAAACGACTTGGTCGCGCAGCGACTCGAGCATGGCCTTGAGCGTGGTGGTCTTGGCCACGCGCACACCTTGCAAGCGGTCGCGCGCGGATTGCATGAGCGCCTCGCGCGCCGTGCGGTATCCGATCCATGACATCACCGCAATCGAGGCAAGACTCACCGCGAGAAGCAGCAAGATCATCTTCGACTGGATGCTGAGGCGATTGAAGAAGGGCATGGGGCGGGAGGGCGGAAGGCGGATGATGGCAATTCCGACCCGAATGGTGAACCGAAATCCCGCCCTTTACCCGGTTCTTGGGGACGCCGGCCGCGTTCTTTACGCCCGACCAATTGTGCCCGGCATGCAGAAATGATTTGGCAGCGGGGCAGTTTCGCGTTTCTTGAGCGGCATGCGGGTTTTCCTCGCCATCGTTGCCGCCCTTTTCGTTTCCGCGCTGGCCGGCGGTTCCTACCTCGGCTGGCATTGGATCGAAAAATGGACCGCGACCGCCACGCCGCTGGAGCCGAGCGGCGGGCTTTATTTCCCGAGCACCGTGCTCAACGACGTGCCGCATTTCGCCCAAGCCGACCGGCGCTGGGGTCGCGACGTTCTGGCCGGCGGACCGACCTCGCTCGGCGCGGAAGGTTGCGCGGTCGCCTCAGCCGCCATGGTGCTGGCTTCCTACGGCGCGGATGTCGATCCGGGTGAACTCAACAGCTACCTCAAAAAGAACGGCGGTTTCACCAAAGGCGGATGGCTTTATTGGGAAAAGGCGGCGGAGTTCCCGCCCGGTGTGGCCGAACATGTCTACGAGGCCGACGGATCGCATTTTCTTATCGATTGGAATTTGCTGCGCGGCAATCCGGTGATCGTGCGCCTGCGCTACCCGAACGGCATCACCCACTTCGTCGTCATCGTGGGCAAACAGGGCTACGAATATCTCATCCGAGATCCGGGAGGACGCTACAAAGACGGTCTGTATTTCCTCTCCGATTTCGGCAGCCCGATCGAAGCCCTGCGCTTCTACCGCAAACTCGATCGCCCGCCGGCCGAAAACCAAGCCTATTTGTAGCGGCGGGCAGCCGAGCGCAGCGAGACAGGTCGCTTCGGCGACCAACTGATCTGACCGTCGCTGCCCGGCCTTGAGATTGTTCCGGCGGTCATAGACCGCCGCTACAAGCAGTCGCTCTCCCCTCACGGTTGGTCAACCGTGGAAGCTGGGCGCATCCCGGCGCAGGGTCTTGCTCTGGAAGAGGCCCTTGCGACTGAGTTTGCTTGGGACCTGTTTCGGCATAAAATTAGCGGGTCAGGAAATAAACCCGAACCGCCGCCTCCATGCCTTTCCGCCCCATCCTGTTGATTTTGCCGGCCATGTTCATGGCTGCCGTGCCGGCGTCCGCGCAGCAGGAAATCAAAGCGCCTTTCGGAATGCAGTGGGGCGAACCGACCGCCCGGATCAAACAAGTCGTGACCAAGGCGAAAGCCAAAGTGGTGGAGGAACGCAGCGCCGGTCAGCGCGAGGTGCTCGTCGTGACGGGCATCGTGCAGGAAGGACTCAAGCGCACGCTTTTCTATTTTTCCGAGGGCGGACTGAACGAGGTGGAACTGCAATACGATCGCGAGGAATGGGATGACACCAAAGTCGCGGCGTGGGTTGCCACGATCAAACGGGAAGCGGATAAAAAATACGGACCCGGACGACTCTTCGCCGACGAGAACGGGAACGAGAACGGATTGCGGCACACGCTCAAGGCATGGATGTGGCCGCAGAATTTCGTCTCCCTGCGGCTAGTGCACTACACGGCGCAGAAGGGAAACGACAAGATGCGTCGCGTGAGCCTGCATTACTGCGGGCAGTGACGCCCGGGTGGATCGCGATGTCCCATCGCGATTTCCGGATTGAAATATCGCGCCGGGACGGCGCGATCCACCTTTAGCAAGGTAGGGCGGGGCCTCCGGACCCGCCGCGCGCCCGAACCGGCGCGCCGGGGACGTCGCGCCCTACCTACGGAAAAATCCCGGGCTTGGTCTCAAAACATTTCCGCGGCGAAGACTTTCGGATCGAACCGCGCGAAGTCTGCCTCTTTCTCCCCCGTGCCGACGAAGCGCACAGGCACGCCGAGTTCCTGCTGCAGGGCGACGGCCATGCCGCCGCGGCCGCTGCCGTCGAGCTTGGTCAGAATCGCGCCGGTCAAACCGCACGCGGCCTGGAATTGCGCGGCCTGCTCGAGGGCGTTGGAACCCGTGGTGGCGTCGAGCACGATGAGAATTTCATGCGGGCTTTCCGGATCGCGACGTCCGAGCACACGTTTCACTTTGGACAATTCCTGCATGAGATTGTGTTTGGTGTGCAAACGTCCCGCGGTGTCGACGAGAAGGTAATCCGCTTTTTCTCGCACCGCGGTGTCATGAGCATCATGGCAAACCGCGGCGGGATCACCCTGGTAGGCGCCGCGGACCACGGGAATTTTCATCTTTTCTCCCCACGCGGCCAGCTGCTCGATGGCGGCCGCGCGGAAGGTGTCGCCCGCGGCCATGACCACGGAACGTCCCTCGCGCCGGAGCATGGCGGCCAATTTGGCCAGCGAGGTGGTTTTTCCCGTGCCGTTGACGCCGACGATGAGGATGACGCGCGGACGATCCGGCAAGGGAAGAAGCGGCGGAAAGGGAGGCGGGAGCAATTTGGTCAGCTCGGTCCGCGCCTCGCGCTCGACCTCATCGGCGGTCGCGGAGAATCCGGTGACGGCCTGTAGCGAGGCGACCAGTTGCATGGTGGTTTTCACCCCGAGGTCGGCCCGCAGCAGGAGGGACTCGAGTTCCTCCCAATCAACGGGACGTCCGCGGAAACGTTCCGCGATGGCACGGAGAAAGCCGGCCGCCATGGTCAGGAAGCGTTGTGCGAATCGCGCCCGATTTCCTTGCGTACGCGATCGAGCACGCCATTGGCGAAGCGGGCGGATTCGGCCGAGGCCAGACTGCGCGCGATCTCGATGGCCTCGTTGATCGTCACGGCCGGAGGAATGTTCGGACAGGTCAGCATCTCGGCCACAGCGAGGCGGAGGATGGCGCGATCGACCGCACCGAGACGGCGCAGATCCCAATTTTGCAACGCGGCGACAAGAAGGGCGTCGATCTCGGTCAATCGGCCGAGCGACTGGTCGAGCAGCTCGCGGGCGAAGGGCACGAGTTCGGATTCCATCGCATCGGCGACGACGGGATCATCGGGCGGAGGCGCGAGCACGCCGCGCATTTCGCGGGCGTAAAGTTGTTGCACGGCCTGGATGCGCGCTTGGCGGCGGTTTTCTTTGCTCACGAACGGTGTGCCTTCAGCGCGGCTGGGATTTGTTTTTGAGTTTTTCCTTCACGCGCAGCATGGCGAAGGCGGCGCGGGCCGCTTCGAGGCCGCGGTTGAGTTCCTTGTCGATGCAGCGCTCGCGCGCTTCTTTTTCGTCGGCCACGAGCAGGACTTCATGAATGACCGGCAGGGAATGCTTCAGCGCGATTTGTTGCAGGGCGTGGCTCACGCTCTGCGCGATGAATTCGGCGTGCTTCGTTTTTCCCTGCATGATGAGACCGAGGGCGATGATGACATCGCAGCGGTGGCTCGAGGCGACCATCTCGGCGATGACCGGAATCTCGAACGACCCCGGGGCGCCGAAGAGGTCTATCTGGCTATTCTCGTCGATTTGGTAAAGTTCCTTGCACGTGTTGTTGACCAGCGCCTGCACGAAGTCGGGATTGTATTCGCTGGCCACGATGGCGAAACGCGGGGCGCTCACCGAATGGAGCTTCGGCGGACGGGTCGGGAGCTTCGTGGACATGATTTCTTATGACGCAATCGCGGGGCGCGCGGCAATCAGAGAAGGTGGCCCATTTTGCGCTTTTTCGTGCGCAGGTAGCGGGCGTTGTGGCGGTGGGGCGTCGATTTGATCGGCACGCGCCCGGTGATTTCCAGACCATGGCCGGACAGTCCGACCATTTTGCGCGGGTTGTTGGTCAACAGGCGGATCTTGCGCACGCCGAGGTCGGACAAAATCTGCGCGCCGAGGCCGTATTCGCGGAGGTCCATGGGGAAACCGAGCTTTTGGTTGGCCTGCACCGTATCGAGGCCCTTCTCCTGGAGCTTGTAAGCGTGGATCTTGGCCGGCAATCCGATGCCGCGTCCCTCCTGACGCATGTAAACAAGCACGCCGGATCCATGATCGGCGATCTGGCGCATGGCTTGGTGCAATTGGGATCCGCAATCGCAGCGGCGCGAGGCGAAGACATCGCCGGTGAGGCATTCGCTGTGCACGCGCACCAGCACGGGTTGCTTCGGGTCGATCTTGCCGCGGACCAACGCGAGATGATGCGCACCGTCGGTGAGCGAGCGGTAAAGATAGAGGTCGAACTCGCCGAAATCGGTCGGCATGCGGATGCATTGTTCGCGTTCGACCAGTTTCTCGCCGCGGCGGCGGTAAGCGATGAGATCGCGGATCGAGCACATTTTGAGTTTGTGCTTGCGACGGAATTTGAGGAGATCGGGCAAGCGGGCCATCGAGCCGTCCTCGTTGAGGATTTCGCAGATCACGCCCGTGGCATCGAGGCCGGCCAAGCGGGCCAGATCGGCCGCGGCCTCGGTATGGCCCGCACGTTGCAACACACCGCCTTCGCGCGCTTGCAAGGGAAAGACGTGTCCGGGTTCGGTAAGATCACCGGGCACGCTCTTGGCGCCGGCCAGGATCTTGATCGTCTTGGCGCGATCGCGGGCGCTGATACCCGTGCTGATGCCGTGCGCGGCATCGACCGACACGGTGAAATCGGTGCGATGCAATTCGCGGTTGTGCGCCACCATGCGCTGCAACCCGAGTTGGCGGGCCCGCGCCTCGGTGAGCGGGACACAAATGAGACCGCGGCCGTGCTTGGCCATGAAATTGACCGCTTCGGGGGTGACCTTGGACGCGGCCATGACCAGATCACCCTCGTTCTCGCGCTCGGCATCGTCGGTTACGATGACCATTTTGCCGGCGCGAATATCGCGCAGGACGGATTCGATGGAATCAAAGGACGCTTTGCTCACGGCCTTCCAGTAAAGCACCCGTCCCCTCTTTGGGCAATGGCTGCTGCGGGCGGAAGGCATTGATTTTTGCCGTCCGGCCGGTAGCTTCGACAGTCACGTGCCCATGCGAAAACTTTTCGTCCTTATCCTCTTGCCGCTCCTTCTGTGGTCTGCGCCGCACGCGCTCGCCTCGAGCTGGATCATCGTTGATGATAATACCGGTCATATTCTCGGACGCAGCGAGGACAATGAACGTCGCCAAATCGCCAGCCTGACCAAAATCGCCGCGGCAATGGTTGTGCTCGATTGGGCGCAGGCGACCAACACCTCGCTGGCCAATGCGGTCAGCGTGCCCGATGCGGTCACCGGCGTCGGCGGGGTCAATCCGTGCGGATTGCAACCGGGCGAGAGCGTTTCGCTGCGCGATTTGCTCTACAGCGCGATGATGAGTTCGGACAACCACGCCGCGTATACGCTGGCTTGGAATGTCGGTTCGAAATTGCCGAATTCGGGGAACCTCTCGCCGGTCGACAACTTCACCGCGCAGATGAACGCGCTGGCCCGCAAGCTCGGCATGAAGCGCACGCTCTTTCTCAACCCGCACGGTTTGGACAACATGGAAACCCCGCCCCACTCCACGGCGGCGGATCTGGCGCGGTTGACCCGCTATGCTTACGCGCATCCGGGTTTCAATTTCTACGTGTCCCAGCCCGAGCGTGAAATTTCCATCACCGGTGTGGACGGCACGACGCGCGGATTTCTCCTGCGCAACACGAACGAGCTTCTCGGACGCGATGGTATCGAAGGGGTGAAGACCGGACGCACGCGATTGGCGGGAGATTGCATCGTGCTGGCGGCGGACCGTCCGCCCGAAGCTGTCGAACGCAATGGGCAGAAGATTGCCATTCCGCGCCGCATCATCGTCGTGTTGCTCGGCTCGAACGATCGCGTCAGCGAAGGCATGGCCCTGATCCAACGCGGTTGGAGCTTGCACGAAAGCTGGTCCGCGGAAGGGCGCCCGATCAGCAAACGCTCGACTCTCTGACGGTCATGCCCGCCTCGCGTCTGGGCATCCTCACCGCCGGCGGCGATTGCGCCGGACTCAATGCGGTGATCCGCGGATTTGTCTGCGCGGCCGCCGAGCGCCATCTCGAGGTGGTCGGATTCAACGAGGGTTACGAAGGACTTCTTCAACCTTCCGCCGGGCGCTTGCTCACGCCGGCCAACACACGGGGCATCGAATCGACCGGCGGGAGTATCCTCGGGGCAACGAACAAAGGACGTTTCCAAACGCGCCGCACGCCGGGCGGACAATTCATCCTGCCCGAGCCATTGCTGCGCGCCGCGCGTCAGACCCTCGAACAAAACCGCGTCGGCGCGCTTGTTGTGCTGGGCGGCGACGGGTCGCTGCGCACCGCTCTACATCTGGCCCGCGCCGGAATGCAGGTCATCGGCGTGCCCAAGACAATCGACAACGATCTTGAATCGACCGACGTCACTTTCGGATTCGATACCGCGGTGAGCCGTATCGCCGAAGCAGTGGCCAACCTGCGCACCACCGCGGAGAGTCACCGCCGCGTGCTCGTGCTCGAAGTGATGGGACGGCACACCGGATGGCTGGCCTTGCACGGCGCCGTGGCCGGTGGCGCGGAAATCGCGCTCATTCCCGAATTGCCCTTCGACGGCGACCGGTTGGCCAAGTTCATCAAAGATGGCGAACGCCGCGGACAACGCTCGCTCGTCGCGGTGGTCGCCGAGGGTGCGCGCGCCAAAACAGGACGCCAGATCCGCCGGCAAACGTCGACCGGAGACAGTCGTCTCGGCGGCATCGGCGCCTACGTCGAGTCGCTCATCGCCACGCGCACCGGCCGCGAAACACGTTCGTGCGTGCTCGGTCATCTCCAGCGCGGCGGATCCCCGGGGGCCTTCGATCGCGTCATCGGCCAGCAATTCGGAGTTCGCGCAGTGGAATTGGCGGCCGACGGAATGTTCGGACGCATGGTGAGCTACCGCTTCGGATCGGTGACCGATGTCGCTCTCGCCGATGCGGTCAATCGCCGCCGCGTTGTTTCGGAAGACAGCCAGATCCTCCGCCACGCCCGAGCACTGGGCATTTTCCTCGGAGAGTAATACGAAACACCCAAAGTTTTTTGGTGTTTGGTAGGTGGATCGCGCCGTTTGCCTATGGGCCATCTCCGTCCCGCGCCTGCGGGACTCCGGTTCGGCGCGATATTTCGATCAGTAAATCGCGATGGGGACATCGCGATCCACCTGCCGATCAAAGTCTGAAACCTTCGGAACTCTGATATGAGATCAGCGTCGGACCGGACCCGGAAGACTCACCAAGGCGCGTGTTCCGCGCGCCGCGTCTTCCACCGCGACAACACGGCAACCGTAGACTTCGCTGAGCAACTCCTGTCGCATGATGTCACCGGCGGCACCGGAAGCGCGCACGCATCCTCCCGCGAGCAGAACAACTTCATCGGCATAGTGTGCGGTCAGATTGAGATCGTGGAGAATGATCAGAACCGCATGTCCTTCGCGCGCGAATTCACGCGCCGAACCCAGCAGGTGGTGCTGATGGGCAGGGTCGAGACTGGAAACCGGTTCATCGAGCAACAAGACACCGCCATTTTCGCTCTTCCAGACTTGGGCCAAGGTCCGGGCAAAGGCCACCCGTTGCCACTCCCCGCCGGAAAGCCGGGCGCAGTCGCGCAGGGCGATATCCTCGAGATCCATGCGACGCAGCATTTCGCGGGCAACGATGCCGGATTCGTCGCCACCCGATCCGTGGGCGAGTCGTCCGATCTCGACCGCTTCGAGCACGGTCATACCCGATGGACGCGAGTTGTCCTGGCGCATGACCGCGCAGCGGCGCGCGCGCTCGGCGGCGGTGTATTCCCGGATGTCGCGCCCCTCGAGCATGATACGGCCCGTATCCGCTTTCCAAAGTCCGGACATAACCGAAAGCAACGACGACTTGCCTGCACCGTTGGGCCCGATCACCGCGAGCAATTTTCCGCCCCGCACGTCGAGAGAAACGCCATCGAGGATGCTCCTCGTATCGCGCACCAGCGACACGTTTTCGGCGACAAGCAGTGGAGAGTTTTTCTTCATCATGCCGACCAAGATGACGGCCGCCGCAGAAGCCAGAGAAAGAAAGGCCCGCCGATCGCCGCGGTGAGGATACCGACAGCCAACTCGGCCGGCGCCACCAGGGTGCGGGATCCTAGGTCGGCCAAGGCCAAGAGCATGCCGCCGAGGAGAAACGACGCGGGAAGGACAAAGCGGTGCAGACTGCCGAGAAGCAAACGCGCCATGTGCGGGGCGACGAGTCCGATAAAACCGATTGTGCCGGCGAAAGCGGTCGCGGCCCCGGCCAGCAAGGCGGCGGCGATGATGATTTCCCTGCGTACACGCGGAACGGAAACCCCGAGATGCGCCGCCTGATCTTCCCCGAGTTGCAGTGCGTCGAGGAAGCGGGCGTTCCGCCAAAGCAGGAAGCCACCGACAACGAGAAAAACAAAAAGGACCAGCACCTGCGGCCACTGCGCCGAAGCGCAGCTACCGAGCGTCCAGAAGGTCATGGATCGCAGTGCATCGTCGGTTGCCGAAAAAAGAAAAAATCCGAGCACGCTTCCGATCATGGCGTTGAGTGCCACGCCGGCGAGGATGAGCTTGGCCGTCCCTCCCCCGGCGAAACCCGAGTTGAAAACACCCAAAGCCAAAACGGCGAGCCAGCCGCCCGCAAACGCGGCCAGCGGCAACAGCCACCCGCCGAGCGCACCCTGCCATCCGAGGAAGAAACAAAGAACCGCACCGAGGGCCGCACCCGCGCTGACTCCGATCAGCGCCGGATCAGCCAACGGATTGCGGAACAATCCTTGGACCCCCGCACCGGCAAGAGCCAATGCGGATCCGACAAGTGCGGCCAGCAGCACGCGGGGCAGGCGGATATCCCAGAAAATCGCGCGCAGGATTTCGGAAACATCCGTCGATCCAACGAGCAGGCGCCAAAGATCGGCAACGCCAATATTGACCGCACCCAATGCGGCCGCCGTCAAAAGGACAACCGGAAAGAAAACACCGAGAAGAATCAGTCGTCGGCGCAGGCGGCCGCGCCGGCGAACATCGTTATCGGGCGCGCGGTTCACGGTTGGCGCAGGGCCAGGGCGACTTCCGCGGCAGCGGATGGCGCGCGCGGACCGAAACCAAGAAATGCCGCATCATTGACACGGATAACACGCAACTCGCCCGCAGTCTGCGCCGCACCGAGACCGGGAACGCTGGCCAGCAATTCGGTATCGTTGCCGCCGACACTTTCGGAGACGATGACAAAGTCGGGCGTGGCGGCGGCGACAATTTCCGCCGAAAGCGGTTTGTAGCCGGTAAAATCGGCGCAAATGTTGCGGCCGCCGGTCGCTTCAATCATGGCATGCGCTGCCGTGTCGCTGCCGGCCGCCATGAGGCTGCCCGTATGGCGGGCGAGAAGAAATACGACACCCGGTCGATCGTTGTCGTTGCCGGTGGTCGCAGCGCGGAGAGCCTGCAAATCCGCTTCGACGCGCGTGATGAGTTTGTCACCGTCCTCGGTGCGCCCTGTCGCCGTGGCCACGGCACGGATTTTGTCGTCGATGTTGTCGAGGGAATGGCCGTTGGGGATGACCACCACATCGACCCCCGCGGCACGGATCTGCTCGAGCACCGGCGGCGGGCCAGCTTCGCCAGAGACAAGGACGAGGTCGGGCTTTTGCGAAAGAATACCCTCGGCACCGAGCATGCGGACGTAACCGACGTCGGGTTTATCGCCCATACCATCGAGTTCTTTGCCCGACGTATCGACCGCCACAATCTGCGGCGCGAGGCCGAGGGCCGCGGCAATTTCCGTCACCGCCGAACCCGCCGTGACGATCCGTGCCGGCTCGGCCCGCGCGGTGAGCGCGAACAGTAGCACGGCCAGAATGGTCGCGGGACGGAGCATAGGACCGGGCGCCGGCCAATCAGGCCACGTGGATTTCGTCGTCGAGCGCGGAGATGGCGTCGAACGTATCCTGCGCGGCTTTGACCATGACATCCTGTTCTTCGCAAGACCAGTCGATGGCATTCATGTCCTCGCGGAATTTCAACCACAGTCCGCGCTGTGCTTCGCCGTGCGGGTCAAGGTATTTCATGCCTTCGAGGTCGGTCTTGCCCCACGCTTTGCCGAGCGAGCGAGCGATGAACCGCGCGCCGTTTTTGCTGCCCTCGAAAACATAGTAGATGCCCATGAGCACGGCCGGCGACGGCGCGTTGCGGATGGTGCCGACAAGATTTTCCGAACCCTTGAGCGGCTTGATCGCGGCGGTATCCACCCCGAGGTAGGCCAGGTCCGCTTCGAGGTTCGCCGTCTGGTAGAGGCCCGGTAGACCGAGACCGGAAAGACGGTGGTCCTCGTCGAGCACGCGATCGGTCGCCGCCTCGAGTTCGCGATGGATGAGCCAGCGCTGGGCAAGATACTCCTTGTATTGGTCGTGCGCGATGGAACCGCCAATGAGAGCGGCCTCGAGCGGTTTGGATTCCGCGATGGCGTGCTGCTCGGCTGTCCCGGCCTTGAGCCGACCCATGATGCCGGTGGGAGCTGCGGTGGTGGATGTCATGAGGGTTCGGGATCTGGGTTTATTGACTGACGGCGTAATTCGGATCGTCCGCTTGTGCGGCTTGACGACTCCAGAGTCGCATGTCGCGCAGCTCTTCGACGGTCATTAAGCGAGTGGAGCCGTCGAGGAAAGCAGCGATCGCTTTGCCGCCATGTCGGGGGTGGACAAAGCCGAACTGCGAGGGGTCTGAGTCCTTGGTCCACTCTCCCCCGCCCCAACCGCCGCCGGGCTCCCCCGGCGCACGCACATATTCGTAACCGTCGATTTCGCTGCTGCCGGCGGAAACAAAGGTGATGACCGAATGATCGGCTTGTGCCAAGGAGCGGATGCATTCGTTGTTCGTTTGACCTTTGGTGCCGCCAACGAAGTAACGGCTGATTCCGAATGACGGGAACGCGCTGACTCCGTATTCGTACATGGTTCCCGACGGACTCGACAGGTTCATAACCTTGAGGAGTTGCTGGCGGTTGTTGCCGGCCAGAAGCGTGCTTTCGATCGCGTAATTGAAATAGGGCGCAAGCCGGAACGGGTAACGGGCGCGGACCTGCCGGTTGGAAACAGGTTTGCCATCACCGTTGAGAACGCCGGCCGCCGAAGTGTCGCGTGCGGGCAGAAATTGTCCGCCATTGTCCGCCGCTGCCGCTTGATAGGCAGAGATGAGCGTCTTGGCGGCAGTGGTTTCCGCAGCGGTTCTTCCTTTGTCCGCTGCGGACAGAAGTGCAGCGCTGCCGATTCCAGCCAGAACGGCTAGGATAGCTATGACGACAAGCAACTCAATGAGCGTGAAGCCGGTGTTTCGTGTGTTTTTCATGGATATGTGGGATGTGTCGCGCGGAAGAACATGTTGCGGCTCCACGCCGCGCGTCGATCTCCGGGCGCAGTGAAAGTGACATTGAAGCTTCCCGAATCTGTTTCTACCGGAGAGGAGGCGATCCAAGGCGATTGCTCCACAGACTCGGTGTAGTCCACGGCCAAGATGCTGGAAGACGGCCCAGCGAAGCTGTGCGTGACATACGTGCTCAGGCCATCGTATTGCGGTGTCCCAATGCCGGCCAGCGCAAGAAATCCGGGTACAAAAACCGCTCGGTTTTGGAGAACATCCGTCTGGTCGAGCCTAATTTCGTAGATTTGCGCATGCGTGACGGCACTAAATTCTATCTGGATTGAATGGACAGGCCCGATGTTTTCCACGTTCCACTGGTAACCAACCGTCTTAACGTAAACGGGCTCCTCGCCGGTTTCCGGACTTTCAAATATTCCGTTCTGGTATCTGTTCAAAAGCCTAGCATGGACCGGTGCGTAGGTCGCGGGCTGGCCATTGACTTTCAGAATGGGATAGCCTCCCGGGCTCTGGAAGCCATACCCGACCGCTTCGCCGATTTCGACCTGCAGTGTGATGGTCTTCACGCCCGGGACCGGAGTGGAATCTGAAACGCGAAGAGTGCCCCCAAGCGCATTAGGCACCTGTTGATAACTTAGGAAATATAGAGATTCAGTGGCAAATATTGCAGTGCCGGAAACGTACACAAGCTGAGCGTCGCCCGATCCAGAGGCATTCGACCCGGCCGGTGTTGTTGGCCATCCGGAGAAACTAAGGTTGGAGTTGATCATATTAACCCAACCATCGAACGACTTTGTTCCGCTGCCGTTGAAAATCGTCGGAATAGTCTGTGCTGCCAGTTGATGGCAAAAAACAAGCGGAACCAGGAAGACGACGCACATGGTCACTGGATACCAACGGGCGGTTTTGCATGGCACTGCACTCATCGGTTGCGAATCCTCAACAACACAATACCTCGGGAGGCCAAGAAGCCCAACAGCGCTAACGAACCCAAAGCTGCGATGCTTGGCTCAGGCACAATAGCGACGCGATCCAACGACACATTGTAAGTCTGTCCTGCCGTGCTCGGATCCTGGGTTGAGGACAGAGCAAACTGCACGTTGAGTATGCTGCTGAAGACCGAGTTAAACGCTGCGGTCCCTGTTCCTGCTGCGCCGTAGGATTGGAAAGAAGCTTCCGTGATCGGGATATTCAATTGGTACCAACTGCCAACGGGAACGCTAAAGTCCACACTGCTGGCGGCGCGGCCCGAGCCGGCATCAAGCCGGGCATAAAAGTTAAGCGCTACCGGCGCATCGTGACGGACAAATGCGGAGAAAGTGCTCACCCCGCCCGTCAGCCAGTTCCCCACGAACGCATCGCCACTTGCATCCACCGCGGCGTTGCCACGGAAGACGATGGTGCCGAAGCCTCCGGCCGAGATGGCTCCAGGCGCCGAGATGTAACCTCCGTCATCAACGCCACCGGTGGCGGACCAAGTCGGCGCGGCACTGGAACCGTTGAGCCAATTCGAGGCACCGCTCGTGAAGTCCTCCGTGAAAGGCACGATGAGAGCGGTCGCACGAGGCGTCGCCGTGAAAAGCGCGAGACAAAGAAGAAGCAGGGCCCTGACTATCATGAGAAAAACTAATAGATCGCACGTTTTCCGCCGCAGAACAAATCATGTGATGAATTTTATGGAGATGCGAATTATTGCGATTGTGTCTCAATCTCAATAAGGGTCAAGGAAAATTCCCAACATTGATGGCAAGAAAGCTTTTCAGGACCGCTCTGAGAGCAAGATTGATTCAACTAAGCCATTGATGTCGTGCGTTTTAGCTTCGATCGAGGGCTTGGCCTTGAACTCGGCCAGCGTCTTGGTGGTGACGGGGCCGATGCTGGCGAACTTGAGGTCCGGCGGGAGCGGCAGCTTGAGGGCGAAGAAATTCCGCACGGTCGAGGAGCTGGTGAAGACGATGAGATCGGCTCCTTCTTCGCTGAAACGTTGGCGCGCGCGGGTGCGGTCCTCCGTTTCGGGCACGGTGCGGTAGGCGATGGCCTCATCGACGATGGCACCCATCTTGGTCAGATTGACCGCGAGTGATCCGCTGGTTTCCTCGGGGCGCACGACGAGGATCTTCACGTTTTCCACGTCGGTCTCTTTGCGGAGGGTCTCGGCCAGCGAGTCGGAGTGAAAATCCTCGGCCACGAGATCGACGTAGTAGTGCCGCTGCTTGAGGCTTTTGGCCGTGGCCAAACCGACGGCGGCAAATCTCACCCCACCGATTTCGCGCGCATCGTTGTAGAGCTTGTCGAAAATTTCGAAGAAAGCCTCCACGCCGTTCGCGCTGGTGAAGACAATCCACTCGTAGCTGTGGGCATCTTGCACCAGTTCGGCAAACTCCCGCAGATCTTTGGGCGGCTCGCGCTTGATCAGCGGCATTTCGTAAACATCCGCCCCCAAATCACGCAGGGCCGCGGCCAGCTTCGAGGCCTGGGTGCGGCTGCGTGTGACGACGATGCGGCGACCGGAAAGTGGTCGCGCTCCGGGCAACTTGTGGTCCGCAGCGGCGACCTCGCCGAAAACGACAATGGCGGGCGGACGCAGGCCTTCCTTCACGACGATCGCCGCGATCTTGGAAATCACTCCCCTCACCACCACCTGATCGCCCATCGTGGCACGCCGCACCACGGCGACCGGCAAGTCCGGGGAAGTTCCGCCTTTCTGCATTTCGCGGGCGATGCCGCCGAGGCGCTCCAAACCCATGAGCATGACAAGTGTTCCCCCGCGCGCACCCAATCGCCGGTAAAATTCGCGGCCCTCCGCGCTTTCCGGATCCTGATGTCCGGTAAAGACGGTCACTTCCTCGTTCAACCCACGCCGCGTGACCGCGATGCCCGCGGAGGCGGGCCCGGCCAAGGCGGAACTCACGCCGGGCACGACTTCGAAATCCAATCCCGCTACGGCCAGTGCTTCCGCTTCCTCCGCACCGCGACCGAAGACAAACGGATCGCCCCCTTTCAGACGCACAACCAAATGCCCGGCCTTTGTTTTCTCGACGAGCAAGCGGTTTATGTCCCCCTGAGTCATGGCGTGGTCGCCGGGTTTTTTCCCGGCGTAAATCAACTCCGCTTCGGCCGGTGCAAAACCAAGCAGCTCGGGGTTGGCAAGATTGTCATAGACGACGACACCGGCCCGCTCCAGTGCTTCGCGCCCGCGCAAGGTGAGCATTCCGGGATCACCGGGACCGGCACCAACGAGAAAACATTTTCCTTTATTCATCCGCACAAAAGAGCAGCCACGGTCCGCCCCAATTCCTCGGCCTGATCCGGCGCACCGCTGCTCCGGGCCATTTTCGGCGAAGCGCCGGGACGGTCAAACAGAACCGCTTCGAGATGAAGCACGCCATTCTCGATCGTTCCGCGTGCCCCGAGAGCCAGATGGCATCCGCCACCGAGGGCGCGCAGCACGGAACGTTCGGCGCGCACCGATGCGGAAGTTCCATCGTCATTCAGAACGGAAACGGTCCGCCTCGCCTCCTGGTCGGAGCTGCGAATTTCCACCGCAATGGCGCCCTGACCGGGTGCGGGCAGAAAAGAGGCAAGCTTGGTGACGTAAACCGTCCGCCCTCCGTGATCGAAAGATCCATCCGAGGGCCAACCCAGACGTTCGAGACCGGCGGCCGCGAGGATGACGGCATCGAACTCGCCTTCCGCCGCACGGCGCACGCGCGTAGGCACATTGCCCCTCACCGGTTCGATGCGCACATCGGTCCGCAATGCTTGCATCATTCCCGCGCGACGCGGACTACCCGTCCCGATACGCGCATCGGGCGGCAACGCAGCGAGTCCTCCCGGCTTGGCGCTGACTAATACATCATCGGGATTACCGCGCCGAAGAATGGCACCGAGAACGAGCCCATGCGGCAACTCGACCGGCAAATCCTTCAGGCTATGCACCGCGGCGTGCGCGCGTCCTTCGAGGACGGCATTTTCCAACTCCTTGGTGAATAACCCGGAGCCTCCCAAAGTCGTCAGGTTTTCTTCAGGATGACGGTCACCGGTGGTGCGGACGATTTCCTCGCGCAGCGAAAGATTCGGCCAAGCGCGGAGGATTCCTTCACCGACCATGCGTGATTGCACTCGCGCCAACTCGCTGCCGCGCGTGGCCAGGATGAATTCCGTCATGTCGGTCAAGCGGCGACCGCGAGCGTCGGACGGTCCGCGCCGCGTCGGACAAATTCGGCAACCTGTCCCGCGATGATGGCCTCGGCCTTGGCCACCTCGGCGGCGCGCAAAGACTCGCCTTCCCGGGCGACCGCCTCCAACGCGTCGATATCGTGCAAGGTGGCTCCGGACAACGCGCGGATGGCGGGATCGAAATCGCGCGGCACGGCCAAGTCCAAGAGGAACAAAGGACGCCCCTCCCGCACGGCGAGAAATGGCGCGAGTTCCGCCGCGCGCAATAAACGCGAGGGCGCATCGGCGCAGGCAATGACGATATCCGCGGTGGACAGATGATCGCGCCAATGCGCGAATTCCACGGCACGTCCGCCGAGTCCGGCGGCCAGGGCCTCGGCGCGCGTGGATGTGCGGTTGGCGACCAGCAGTTCCATGAGACCGCGCGAGTGCAGGCTGCGGGCCACGTCTTCCCCGGCTTCGCCCGCACCGAGGAGCAGCGCGCGGCAGGCGGCAAGATCACCGAGTGCCGAAGCAGCAAGACGGGCAGCGGCGGAACCGACGGAAACGGCGCCGCGTCCGATCTCGGATTCCGTGCGGACCTGCTTTGCGGCACGGAAGGCCTGCTGGAAAAGCCGGTTGAGCGCCGGACCCGTATGTCCCGCGCCGAAGGCCGCCGCGTAGGCGTCTTTCACTTGGCCGAGAATTTCCGTCTCACCAAGGACCATCGAGTCGAGGCCAGCCGCCACGCGGAACAAATGTTGCACCGCCGCAGCACCCTCGTAGCGGGCAAAATCGGCAGTCCGTCCCGCGCGACACTGCAGGAAGGAGGAGGCAAACTCCATAGCTGCGGACGGATCAACCGCCGCGCCGTAGATCTCGACCCGGTTGCAGGTGGAGAGCAGGACGACTTCCGTGAGTCCGGCGGCGGCCCGCAAGTCATTCGTCACGGTCGCCGACTCATCTCCGCCCACGGCAAAGCATTCACGCAAAGAAACCGCCGCCGTGTGGTGGCTCAATCCGAGACAAAAAACATTCATGCGCGGAGCGGAAGGTTAGCGGCCGCGCGTGCGGCGCGCAAGACAGCCGCATTTGGCTGGCCCCGGGCCCCGCCGTGTGACATGGAGAAGCATGCGCTTCTTCCTCCCCGCCGCGCTGGCCGCCACCTTGCTCACCGGATGTGCCGCCCCGCGCAAATTGCCACCTTACGAAAAACCGCTCGCGGCCGCGCCCGTGCAGAATGTGCGGACCACCGCCTACACGCACACCGAGTCAGATCATCGCAAATACGGACGCAAGTCGGCGGCAGGCACCGAATTGCGCCGCGGGGGAATCAACAGTGCGGCGGCGGATTGGTCGCGCTGGCCGTTGGGAACCAAATTCCACCTCGTCGAAACCGGCGAGGTTTACGAAGTGGACGACTACGGGTGGATGTTGGCCGGAACCAATACCATCGATCTCTACAAACCGAGCAAATCGCGGATGAACCAGTGGGGCGTGCGCCGCGTGACCATCGAAATCCTCGAATGGGGTGATCCGCGCCGCAGCTATGCCATGCTCAAACCGCGCGCCAAACACCGCCACGTCAAACTCATGGTTCGGCAACTCGAGGACCGGCACGAGCTGTAGTCTTGTTTGTTGAATTTGTAGCGGGATCCACCCTGACCGATGAACAACCCCTGGTCCGATCCCGTCCGCATTCTCGCCGCCCTTGTCCTCGGCGTCGCGGTCGGTGCGCTCGTTCCCGCCACAGCGGGAATAGGAACCCTCACAACCGGCGCGGTCTTTGCCTTCCTCGGTGATCTTTTCCTGCGCTTATTGCAAATGGTGGTCGTTCCGCTCGTGGCGACTTCGATCATCACCAGTGTGGCGCGCTTGGGACGCGACCATGCTTTCGCCCGGCTCGGGACGAAGACGGCCGCCTACTATGTGGCAACGACGATTCTCGCGTCCGTTCTTGGACTCGTCATCTTCAATATCGTCCAGCCCGGCAATGTGGCTCCGGAAGTTTCCGCGCAGTTGCGGGCCAGTGTGCCGGGCAGTGTGGACGAGGTGCGCGAAGGGATCGGAGACAAATCGACCGGCGATCTGGCCGACGTCATCCGCCGCGCCGTGCCGGTCAACATTCTTGCCGCGGCCTCGGACAACCGCGAAATGCTCGCCGTGATTTTCTTCGCGCTCCTCTTCGGATTTTTCAGCGGGCGCTTGCCCGACGGAAAGCGCGAGGCTTTCCAGGGATTCTGGGAGAGCGCGAACGAAGTCATGCTGGCCATCACCCACGCGGTGATGCGCGTCGCGCCGATCGGGATTTTCGCGCTGATTGCCCGCACGGTGCAGCAGAGTGGCGGGGCGGCGCTCGGTCCGCTCGCACTGTTCTTCATTTGCGTGGCCGCGGGTCTGGCCTTCCACATGTTTGTCACCCTGGCCGTGCTCATGCGCACGCTCGGAGGATTCCGACCTTGGCCGCATTACCGCGCCATGTTGCCCGCTTTGCTCACGGCGTTCTCCACCGCCTCATCATCGGCCACCATGCCGGTGACGATGGAATGCGTGGAAAAACGGGCGGGCGTCTCGCCCCGCATCGCCGGCTTCACCATTCCGCTCGGCGCAACGGTGAACATGGACGGCACTGCGCTTTACGAATGCGCCGTCGTGCTTTTCATCGCGCAGCTTTACGGGGTCAGCCTCGATTGGACCCAGCAAGTCCTCGTCGTCGTGCTCGCCCTGCTCACCTCGATCGGGGTGGCCGGCATTCCGGCGGCCAGCCTCGTTGCCATTGTCATCATCCTGCAGGCACTCGGTCTGCCGCTCGAGGCCATCGCCATCGTCATGGCGACCGACCGCATTCTCGACATGATGCGGACCGCGGTGAATATCTTCGGCGACACTACGGCGGCGGTGATTATTGCCGCTTCGGAAGGGGAGAAGATCTATCCGCGGGATGCCGCGTGACAATGGCCCGGGGTGGGCTACATTACCGGAGTTGTTCCGGGGCGTAGCTTAGCTTGGTAGAGCGCCTGGTTTGGGACCAGGAGGTCGCAGGTTCGAATCCTGTCGCCCCGATTGATCCATCGACATCAAGCGATCGATGGTGACGAACTGAAATTGGCGGGCGAGCAAGTCGTCGAGGACCGGAGGAATCGCGGCGACGGTGGTCGGATGGATGTCATGGCACAGGAGCACCGCACCGGGGGCGGCGCCGGAAATGAGTTCGCGGCTCACGCGGGCGGAATTGCGGAACTTCCAGTCGAGCGGATCGACCGACCACATGATGGTGTCATAGCCGTGCCCGTTGAAAGCGACCTCGCGCACACGCTCGTTGTAGGCACCGTAAGGCGGACGGAGATTGGTCATGCGGTAGCCGGTCGTCTCCAGCACGATCTGGTGGGTGCGGCGGAGTTCCTCGGCAACGCGCGAAGCCGACAATCCGGAGAGCGCGGGATGCGACCATGTGTGATTGGCGATTTCGTGTCCCTCCTCGACAATGCGGCGCGCAATCTCGGGATGCGCTTCGACATTTCGGCCGATGACATAAAAGGTCGCTTTGACCTGACGCTGGGCGAGGGTGTCGAGCAGGCGCGGAGTGAGCGAGCCATGAGGACCATCGTCGAAAGTCAGGGCAAGGTGCGGCGTGCTGAGCAAGGCTGAACGGAAGGGAGGCAGCATGACCGATGGATTGGTCAGCGGACCCGGAGGCAAATCCGTGAGCGGTGTGGCCGGATGCAGGCCGAACTCGCTGCCCATGGCTCCGAAGGCGCGGGAAAGAGGCAAAGCGCAGGCCCCGAGTGTCAGGGTCCGCAGGAAACGGCGGCGCGAAATGTTCCCCGGCGCAGACATCAGAGGATAAACTAGACCCGAAAAACGGGTTTTGGCAACCCGGTGGTCGTATTTTTCAGAGTAAATAAGGCCTCACCAGCCGAACAAACTGTCGATTTGTCCGGCCATCTTTTCGAGGTAAACGCCGACCGGGGTCGGTTGCAACGGGACCCGCACCGGGATTTCCAACACGATGGGGATCTCGCCGACAATGTGCAGCGGTTCGGGAAAACCGACCCGCGCGCGTTGCTCGATGGCTAGTTCGAGATCTAGCATCTGCTCGACCGGCACGCTGAACTCGATCGGCACATCAATCTGTTCCTTGAGGCGGAATTTGACGGGGACCTTGCCTTTGATCTGCAGTGTTTCGGGGAAGGTGATCTCGACGTCCTGATCCACGGGCACATTGCCCTTGATGTTGAGCAGGGGTCTGATCGTGTTGACCACGCGCCAGCGGACAGGTTGGTCGACGTCGATATCGGCTTTGACCCGGATTTTGGATTTTTGCGGAATGCGCACCGCCGACTCGATGGCGATCTCTTCCTCGATATTCAGGTCGAGCGGGACGGCGATGGTTTCTTTCACCTGAACATCGAGACGAATCGGCAAGCGATCGTTCACGTCGAGATCGAGATCGATCTCCGTCGGTTTGGAGATGCGGATCTCGGCATCAAGCGGCATCGTCTGACGCACCGCGATCGTGGTCTCGATCGATGCCTTGGCCAGCTCGCGCATCGCGGCGGACATTTGCTTGAGCCGTCCCGAGACGACGAACAGACCGGCCGCCAGAGCGGCCAGCATCAAGACAGCGAGGGCCAGCGAAACCGCGGAGAGCCAAAGGGCGGAGCGGGAAAAGATCATGACAACGCGGCGAACAAACCCGCCGCCTTGTGCAAGGTCTCGTCGTATTCGGCCGCGGGGTCGGAATCGGCGACGATGCCGGCCCCGATGCCGTAAGTGGCAAGGCCGTCGCGCACAACCATTGTCCGGATGGCAATGTTGAAAACAGACCGGCCGTCGCGTCCGAAGTATCCCACCGCACCGGTGTAGATGCCGCGCGGCTCTGGTTCCAGCTCCGCGATGATCTCGCGGGCGCGTTTCTTCGGCGCACCAGTGATCGAGCCTCCCGGATAACAGGCCCTCACCGCTTGCACCGCGCTCACCCCGGGACGCAAACGCCCCTCGATGGTCGAGACGAGATGATGGACCTGCGCGAAGGTCTGCAGTTGGCAAAGCGCGGTGACGTGCACGCTGCCGTAGTCGCACACCTGACCGAGATCGTTGCGCTCGAGGTCGGTGATCATGACCAACTCGGCGCGTTCTTTCGGCGAGGCAAGCAACTCGCGGGCCGCGGCCGCATCGTCCCCACTGCGCGGACGCGTTCCTTTGATCGGACGCGTGAAAATCCGTCGTCCGTCGATCTGCAGGAAGCATTCCGGTGAAGCGCTCAGAACGGACGTATCACCGAGTTGCAGAAAGCAGGCATACGGCGCGGGACTGGCAGCGCACAAACGCGGATAAAAGAGCGCGGGATCCGCGGACCACGGGGACGAAAGCGTGTGGGTGAGATTGACCTGATAAATATCTCCGGCCGCGATGTATTCCTGCGCGCGGACCACAAGCGGGATCCATTCGTCTTTGCGCAGGCCCGTGCGGAATTCGGCGCGCGGGGCGGGCGCGGTTGCCGGTTGAAGCGGCGGAGATTGCCAACGGGGAAAATCACCGAACCGGAAATTGCCGTCGTAATCGAACCATCCGGCGAGTCCTCCCTCCGAGCCGCGTGCCAGCGAGTCCTCAAGAATACCCCAGTCGTTCCACCCGCCCTCGAGAATCGCATCGGGCTCCTCGGCCGAGATTCCCCCGAAGCCCTCGCCATCGAAGAGAACGCACGCGGCAGAGCAATGAGGAGAAACCACGGGCATCGGTGCGATGTGAGCGGGAAAGCGGTTCCATTTCAAGGGCTGCCGCGCTATGGGTGAAAGTATGGCGCATCTCCGGGTGATCATATTCTCATGGCTGATCTCGCTCGCCGCCGTCTCCGCGCAGGAGGCGACCACGGCAGCAACGCCGGCTGCCTCCACCGCGGAAAAACCGAGCGCCGAGCTGATCATCGACGCCGAGGAGACGGTGATCAAAGAGCCCGCTCTTGAGCCGGGCGAGGAGCCGCTGCCGCTGATGAACGGCAAAATTCCCGGTGAAGACGATATCTTCGGCGACGCGCTTTTCGACCCGTCCACTCCCGTCGGCACCGGCATGGGTGCCTCCGCTTTGCCACGCATTCCTCCTCCCCTGCCCGTGCTGGAAGATCCGATTGAGAAGGAACGCAAGATGCGCATCCGCCTGCGCAAAATCAAAGCCCGCCTCGACCGCGATCCGCGGCTGATCGAGCTGGAACAAATGGCGGCGACGGCAGCCACTCCCGAGGACCACCGCGCAGCGCGGCGCGCTTACTACGCGCTATTTTTCAGCAAGGTCCGTGCCGCCGACTCCACGCTAAAAGACTTTGCCGAAAAATTGGAAAAGCAATCGCTTGCCGGGTTGTTCCAATCGCGCGTCGAACCGACCCAACCATTGCACGAACCTCCACGCCCGCTCCCCTCGGCCCGATTCCTCCCGCCGAAACAATATCCCCTGTCCCTTCCCGCCGACGAACAGCCGGTGCGTCTGCCGTAGTTTCCAGGTGGATCGCGATGTCCCCATCGCGATTTTCCGACAGAAATCGCGCCGGGACGGCGCGATCCACCATCCGCATCACCCGAGCACCAAACGCGGCAACTCGCCGAGCGAGTGGATAGTAAAGTCGGGTTTGATGAGGCCGATCGGCTCTTCCTCGCCTTCGAGTGCGAGCCAACAAGTGCTCAGCCCGGCGCGTTTGCCGCCCAGGATGTCGCGAGCCAATGAATTGCCGACCATCAATACTTCCCCCGGCGCGACACCAAGTCGCGCCAGCAGGTGGTGGAAAATTTCCGGTTCCGGTTTGCCCGTGCCGATTTCACCCGAGACGACCGCCGCGTCGAAATACATTCCGAGGCCGGATGTTTCGATTTTTTCGCGCTGCAAGCTGGCGGCGCCATTGGTGAGCAGGCCGATGCGCACGCCGGCGGTTTGCAACTCGCGCAGGATCTGCTCTGCGCCGGGAAGATGATCCTGCAGCTCGCGCCGACGCTGTGCGAAGTAGACGCCCAGATCCTCCGCCAAACCGCCGTCCTCGATCCCCTGCTCCCGCAACGCGCGCTCCCAGATTTCGCGGCGAAACTTCGGCGTCCATTCGCGCAAATGATTCACGTAATCCTCCTCGCCATGAAAGTGGCCCCACATTCCCTCGAATGCCACGATGCCGAGTGCGTCGCAGCGCTCGACTGGCGCGTGTTCGCGCCAAAGCTCGTCACCGGCGCGTTTGGCCGCGGCGGCCAGGCGTCCGGCATCGAGGTGATGCGAGCCCGCACCGCGCTCCGCTGTTTCCATCAGCGCTTGCCGCGAGATCCGCTCGTCCCAAATCAACGTGTCGTCGAGATCGAAAATGACCGCACGAAATTTCACGCCACCATTCAAACGCGACTATAAAGCCGGAGCAACTCCCGTCCGGATCTTTCGGCATAGGTGGAGAACTCCATATGCTCTTCGAGCAGCCGGAAATCCGCGGCAAAAAGGCGGTCCAGTTCGTCTTTTGTGCAGCCAAAGGGCGGCCCATCGCCTTTGTTGCCCGGATCTGAAAAAAACACGGCAAGAAGCCTTCCGCCGGGCCGCAGGGCGGAGGATGCGGCCGTGACGTAATCCTCGCGGCGCACCGGATCGATGGCGCAGAAACACGTGTGCTCGAAGAAACCGTCGAACGAACCGCGCCAATCCGGCGGCAAATGAAAAAGATCTCCGAGGAAATAGGTTTCACTGCCCGCGGGCCTGTGCGCCCGCGCCCGTTCGAGGGCGAGCGGCGCGACGTCGAGTCCGACCACATCAAGTCCGCGCCTCGCCAGCTCGCGGACATCGTGACCCGCACCGCAGCCCGGCACGAGCACGCGGCCGGACAACGCATCGCGGGCCAGCATATCGCGCAGCACAGGATGCGCTTCGCCTTTGTCCCAAGGCGTATCGTTTTCCTCGTAACGCCGGTTCCAGTCCATCACCGCCTGAGCCATCGCGTCCCCCATGCCATGCTCCATTGGTATTTGCGCGCGTGCTCGCGGATGAGGAAGGGCAGATCTTTCGAGGTCTTCAATTCAAAGTGCGGCTCGAGCAAGGCGGTCAATTCGTCGGCACTGTCCCTGCCCCCGGTGCCGCCGATCCAGCGATCGCGCGGGGTGAATTGCTCCAGCCAAGTGAAGGGCGTGGTCAGCAGGAGTTGTCCACCGGGCTTCACCAGTTGCGAGGCGCGGGCGAGAAAGACACGGGCATCGGGCAAGCGGCAGAGGAGATTGGCGGCGAGGACCACATCGAAAGTTCCCAGATCCGCACGGAGGTCCATGGCGTCGCCGACTTCGAATTTGACGCGTCCGGAATCTGTCCCCGCGGGCACACGGGCCGACGAACGCGCAGTGCAATCGCCTTCCACGGCATAGGTGTAGTCGAGCAATCCCGCTCTCCGGATTTTTTCCGCGGCCTCGATGAAAGCCCGCGAGGAATCAATCCCGATCACTTCGCGGCACTGACCGGCCAGTTCGAAGGTCGAGCGTCCGACCGCGCAGCCGACGTCGAGGGCACGGGCATCGCGTCCGACCGCGGAGGAATTGAGCAACTCCCGAACGCAGCGCGCGGCGAAACCAAGCGCGTCGCGCGGTCCGTGCTTCCACGGCAGAACCTCGTCGGGGTCGCCGTAATGGAAGAGGAGGTATTCGCGGACCAGCCGCTCTTCCTCGTAAATGTTTCCGGCCACGCGGGGGAGGATGTCTGCTAGGCGAGCAGGCTCTCCATGTAGGACGACGGATGGAAATCTTTGAGGAGGATCTCCACTTTGTTGTCGCGGAAGATACGGACTTCGGACGACTTCACCTCGGGAGTTTTCTCGCGGGAGAAAAGAATGTCGTCATGCGTGGCGTTCATCTTGTTGGCAAAGCGGTCGGGCGTGAGGCTGCCACCGAGATGGTCGCTGCGGCCGGTGGCGATGTGAAAAGTGCCTCGGATTTTCTCGTCCTGAATATCTTTGCCCGAGACCGGGAGAACCTGCGTGCCGAAACCGAGTTCGCCGAGTTCGCCGGTGACCGGATCGCTCTCGAGTTTGCGGTTATGGGCTTCGATGGTCGCGGCACTGCCTTTGATCAGGGTCGCTTTCTTGATACGTCCGCCGGTGACATGCATGAGGCCGAGCGTGCCATCCTCGTATTTCATGGGGAACTCGCCTTCGGCGCCGACCGGAACGTAATAAATTTCGCCGGCGGGAAGATTGGCTACATCGGGCTCGGTGCCGCGGCAAAGCCCGTGGCTCTTCTGCGCTTCTTGTTGGCCGAGATCGAGCTTGAGCGTGTGCTTGGCGCCGTTTTCGAGATGGAAGTCGAGCTCGACCCAGTCGGCGCGGGTCATGCCCTGACGTAGTTTCTCCGCCTCGACGCTGACTTCGTCATAATCGACCGACAGGCCGGATGAAAGAATGATGTCATTCACCCCATGGAGCGTCGCGCCGCGGAAGCCGTGCTGTTTGGCCGAGGCGGTGAGCGGTGCGGTGGCCGAGTAGGTCGAGACGCAGAGGATAAGATCGTAGTTCGGATAGATGTCCTTCTCGAAGCTGAGCTGGCGCCCATCCGGGGCAAAGGCCTCGTCGGGCAAATCGAGGTTGCTGCCACCCGTCAGTTCGTAGGCGTAGATCTCGCCGCCTTTGAGCCCGAGTTCCTCGAGAACGCCGTTTTTCAGACCCTGATAGAAGACATCGTGCGCCTTCTTTTGCACCGTGAGGCTGGTGTCCTGCAGGAATTTGAAATCCTTGATATCGCGCGGTTCCTTCAGATCGATCAGAACACAGACACGCTGTCCGGGTTGGGGTTCGAATGTCTTCTTGATGAGACGGCTCAGACTGAAGGGAGGGAAGGATCGGTTGCTCATGATTTTAATGCAGGTGGAATTCTACAGCGCTATCCGTTACGAATGGAAGCCCATGTCGGAGGCGGAAATTAACAGCGTATCAGCGGAGATCCCCTACGCGGAGTCGAGCGTGGCGGTGGTCGTGCCGCTTTTCCCCAAGCTGCCGGGGATCCGGGAGTCGCTGGCTTCACTCGGCACACAGACGCGTCCGCCCAATTTGGTTGTTCTGCTCGATGACGGCACGAGTCCGGAAGCGGAGTTGCTGCAAAGTGTCATTCCCGATCTGAACGTCGAAATCGTCCAGGTGGAACCCGGCTCTCTGGCCTCCGCGCTGGGGGCGGTATCGGAATACCTGGCCAATTTCGAATTCCTCGCGTTTTTGCAGGCCGGCGACGCCTACGCACCCGAGCGCATCGAAAAATGCCTCGACGCTCTTCAGCAATCGCGCGAAGGACGGCCTCTGGCCATGGCGGTTACCGCCATGGTCGCGGTCGACAGCCGCGGCCAACCGCTTCCTCCGGACGAGCCGCGCGCCGCACACTTGGAGCGTTTGTGGGCGCCGGGACGCGCGGGCGCGGAACTGGCCGATTGGCTCGGGATCGGTTATTTCGCCGGTCCGGCCTCGAACCTTTTTCTGCGTCGTGATTTTCTCGCGGCCAATCCGTTGCCCGTTGATGTGGCCAATCTCTCGCAGGGGCTGGTTGTGCTGGCCGGACTGCAAGGTCTGCTTGCCATCGTCCGCCAGCCGCTCCTCCGGCATTATCCGCCCTCGGTGGACAGCGAACCGACCGCGCGCGCCATGGCCGATGTCCTGCAGACCCAAATGGAAGTGCTCGGTGCCCTGAGCGGCAAGTTGGGCGTCTCGCCGGAGACAAGGCGCAACTTTGCTTCTTATCATCGCTCGGCTTGGAACAATCTTTCGGGACTGCGCGAAGATCTCTTCCAACAAGCCTTGCTGCGGCTGGCATCCTTGGCCTCGCCGGAGGACATCCGGGCAGTCACGGCGGAAGTTGTCCGCTCGCGCGAAGCTTCGATCGTTCCTGCCCACTGGGCGGCACTGTACGAGGGTCGTGATCCGCTCGACTTGGCCGGCTATGCCTCGGCTTTGCGGCGTACGAGGGAAAAACTCGGTGATGCGCGCAGCGAAAACGAACGTCTCAAAAAAATCGCGGATGCAGCCCAGGGCTCCGGATGGGTCCGCTTCGGCGCGTGGCTCGGCGAGCGCAGTGCGCGACGCATGATGGAATTGGAGGAGGAAGAGAAAGATCCGCGTGCTGCTGAATAACATAAAGCCGGGTCGCTAGGTGAATCGCGCCGTCCCGGCGCGATATTCCCTCTTGAAAATCGCGATAGGGACATCGCGATCCACCAATTGTAGCGGCGGTCTATGACCGTCGGAACCCAATCTCCCCCACATGCACCGACGGTCATAGACCGCCGCTACAAAAAAGAAGATCAGGGCGCTGAGCTTTTGACTTTCGGCTCAGTGGCGTTTTCACCCGGCTTGGAGCCCGAGAGTTTTTCCACCACGTAGAAAAGCATCGGAATAATGAAGATGGCGAAAAGCGTGGCTGCGGTCATGCCGCCGATGACGGCCGTGCCCATGGTCTGACGCGAGATGGAACCGGATCCGGTGGCGGTCCAGAGCGGAACGCAGCCGAGGATGAAGGCAAAGGCGGTCATCAGGATCGGACGCAACCGCACGCGCGCACCGGCCAGGGCGGCATCGAAAAGACTTTTCCCTCCTTCGTATTCGCTCTTGCAGAATTCAACGATAAGGATGGCGTTCTTCGCGGCGAGACCGATGAGCATGATGAGTCCGATCTGCGCGTAGACGTTGTTTTCCATGCCGCGCGCCCAAAGCGCGAAGAACGCGCCGAAGACGGCGATGGGTGTGCCGAGGAGGACGCTGAACGGAAGCGACCAGCTTTCGTATTGGGCGGCAAGGATGAGGAAAACGAAGACCAGGGCGAGGGCGAAAATGGCCACGGGCGAAACACCCTGCGCGGCTTTCTTTTCCTGGAATGACATACCGAGGTAGTTGAAGCCCATTTCCTTCGGCATGGTCTGGGCGAAGACTTCTTCCATCGCCGCCATGGCCTGCGAGGAGCTGTAGCCGTCGGCCGCGGTGGCGTTGATCTGCGCCGAGCGATACATGTTGAAGCGCATGGTGAATTCCGGCCCGTAGCGCGGCTTGCTTTGCACGATGCCGGAAATCGGAACGCTCTCGCCCTGGCGGTTGCGCACGTAGAATTGCCCGACCTCGTCGATGTCAGTGCGGTATTTGCCCTCGGCTTGCACGTAGACCTGCCACTGCAGGCCGAAGCGGTTGAAGTAGTTGACCATCGTGCCACCCATAAAAGCGCGGAGCGAATCGTAGGCATCGTTGATCGAGACGCCTTCGACGAGGGCTTTGTCGCGATCGACGGAGAGTTTGATTTGCGGGACGGAGGGGAGGAAGGTCGTGTTGATGTTCTGCAGCTCGGGGCGTTTGGACGCCGCGGCCATGAAGGCCTGGGTTTGCTCGGCGAGGAATTGGACCGTGCCGCCGGAGCGGTCCTGCAGGACAAAATTCACGCCTCCCGAAGTGCCGACGCCGGGAATGGCGGGCGGCGAAAAAGCGAAGGCCATGGCGGACGGAAGCGCGGCCAGCTGGGCGTTCACCCGGCGCATGATGTTGTTGTATTGCGTCTGCGGTGTGGTGCGCTCGTCCCACGGCTCGAGCGTGACGAAGAAAAATGCGTTGTAGGTCGTGTAGACCTGGCTGAGCAGGTTGAAGCCGACCGCGGTAGTCACGTATTTCACGCCGGGTGCGTCCATGAGGATCTTCTCGACCTGCGCGGCCACCACGCCGGTGCGCTCCATCGAGGACGCGTTGGGCAGCTGCAGGGCGGCGTAGAAATAGCCCTGATCCTCTTCGGGCAGGAAGGACGGGGCGAGACGGCCGCCGAAGAAAAGTGCGGCCGCCGTCAGGATTCCGAGGAAGCCGAGGCTGAGGACGAGTTTGCGGATGGCCGCGCCGCAAATGCGCACGTAGTCGTTCGTGGCCTTGCCGAACATGTTGTTGAACCACTTGTAGAATCCGCCGAGCGGTCCGCGGGTTTCGCCTTTCGGGCGCAGGATGAGCGCGGCGATGGCCGGACTGAGGGTCAGGGCGTTGAAAGCGGACAAGCAGACGGAGACCGCGATGGTCACGGCGAACTGTTGGTAGAGGCTGCCGGTGATGCCGGGGATGAAGACCGTGGGGATGAAGACCGAGGAAAGGACAAGGGCGATGGCCACGACCGGACCGGAGACTTCCTGCATGGCCTTGAGCGTGGCATCGCGCGGGCTCATTCCCTGCTCGATATGGTGCTCGACGGCTTCGACCACCACGATGGCGTCGTCGACGACGAGACCGATGGCCAGCACCAGGCCGAAGAGCGAGAGCGTGTTGATGGAAAATCCGAGCAGCGGGAAAATGGCGAAGGTGCCGATGAGCGAGACGGGAACGGCGAGGAGCGGAATGAGCGTGGCGCGCCACCCCTGCAGGAAGATGAAGACGACGACAATGACGAGAAGAAGGGCCTCGAAGAGGGTTTTGACGATTTCCTCGATGCCGGCGGTGACGGCGAGCGTGGTGTTGAGCGACTCGGTGTATTGCATACCGGGCGGAAAGCTCTCGGACAACTTGGCCATGAGTTGCTGCGCCTCGCGGGCCGCGTCGAGCGCGTTGCTGCCCGGCGTCTGGTAGAGGGCGATGATGGCGGCCGGCTTGCCTTGGAAGCGGCCCTCGACATTGTAATTCTGCGCGCCGAGTTCGATGCGCGCCACGTCTTTGAGGCGGAGGATGGAGCCGTCTGCATTGGCCCGCACCACGACCTCGCCGAATTCCTCGACCGTGGTGAGATAACCCTCGCCGATCACGGTGTAGGCGAATTCCTGACCGGAAGGGACCGGTTTGGCCCCGACTTTGCCAATGGGATTGACGCGGTTCTGCTGCTTGACCGCGTTGATGATTTCCTGCGCGGTGACGTCTAGCTTGGCCAGCTGGTCGGGTGTGACCCAAATGCGCATGGCATATTGGCCGGCACCGAAGATGGCGACGTTGGAGATGCCGGGGAGACGCGCCAGTTCGTTGTTTAGGTTGATGTAGGCGTAATTGGCGAGGAAGAGGGAATTGAAAGTGTCGTCGGGGGAATTGAGCGCGAAGAGAAGGAGCGGTGCAGACGTGCTCTGCTGCACGGTGGTGCCGAATTCGACGACGGGTGCTGGCAGTTGCGAATTGGCCTGCGCCTGCCGCATCTGCGTGAGGATCTGGTCGTCGGTCGGGTCGGTGTCGACGCCGAAGAAGACGTTGAGGGTCATACTGCCGTTGTTGGCATTGACCGAATACATGTATTCCATGCCCTCGACGCCGTTGACCTGCTGCTCGATCGGCGTAGCTACCGATTGCTCGACGGTCAGCGCGTCCGCGCCGACATAGGTCGCGTTCACCTGGATCTGCGGCGGGACGATGTTCGGGTATTGCGCGACGGGCAGGCGCGCCATGGAGACAAGGCCGATGATGACCGTGATGATGGCAATGACCATCGCCACGATCGGACGGTTGACGAAAAACTGCGACATGGTCGGGTCAGGCTCCGCGCATCAGGCCGGCGTGGCGGAAGCTTCGGGCAGCGGGGTGGGCGCGGGTGTCGCGGGCGGAGGAACGACCGGTTCCGCGGGCGCGGACGCACCCTCGAGCGCGGCCTCCGGCGGCTCGATCATGTAATCGCCGTCCGCCGCCGGCGGTTGCGGCGCGGGCAGGCTGGGATCGGCGTTGAAACCCGGGGGCATCTGCCATGACGTGGTTTTCACCGTCATGCCCTGACGCAATTTCTGCATGCCCTCTATGACAACCTGCTCGCCGGGCTTGAGCCCTTCGGTAATCACTTGCATTGACGCGTAGGTCGGTCCGGTCTGCACGAGACGGAGGTCGACCTTGCTGTCCTGGCCGATCACCGCGATCTGCGATTTGCCTTGGAGGTCGTTGATGGCGCGTTGCGGGACGAGGAGCGCGTTGTCGAGCCACTGCGTCACGCCGCGCACGCGGGCGAACTGGCCGGCGCGGAGGAGGTTGCCGGGATTGGGAAACTGCGCTTCGACTTCGAGCGCGCCGGTGTCCTGGCCCACGACGTTGTTGATGGCCATGAGGCGTCCGGGGTGCGGATAGATGGTGCCGTCGGCCAGCACGATCTGCAGACCGAAGCCGCCTTTCTTCTCGGCCTCGACGAGTTTGTCAGGATCGCCGTAGTAGGGGTTGATGTAGTTCAGATATTGATAGTCGCTGATGTAGAAGTTGGCCTTGATGGGGTTGACCATGGTGACGGTGGTCAGCGTGCCGGTCGAAGGTCCGATGAGGTTGCCGACCTGCGCGATGTTGATCCCGGCGATGCCGTCGATCGGTGCGGTGATGCTGGTGAATTCGAGGTTGAGTCGCGCCTGCTCGACGGAGGCTTCGGCCGCGGAGGTCGCCGCTTTGCTTGCTTCGAAAGCCTGGATCTCGTCGTCGTATTGCTCGCGGCTGATGACATTCTTGGCCAGCAGGTCGACGGCGCGTTTGGCGTTGGCTTCGTCGCGGATGAGGCGCGCTTTGGCTTCCTCGAGCTGGCCGGTTGCTTGATCGAGGACCGCTTGGAACGGGCGCGGGTCGATTTGGAAAAGGAGCTGACCCTTTTTGACCAGAGAGCCGTTGTCGTAATTTTGCGAGACGAGGTAGCCGCTGACTTGCGCGACAATCTTGGCATTGACCAGACCCTCGAGCATGCCGACCCATTCGCGGACCACCGGAACCCTCTGCTGCACGGGTGCGGCGACCGGGACGATGAGTTCCGGCGGGACGGGCTTCGGCTTTTGCGGGCAGCCGGCAAGAAGCGGAACCAGCGCGACGATGAAGACGCGGCAAAGACGGGAGGTCGGCATCACGGCCCCGATGAAATCGGCTCCGGATCTCCTTGCACAGCAGAAAACAGCAACGCGGCTGGCCACCGTGCAGGGCACGTGCTCTATTTTTGCGCGTGAGATGGAAAATCGTGCTCCCGGTCCTCGCCTTGTTGGTGGTGATCGCGGCCGGGGCCGTGTTTTTGCTGCGCGAGGAATTGGCCAATTACTGGATCCGCAACCAATTGGCCGGGCAACTGGCCAAGGCTCTGGGGGCCGATGTCGATTTGCAGGGCGTCGCCTGGAAAGACGGCGTGCTGCAGGCGCGGCAGCTCCGTTTGGCCGGCGGAAATTTTCCCTTCGCCCGGATGGAGGCGCGCGGTTTGCGTGCGGTGGTCGACTGGCAGCGCATCCTCGAGCCATCGGCCGAGCCGCTGCACCTGGAAATCACCGAGGCCGATGTCGTTTTGCGCGGCGCGGGCGAAGGGCAGCAATCGGGGGCACCGGCATCCGGCGCCCCGGGTTTCACAGCCCCTCCCCTCGACTTGTTGATCGGCCGGGTCGATTTGCATCACGCCGATGGCGAGGGATGGTCAATCGAAGGCGCATCGCTCCGCGCCCTGCAACAAGGAGATGTGTGGTCGTTCGCGGGCCATGGAGGCACATTTTCCTTTCCCCGTTGGCCGGGGATGGAAATCGAACGCATTTCCGCGGAACACAAGGAAGGCCGCTGGCACGTCAGAAGTTTCGCGTTCAAGGATGAGCAAGGCGGAGTGTTGGGCGGCTCGGCCGCGCATGCGGACGGAATATGGTCCGGCGAATTCACCTGGCAGGATGTCGGTCTGAAAGCCTTTGTTCCCCCAAACGTCGCGAACAATATCGGCGGTGTTTCCAGTGGAGATGCGGTGCTCAAAGACGGGACCTTGTCCGGCAAAATGAAATTGACCGGCGCAAGCAGCAAAGAAGTCGGTCTCCTCGTCAAATTGGCCAGCATGCTCGATCACGAGGATTGGAGCGAAGTGCCTTGGCAGATTTTTCGTTTTGATTTCCAGCGCCAAGCGGACGGGCGCGTTGCTTTCTCCGACTTCCAAGCCCTCTCACCGAGGGGCATCGCGGTGCGCGGGGACGGGCATTATGCACCCGAAAGTTTGGGTGCGGATTTGCAGGTCGGAATCCGCCGCAAGGGCCGGCCCTACCTCGGGGCGTTCGTGCCCGTCCTCTTCAGTCACGAATGTGACGGGTATTATTGGACACCGCTGAAAATCAGCGGGACACCGTCGAAGCCAGAGGAGAATTTGACCGGACGCGTCGTCACCGCGATGGCGGTTATGCCGGCTGCAGGTGCGGCGGAAGCCGCCGCGGAGGTTCCCGCCGAGGCCACCGAGGCGGTCGGCAACTTACTGCGCGGGTTGCTGCGGCACTGACCGGCGGCGACTCGCGTTCGTGGTTCAGCCCGGTTTGCGGAAAATGCGGATGGCCGTCACGAGATCGACGGCGCGTTGCAGAGGCCGATCGATCAAGCCCGATTGCGCGGGCTCGCTCTCCAACTCCGGGTTGGTTCCGGCGACCAGGGAAGCTTCGTTCAATCGCGCGCGTTCCTTTTCGAAGACATAAACACCCGCTCCGTCCTTGAGCGAGGCGGCCAGAATTTCTTGCCGCTCATCGGGATCTTGGGCCACTTCAATGTCGGGGCGCAGGCCGCGCGGATAAACGGACTGGCCGGCAATGAGCGCTTCGGAAACGGCCAAGCGCAAACGCTGATCGCCAATGGCCACGTCGGAAAACTCCACACAGCGACCGCTCGAGCGCGTTCCGACCAACATGGCTTTGGCGTTCCAACGCAGCGTGGCCGCCAATGCCTCGGCCGCCTCGGCCGTGTCTTCGTCGATAAGAACGACAAGCGGGCCGCGGTAAAGCGGTTCACCTTCCGCCACGAATCCGCCTTCGCCCTGCTTCGAGGGACCGGTCAGCGTGAAAAGCGAACTGCCCGCCGGACAAAATCTTCCGGCCACTTGCGCGGCCAAGGCGAAGTCCGAGGACGCAGGCGTGGCGCGCAGATCGAGAACGACTCCGTGGAGATTTTTCGTGGAAAAATCACGCAAGGCGGCATCGAGTTGCGCGATGTTTTCCGACTGCAAGGAACCGAGTCGCACGTAGCCGGCGCGATCGTCGAGGATCTCGGAACGAAACGGTGAAGGGGCGGAAGGCGGGGGCACTTCGCCGCCGAATGATGCGCCGGGTGCGAGACGTTCGAGCAAACCCGCCAGAGTGGCGCGGGTCATGCCCAGTTCGTCGATTTGAGCGCCGCGGACGTGGTCGCGCCGCAGAATTTCGATGGTTTGCTGGAGTTGTGCCGCATCGAGGGAATCAATCGGATCAGCGGATGATGCGGACTTCGGCGCCGGAATCGGTGCGGCGACCGGAGCAGGAGCGGGTGACTCCTCGGCATGCGACGCAACCGCGACGAGTGCCAGGCATAAAGCGGCGAGCACCGTTGTTTGCGGGATCATCTTGGAAAGGCTCATGAGTGACGCAGGGCTCGGGTGCGTTGTTGGCCGCGGCGCCAGCAAAGCTGCTTCGACAATGCACCGTGCAGGAATTTTTTCGAATTCGCCGCAGCCGTCTTCAGCGATTGACCGCGCGCCAACCCGGCGGCCACCGCGGCGGAAAGCGTACAACCGGTTCCGTGTGTCTCGCATCCGCTCAGGCGCTTCATGACCATTTCCTCTGTCCCGCGCGGGGAACAAAGAATATCGACCGCCTCGCGTCCGCGCAGATGACCGCCTTTGAGCAGAACCGCCGCGCCGTATCGGCCGCGCAATTCCTCTGCCGCGGGAATCATCGCGGCCCGGGTGTTGATTTTGCGTCCAAGCAACACGGCTGCCTCGTCGAGATTCGGTGTGATGACATCGGCCAGCGGCAAAAGTTCTTCCTGGTAAGCACGCACGGCATCTTTTTTCAAAAGCGGATCGCCGCTGCTCGCCACCATGACCGGATCGACGACCAGGTGGAACATACCGAGGCGGTCGGCCAGTTCCTCCGAAACCACACGAAGCAAAGCGCGGGAATAAAGCATCCCGGTTTTCACCGCAGCGATCGGATAGTGATCGAAAAGGATGCGTATCTGCGAGCGCAGGACAGCCGGTGAGACGGCCTGCACTTTTTCCACGCAGCCGGGCACCTCGGACACGACGCACGTCACGGCGGTCAGGCCGTAGACGCCGCAGGCGGTGAAGGTTTTGAGATCGGCTTGGATGCCGGCTCCGCACGAATTGTCGGAACCGGCGATGGTCAGGGCGACGGCTGGCGACGCGGACACGCGGCTACTCATTCCGACGTAACAGCATCAAGTGGGCCAGTTGACCGAGAGCGGCAACAAAGGCGGCGACATAGGTCAGGGCCGCGGCATTGAGCACGCTGCTCACGCCGGCTGCTTCGCCGCCGGGTTGGACCATGCCCATCTGCTGGAGGATGACCTTGGCGCGCTTGGACGCATCGAACTCCACAGGGAGCGTGATGAGTTGAAACACGGCAAGCACCGCGTAGCAAATGATGCCCAAGGTTATCAGACCGGTGATCTGGAACATGAACCCACCAATGATGACGAGCGGCAAAATCTGCGAGGCGAACTGGGTGACCGGGACAATGGCCATGCGCCATTTCAGGGGGGCGTAGGCGCGCGCATGCTGGATGGCATGCCCCGCCTCGTGCGCGGCGATACCGAGCGCGGCCACGCTCGGGTTGTGGTAGACGTCGGTGGAGAGACAGAGACGCTTTTTGAGCGGATCGTAATGGTCGCCGAGCATGTCATTGATCTCCCGCACCTCGACATCGTGGATCTGCGCGGCATTGAGAATCTCACGCGCAGCCTGCGCTCCGGTCACGCCGGAGGTCGCTGCCACTTTCTTGTATTTGCCGAAGGCGGACGAAACGCGCATCTGGGCGTAAAGTCCAAGGACAAGCGGAACTCCGATCAGGAGTAGGTAGGTGGTCATGCTCATGGTTGTGTCAGATCATCTCCACAGACAAACAATGCGCAATTCCGTTCGAAAGTTTTTTACAATTCGAGCGGAACGGACAGGCGATTCAACGCTCGGCAACCGGTCGCTGTCACCACCACCACATCCTCATGCCGTGCACCGCCGATGCCGGGGTAATAAAGGCCCGGTTCCACGGTGAAAACCTGTCCCGGGCGGAACACCGTGGCCGAAATGCGCGGTTCCTCGTGCAGATCCAGCCCCAACCCGTGGCCTGTGCCGTGGAAAAATCCGGTCCAACGTCCGCGCTTTTGTTCCGTCCGGTAGCCGCGCGATGCGAAAAAATCCTGCACAGCTTTGTGCACGCTGGCGCCCTTGATCCGCGGTTTGATCGCGCGGATGGCCAACTTTTGGGCGGCACAGACCGTCTGCCACATTTTCCGCTGCTCCTCGCTCGCGCGCCCCCTCACCACGGTCCGCGTGAGGTCGCCGAAAAATCCACTGCGCGCGTCGCGCGGAAAAACATCCAGAATGATCAATTCGTGCGCGCGGAGCGGACCGTGTCCGCGTTCATGCGGATCGCAAGCCTGGGCTCCGCCGGCCACGATCGTTCCGTCCGGAACACCGCCCGCGCGCAATACCGCGGCATCCGCCTCGGCGCGGACGATTCCGCTGCTCAGAGTTTTTCCGTTCCACTTGAGCAAACCTCCGCGACCGATCTTCGAAGCGCGCAGAACCTCCGCCGCGCGGAGAATCCCCGCTTTGGCGATACCGAGAGCGCGCACGAGGTCGGCCAACTCGCGTTTGTCTTTGATTTCCCGCTCCGGCCAGAAGTGACCTTCCACCGGCGCAACTTTGATCCCTGCCTTTTCGAGATGACGGGCAAAGCCGAGCGGAAAGTCAGCCGGAACCTCCACGCGGCGGATTTTGCGGCCGAGCAAAAGCCCTGCCGCTATGACCGGCGGAGACAAGGTGCCGAGATCGCGGCCGAGTGCGGAGCCGGAAATAATCTCATCCACCTCGGCCTCCCGCCGACCACGATCGATCTCGAGATCGTTGAGCACGATGGTCTTTTTCCCGCGGTGCTCGAGAAAGAGAAAAGCATCGGGCGCATGGAAGCCGGTGGCGTAAAGCATGTCGGCCGAACGCGGGCTGGCGGCATAGATAAGTCGGGCCATGGACGAGAGCGTCCTCTTCCGCCCCGCGCGGATCAAGCAACGAGATCGTCTAGCGCGGCAGCTACCGCTTCGGGAGCCTCGGACAAAAGCCGGTGACCCGTTTCCTCGATGCGGAGGAAAGAACCCGGGAATCCTGCGTGGCGCATATCGTCGAGCAGCACGCAAAACTTCTTGTCGCGCGCGCCGGCGAGCCAAGTGATCCGCGAGGGAAAACGCAATGGATCGGTGAATTGGTCGGCCACGGAGAATTTGGTCAGCGCCAGCGCCAGCTTGCCGCGGTCGAAATCCGACTCACTGCGCCCGGGTGCAGGCTGCCCGCCGAATATGTCCTGCGCATCCCATGCGCTCGTCAGATCGTCCCACGCGTCTTCACGAAATCGCGAAGCCCAGTTTTCATCCGATGCTCGCCGCGCGGCGCAGTCCTCATCGGTTTGGAAGTTGCCGGGATTTACGGAGAGCAACAGCGCGCCGAGATAGCGGTCAGGAGCGTCTTGCATCCAACGCAGGGCAAGCCGAGCACCGAAAGAATATCCGGCCAGCCAGCATGGGTCTTCGACGTCCGGCGGATCGAAGGACGCCGCGCCGGGAGCAAAGAGGTTAGGGCAAATCCATTCCAGACCGCACTTTGATTTCGAGCGCACCGCATCCCAATCCCGACCGCATCCGAGGAAGCCGTGCAGCGCGATCAATTGGCCAGTCATGAAGCGGAGCGCCGGAGCAGGGTGAGAAGATAGATAGCCATCGCGGCGAGCACGATGGTCGCACCCGTGGCTGTCGATGTATAGAAAGACACAATCAGTCCGGCCAACCCGGCGACCAGCGAGATGGCCACCGACCATCCGAAAAACTGCGCCGTGTTGTTCGCGAGATTACGCCCCGCCGCCGCAGGCAGAATGAGCAGTGCGTTGATGACAAGGATGCCGATCCACGGCAATGCGCAGGTCACGACGACGGCGAGGAGGCAGGCGAAAGACAACTCGGCGCGGCCGGCATGCGCGGCGCGGCTCCGGGCCAGAGCCGGACTCAGCGTGCCGAGGATCAGCCGGTTGAAGAAAAAGAAAAAGAGGGCGAAGACAATAAGGGCGAGCAGCGCCAGCCAGACCACGTCGTTTCCGGTCACGGCCAGCATGTCGCCAATGAGAAAATTGGTGTAGCGCGCGAAATCACCGCCGCGCGAAAGGATTACGATGCCGAGCGAAACGGTGAAAGCCATGACCAGGCCGATCGCCGTGTCGGACGACAACCCGCCGCGGCGACGAACCCACGCAATGGCCAGGGTGAGCAGGAGGGCGAACCCGATCATCGACCAGAGCGGATCGGCCAGACCGAGAATCACCCCAAGGGCGATGCCGGTGAAAGCGGCATGCCCGATCGCCTCGGAAAAAAAGGCCATGCGGTTGGCCACCACCACGGTGCCGAGGGCCCCGAGCAGCGGCGAAACGAAAAGAACGGCGAGCATGGCATGGCGCATGAATTCGTAACGCGCCCACTCGAAGGGCAGCGACGAGACGAATCCGTGCCAGGGTGCGAGGAGCGATTCGATCATGACAGCGAATGCAGGCTGAACGCTTCGCGCACGCGCGTGTCGCGCAGGACTTCGGCGGGCGGACCCTCGCAGACGATGCGGTGGTCGAGAAAAACCATGCGGTCGGCAAAGCGCGCGAGCGTGGCCAGATCGTGCGAAACAAGCAGCACGGCAAGGTCGAATTCGCGGCGGAGTTTGGAAAGCAGCTCGTAGAATTGTTCGCGTCCGCTGTGGTCGACACCGGACATGGGCTCGTCGAGAACAAGAATGTTCGGCACCGGTGTGAGGGCCAGACCAAGGAGCACGCGCTGCAATTCCCCGCCGGACAATGTTCCCACGCGCCGGTCGACGAGATCCTCCGCGCCGGTGCGGCGCAGGCCGTTGAGCGCTTTCTCGCGCACGGAACGCGAGACACCGAGACATGCGGGACGCGAGACGAGCGAGACGGCAAAGAGGTCGAGCACGCTGACCGGCGCGTCTTTGTCGAAACTGCTGTGTTGCGGAACATAGCCGATGACCGGGCTGTCCGGACGCCGGTGCGCGGCGTCGAGGAAGTGCACTTCGCCGCTGTGCGGGATTTCGCCGAGCAGGCATTTGACCAATGTGGTTTTGCCCGCGCCATTCTCCCCGATGACTGCGGTGAGTTCGCCGCAATGAAGATGGAGATCCACATTTTCCAAAACCGGCTTGCCGTTGTAGCGCACACCGATCCCGCGCATGGTCGTGCAGCATTCGCCGCAGCGGTGCGGGGCCACGCCATGGTGGGCGGGCGCGTGATCGAGGGGCAGGTCCATGCCTCAGGTGTATCAGCGCAAAGCTTCCTGCAAAACCCCGAGATTTTTTTCCATGGCGCGCAGGAAAGCGCCGCGCGCCTCGGATGGTTCGGTCGGCCCGGTGACGACCGGATCGAGTTCGTACACCTTCGCACCGGTCTCACGGGAAATGACCTGCGCGGATTTGTCAGGAAACTGCGGCTCGGCGAAAAGCACTTTCACTTTGCGCTCACGGACCAGGCCGATGGTGTCGGCCAATTCGCGCGCGCTCGGCTCGGTGCCCGGCTCCCGCGCGATCACGCCGACCAGATCGAGTTTGAAATCACGGGCGAAATAAGGAAATGCCTCGTGGAAGGTGACAATCGGTGTGCCCGCATAAGGAGCGAGCGAGGATTTCATCTTTTCGTCGAGCGCGGCGAGTGCCGCCTTGTAGGTCTCTGCATTGGCGCGGAAGGTGTCGGCTTTCTCCGGCGACGCGAGCGCCAGCGCTTCGGCGATATTGTCGACCTGCCGGCTTGCGCCCTCGAAACTCACCCAGACATGCGGGTTGCCGTCCATCAAAGGAATCCCCTCGCTTACCTCGACCACACGCAGCGAAGGCGATTGCTCCTTCACTTTGCCGAGGAATGTTTCCATCCCCGCGCCATTGGCCAGGAGCAGGTCGGCGTCGGCCAGTTGGCGCACGTCGCCCGCCGTGAGTTGGTAATCATGCAGGCAGCCGATGTGCGGGCTGGTCAGGTTGTGAACCTCCACGCCGGGCACGCCGGCGGATACGTTCAGCATGGCGACATAGACCGGATAGAAGGAAGTGACCACGCGCAGCGGCTCATCGGCCCGGGCAGGGAGAGCAAGAATTCCCGCCAACAAGAGGATCTTGAACACCGACAAACTGATCTTCATTTGATTCACACAAAGGTTCTTTCTTATCGAAGATTGGTATGGCGCTGTCCTTCGGCAAGAAAAGGTTTCCCACCAGCGCGGAAGCGCGCGGCTCAGGGATTCGGATGCGCCTTGATGAAGGCGGAGAACCACCTGCCGGCGGGCTCAAGGTTGCGCACTTTGGTTTTTTTGTCGAAGGAGAAGAGGCCGAACTGTCCGTGCCAACCTTCTTTCCACTCGTAGTTGTCCACGAGCGTCCAAGGGAAATATCCGCGCACCTCGACGCCGGCGGCCATGGCGCGGCGCATTTGCGCGATGTGCTCGCGCAGGTAGCGGATTCGTTTTTGTTCGCTCTGCGTGCCGAGGCCGTTCTCGGTGACGACGATGGGTTTACCGTAGCGCCGGTGCACCTCGGTGAGCACGTTGTACAAGCCCTCGGGCGCGATTTCCCAACCCATCTGGGTGTAGGAAGACGACATTTCGCCGTGGCCGCGGTTGAGGAACTTTATCAGGCTCGCTTCCTGTCCGTAGTAGTAATTCACCCCGATGATGTCCATCGAGTCGGCCACCATGTCGAGGTGGTCGAAATTCTGCCGCTGCACGACATTGTAAACCAGCCTGGTCGGATCGGTGAACACGCCGCGCCGCCAATCGGGAAGCGAATAAATACCCATGACGAGCGCACCGGGGCGCTCACGATGGACGATCTCCGCCGCATCCCGGAACATGTCGGCCGAAGCACGCATGGCGCGTTTGTATTTGAACGGGCTGAGCAGAAGCCCCGGCGGCCAGTGCCCGGCAATGTAGCCGAGATTGAGCGCCCCGTTGGGTTCGTTTTGCGGGACGTAGATGCGGACGTAGGGTTTCATGGCCCGCACCACGCGGGTCACGTGCGCGCGCCATGCCTCCCTGGCATCGGGGTGCAGGAAATTGGCCCGGCCCTTGTTATCCTTGTCATAGAGCCAATCGGGAAAGGTGAAATGCCACAGTGTGACGACCGGTTCGATGCCCGCGGCGCGCAATTGCCGCGCCATGCCGACGTAGCGGGCGAGCGCCTCTTCGTTGATCACGCCGGGCCTGGGTTCGACCCGCGCCCATTCCACGCCGAAACGGAAGTGGGAAACGCCGAGCTGGCGCAGCGCCTTGAGATCGAGGTCGAAGCGCGTCCACGATGACACCGCCCTGTCGCCGCGGGCCGGCGTCTTTCCTTCCTCGGCGAAAACATCCCAATCGGTGCGGAAATTCATCGGATCATCCGGTGCCATGCCGCGATCCTCATTCTGGAAACTGGCTGTCGAGGTGCCCCACCAGAACCTTTCCTTGGGCAGCGGCCTCAGGGTCGCGGCGTTTTCGGGGCGGCGATACTCGCCGGGGGGTGTCACGCAGCCGGCCAGCGCGGCGAGACAGAGAACGAGAAGAAGGCGGGTGGCTTGCACGTTATCCGTCACGCTATTATTCTGCACCCGTGTTGGCAACACGCACCATCCTCATCGCCGCGCTGCTCTGGCCCGCGGCGGCGTGGGCGGGTCTCAGGGCGGAGCGCGCACCTGATCAGGTGCGGATGAACGACGGCACCGAATTGCGGGGACTCATCCTGCAAAACACCAGCGAGATGGTCGTGCTCGAGACCGAAAATGGCGAGGCACGCATCCCCAAGGATTATATCCGGCGCATCGACGATGCGCCCAACGACGAGGCGATTTTCGCCGACCTCGTCGGCAAGAACGAATTGCCGTCATGGCGCTCGATCGTCCACGACCTGCGCGTTCACGATTCGATCCGCGTCTTCGAGCAGATCCCACCCACCGCGATCGACAGCGGTCTCCTCCGGAACATTCCCTACCTTTCCTTCCGCGCGAACGAAAAATGGGAAATGAACGTTTACGGGAACCCGGACAAACCCGTTGCCATCGAGTTCGGCTTGTATGGCGCGGCCGGCCCCGACAAGGAAACACGCCGCACATTCCATGAATTCATCGCCGGCCACCTGCATTCGAGGGAACAAATCGCGGCTCTTTACAGCCTTGGCCCCAAAAAACGCGATGCGCGTGCCGGCAAACTTGCCTTCCGGCTCATCCTCCCCGCCGATCCGGATGGCTATGGCGGGACGTGGTTCGTGGTCTATCGTCCCGATACCCTCGCCAGTGCGCGGCTTACCGACAAAGCTTATGCCGCGATCACCCGTCCCTTCGAGCAAGTCAACAACCGCGACGGCAGCCTGCGTGCCGACAAAAAGGACGAAAACATCAACTGGCTCGAGCGCATGGTGGAGATGATGACCGGAAAAGACCCGGAAATGAGGGGGTTTTACCGGGACAAGAATGGCATGTTCCGTGTTCTGACCGGCGACTCTTGATCGTCGCGCAACTTCCTCGCGAGACGCGGGATATAGAAGTTGTAATACACCGCCGACAACGAAAAATAATTTGCAAATTGATCATCCCTGAAAGACAGATTCTCTTGTGACCCTCACGTCGCACCAACAACCAACAAAGAAGTGAACTACGCTACCAGACAAAGATCAGCCGTCCAAAAGACGCTCGAAGACGCCGGTCGTCCCATGACGCCGGCCGACATATGGAATGTGGCCCGCGCCCTGTCGCCAGGGTTGGGTATCGCCACTGTTTACCGCGCCCTCCGTATCCTCATCGATATGGGCGAGGTCGAAGTGGTGGAAATCCCCGGGGCTCCTCCGCATTACGAGCGCAAGCACCCGCATCACCACCACCACTTTCTGTGCGAAAATTGCCAGCAAGTGTTCGAGGTGGAGGCCTGCGCTTCAGGCATCGACCAGTTGGCCCCTTCGGGCTTCACCGTCAAACGTCACTCGTTGACGCTTTACGGCACCTGCAACGATGCCAAGTGCGCGAACCGTCCGGCTCAAGCGGCCGCGGCCGTCTGATCCGTCCGCGTTCAACGCGGCAACCGCCATCCGAGTCGCCGGGGTAACCCGGCGACGGCAGCCAAGAGGGCACCGGGATTTTTCCCGGTGCCCTCGGCTTTATCCCTGAGGATCAAGGCACGGCCTATGACACTCCCGCCCGCCCAATGGAACGGCTCCGGCGGCATGGACAATCCCGGCGATTCAACCAGACGCCAACGCTACAGGTAGATGTAGCGGCGCCGTCCCCGGCGCCGAACGACAAGCAACTACATAATTTATCAAATCGCACTCGCTTCGCAGACGCCGCCTGCTTGGCAGGGGGTCGATCCGCACGGAGAGTATCGGCATGCCCCGGGCCTTCACCATCGTCGAACTCCTCGTGGTCATCGCCATCATGTCCGTGCTGGCCGGATTGGCCGTGACCGCGATGCCAGGACTGATGGAGCGCGCGGCGCGGGTCGATGTGGTGGCCAAGACGCGAACTATGGGTCAGGCCGTCCTGCAATACGTTCCCGACCACGCGGGCAAACTTCCCCCGCTGTTCCCCGGCCAGGTGCTGGAATATGAAGCCGGACGCGGAGGACGTATTGTCACCGAGTGCGCGGCTTACCTCGGGATCAACCAAGCCGAAGGCAAATATCTCGTCACCTCCCTCATGCCCCGTGCTTATGCGCGTCAGACCATTCCGGCCAATCCCGCGCAGATGCGCGTGTGGGTCGTGAACAGCACGATGACGAACAAAGACGGGATCACCTATCCGTTCGGAAGCGTGACCACCCCAGGTCAGCCGCCCACGGGAAACATGACTTTGGCGGCGGTGCCGCACATCACCTCGCAATGGATGATCAGCACCGCGGACCAAGAGCAACCGAACGTCGCGGCGGCCTCGTGGAAAGCGAACGCACCGCCCAAGCCCCCGCTGGGCAACGTCCGCGCAGTTTTCCGCTTCGACGGATCGGCAGGATTGGTCAACATCAGCCAGCCATGAAAGCTGCTGCGATCATCCTTTTACTCGCGGTGGCGTGCGCACGGGCCGAGGTGATCCATTCCTCCTCCCACCGCTTCCGGGTCGAGACCATTGCCGACGGACTCGATCATCCGTGGGCCGTCGCGCAGTTGCCCGATGGACGGTTTCTTGTCACCGAACGTCGCGGACGACTTTTGCTTATCGACAAACCGGGCGCCGCGCCGCGCGAAGTCGCCGGTGTTCCGTTTGTCGTCGCGCGCGGTCAGGGAGGACTGCTCGATGTCGCGTTGCATCCCGGTTACGCGGAAAACGGCTGGCTCTACCTCGCCTACTCGAAGCCGGTCGGCGAAGGCTCCCTCACCGCGATCGCGCGGGGAAAGCTGCAGGATGACCGGCTCACCGAGCTTGAGATGATTTTTGATCCGCCGTCCGATCAGGCGACCGGCAGCGGTTCGCACTTCGGGTGCCGGATGGCTTTCGACGGACGTGGTCACATCTTCTTTTCCATTGGAGATCGCGGCGGACCAACCAATGCCGACAATCTTGCTCAGAGCCTCGGCAGCGTGACAGGCAAGATCCACCGCCTGCACGACGACGGGCGTGTTCCCGCGGACAATCCTTTCGTGAGCCGCAAAGACGCCATGCCTTCCATCTGGGCCTACGGTTCGCGCAACGCGCAAGGCCTGGTCTATGACACGGGCTCGGGCCGTCTGTGGGAAACCGAGCACGGACCGCGCGGCGGCGACGAATTGAACATCATCCGCAAAGGCGCCAACTACGGATGGCCGCTGGCGGGCTACGGAATCAATTACAGCGGGACGACGATCACGAAGAATGAATCGCTCCCCGGCATGGAGGATCCGGTGGTGCAATGGACGCCGGTCATCGCCGCTTCCGGCTTGGCGCTTTACCGCGGCGACAAATTCCCGCGCTGGCGCGGGAACCTTTTCGCCGGCGGTCTGGCCTCGGAAAAACTGGTGCGTGTGGAGTTGAGCGGCGCAACCGTGACCGAACAGGAAATCGTGCTGCAAGACACCGGACGCATCCGCGACGTGCGCAGCTTCGACGACGGCTTCCTCTACATCGTTTACGATGAACCGGGGAAAGTTGTTCGCTTGGTGCCGGCGGATTGAGAAGGTGGATCGCGATGTCCCCATCGCGATTTGCTCATCCGATCATCGCGCCGGGGACGGCGCGATCCACCTGGGACTTCCCCCACCGCCGCCCATGACTTAGGCTTCTCCCGCCCATGGACGTCGAGATTCTCTCCCGCATCCAATTCGCGTTCACGGTAATGTTCCATTACCTCTACGTGCCGCTAACCATGGGCCTGGGTGTCGTTCTGGTCATCATGGAAGCGATGTGGCTCAAGACGGGGTCGCCGAAATACCACAACATGGCGCGCTACTGGACGCGTGTCTTTGGTCTGACCTTCGCCATCGGCGTGGCCACCGGGATCGTCCTGGAATTCGAGTTCGGCACCAACTGGGCCGCCTACTCGCGCTTTGTCGGCGACATTTTCGGCAGCGCGCTGGCCGCCGAGGGCATCTTTGCTTTCTTCCTCGAGTCGGGCTTCCTCGCCATCCTGCTCTTCGGCTGGAACAAGGTCGGACCGAAGCTGCACTTTTTCGCCACCTGCATGGTCTGCCTCGGCGCGCACTTCAGCGCGGTATGGATCGTCATCGCCAATTCCTGGATGCAAACGCCGGCCGGTTACCACATCGAATACAAAGGCGAAATCATGCCGCCCGGGTTCGTGCCCAACGCAGACCAGATCCTCCACTCGCGCGCGGTGATCGATGATTTCTGGGCCATGATCTTCAACCCCTCCTCGATGGAACGCCTCTCCCACGTCATCGTCGGATGCTGGCAGGCCGGCGCGTTTCTCGTTATCAGCATCAGCGCTTTCTACCTGCTGCGCGGACGGCATATCGAATTTGCCAAAACCTCGATGAAGGTCGCGTTGATTTTCGCCGCGGTGGCCTCCCTGCTGCAACTCGCGACCGGTGCCAAGTCGGCCGACGGCGTGACGCGAAACCAGCCGGCCAAACTCGCCGCGATGGAAGGGGTTTTCAAAACGCAGGCCAATGCCCCGATGGCCATCTTCGGTTGGGTCGACATGGAGAAAGAGGAAGTCGTCGGGCTGCAAATCCCCGGCATGCTCAGCATCCTCGTCGGCGGATCGACGAATACCGTGGTGACCGGGCTCGATACTTTCCCCAAGGAAGACTGGCCGCCCGTGCAGGCCGTTTTCCAATTTTACCACATCATGATCGCCATCGGCATGGCACTCATCGCCATCGCCTGGTTCGGAATTTTCCTCTGGTGGCGCGGACAACTTTTCAACACGTCGAACCCGATCGTCCGCGCCTATTACTGGATCCTCGTGCTCTCCGTGCTCGGTCCGCAGATCGCCAACCAGACCGGATGGTTCACCGCGGAGATGGGGCGCCAACCGTGGATCGTCTACGGCCTCATGCGCACCTCGCAGGGACTGAGCGAAGTCGTCGCGGCCAACCACGTGCTGGCCTCGCTCATTATGTTCACTTTCATCTATGCCCTCCTCTTCGCCGTGTTCCTCTACCTGCTGACGCGCAAAATCCAGCGCGGGCCGGACGACGAGGAGGAAAGCGAGGCCATGCCGGCCAGTTGGGTCGCCCTCATGGAACGCCGCAAAGGACAGGCCCGCTCAGCCGGTTGATCGCACCATGGACCTCAACACTGTATGGTTCATCCTGGTCGGCGTCCTCCTCACCGGCTACGCCATGCTCGACGGATTCGACCTCGGGGTCGGCGCGCTGCATCTCTTCGTCAAGAAGGACGAAGACCGCCGCATTTTTCTCAATGCCATCGGACCCGTTTGGGACGGCAATGAAGTGTGGCTGGTCACCGGAGGTGGTGCGCTTTTCGCCGCTTTTCCCATGGCTTATGCCACGGTTTTCTCCGGGTTCTACCTCGCTTTCATGGCCCTGCTTTGCGGGCTTATTTTCCGCGCCGTGGCCATTGAATTCCGCAGCAAGGAATCCTGGGGTTGGTGGCGGCAGATGTGGGACATCGGTTTTTCCCTCGGCAGCATCGGGTCGAGTTTTCTCATCGGTGTGGCCATGGGCAACATTCTGGTCGGTATCGAACTCGACGCGCGCGGCAACTACATCGGCGGATTCTGGGCGCTGCTCAACCCCTACGCTGTCCTCCTCGGGCTCACCACCATCGCCCTCTTCACCATGCACGGTTCCATCTATCTCGTGATGAAAACCGAAGGCGAACTCCAGGCCCGCTTGCGCCGCTGGGTCAACCGCACCATCGGTATCTTCCTCTTCTTTTACATCATCCTCAACGTGGCCACCCTCGTCTATGCACCGCACATTCTGGAAATCCTGCGCGCACGCCCGTGGTTGCTCGCTGTCTTCGCCCTCAATGTCCTCGTCGTGATGAACATCCCGCGGCAAAACCACAAAGGGAATGAGTTCGCCGCCTTCCTTTCCTCCTGCGGCGCCATGATCCTGCTCATGGTCCTATTCGGACTGACAGTCTATCCGCATATGGTGCTGTCCATGCCCAACCCGGAAAATAGCCTGACCATTTACAATGCCGCGTCCACGGCGAAGACGCATTTCATCATGCTCATCATGGCCATCATCGGCATTCCCGTCGTCCTCGCCTACACCGTGAGCGTCTACTACATCTTCCGCGGGAAGGTGAGACTCACCGAGCACAGTTACTGAGGCGGCGCAGGTGCGGGCAGTTTGTCCGCGTGTCTTTGCATGAGACGGTGCATACGCATGAAAGCGCGCCGCGCTGATTCGACATCCTGCTCGGAACTCAAACGCTTGGCCACCGAAGCAATTCCCGGATGGCTCTCGTCGAGCGCGCGGATGATCACTTCGGTCTGCTCGCCAATCCCGTCGATTGAGTTGCGCATCAGCGTTTCGCGGATGGCCTCGTAGGCACCCACTGACGTGACCAACGCCGCCGGCAGTTCGGTAAACCCACGTTTGCGAACATAGGGCGAGGGCGGCAGATCATGCGGCGGCGGCGGAAACAAGATCGGACCAAGCAACATCATGGCACCGGCCAGGATCAGAAAAGATACCAAGCCTATGGTGAGAATTTTCCCACCCATGACCGGCTACGCTTTCGAACGGCCGCGAAGGACCAACCGGGCGAGTTCGAGGTCGCCCGGATAGGTGATCTTGCCATTCCATTCCGGCGTGTTGACCAATGCCACAGGGGCGCCGGCCGCTTGCACGGCGGAAGTTTCGTCGGAAACATGCCCGCCGGTAGCAATAACCTCGTCATAAGCGTGCCGGAGAAGGTCGGCGCGGAAGATTTGCGGCGTTTCCACCGCCCAGAGATTGGTCCGGTCGACGGACTCGATGATGAAGCCCTCGTCGTTGATGCGTTTGAGCGTGTCGTTGACCCGCCGCGCACAGGCCGAAGCACCCGTGTTGCGGGCGGATTCGAGGCATCGGGTGATCATTGCCTCGTTGACGAGAGGCCGGGCCGCATCATGCACGGCGATCATGGACGCATCGGCGGGCACCGTGCCCAAGCCCTCGGCCACGGACAAATGACGGTGCGCCCCGCCCACGACGATATGCTTCAATTTGGAGGGTGCGGCGGCACGGGCGATTTGTTCCAACTCGGCTTGCGCGCTGGATGCGCAGACCAGCACGATGGCGTCGATCGCCGGGCAGTCGTTGAAAGCGCCCACACTCCAGGCGAGCACAGGGCGACCTTCCAATTCGGTGGTGAGCTTGTTGAAGCCCATACGCCGGCTGGATCCGCCGGCCACGATGACCGCCCAGACGCTGCCTTTTTTCTTGGTAACGCGTGGTTTAGCCAAGTTGCTTGAGGACCTCCGCGTTGACCGCTTTGCCGTCGGCGCGGCCAGCGGCTTTGACCATGACGATCTTCATGACCGCTCCCATCTGGGCCTTGCCCGTGGCGCCGACCTCGGCGATGGCCTCGCGGACAAAGCCGGATAGTTCATCGGCCGAGAGCGCGGCCGGTAAGTAAGATTCCAAGAGAACGACCTCGGCTTTTTCTTTCTCGGCCTGCTCGGCGCGTCCGCCCTGGACAAAGCCCTCAATCGCGTCCTGGCATTGCTTGATCCTCTTGCGGATCACGGTGATGACGTCGGCATCGGCCAAGGCGGCTTCGTTGGCGGCGCCTTTTTCGATGACGGCATACTTGAGGGAGGACTTGAGCATGCGCAGGGCGCCTAGCTTGTCGGCGGCCTTCGCCTTCATGGCGGCCTTGATGTCCTCGTCGATGCGGGCGGTCAGACTCATGGGCGGAAGATTAATCGCCCCCCCCGCACGGCGCCAGCGGTTTCCCGCCGCACCATTGCCGGCAGGGGGCCGCTCTACTAGGTTGGCAGTGCGCATGAGCGCCGCACCACGCAAGATTCCGATCCTCGGCACCCCGGTGGCGGTGGTCGATTATGAGTCAGCCATCGAGGAAAGCTGTCGTCTGGCCGGCACGGCCCGACCTGCGGCCGTGGCGGCGAGTAATACGCATATTGTTTCTTTGGCGCGGCACCGACCCGATTTCGGGGAGGTGATGCGCCGGTTCGATCTCGTTCTGCCCGACGGAATGCCCTTGCGGTGGAGCCTCAACGCGCAAGGGGCGAAGTTGACCGACCGCGTTTACGGTCCCTACTTCATGGAAAAAATGATCCGCGCCACCCCGCGGCCATGGCGACATTTTTTCTTCGGGGGCACGGAGGAAACCTTGCGGGATTTGGTCACGCACCTGCGCGAAATCCAGCCGGATATCGAAATCGCCGGAACATTGTCGCCTCCATTCCGTGCCTGGAACGAAATGGACGAAGCAGAATTTGCCCGCACCATCGCGGAATCGAAGGCGGACTTCGTTTGGGTCGCTCTCGGCGGTGAGCGGCAGGAGCGGTGGATCGTCGACAACCTCGGGCGTCACACGCGCGGGGTGTTTTTCGCCGTCGGGGATGCATTCGTGTTGTTGGCCGGACAGCGCTCGTTCGCCCCTGCGTGGATGCAGCGCACCGGGATCACATGGGCCTACCGTCTCTGGCAGGAACCGCGCCGCCTCTGGCGCCGCTACACGCAATTCAACTCGTTATTTCTTTTCTACACCGTGCGCGATGCTTTGCTGGGCGCTCCGCGCGGACGGAGCGTGTCCGGCAAATTGCCGAGCATCGCTTTCCTCGGGTCGCGCGGCGTGCCGGCCCGTTATTCCGGGTTCGAAGTCGTGGTCGAGGAACTCGGTAAGCGCCTCGCCGCACGCGGTCACGAGGTGACTGTCTACAACCGCCTCCCGCACTTCGGCCCTCCGCAGCCGATCTGGGAAGGCATGCGCATCATCGGACTTCCCACCATCCCGACCAAGAGCCTCGATACGATTGTTCACACCACACTATCCATGATAGACGCGGTATGGCGTCGCTATGACATTATTTATCTCTGCGGTGTGGGTAATGCCATTCTCGGACGCGTTGCCCGCGCTGCGGGGATGAAAGTTGTCATCAATGTCGACGGGGCGGACTTCAGTCGCAAAAAATGGCGCGGCTTCGCGCGGTCTTGGCTGCAACGCAGCGAAAAGTGGGCGACAAAATCCGCGGATGTCATCATCGCCGACAATGCCACCATCGTGGATCGCTATGAGCGGGAATACGGAATGCGGCCGGAACATCTCTCTTACGGTCTGACCGTGCGCGACGAACCTGTGCACTGCGGTGAACTTGCGCGCTGGGGCCTCAAGCCGGACGGGTATTTTCTCTACGTCTCGCGACTCACGCCGGAGAACGAAGCGGAGCTTCTCCTTAAAGCTTACCGCGAAACCCCCGACCCGCTGCCGCTTGTCCTCGTCGGCGGTGATCCCTACGAGCATGCCTACCGGCGCAAGCTCGATGCGCTCGCGACCGACCGGGTGATATTCACCGCTCTGCGTTTCGCCGATGCGTATATCGAACTGAGCCAGAATGCTCGCGCTTTCATCATGCCGGCCACCATCGAAGCCACGCGTCTCGTGCTCCTTGACCAGCTAGGCATGGGCAGGGCGATCATTTACCACGACTGCCCGGCCACGCGCGAAGTGCTCGCGGATGCGGGAATCCCGTTCGGCCCGAAGGATCCTGTCCGCTCACTCGCCGCCAGACTTTCGTGGGCCAAGGAGCATCCGGAGGAATGCGCCGAGGCGGGGCAGCGCGCGCGCCAAAGAGCGGAACACTTCCGCTGGGAGAAAGTGCTCGATCGCTACGATCGTATTTTCCGGAAGATTTTGAGTCCGACTGCGTCATGAAACTTTCGGTCGTCACCCCTTCCCTCAATCAAGCCCGATACCTCGGCGAGTGCCTCGACTCGGTGCGCCGTGCCGCAGCACAGGCAATGCCGCACGAGGTGGAGCACATCGTCATCGATGGCGGGTCGACGGACGGCACAGTCGATTTGTTGGCGGCCCGAGGCGATGTCCGCTGGATATCGGAAAAAGACACGGGTCAATCGAACGCGATCAACAAGGGACTCGCAATGGCCGGAGGCGACATCCTCACCTATTTGTGCGCCGACGATCTTTACGAACCCGATGCCGTGCGCGCAGCCATGCAGGCTTTTGTGCAGGACCTGCAGGCCGATCTCGTTTATGGCGACTTTTATTTCGTCGAAGGCGATTCCGGTCGCAAGCGACGTAAATCCGCCGCGTCTTTCCGTCCTGAGTCTTTGCCGAACGACAACCCCCTCGGCCAACCCGCCATCTGGTGGCGACGGCGCGTCTATGAAAAGTTCGGTGGTTTCGATGAGTCGCTTCATTTTTGCATGGACCACGAATACTGGCTGCGGCTGGGCACGAATGTCCGGTGGCACTACATTCCCGAAGCCCTCGCCGTCTCACGCTTGCATGCGGATGCCAAAACAAGTCGCCAACTCGCGGCCATGTGGCGCGAGACCGCGCGCATGCTCACGCGCGACGGATGGCGGCTCAGGCCTTGGTGGAATGCTTTCGCCATGGCCGCTTGGGGGCGGCATTACTACCTGCTGAAACGCCGCTGGTTCGCCCGATGAAACCCCGCCTTCTCGTTGTTGAACTCCATCACCTCGGCGACGCGGTGATCAGCCTGCCTTTTGTGCGGGGAGCGATGGCGCAATTCGAGGTCCATATCCTTTGCCGCCCCACGACGCGGCCGGTCTATGAACTTCTGGACGAAACCCCGCGCATCCATGAATGGGAGCCGCCTTGGGCTGAGGATCAACGAAGCGGGCTCTGGCGGACAATCGACGCGGTAAGAAATGAGGGCCGCGCTCTGCGTCCGCTGGAATTCGCTGCGGCTGTCTGCGTCTGGGCGGATGCGCGCGCGGAAATCCTCATGGCTGAAACACGCGCGCCTCGCCGCATCGGATTTCCCATGACGCGCGGCAATTACTACGCGGCGGATCTTCCGTGGCGCCGCACGCGCCGATGGCTGGGGCGCGCCCTCGAGGCTCTCTGGTCCGCTTCGCATCCGGGACATCCCCTACTCACTCAATCGCTGCATCGCGCATTACCAAGGCAGCCTCATCTGCGTTGCTGGGAGCAAGTCGGCGAGGCAATGGGGATTTCGTGCGATTATTCCGTGCCGTGGATCAAAGCGCCTGACGAATCACTGCAGAGCACCCGCCCCGTCTTGGCCATCCACGCACACGCGCGCGTCCCGAGCAAGCAATGGCCGATCGAGCGCTGGCGTGAACTGATCGCCTCACCAACCGTCACGGATCATTTCGACGTGGTGGAGATTCTTCCCCCGCATGCTGTGGCGGCGACAGACAACAGAGTCCGCAAACTACACACACCCGATCTTGCCTCGCTCGTCGCTGCCCTGCACGGTTCCGCTGCCGTGTTATGTCACGATTCCCTTCCTGCCCACTTGGCCGCCGCGCTGGACAAGCCGGTCATTGCCATCTTCGGATCCGGCGAGCCCGATTGGTTTGCCCCATGGAACAACCGGGACCGTGTCGTGCAGCGCCGCGCCTGCCCGTTGCACCCTTGTATCGATCGATGCGGGATGGACAGTTATCTTTGTCTCGATGCGGTCGGCATAAATGATGTTCTCGCGCAGTTGCAACGTTTGAAGATCGCGTCATGAAGATTCTCCTGCTCGGAGCCGGGGGTTTGCTCGGTCGCTACCTTTCGCGTGAGTTTTCAGGTCATGACTTGACGGCTCTGAAACACCAGCAAGCGGATATCACAAATACCGGTCAACTTGATGAGTTGTTTGCGCAGAGCTGGGACGTGGTGATCAATGCGGCAGCTGTTTGCGATTTCGACGCGTGCGAAGAGAACCCGGACGAAACCGCCAAGGTCAATCGCGACGCTCCGCTCGATCTGGCACGGCGCTGCGCGACGCAAGGCTCCTTGTTTGTGCAATACAGCTCGGATTATGTCTTCGACGGCGATGAGGACAGACTGCTGACCGAAGCCGATGAACCCCGACCGCTTTCGGTCTACGGTCACCAGAAGGCGGATTTGGAAAAACTCATCCCTGAAATTTGCCCGCGCAACCTCATCGTGCGCGTATCTTGGCTCTACGGTCTTGATGGCAAAACGTTCATGAGCCGCATGCCTGACTTGCTCGCGAACCAAACCAGCCTCCGCACCGCGGCCGGAAAAAAAGGCTGCTGTCTCTACGCCGCGGATGGCGCCTACTGGACCCGGCAACTGGTCGAATCCGGACGGAACGGCCTCTTCAACCTCGTCAATCCGGGTGAGACATCGTGGGAGGAATTCGCCCGCACCGCTTTGGCACAGATGAGTTTTCTGGGTCTCGCGCCGGCCTGCAAAAGCATCGTGGAAACTCCCTACACCCAACTCGGACCCGGCTGGTCGAAGCGGCCTCGCTATTCCTGTCTCTCCACGGAAAAAATCGCCAGTCTCTTCCCGCCCGGACCGCGCCCATGGCGCGAAGCGCTCGGGGAATTTCTCACCGAGTGGAAATCGGTTGCCGCCTCGCGAACGGTGTGAAAGCTTCTTGCTTCCCATGAACTCCACGACTGTGGCTCCCGATTGGCGTGCCTCCTTGGCCGTGCCCAACATTGTTGCGGCCCTGGCTTCGATCGTCATGGCCTACGCGCTCTTCGCCTGGTTTCCCTACGCCTCCGGCTACGGAGCGACGCGCGCCAGCATGTTCGAGTTCATGAGCTGGATCTGGAAGAACAATCCCGAATGGGAGCATTGCTGGCTCGTGCCGCTCGCAGTCATCGGACTTATCTATTACCGCCGCAAAGCACTCGCCGCCCTCCCGGTGGAAGGTTCCTGGTTGGGTCTGGCCGCGTTGCTCGGCTCGCTCTTCCTCTACTGGGTCGGCTACCTCGCGGACAATGTCTATGTTGGCTATGCCTCGCTGCTCGGTTTCGTCGGCTCGCTCGTCCTCTGGTTTCTCGGCTGGCGCTGGCTGATTGCCCTCGCGTTCCCCATCGCCTTCCTCGCTTTCATGTTCCCGCTGCCATTCATGGACAACTTGCTCGCTTTCCCGCTGCGCATTTTCATGTCCACGGTCAGCGTCGGCTTCCTCAATCTTATCGGACTCTCCTGCCTGCAACAGGGCACCGCCATTGTTTCTGTACCAGACTTCGCCGCCGGGCTTGCCGCCGGAGAGCGGTTCGCGGTCGATGTGGCGGACCCCTGCAGCGGCATCCGGTCGCTTTTTGCCCTCATGATGGTCAGCGCTCTCTACGGATACATCGCCATGGATAAACCGTGGCAGAAATGGGTCGTCTTCCTCTCGTCCATCCCGCTCGCCGTGGCCGGCAACTTCGCCCGCATCATCATGCTCACCTTGGGTACGATCGCCCTCGGCCCGGACGTGGCCATCGGCTCGATCGAAGAACCAACCACTTTCCATATGCTGTCCGGTTTCCTCGTATTCGGCGTCGCCCTCGGCGGCATGCTCGGAGTCGGCTGGCTGCTGCAGCGCTTCACGCCGCAAGCAAAGTCAAATTCATGACCCGTGCCTTCCATATTCCCTGGTGGCGCACGGGCGTCGTTGTCGCCTTGTCGGCTCTGACCATTTGGCTCTGCCGCGAAAGCGCACCGCCGAATATCGCTCCCGAATCCGGAGTGGTCATGGATCTACCCACTCTGGTCGGTGAATATTGGGGCACCAGCGAACCCGTTTCGCCCAGTGAACTTGCACTCCTGCCGGCAGACACCGAGTTCGAGAAGAGAATCTATCAGGATCTTTCCGGCAACTCGCTCACCGCACAGGTTGTCCTCAGCGGTGGCGAAAAGCGCAGTATCCACCGGCCGGAAGTTTGCCTGCCCGGACAAGGATGGTCGATTCAGGCCGGCGAGGTTGTGCCTGTCACTTTGGCCAACGGACGCACGCTCGACGTGATGAAACTCACTCTCAACCGCGAAATCGAAACCGCACCCGGACAGCGGAAAAATTTGAGGAGTTACTTCCTCTACTGGTTCGTCGGCAAGGACACCAGCACACCCTACCACTGGGTGCGCTTGGCCAAAACCAACTGGGACATGGTGACGAAAAAACTCCAGCACCGCTGGGCCTACGTGGTTGTCAGCGCACCGGTCCTCGAAGGATTCAAACCCGGCGCCAAGACCGACCAGCAAACCCTCGACATGCTCAAGGACTTCATCCGCCAATCAGTGCCGAAGTTCCAGTTGTCCGAGATGCCGCAGGACGAACGTCCGCAGTCCTGACCCGCGCCGCGCGCACTCTCTCCACCCGCAGCACGCACCCGCGACTGCCGCCCAGCGCCTCGACGCGCCCCGTCACCTCGACCACCGGCCACCGCGCTAGCACCCCGCCGCATTTCCGGTAAGCATCCGCAAAAATCTCGCACTCGAGGACATCCGTGCGATCGCAAATGCTGATGAATTTCATGGCGCGTCCGTCCGACTGATGATGCAACCGCTGCGCCACGACGAGACCGCACGTCGTGACGCTCTGACCCGCAAAGCTCCGCACCTCCCCGACCGCACAATACGTCTCCCACGCCGCCTCGGGAAAAAGTTCTACCGGGTGCCCGCTGGCCGGAAATCCGAGCAATTCCATTTCATCGCGCAGTTTCTGCAAACGGTCCGGTTCCGTGCGCATCAACGGTGGTGCAGCCTTCTTCGCTTCAAGTAGCAACCCCTGCGCCGCCGTCCACGGCGCCAACGCCCGCAATTCCCAGAACTGTTCCGTGCGCGAAGCGCCAAACGCATCGAAAGCCCCCGCCCGCAACAACGCCATCGCCTCGTCCGATGCCGGCGAACAACGCCGCCAAAAATCCGAAAGCGACACAAACGGCCGCCCCTCTTCGATCCGTCCGAGCAATCCATCCGACAATCCTTTGATCATGCACAAGGGCACCCGGATTCTCTTCCCTTCCACGTTCTCCCTCCTTCCCGCTGAACACTGAAAACTGAACACCGAAAACTTGTCTGCCTCCCCGTTCACCCCCGGCCCCGCAAACAGAATCCCCAACCGCCGCGCCTCGATCGTGTAAAACAGCCGCGAATAAAACCCTTTCCCATGGGTCAGCACGGACGCCAGAAATTCCGCCGGATGGTAACGCTTCAATTGCGCCGCCTCGTAGGCCTCCAACCCGTAAGCCGTGGAATGCGCGCGGCAGAACGCATAGCCGCGGAATTGCATGAGCAAATCCCACACCGCGGTAATCTCGACCTCGTTCCGTCCTTTCGTCCGCGCCGCCGCGGCGAACTCCTCCCGCCATACCTCCACCTTCGCCATGCGATTTTTCACCAACATGCGACGCAAAATATCTGCGCGCCCCGCATCCCAGCCGGCGAATACCTCGCAGATCTGCAACACATGTTCCTCGTAAGCCACCACGCCATAGGTCGAACGCAGCACCGGCTCCAAACTTGGATGCACATACGCCACCGGCTCCGCGCCCCGCGCCCGCCGCGCGAACTGTTCCTTGCGCAGGCTGTTGGCCGCGCCCGGACGGATCACCGACACGATGGCAATCAACTGGTCGATGGCCCGCACCCCGGACATCCGTGCCAAAGATGTCATGGCCGGACTCTCGATATGGTGCGCCCCGCGCGCCTCGCCGTCCGCGATCATTTGCCACACATGCGGATCGTCCCAGCACCCGGGCGCCGGCGGATCGATCCCCCGCACCCGTAACGCCTCCCGCGTGTCGCGCAGCACGGACAACCCGCCCTGCGCAAGAATATCGAGCTTCACCAAACCCATCGCCTCGACCGCATCCATATCGAACTGCGTTGTCGCCCGCCCGCTCGCACTGGTGAAAAGCGGTGTCAGTTCCCCCACCGGCTCGCGTGAAATAACCACCCCGCATGGATGCATCTTGGCGTGGCGCGGAAATCCATCCAACCGCGCAGCCAGTTTCAGCGCCGCCTGATAAGGATTTTCCTCCCACGTCAAACCACACGCTTCCACATTGTCCCGCGCCGCCGCGGCCACATGGCGCGCCGAGGTCTGCGGAAGCTTCTCCGTCATCCGTCGGATCTGGAATTCGGAAACACCCAGCGTTTTAGCTATATCGGCGAAAGCAGATCGCCCCTGATACGTGTTGAACCCGCCGACCACCGCCGCATGGTGCGGACCGTAGCGATCGAAAATCAAATCAACCACCTCGTCGCGCCGGTCGTGCGGGAAATCGATGTCGATATCCGGCAACTTCTGCAGCTTCATCCGCTCCGGATTGAGGAAGCGCCGGAAATACAACTCGAAGCGGACCGGACACACCGAACTGATCCCGAGGCAATAGCAAACCAAGGAATCTGCCGCGCTTCCCCGCGTAATCCACTCGATCCCGCGCTCGCGGCAACGTTGCAGCAGTTCCCAAACAACGAGGAAGTATTCCTCGTAGCCCACCTCGGCGATGATGCGCAGTTCTTCTTCCACCTGCCGCCGCACGCCGGCCGTCGGCATCGCACCGTAACGTCGCCGCATCCCCTCGCGCGCCAAGTGCCCGAGAAACTCTCGCGGCTCGGATCCGTCCGGCGGCGCAAACCGCGGAAATTTCAACCCTCCCACCGGCAAAACAAATTCGCACCGCTCCGCGATCTCCTCCGCATCGCGCACCATGTCCGCTGAAACATCAATTTCACGCGACCAGGAAAAATCCGCGCGCCTTTTGTCCGCATGCGGCTGGCCCGCCAGCGACAAAGTCCGGATGCTCTGCAATACCTCGTAAAATCTGGCATCGCGTGCCGACGCGTAGCGGATTTCCGGAAATGCCGTTGCCGGCCGCAGGATCAGTCCGCTCAGTTCATCTTTGTTCGTTCCACTCAATAGGCGGCACAAATTCCGATACCCCTCCGCGTTCTCCACATAAGCCAAATACCGAATTCCCCCAATCTTCACCTCCGCCCCCACGACCGGCTTGATCCCCGCTTCTTTCGCCGCCGTGCAAAAGTCCACCGCCCCGTGCAAATTCGGATCCGTCATCGCCACTGCCTTCGCCCCCCGCTCCGCCGCCAGCCGTGCGATATCGTCCGGCCGCAGCAACGAATCCATGAAACTGAAGCAGCTTTTCACATTAAGAACGGCTGAAACTTGAGTTTGAGTGTGAGTGAAGTGGCACCGCCCTACGGACGGTTTTCGCTGACGACTGACAACTGACGACTGACAACTCTGCCGCATCGGAAGCTGGTGCGCCCGAACCACAGCCCCGCTCCCATAACGAATTTTTGCCTCATCCATGACACGCGCCAACACCCGCCGCGTCTCTTTGTCATACCCCGTCCCTGGCAAATCCAACCCTGCCTGACGCCACCCTCCGCCGTCATAGACGCGCGATAGTTTCAACCCGACCAGACGCAAACTCACCCGCCGATCCCACGCGCGCCGCGCCAGCCGGTCGATTAGGCCATAGACATCCGTCTCCAAATCCGTCGGCTCGTCGAGACTCTCGCTTCGCCGGCTCTGCTCCATGTCATTGTAACGCAGCCGCACCTCGACGCAGCGGATCATCTTCCCGTCGGCCCGCACCTTGGCCATCAAATGATCCGCCATCCCGCGCAGCACGCGCCGCACGAACTCCTCGTCTGTCGTGTCCTCGTCGAACGTCTCCTGCTTGCCGTAAGACTGCGCATCCTCGCGCTCGGTCACGATCAGACGTTCGTCGATGCCGAGCGCGAATTCCCGCAACTGCCCCGCCCCCGAGCCCGCGATCAATTCCAGACTCTCTACCGTCGTCTCCGCCACCTGCGCGATGCGGTGCAAGCCCGCCGCCAAAAAAATACGCTCCATCTTCGCCCCCACTCCCGGCAGCCACTTCACCTCGAGCGGCGCGAGAAATTCCCGCTCCGTCCCCGCCGGCACTTCGAGAAAATTGTCCGGCTTGCGCAGCTTCGACGCCACCGACGCCACCAACTTGTTCGTGCCCAGACCCTGCGAGACGGACAGCCGCAAATGGTCGCGGATATTTTTGCGCAACCTCTCGGCCGCCGTGCGCGGACTCCATTTCGTTACCCCCGACAAATCCCCGTAGCCCTCGTCGATCGACCCGACCTCCACCACCGGCGTGTAATCGTGGACCAGCGAAAACATCAGCCGCGAAAAATGCTCATACTTCTCGTAATCCCCCGGCAGCACGACCAAGTGCGGACAAATCTTCAGCGCCCGCGCCGTTGACATCGGCGTGTAAATGCCAAGCCGCCGCGCCTCGTAGCTCGCCGAGGCAATGATCCCGCGCTTCATCCCCCCGACCGCCACCGCCTTCCCGCGCAGGCACGGCTCGGACGCCACCTCGCAACCGACAAAAAATGCATCCGCATCCAGATGCACCGCCGCCCGCTGTTCCGTCCGCTTCACCCCGCGGATTTACCATATCCGCCGGATACTGTTCAAATGTTCAGTATTATCCCAGTTTGGCCAACCCCGCCTCGATCACATCCAATCCTTCGTTCAACTGCGCCTCGGTGGCGATCAGCGGGATCAAAAACCGGAGCACATTGCCATGCGTGCCGCAGGATAGGGTGATCACCCCATTTTCGTAGTTGTGCTTCACCAGCGCGGCCGCTGCCGGTTTATCCGGTTCTTTCGTGGCACGGTCCTTGACCAACTCCATCGCCCGCATCGGACCCAAGCCCCGGACCTGTCCGATTTTGGGGAATTTTTTGAACCAAGACTCCAAACGGTCTTCCAAAAGTCTCCCCAGCTTCTGCGCCTGCTCCAGAGTCTTGGGATCGTCGAATTTATCCATCACGGCCAACGCGGCGGCGCAGGCCACCGGGTTTCCGGCGTAAGTGCCCCCCACGCCCCCGATGCCCACCGCATCGATCACCTCTGATTTACCCACCACCGCGGAGAGCGGCAATCCGTTGGCCAAGCCTTTGGCCAGCACAAGCAGATCCGGCGCCACGCCGGATTGCTCGCAGGCAAAGAGAGTTCCCGTGCGCCCGAACCCCGTTTGAATCTCATCGAAGATGAGCACCGCCCCATGTTTATCGCACCACTCGCGCAACATGCGCAAAAACGGCGGTGGCGCGGGAATGAATCCTCCCTCGCCCGTCACGGGTTCGATAATCACTGCGGCGACATTCGTCTCGCCGATATCGGCCCGCGCCATTTCCTCGAACTGCCCGAACGCCTCGCGACACAAACAGCGCGGCAACGAGCATGGCAGCTTGCCCGGACACACCGGTGCTGCGCCGTCGACCCCAGGCCAGCGATAAAAATCGGGAAAAGGCGCACGATAAATTTCCGACGGGAACGGACCAAAACCGCTCTTGTAAGGATTCGCCTTTCCGGTGAGCGCCATGGCCATGTAAGTGCGCCCGTGGAACGCATGCTCGAAGCAAATCACCGCCTGACGCTTCGTATACGCTCGGGCAAACTTGATCGCATTCTCCACGGCCTCCGCCCCGGCACTGGCCAAAAACGTCTTCTTCGCAAAATCCCCCGGTGCGCGCGCATTCAGCCGCTTGGCCACTTCGACGTAGCCCTCGTAAGCCACCACATTAATGCTCGTGTGGAAAAATTTGTCCGCCTGCGCCTTGGCGGCCGCGACGATGGAGGGCTCCGCATGCCCCAAGTTCGTCACCCCGATCCCACAGGCGAAATCAAGGAAGGTATTCCCGTCCACATCCGTGATCGTCGCCCCCTCCGCCCGCGCCGCCACGATCGGCGTCGTATGAAAAGGCCCCGGCGCCACATGCTTGGCCCGCTCGGCAAACACCGCCTGACTCCGCGGCCCAGGCACCGGAGTTTTTAAATTGATGAAGGAGGACATCGTTTGAATTTACTCCAAACCTCGTCGTCCGAAAGGGAGAAAGAAGTCATTTCCCTATCTTCTGCTCCACCGCCCCGCGCCATTCCGCCGAGCCGATATCCGGCCCGTGTCCCTCCCCATCGACAATCCCCAGCTTCCACTGCAAAGCCCGCGCCCATTCGTCTGATCCCACGTCCGGCCCGTGTCCCTGCCCATCACCCACCGGATACCGCGCCTCCACCCCGCGCGCCCATTGGTCCCATTGGTCTGCTTCTCCCGATCGATCCACACGCGCCTCCCCGCACCCGGCCAAAACCAAGGCCACCATGATCGCTACCCGTGTCATAGAACCTCCAGCTTGCGTTCCCCTCCCCGCTGCTTGCGGATCCAAACTGACAACAACGCCACATCCGCCGGCGTCACCCCACTGATGCGAGACGCTTGGCCAAGCGTGACCGGGCGCACCTGCGCCAACTTCTGCCGCGACTCATTGCGCAACCCGGGAATGCTCGCGTAATCAAGATCCATGGGCACCGGATGCTCCTCCTGACGTTGCTGACGCGCGACCGACTCCATCTCGCGGCGAATATACCCTTCGTATTTCAGGTCGGTCTCCACCTGCGACCAAATCTCCTCCGAAGCCAACCGCCGCATCTCCTCCGGTAGAGCTGAAACAAAATTCTCCGGACGCCGGATCCATTGTGCCAGCGTAATACTATCATAGCGAACCACTTGTAATTTTTCTTTAAGTTCCTCAATAGCAGCTGCTTTTGCCGCCGTTTTGGCGGCACGCTCTGACGAAATCAACCCTGCTCCCCTCGCCTTCTCCGCCAGTCGAAGATCTGCATTGTCTTGCCGCAGCAACAACCGGAACTCCGCCCGGCTGGTGAACATCCGATACGGCTCCAGTGTCCCGCGCGTGACCAGATCATCAATGAGCACCCCCATATATCCCTCCGAACGTTCCACGTGGAACGCCGGCTTGGCATCCAGCTTCAACGCCGCATTCGCCCCCGCAATCAACCCCTGGGCCGCCGCCTCCTCATAACCGGATGTCCCATTGATCTGCCCAGCCAAATACAACCCGCCAACCGCCTTAGTCTCCAAGGTCGGCTGAAGCTGGGTTGGCGGACAATAATCATACTCCACCGCATAGCCTGCCCGCAGAATATGCGCGTTTTCCAACCCGGGCACGGACCGAATAAAAGCCAACTGCACCTCGAACGGCAGACTCGTAGACACCCCATTCACATAATATTCGCCGGTCTGACGTCCCTCGGGTTCAAGGAAAAGCTGGTGCCGGTCCTTGTCGGCAAAGCGCACCACCTTGTCTTCGATCGATGGACAATACCGTGGCCCAACTCCCTCGATGATCCCGGCGTACATCGGCGACTTGTCGAGGTTGGCCCGGATCAAATCATGCGTCCGCTCATTGGTATAAGTGACCCAACAAGGCATTTGTTCCACGTGGAACGACTCGCCATCCCAGCGATTCAAAGTAAACGGACCCCCTTCACCACCCGCCCATTCCTCCGGGGCAAAGCTGAACATCGGGGCAGGGGAGTCCCCATCCTGACGCTGACATTTCGCAAAATCGATCGTCCGCCCCAACAACCGGCACGGAGTCCCAGTCTTGAACCTCTCCACCGCCAACCCCATTTCCTTCAGCGAATCGCTCAGAGTCGACACCGCATCACCCATCCTCCCGCCCACCGTGCTCTGCAGCCCCACATGCATCAACCCACGCATAAATGTCCCCGTGGTCACCACCACGGAACGCGCCCGATAGCAAAGCCCAAGGTTGGTTTCCACCCCCGCCACCGCACCATTCTCGACCAATATCCGCACCGCATTTCCTTGCAGCAAGTGCAGGCGAGGGGAGTGCTCCAATACCCACTTCAGCCGGAACTGATACGCCTTCTTGTCGCATTGCGCCCGCGGGGCCTGCACGCTCGGACCTTTCCGCGCATTCAGCATGCGGAACTGGATCCCTGTCGCGTCCGTGTTCTGACCCATCACCCCTCCCAACGCATCGATCTCCCTTACCATGTGCCCCTTGGCCAGTCCGCCGATCGCCGGGTTGCAGGACATCTGCCCGATCGTGTCCAAATTCTGGGTCAGAATCCCCGTGTTCGCCCCCAAACGCGCCGCCGCCAAAGCAGCCTCCACCCCCGCATGCCCAGCCCCCAAAACCAAGACGTCAAACGTCTCCGGATATTCGTACATGCTCGCCATGTTCCACGTGGAACGTCAGGGACGATCCAAAATACCGGCGGTGGGGCGGGGGAGTAACTCCGACAACCGGAACGTCTCACTCAAGCCCCGAAAATTCGACAGCACCACCTCAAGGTCCGGATTGAATTCCGCCAGCACCTGCCGGCAAGCCCCGCAAGGCGACGCGGGCACCTCGGTATCCGCCACAATGACAATCCGCTCGAACTCCCGACACCCCGCCGCCACCGCCGCAAAGACCGCATTGCGCTCTGCGCAAATGGTCAGCCCATAGCTGATATTCTCCACATTGCACCCGGCAAACGTCCGCCCGTCCTTCCCGACCAACACCGCCCCGACATGAAAACGCGAGTAAGGCGCATAAGCCCGCCCTGCTACCTCTATCGCTTGCGTAACTAGTTGTTGATCAGTATATTGCATATAAAATATTGAAGCTCAGTGACTTATCTATTGCCACCAAGGATTCACCACCCTAATTCCAACCCGACCCGCAAGCAAGACCGCCAAAGAATGTCATAGTCGAACCTTTGTCATCTTAAACTTCAAATTTTAAATCTCCAGTCCCCAACTCCTCCCACTCCACACCCTCTCACTCAAGTCTCCTCCTTCTCTTTCCCCCTCCATTTCGGTTTGCCAAAACGCGCAAATTTCCCCACTCTTTCCCTTTCGTGCGAACGCGCCGAATCGCCGTTCGCATCCACGGTCCAACCGCAACCCGTAAACACATCCGATCTACCCAAACGTGAGCGTCACCCGAGCCGAAAAGCCAAAAAAAACCGGAAAGAGTCCGGTCGACTACGCCAAGGCCCCCATCAACGCCGACCTCACCCCCAAGCAAAAACTCGGCTTCCTTGCCGACATGCTCCGCATCCGCCGCTTCGAGCAGGCCTCGCTCAAGCTCTACCAGCAGGGGAAAATGGGCGGCTTCCTGCATCTGTACATCGGACAAGAATCCGTCGCCGTCGGCACCCTCGCGCTCATGGGCGAAAACGACCACGCCATCACCGCCTACCGCGACCACGGCCACGCGCTCGTCGTCGGCATGTCGATGAACGAATGCATGGCGGAACTCCTCGGCAAAGCCACCGGCTGCTCGAAAGGGAAGGGGGGCTCGATGCACTTCTTTGCACCGGACAAAAACTTCTGGGGCGGACACGGCATCGTCGCCGGACAAACCCCGCTCGGCCTCGGTATCGCTTTCGCCTTGAAATACAAAGGCCTCAAAGGCTGCTGCCTCACCTACCTCGGCGACGGCGCGGTCAACCAGGGCGTCTTCCACGAGTCCCTCAACATTGCCGCCCTCTGGGACATCCCGGTCGTCTACATCATCGAAAACAACCAGTATTCCATGGGCACCAGTCTGGCCCGCTCCTCCGCCATCAAATCCTGCCTCGCCGAACGGGCCACCGGCTATGACATGGATTGGGACATCGTCAACGGCGAGAACCTCTACGAAGTCCGCGCCAAAACCTGGGACGCCATGCAACGCGCCCACGAAAAATGCCGGCCGGCCATCCTCGAGATCGACACATACCGTTACTACGGACACTCCGTGGCCGACGCCAACGCCAAGAAATACCGCAAGCCCGAAGAGATCGAGTTCTACAAACAAAACCACGATCCCATCAACCTCTGGGAGAATCGCCTGAAAGAAGAGGGGATCGCCGACGAAGCCGTCATCAAAAAACTCGATGACGCCGCCAAGAAAGAAGCCGCAGCAGCCGTGCAATTCGCCGAAGACAGCCCGTTCCCCGAATTGGAATCCATCTTCGACGACATCTACTACGAAGTCGACATGGGCACCGAGTCAGGCCAAACCGGCCGCCACTTCTTCAACGACTAGTTCGCCCTCTGAAATCATCTGAAATCTCAAATTTCAAATCTGTAATCTCTCCGCCGTGCCCGTCATTACCTACCGCCAAGCCCTCAACGACGCCCTCGCCGAAGAACTCGAGCGCGACGAATCCGTCTTCCTCATGGGCGAGGAGGTCGCCGAATACAATGGCGCCTACAAAATCACCGAGGGCCTATGGAAACGCTTCGGTGACAAACGCGTCATCGACACTCCGATCAGCGAAGCCGGCTTCATCGGCCTCGGGGTGGGGGCAGCCATGATGGGCCTGCGTCCCGTCATGGAACTCATGTTCTGGAGCTTTGCCTACGTCGCCTACGACCAGATCATCAACAACGCCGGTTGCGTGCGCTACATGTCGGGCGGACTGATCAACTGCCCGCTCGTCATCCGCGGACCGGCCAACGGCGGCACCAATGTCGGCGCCACCCACTCTCACACGCCGGAAAATTTCCTGGCCAACACACCCGGACTCAAAGTCGTCTGCCCCGCCACCCCGGCCGACGCCAAGGGCCTGATGAAAGCCGCCATCCGCGACAACGACCCCGTCTGCGTCATGGAAAACACCCTCCTCTACGGCGACCAAGGCGAAGTGCCCGAAGGCGACTATGTCATTCCCATCGGTGTGGCCGACGTCAAACGCGAGGGCACCGACGTCTCGCTCATCGCCCACGGACGCGCCGTCCTCACCTGCCTCGCTGCCGCCCACCGCCTCCACGAAGAATTCAATATCTCCGCCGAAGTCGTCGACCTTCGCAGCATCCGACCGCTCGACGAGGAAACCGTTCTCGATAGCGTGCGCAAAACCCACCGCGCCGTCCTCGTGGACGAAAACAAACCCTTCTGCGGCGTCTCCGCGCAAATCGCCACCATGATCCAGGAAAAAGCGTTCGACGATCTCGACGCTCCCGTGCAACGCGTCTGCTCGCTCGACGCCCCCGCTATCTACAGTCCACCTCTCGAAATCCAGCAACTCCCCACCGCCGACCGCATCATCCAAAAAGTCCTCGCCGTCTGCAGCTGATCCGCGGGCCCCGGTCCGCGTCGAATTCCACTTTTAACTTCCAACTTTTAACTTTTCACTTCGTCCCATGCCTATCGTCACCATGCCCAAACTGAGCGACACCATGCTCGAGGGCACCCTCGTCAAATGGCGCAAAAAAGCCGGTGACAACGTCGAAGTCGGCGACATCTTGGCCGAAGTTGAAACCGACAAGGCGACGATGGAAATGGAGTCCTTCGACGAAGGCAAACTGACCGAACTCTACGTCGAAGAAGGCGGCATCATCAAAGTCGGCGACAAAATCGCCCTCATTCTCGCCGATGGCGAAAGCGCCGACACCGCGGCCTCACCGACACCCGCCGCGGCAACACCGGACAAACCCAAAGCCACCGCACCTGCTGGCAAAACTCCCGTTGCCCCCGCACCCCGCGCCGCCGCGCCTGCCGCCACCGGACGCATCAAAGCCTCCCCGCTCGCCCGTAAAATCGCCGTCACCCGCGGAGTCAATCTTTCCACCCTCACCGGCACCGGTCCCGCCGGACGCATCGTGAAGAAGGATGTCGAATCCGCGCCCGTTGGTGGGGGTGGGGGAACTGCCTCCGCTGCGCCGGCTATTCGCGCCGCCCACGGCATCGCCGGCGAAGAGAAGAGTATTGCCCTCACCGGCATGCGCAAGACGATCGCCGAACGTCTCCTCGCCAGCAAAACCCAGATTCCGCATTTCTATCTCAGTGTCTCGATGGACGGCGGACCGCTCATGGCCCTGCGCAAGGAGCTCAATGCCATGGCCGAAAAGGACGGCGGACAAAAACTCACCGTCAACGACTTCATCCTCCTCGCTACCGCCCGCGCCGCCGCCGAAGTTCCAAAGATCAACGCGGCCTATGACGGCGATACCATCATCGAATACGCGGACATCAATCTCGCCGTTGCCGTGGCCATCGAGGACGGACTCATCACGCCGGTGATCAAAAAAGCCAACTCCCTCACACTGCGCGAAATCAGCATCGCGATGAAAGACCTCGCGGCGAAAGCCCGCGGCAAAAAACTCAAACCCGAGGAATACCAGGGCGGCACCATCACCCTTTCCAGCCTCGGCGGCTACGGCATCGATAGCTTCCTCGCCATCATCAATCCGCCGCAGTCCTTCATTCTCGGCGTCGGCGCCATCACCAAACAACCGGTGGTCAACGAACACGACCAAATCGTCGTAGGCCATCGCCTCGTCATCTCCGGCAGCGGTGACCACAGAGTTATCGACGGCGCCGTAGGTGCGGAATACATGAACGCCCTCCGCCGCTACGTCGAAAAACCGGCGCTGCTCCTGCTCTGACATCGTCTGCTTGTAGCGGCGGCCTGTGACCGCCGGAGCATTCATGCTCCTCGCCCTCAACAAACCCTACGGCGTCCTCTCGCAATTCACGCCGGACCACCCCGGACAGCGCACCCTGTCCGAATTCCAACTTCCCCCCGGCGTCTACCCCCTCGGCCGCCTCGACCGCGACAGCGAAGGCCTTCTCCTTCTCTCCGACGAACCCGGCCTAAACACCAAACTTCTCGATCCAAAAAACGCCCATCCCCGCACTTATTGGGCGCAAGTCGAGGGTGAGGTGACCGAAGAAGCGCTGCAAAAACTGCGCGCGGGTGTCGTCATCGAAGGCAAAATGACACTGCCTGCCGAAGCCAAGCGCATCCACCCCGACCTTCCTCCCCGCGACCCTCCCATCCGCCACCGTCAAAACATCCCCACCAGCTGGCTCGAACTCACCCTTCACGAAGGCCGTAACCGCCAAGTCCGCAAAATGACCGCCGCTGTCGGCTTCCCAACTCTCCGCCTCCTCCGAGTAGTCATCGGTCAATTCCATCTCCCCTCAGACCTCACCCCCGGCCACTGGCGCAAACTCACTGAATCCGACCGCTCCAAAATCCTCTGAAATCTCCAATTTCAAATCTGAAATTCTTCGTTACTTCGTTTCCCTCTGCTCACTCTCTTTGACACTTCGGACACCACGCCGTCGTCCGACCGCCGATCGTCGCGCGCTCGAGCATTGCACCATCACACGGACATTTACCTCCGCGCCGCCAACGATGGCGGAACAGCCAAGAGGCTGGGGGACGCCCGTATTTCGTCCCGATAATCCGCAGCGCATCGCGGCAAAGCTGTTTCGTTTCCCGAAAGAAAATTTCCACCTCGTCATCACCCAGCGTTCCCGCCCTACGTCCGGGATGCAGCCGGCAACGCCAAAGAATTTCATCCGCCATCCAATTCCCCACGCCCGGAAAGCGCTCCTGCTGTAGCAGCACCGCCTTGAGCGGACTACCCTTGCGCCGCCGCAAATATTCGCTCACCGCCTTGAGCGTGAACGAGCGTGACACCACTTCCGGCGGCAGCTTCACCCACCAATCGGGCTCGGCCGATGAATCGAACTTCAGCGCACCAAACATCCGCGCATCGCGAAAAACCAGCGAACGTTTTGTCTGCCGGATGACCAAATGATCATGACGCCCGGGCTCGTGCTCCTTGCCTTTGACCAAAAGCTTTCCCGTCATCCCGAGGTGGAGCCCGAGGCTGGCCTCCTCGAACACGAACCGCATTTGCTTCCCCTTGGTCTCGATGCCCGTAAGTTTCTTCCCTTTCAACCCCCGCCGGATTGTTCCCGGCTCGGCTGTCCGGTAGATCCGCGCCCGCTCCCGGCAAATCACCTCGACCACCCGGTCGCCCAGCCCCGGCGCCCATTTCTTGGAATAAAAAGCCACCTCGGCAAGCTCCGGCATGCCTTCTTTCTATCTGTTTGGAAGCTCAAATCTCCAATCTGAAATCCACACCGCCGCTTCGATCGATATTTTCTGAAATCTCAAATTTCCAATCCTGCCCCTTCACTCAGGTCTCCAACTCAAGTCTCATCCCTACCTCCCCGCCAGCTTTAATCTGCTTCAATCCCACCCGAAAATCCCCCAAGATGGAGGGCTATGGCATACGATCTCATCGTGGTCGGCGGCGGACCCGCCGGATATGTCGGCGCGATCCGCGCCGCGCAACTCGGCAAAAAAGTGGCCTGCGTCGAAATGGAACGCGCCGGTGGCACCTGCCTCAACTGGGGTTGCATCCCGACCAAATCTCTCCTCCGCAACGCCGAACTCTACCAATTGATGTCCAAACATGCCGGCGACTTCGGCATGACCTTCGACAAACTTTCCTTCGATTGGCCCAAAGTCATTAGCCGCAGCCGCGGCGTGGCCGACAAACTGGCCGGCGGCATCGAAATGCTCTTCAAAAAGAACAAAGTCGATTACATCCGCGGCACTGCCGCCATCCCGAAAGCCGGTGTCGTCGAAGTCACCGACGCGGACGGCAAAAAGACCACGCACACGTCGTCGAAAATCCTCGTCACCACCGGCGTCGTCTCGCGCGAAATGCCCGGCTTCCCCTTCAACGGCAAAAGCGTCATCGGCAGCAAGCAGGCCATGGTTCTGCCCGAGCAGCCCAAGGAAATCATCATCATTGGCGCCGGCGCCATCGGCATCGAGTTTGCCTACTTCTTCAATGCCTTCGGTACGAAGGTCACCGTGGTCGAAATGCTGCCCAACATCCTTCCGGTCGAAGACACCGATGTCTCCGTCGCCCTGGAAAAATCCCTGACCAAACAAGGCATCCGTCTCCTAACCGGCACCAAAGTGGAAAAAGCCGAGTCCACCCACAAAGGGGTCAAACTGACCGTCAGCGGAAAAGCCAACGAAACCCTCGAGGCACCTATTGCGCTCGTCGCCATCGGCGTCGCCCCGCTCATGCCCGAAGGACTCAAGGTCAACCTCGACCCGAAAGGCTGGATCCAGACCAACGACCGCTACGAAACCTCGGTCAAAGGCGTCTTCGCCGCGGGCGACATCATCGGACCCCCGTGGCTCGCCCACGTGGCCAGCTTCGAAGCCATCCAGGCCGTCGAAGGCATGTTCGCCGGCAAATCACCGCGAAAAGTTACCGTCTTCCCCGGCTGCACCTACTGCGAACCGCAAGTGGCCAGCGTCGGACTGACCGAACGCGCCGCGAAGGAAAAAGGCCTCAAATACAAAGTCGGCAAATTCCCCTTCATGGCCAGCGGCAAAGCCTTGGCCGTCGGCGAAAGCGAAGGCTTTGTGAAGATCATCTTCGGCGAACCGCATGGCGAAATCCTCGGCGCGCATATCATCGGCGCCCACGCCACGGAAATGATCGCCGAGCTCGGACTCGCCATCGAAATGGAGGCCACCCACGAGGAACTCATCGCCACCATCCACGCGCACCCCACGCTGAGCGAATCCATCCACGAAGCCGCCGAACAATCCCGCGGCCACGCGATCCATATTTAGTCCGCCTAGTTGTAGCGGCGGTCTGTGACCGTCGGACCCTGTTTTCATTTATGCACCGACGCTCATAGAGCGCCGCTACACCAAATCTTAATCGGATTATGCCGCGTTCATCGCGGGATAATCCGTATACCCCTTCGCCCCCGGCGAATAAAACGTCGCCGCGTCCGGCGCATTCAGTGCCGCACCGGCCTTAACCCGCGCCGGCAAATCCGGATTCGCCAAAAACGGCGTCCCGAAAGCCACCGCATCGAGCTTCTTCGCAGCAATCGCCTCGGCTGCTTCCTGGGCTGAATACCCCATATTGCCGACCAGCACCCCTCGATACGCAGCGCGCGCCGCGGTCATCACATCACCACTTTGCTGACCCAGAAAATCCGCACGCATCATGTGCCAATAAGCCAGCCCGTAACCGCTCAGCTTTTCCCCAAGCCATGTCACCAATCTGATCGGGTCGCCGTCGCTCATGCTGTTGAAACTGTTCAACGGCGAATTGCGCACACCGACCCGGTCCGCACCCCACACACCCGCAGCCGCCTCGATCACCTCAAGCAGCAAACGCGCGCGGTTCGGCAGCGAACCCCCATAGGGCCCCGTCCGTTTGTTCGCTCCATCGCGCAGAAATTCATCGAGCAAATACCCGTTCGCGCCGTGCACCTCCACGCCGTCGAATCCCGCCGCCTTGGCGTTTGTCGCCGCCTTCTTGAATCCCGCGACGATCCCCGGCAGCTCGTCATCGCTCAACTCCCGCGGCACGACATACGGCTTCTTGCCCTCCGGCGTATGCACTTCGTCATTCGTGATGGCAATCGCGCTCGGCGCCACCGGCTGCGAACCGTTGTTGAACAACGGATGACACGCCCGCCCCCCGTGCCAGATCTGCAGGAAAATACGTCCGCCCGCGCCATGCACCGCATCTGTCACCAGTTTCCATCCCGCCACCTGCGCCTCGCTGTAGATTCCTGGCTCGGCATAAAACGCCGAATTCCCCTCCATGGCCATCGTCGCCTCGGCAATGATCAACCCCGCCGTGGCCCGCTGCGCGTAGTATTCCGCCATCAGCTCACCCGGCACATGCCCCGCTCCTGCCCGGCACCGGGTGAGGGGAGCCATGAACACGCGGTTGGGCACCTCCATCGCGCCCACGCGCAACGGCTCGAAAAGCGGAAACAAAGAATTCATCCATCCGATCTTACTACCACCTCCTCCATCTGAAATCCCCAATTTGAGCCGAGCGCTGGCGAGACGGCCCTCAGCCAAATTTCCAATTAAAGCCCGCCTCGGCAGGCATGTTGTTCACACACTCTGATGTTTGGGAATTCTTAGAGCCCAACTAAACCATCAATCATAAAGCTGTGAACAACTTCCGCGATCCATGCTCCACGCAGCATTCATGCAGGTTCCACGCCCGTTTACGGATGTGAGAAATTGTCGGCACCCTGCGCACGGTTTCCGCGGAACAACGTGGAACAACAACTTGTCCACACCACTCGCGCCCTATTCACAAAGCACCGACAATGTTTGTGGAAAAGAAAAACCTTCCGGCCTTGAAATCTCCAATCTGGAATTTCAAATCCAAGGTATCGAGGCAAGCTAGGTTGACCAGCGGGCGAAGCGCAGGCAATTTTTCCGCATGTTTCGCTGGCTGGCCTCGATCCTCGCGTTTTGCACCCTGCTGTGCGGGTCTGCCACCGCCGGACCGCCCATCGCCCGCTTCCAATCGGCTTTAGGCGACTTCGATGTCCTTCTCGATCCCGAGGCGGCGCCCATGTCCGTGGCCAATTTCGCGGCCTACGCCAACCGCGGCGATTACGCCGGCACTTTCATCCACCGCAGCACGACCTACAACCCGGCGAGTATTCAGATTGTGCAGGGCGGGGGATTCATGCTGGAGGGAAACACAATTTACAACATACCCGCGCAGGCACCCATTGTGCTCGAGACCAATAGAAGCAATGTGCGGGGCACCATTGCCATGGCGCGCACATCGCAACCGAATAGCGCCACCAGTCAGTGGTTCTTCAATTTGGCCGACAACAATGCGCTTAACCCCGGCACGCCGACCGGAGGTTACGCCGTGTTTGGCGGCGTTCTGGGTCAGGGGATGAACATCGTCGACCGCATCGGGTCGGCCGAAGTTGTTGACGCAACAGACCAACTCGGCCCGGTATTTTCGGAACTCCCCCTCGAGGGCAATAGCCTCATTGTCTTTTCGGACATCCGCGTGGAGCAATTCGCCATCACGAATCTCATGCGCGACGCCGACGTGCTAAAAATCCGCTGGGCTCAGCTTTCCTCCAATACGCCAGTGCGCGTCCAACGATACCAACGCGCCAGCCCGCGAAGCCTACTACCGCATCGTCACCGAACCTTAGCTTCACGAAAAAAGCCGGCTCCCGAAGGAACCGGCTTTGGTGAATATCTTGTGATTTAGCAACCGTCGTCCTTGCAGGCCTCGGTCGCTTTGCAGGCCTTCGAACCGCAGGTCTTTCCGCAATCGACACACCTGCACGGCTGGCCTTTGACGCAGCCGTCTTTGTCCACATGCGCGCCGCCGGAACCGCAGGTGCCGCAATGCGCGAAGATTTGACTGGCCGCGAGCACGGTCGCCGCCACTAGGGTGAGGATGATTTTCATATCAAAATCATCTTGCGCCGGCAGTTGTGCGAGTCAAGCGGTATACGAGACCCTGTCTCGGAGCTTTACTTCCAGGACTTGATCAACGCCTTGGCCTTGGCCTCGTTGGCGTTCATGATCAGATCCCGGCGCTTGCGCGCCTCGCGCACATTGTTCGTGCGCAGCGAAAAACGGATCCGCTTGGCCGGACCGCTCCGGCGATCCAAGCTCAAGTGACACCACCAGGTGCCGTTGTTGTCCCAAATGTGATGGTTCGCCCCGTATTTACGGTCCGGCAGCTCAACAAGTTTGTTCTTCATAGCAAGACGGCAAATATAACCCGCCCCGCGCCCCAAAGCAATCCATTTATGACATCAAAAACACACTCTGTAATTTTAATGCACCGCCGCCATTCCAACCTCGAACTTAAGTATCATCCTTCTTTTCTGACTATGACAGCCTCCATCCTCGTCTAATCTATCCGTTTCAACCAAGCTCCCAGTGCCTTGAATCCGCCCGCTTTTCTCACCGGTCCCGAACCTCTGTCTGCTCAAGTCGCGGCACATCTTCTCGCGGGACGTTCCGGCACCCCGCCGGATTTGGGAGACACCCTTGTCATCGTCCCTACCGCCGGCGCAGCCCGCGCCATTCGCGCCGAACTGGCCCATCAGTCATCCGGCGTGCTTTCACCCCGTTTCCGGCTCCCGATGGAAGCTCTCCTGCCGGACGACATCAAAACCGCAACCTCCCTCGAACGTTTGGCCGCATGGGTCAAAGTTCTTCAAGAAACATCCCGAGCAAAATTCGCCTCCCTCATTCCTTCCGCGGTCAAACTCTCCACCCCCGAAGACTGGATCGGTGTGGCCACCCGCCTCATCGGTGTCGGCAATACACTCGCCGAAGCAGGACTCGACCCTTCATCCGCCCGCCTGCCGGAACTTTGTCCGCAGGATTCCCCGCGTTGGCAGGAGTTCGGCAAACTTTACATCACGTATCGACAAATTCTCGAACGCGCCGGTCGTCCCGACCCGAATGCGGTGCGCGTGCAGCAATCGGTCAAACCATCACTCGCTCCCCATCTCCGCCGCATTGTTGTTGCCGCCGTTCCCGATCTACCGACCATCACCATCGAGTGGCTCATGGCGGCGCAAGGCCAAGGTATTGCCGTGGAAATCCTTTGCGCCACCGCGGGGGATAAAGACGCGCGCCTTGATCCCTGGGGGCGCCCTGATCAGGAATGGTGGGCCACGCATCCGGTGCAAGTTCCGGAAGTTTTGCTTGTTATAGAAAATGATGTCGACGGGGAAGCCTCCGCCCTCCTGGAATTCGCCGCGCGCCATGGACAAAAAGGGTTCGCCCTCGTCTCCGCCGCACCCGAATCGACCAGCGCACTCGAAGCCGAAGTTGTTCTCCGCGGAGCGGTGCCTTATCTGCCCGAAGGTCGATCACTTGCCCAAACGGAGGCCGCCACCATTCTCACCCTATGGGATGATTTCCTGAGCCACCAACGCCTGCGTACCCTGCGTCCGCTACTTCAATTGCCCGTTTTCGCGGAGTTGCTCGTCGCCGGATCCGACCTCGTCGCGGACGAGGCCGCCGCAGCTTGCGATCGTCTGCTGGCGGAAAAACTTTGCCAATCGCTCGATGCCGCCCGCGACTGGTCTGCCGCCTGGCAATCCTCCGACCATGCGGACACCGAACAACTCCGCCAATTCATCGCCCTCCTCGATAATTTCACCGGACGAAAACTCCAAGGCCGCGAACTTCTCGCTGCACTCTACAAAGATGTTGAAGACAGTGAGCCATCCACCGCCTCCGCTCTCGAATCCTTGGTCGAGGCTCTCGACGATTCCGCCAGCTCCCCACTGCTCCGCGATTTTCCGCCCGATTGGCAGCAAGCACTGCATCAACATCAGATTGAAGACCGTCGCCTCTTCATCCCCGCCACGGAGGGCGCCGTGGAAATCCTCGGTTGGCTCGAAGCCCCATGGTCGGACGCGGCGGTTCTCTGTCTCGCCGGCTGCCGCGAAGGTGCGTTGCCTTCGGGAGTGAGTGAGGATGCTTTCCTGCCCGATGCCATCCGCGCCCGCCTCGGTCTTGCCTCCCAAGCAACGCGCTACGCCCGCGATGCTTATCTCCTCTCGTGTCTTATCCGTGCCCACGGACCGGACCGACTTCGCCTCGGCTTCAGTCGTTTCCGCCCCGAAGGCGAACCCAACCGCCCGTCGCGTCTCCTCTTCGGTTGTCCGGACGACGAATTGGCCGAGCGCATTACGAAAATTTTCCAACCATCACCCGCGCGCCCGCGCGTCCATCAACCATCTCTCTCGTGGCAGCTTCATCTTGAAAAACCGGATCCCGTCACCGCCATCCGCGTCACCGGTTTCAAACACTACCTCGAATGTCCCCTCCGTTTTTATCTTTCGCAGGTCAAAAAGTTACAGCCCTTCGATCCCGACCAGCGCGAAATCGGCGCCTCCGACTACGGAACTCTCCTTCATCGCGTGCTCGAGAATTTTCACAAGGACGGACCGCATGACAGCACGGACGAAAAGCTGATCTCCGCTTACCTCGGAAAAGAACTCGAGCGAGTCGTGGCCCGTCACTACGGCCGCCACCCCGCACCCGTTGTTCTCGTGCAAACCGAATCGATGCGCGTGCGCCTCCGCCACCTTGCCGCCGTGCAGGCCGCCGAGCGCCGCGCCGGTTGGCGCCTCATTGAAAGTGAATATGCTGTGAAAAAAGAAGACGGGTTCACCATCGGACCGCTCGCGCTCACCGGCACGATGGATCGGGTCGAAACGCACGAGGAACACGGTTTGCGCGTTCTCGACTACAAAACCTTCGCCAAAACCCAAACTCCGGAAGACACCCATTTTGGTCCGCCTTGTGAAGATAACGAACTGCCCGAAGCCGCCATCACGCGCACCGACAGTCGCGACCGCCCGGTCGTTAAATCATGGACCGATCTGCAACTCCCTCTTTACCGCCGCCTTGCGGCGAAGATATGGCCCAACCACGCCAAGAAAGGACTGGCCACCGGTTACCTCCTCTTACCCGGCGACCCCGATGACACCCAGATAGCGCTGCTCGGTCTCGACGAAATAACGCAAAGCGCAGCCGAAATTTGTGCCACCGCCATCGCGGAACGTGTGGGCCGCGGGAATTTTTGGCCGCCAGCCGAAAAGGTTAAATATGACAACTTTGCCGAATGGTTCGGCGGCGAGGATCCGCGGCAAATATTCGACCAAGCCAGCATCGCTCATTTGGAGGGGCGACCATGAAAGACATCGCCCGCGTCCTCCTCATCGTGGCCAATGCCGGCAGCGGCAAAACTTACCGCCTCGTCACCCGCTGTCTCGAACTCCTCGCCCGCGGCGAGTCCCCGGATCGCATCCTCGCTCTAACCTTCACTCGCAAAGCCGCTGCCGAGTTTTTGCAGAAACTTTTCGGACGCCTCGCCGTCGCCTCCCGCAACACCGCCGAACTCGATCGGTTGCGCATCGAACTTGGTGACCCGGATCTTACCGCCGTCCAATGCCGCGCATGGCTCCGACAACTCACCGCCGCGCTCCCGCGCCTTTCCATGGGTACGATGGACGGTTTTTTCGGGCGCATCGTGCGCGCTTTTCCCTTCGAACTCGGACTCGGCCGCGAGTTTCACCTTCTCGACGAGGCCGGACTCGAGGAATACCGCCGCCTTGCCCTCGACCGTCTCTTCGCCGCCGCCGCTGGCACCAAGGGGGGACTCGACCAACTCGTGGAACTGCTCCGCCAGGAAAGTCGCAACCGCTCCGATCGCTCCGTTCTCGGCACGATCGAATCCGCCGCAGCCGGCCTCCAACAAAATTATCTCGATACACCGTCCGGCATCGCGTGGGGAGATGCGGACCGCATCTGGCCCGGCCACGATGGTATACTCACCGCTAGCTCGGTGGAGGAAGCCGTCCGCGCTTTGCGCGAGGAAATGGCCGCGACTCATCCCGACCTCGGCGCCAAAGCAAAAGACCAGTGGAACGCGTGGTTCGAACTCGCCCTCGCCCATCGTCCGCCGCGCCGCATGGATGAAAAGCTGGAAAAATTTCTCGCTGGAAAGCTCGCCGGCCACAGCGAGGATACCGCCACCGGCGAACCCTACATTCCCGTCGGTGGCAAAATCGAAGACCGCCTCTACCTAAGGGGACGCCTCCCCGAACTCCGCGAAAATCTCCGCCGGTCTTTGATCAAACTCGAAGTCCAAGCAAAGCTCGACTCGTCCCGCGCACTCCACGCCCTGCTGGCCCGCTACGAGTCCGTCTATGACGCCACTGTGCGCGAAACCGGAGCGCTCACTTTTGCCGACGTCGCCCTCTTCCTCGCCCACAGCGCGCAGGACTCCTGGCGGCGAGATCTCGACTACCGTCTCGACGGTCGCCATGACCACTGGCTGCTCGACGAATTCCAGGACACCAGCCGCACCCAGTGGCGCATCCTTGATTCGCTCGCCGACGAAATCATCCAAGATACTTCAGGCGCCCGCACCTTTTTCTATGTCGGCGACACCAAGCAGGCCATTTACGGATGGCGCGGCGGCGACGCACGACTCTTCTGGGAAATCCAATCCCGCTACAACCACGGCAAAACCGAAGTGGTCCAAAAAGAGGAACTGGAAGTTTCCCACCGCTCCTCGCAGGCCGTCGTCCGCGCGGTGGAAAGCGTCCTCAATCCGGAAACGCTCGATCGTCACGCCGGAGACTTCCGCTTCTCCGCACCAACTGTCCGCGCCTGGACCCAAGCCTGGGTCTCCCATCGCGCGCGCCCGGATGCCCCCGAGGGATATGCCTGCCTCGATGTGGTCAGTCCCGCGGACGATGAATCCTCGGACGAAGCCCTCTCGCGTCAGGCCCTGAGTATTCTCCGCGAAGTCGAACCGCTGGCCCGCGGACTCGATTGCGCCATCCTCGTCCGCACCAATGACGAACTCGCCCGCTATGTCGGCATCTTGAAAAAAGCCGGTATCCCCGCCGCGGCCGAAGGCAAAGTGAATCCCTGCCTCGCTACCCCGGCCGGCATTGCATTGGTTTCTCTCATCCGCTTCATCGCCTCGCCGGCGGACCTTATTTCCCGCGATCATGTCCTGGCTTCGCCTTGGCGATATGTCATAAGACATGATGTAGGAGCCTTCACCGCCGCCGCCCGCCTTGCTGCCCGAACCGGGTTTGCGCCAGTTGTCCGCGGATGGATCCAAAGTGCCGTCACCGTCGGCATTATCACCCCGCACGAACTTGATGCTTTCGCGGCCACGACCGCCGCTTTTGATTCCTCCCGCGGTGGGGCCGGGGACTGGGCCGGTCTTGTCCGCACCCTCGAGCACCGCACCCTCGAGGAAAATGAAACGCCCGGCGCGATCCGTGTCATGACCGTTCATCAGGCCAAAGGGCTCGGTGTTGATGTCGTTATTCTTCCCGAGTTGGGCGGCAAGGCGATGAGCGAATTCCGTGACGATGCCCGCATTTCCCTGCATCGCGACGAACATGGCACTGTCCAATGGGGACTCGCCCTGCCGCGCAAAGAATTCTGCGAAGCCGATCCGGTCCTCAAGTCCGCCCGGGAAGAAATCCGTGCCCGCCAATCCTACGAGTCTCTCTGCGTTCTCTACGTGGCCATGACCCGTGCCAAAAAAGCGCTCTACTGCGTCACTGCCGCTGGCCGTAATGTGAAACACGCCGGCAAGTGGCTGGAAAACACCTTCCCCGGCGATACCGACCACCGCGAAATCGGCAATCCAAAGTGGTTCAACGAATACCCCAAGACCGAGCCGCCCTTCTCTGACCTCCCGTCGCCTTCGGATACCCTTTCACTCAGCCCTCAGGTTTCAGGTATCAGTCCTCGCTCCTCCTCTTCTCCTTCCCGCCGCCAACCCCGTCGCCTCGAATCCATCATCACCAACCGCGAAGCCCGCGAACTCGGCACTGAAGTGCACCGTCTTCTTGCCGCCATCGAGTGGTTTGATGGTGAGCCGCCGGAAATTTCCGGTGATAACGCGGCCGCCGAAATAGTGAGCCACTTCCTTGCCACATCGGATGCCGGTAAAGTATTCATCCGTCCCGAAGGCGAATTTCTTCTCTGGCGCGAACGCACCTACGACGTGGAAATCGACGGCCAAATCCACACAGGAACCTTCGATCGCGTGTTCGTCAAACTGAACAACGGACAGCCCGTCGCGGCGCAGATCTACGATTTCAAAAACGAGCCCCCAGACTTTGATCTTTCAAAAAAATACCAAGACCAACTCGAATCCTACCGCACGGCGGCAGCCAAACTTCTCGGCCTCGATCTCACCCAAGTATCTGCCACCGCGATCTCCGTCCAATCGTCGACGCAAAAGCCAACACTGCCATAAAATGTAGCGGCGCCGTCCCCGGCGTCGAAGCCCCTCGACAACACACATGCCCGCCGACAAACCTCAGCGTCCCTTTTTCGAGGAAATAGATTTTCAACCCACCCCGCTCGGCGATCTCGCTCTGCGCCGGCGGATCGTCGCGTCATTGGAAGACACCGAAGTCTACGAGATCACGCTCGGTGGAGGCTTCCTCATGTCGAGTTTGTTCACCGCCGTGGAAATCGCACTGGCCGATCTCGCCCTGAACGGACGCGAAGGCCCGCTCGATGTCGTGGTCGGCGGACTCGGTCTCGGCTACACCGCCCAAGCCGCGTTGAGGTATCCCGCCGTCCGCTCGCTCGCCGTGGTCGAAGTGCTGTCGCCGGTCATCGAATGGCATAGCCGTGGCTTGGTGCCGCTCGGACCGGTTCTCACCGCCGATCCGCGCTGCCGTTTTTTGCACGGGGATTTTTTCGCGAGAGCCGCGGATCCCGCCACAGGTTTCGATCCGGCCATGCCCGGCGCAAAATGGCATGCCGTGCTGCTCGATATCGATCATTCCCCGAGCAACCTGCTCGACGAAACCAACGCCGCCTTCTACCGCCCCGAAGGACTGCTCCGTCTCGCCGCCCAACTTCACCCCGGCGGCATCTTCGCCATGTGGTCCGATGGTCCGCCCGACGAAGAATTTCTACAATCCCTGCACGAAGTGTTCCCCGCCGCCCGCGCCGAAACCGTCCGCTTTCCCAACCCGCTGCTCGAAGAGGAATCCTCCAGCACTGTCTATCTGGCACCTCGCTAGAGTCCGAAGCCTCTGAATGTGGTCCGCGGCACCTATGGTTTCGCTGCCTCCCATTTGACGCGGCACGCTTCCTGCTTAGTTTTCAGGCATGATTCAAACCCTCGAGGCGGAGATCGACGAGAAAGGTGACGTTAGGTTGACCCAACCCGCGCACTTCAGCCGCAAACATCGCGTGCTTGTCATGGTTATGCCCGATCAGGAGATCCAAGACAGCGGCGAGACGGAAGATACCTGGCACCAGCCCTACATCGATCAGCCCTACCGCTATCTGCCGTCCCTTTCCTGAGAAATTTGCACCCGGCGGGGGTCGAACCCACAACCTTCGGCTTCGGAGGCCGACGCTCTATCCAGTTGAGCTACGGGTGCGCAACGTGATCCGGCACTAAAGCGCAGGGAAGGCCCGGGCTCAAGCGGCGATTGCCGCGCGGCGCGGCGGCGGATACAAAGGACGGTCACGGCGATGGATATTGTTTATTTCGATCTGGAAACGCAGCGGACGGCCAATGACGCGGGGGGGTGGGACAAAAAGGCGGCCATGGGCATGACCGTGGGAGCCACCTACAGCACGGGCGCGGGACGGTATACGGTTTACGGCGAGGACCGGGTGCATGATCTGGTCGGGCAGCTTCAGCGCGCCGACTTGGTGGTCGGTTTCAATGTGATCAATTTCGATTACGAGGTCCTCATGGGTTATACCGTGATCGACCTCGCGCACAGCGTGCCGACGCTCGATCTGATGGTTTCGCTGGAGGAAAAAATAGGTCACCGCATCGGTTTGGATTCCGTGGCTCAGTCCACCATCGGTTGCGGCAAGACGGCGGACGGACTCGACGCGATCAAATGGTGGCGGCAGGGGCGTAAGGTCGAGGTGGCGCGTTATTGCTGCTTCGACGTCAAAGTGACGCGTCTCGTCCACGAGCATGGCATGGCCAACGGAGAAGTGTTTTACCACGACCGGCTAGGTCGCAAGCAGCGTGTCGGTGTCGACTGGTCGCGTCCTGCGCGGGAGCGTGCCGCGGCATGATCCAACCGCTGAAAAGCGAACCGTCCGTCTGGTCGTTGTGCTGGGTGGATTTGAGCGGCCCGCTGCCGATCGATCAGGATTTTTTCCTGCCGACCATTCTCATGTTGGTGGGCCCCTTGTTCGAGCCGCTGGTCGCGCCGGAAATTTTTTCCGAGATCGATCAAGTGCAGGCCGAGGAGTGGGTGGCGCGGCACTTCGACGACCTCGGTGTGCCGGACCAGTTGTTGGTCTGGAAATCCCCCGAGTGGGTTCCGGAGGAATGGAAATATTTCGCGCGCGATTGGAAAACGAAGGTGAAGCTGGTCAATCCGCCGCCGCACGAAGCGCGGTTGCAGTCGGAACTCGCCAATTTCAAAGGCACGAAGCGCGTGCCAACGGTTGCGAAGAGCGATGTGGCAGAGGGTCTCATGCGCAACTTCCTGCGTCTGCGTTCTCCCGCCAAGCGGCGCGCCACGCTGGAAAAGGCCGCGGAAATCGATCCATCGTGCAGTGCGGCGCGCGTGGAGTTGGCAGAATTGGAATTTCATTCAGGTCACTACGAGCGCAGCTTGGAACTCGCGCGCCTGGCCGAGGAGATCGACCGCCCCTTGCTGCGTCGGCCCGGGATCCAATGGTGGATTGACCGCGAGACGCGGCCGATGCTGAGGGCCTTGTTCGGCATCATGCTTTGCCAGTGGCATCTTGGCCGCGCGACCGACGCGGCGGAGGCCGGACAATTTCTGCTCGAAACTGATCCGCAGGATCACATGGGCGCGCGTTTCTACGTCCCGCTCTTCCACCTTTTGTCCGGCGAACACGAGGAGGCGTCGCTGTTTTTCCGTCACTACGCGAAGCATTATCCCGGCGACATGCCCAACGCTTGGCTCAGTTTCGCGTGGGCCCTGACGCTTTGCCTTGAAGGCGACGATCAGGGAGCGAGGCAAAAATACCGCGAGGGCATGATGGCGAATATCTATCTCGCACCGCGTTTGCTCGGCGAACGTCCGCCGCCCGATGATATTTATCAGCCGAGCGAGCGCGATGAGTCGCACGGAGCTGTCGAATTCGCCGGATCTTTCGGCGGCTTGTGGGATCGCGATGCTTCGGCCATGCGCGTGCTGCGCGACACGCATGAGGAATTGCAACCCGCCCTCGAGGAACTCGTGGCGCGGCGACGCGCATTATCCGACTTGATGGATCAGCGTTACGATCCGGAGTATCGCGCCAAATGGACGGCGCTGCTCGACGAAGAGGAAAAATTCGTCAAGAGCGTGCTCGGGCGCAAGACGTAGCGGCAATCGTTCCGGAACGGGTGGATCGCGCCGTCCCGGCGCGATACTTGTGTGAGGAAATCGCGATAGGGACATCGCGATCCACCTGCCGATCAAAGTCTAAAAACTATTGAGGTCTGGCAGAACCACACTCCGAAAAATCTCGAGTGTTTGCCGTCAGGTCGAAGTGGAAACGGGAGGCGCGGGGGCCTCTTGCGGAGGAGTGATGGAGGGCGGTCCGACCGGCGCGGCATCCGGTGCGGGTCCTGGCACTGGAATTTTCACCGGTTCGCGTTTCGGTTGATTCGGGGGCTCAAGCGGTGGTGGAGGCGGAACTTCGGGCAGGGGCTCGAGGGGAATTTCCTCGGGCATGATGTCGAGGTTGGGATCGGGCAGAGCGATGTCTGCGTCGATGAAATCTTCCTCTGATGCCGTTCCTCGTTGTTTGCGCCGTGGGGTGGAATCATCTCCGCGGCTCCCCGGTTTTTCGCGCAAGCCGAACTTGCGGCGGGGTTCGGGAGGAGCGGGTTGCAGGTCCTCGTTGGCCATGTATCCGACCTGGCCATCCTCTAACTGCACGCGGCTGTAGCCGAATTCCTTGCGTTGCAGCATGACGCGCTCGCCGGTGCGCAGGCTCAGATCGGCCCCTCCGGCCTGCTGGGGCCCGAGACGGAAAAACTGCGCGAAGTCGCTCACGATCACCGTATCATCGACAAAATCCGGAGATGGAGCGAGCGGTTGCATGGTTTCGCAACCGGCCACAGCGAGGCAGATGAGAGCACAGGCCAGCAAGCGACGCGCCTTGAGGATCGGATTCGGCATTAGCGGGATCTTTAGCACAGTTCGGGCATCCGCGCGAAGGTCATTCGCAGGCCGTTGGACAAACCGGCCTGTCCCGTTAAGGTGGCGTCATGGTCCGGCGGGCGATGCTCATCTTGACGGCCGTATTTCCGGCCATGGCTTGGGCTGTCAGCGAACCCGCGCTCATGGCGGAGGCGCAGGCTCTGCAGGCCCAAGGTATCGGCTACGGGGGGTCATTCACTCCTCCCGGCGAGGGCTCCCCGTGGCGCATGGATTGCTCGAACGCGGCGCGTTATCTTCTGCGCCAGACCCGGGGCGTCGAATTGCCGCGCACGGCATCCGAGCAATACAATTTCGTGAAGCGTCACGGGCGGCTCAAACGGGTCGGGGGGATTTTCGGAGGAGTCCCCGATACCGATTGGTGGGCGAAGAGATTGCGGGCGGGTGATCTTATTTTTTGGGAGCACACCTACAGACCACAGCGCAAACCGCCGGTCACGCATGTCATGGTCTACCTCGGGCGAGGCGAACGCGGCGAACTTCTCATGGCCGGCTCGCAAAACTCGCGCGGGGTAGGGATTTACAAATTGAAGCCGCGTGTTCCCTACGGCGGACACGGCGGCTTCCTCGGGCTCTTCAAAAAGAAGGGGAAGATCGTCGCCTACGGACGGTTGAATTGATGCGCCGCGAGAGATAGGACGCAAACTCACGGCAGGTCCGGAGGCCCCGCCCTACCTTTAGAATGTGTGGATGAACAACCCGGAGCGGAGCTTCGGTTCGAACCATGTGCTTTTCGGCGGCATGATTTGACCGGCATCCGCGATATCCATGAGCTGCCGCATGGTGACGGGGTGCATGGAAAAAGCGACGGCCGCGCGTTTCGCATCGACCTGCGCGCGCAGGTGATCCGTGCCGCGGATGCCGCCGACAAAATCGATGCGCTTGCTCGTGCGCGGATCGTCGATGCCGAGAATCGGGGCGAGGATATTGTCCTGCAAGAGACTGACATCGAGGCGCGAGACCGGGTCAGCACCGGCCGGAACATCGAATTCGAGACCGAGCCAGTTTCCGCCCAAATACATCGACACATGCCCCGGTTTGGCCGGCGAGGGCGGGGCGGAGGGTTGGAGCCGGCAAACATGGCTCACGCGAACCAGAAATTCTTCGGGATGCAGTCCGTTCAGATCCGTGACGAGCCGGTTGTAGGGGAGAATTTTCAGCTGGTCCTGCGGAAAGAGCACTGCCGGAAACCAATTGTAATCCTCCTCGCCCGTGTGACCCGGGTTCGCTTCGCGCCTGGCCAGTCCCACACGTGCCGCCCCGGCTGAACGGTGGTGACCGTCGGCAATGTAGGAATGGGGAACGGAAGCGAAAGCCGCGGTTACTGCCGCGCTATCCGGCATGCGCCACATGGTGTGTTGCACGCCGTCCGGCGCGGTGAAATCGAAGAGGGGCGCGCTTGCCGCCGCGGCCTTCATCAACGCGTCGATCTGCGGAGTTGATTCGAAGGCGAGGAAGACCGGTTCGATGTGCGCGGACAGCGCGGTGTTGAGACGGACGCGATCATCTTCTTTTTCCGGCCGTGTCTTTTCGTGCTTCCTGATCAGACCCGAAGCGTATTCGTCGGCATGGCAGACGGCGGTGATTCCGGTCTGCGCATGATCGCCCATGACCTGTCGGTAGAGATAAATCTGCGGCGAGGCCTCGCGGACCAGTTCGCCTTCTTCCTGCATGCGGACGAAATTTTTTCGCGACTGCTCGTAGACTTCTCCCGAGTAGGGATCGACACCCTCCGGCATGGTGGCTTCCGCGCGCACCGCCCGCAGGAAGCTGTGCGGTTGGGCCGCGATGATTTGCCGCGCTTCGGCGGTATCGAGGACGTCGTAGGGGGGTGATGCCAGTTCGGACGCGAGATCAGCCCGGGGCACAAGACCTTGGAAAGCACGGATACGCATGAGGGGCGTCACGCCATCAAAAGACCCGCCCGGATGCAAACGGAATATTTTGCCCAAGGGTGAATCTTGGTGCCATGGTGCCTTCATGATCGGCATTGTCCTGCGGGTGGCGGGGTTGCTGCTTTGCGGCGCGGCTTGGTGGTGGCTTTCGGCCAAAGGCCAGGAGCAGGGGATTGCCGGCGGCATGCCGCTCGTGCTGGCCGCCCACGTCCTATTGATCGCGGGCGCCATCCTTCTGGCCAAACCCATTGCCGGCTTTGCGGGCGATCTCATGTCGAATCTCTTCATGCCGGGCGAGCGCCACGCGCGTCCGCAACCGATGTACAGCATCCCCGAGTCCCGCATGGCAGCCGAGGATTACGCCGGCGCGCTGGCGGCCTACGCCGCTCTGGCTGCGGAGCATCCGCGGGAAATCGCCCCGCACCTGCGCATGATGGAAATCTGGTTGCGTGCTTACCGCGATCCAGCCGCCGCGCAAACCATCCGCGACAACGCCCTGCTATCCATCAAGGGCAAAAAGAACCGTGTGAAATTCGCAACCGCCGCGCGACTGCTCATGGGGGAAAGTCCCCCCGCGTGATTCCTATTTGGGTTGGCTGCGGACAGCGACGGTGGTTTATTGGAAGAGTATGCACATCCATCTGAGTCCGCGCCATCTGGTGCTCACCGGGGCCATCAATTCCTACGTGGTGAACAAACTGGCCCACCTCGACCACGAAGCCGACCGTATCATCGCGGCCCATGTTGTCCTGATGCACGACGAGGCGAAAAAGAAGAGCAACTATGTGGTCAAGATCCACATTGCCGTGCCGGGCCCCGACATCCATGCCGAAGACCGCGAGGCCGATCTCTATACAGCCATCGATCTGGTGATGGACAAGCTGGCCCGCCAGTTGCGCAAACGCAAAACGCGCCTTGTCACCGGCAAGAAACACAAAGTGCAAAAAGCGACCGAGCGCCGTAAGCGCGGTCTTTGATCCAGCGCCGTGGCCGACGCGGCTTACAAGGTCAAACTCGACGTCTTCGAGGGACCGCTCGATCTCCTTCTCTACCTTGTCCGCAAGGATGAGGTGGATATTTATGACATTTCGATCGAGCGGATCACCAAACAATACCTCGAATACCTTGAGGCGATGGAGTCCATCGACGTCGAGATCGGCGGCGAGTTCATCGTCATGGCTGCGAATCTTCTCTACATCAAAAGCCGCACGCTGTTGCCGGTCGATCTGCAGGGACCTGTCGAAGACGAGGGCGAAGAGGAAGATCCGCGCTGGGAACTGATCCGCCAGCTCATCGAATACAAAAAATTCAAGGAAGCCGCGGGCGATCTGCGCGACCGTGAGGAGCTGCGGACAAAACTTTTCGGACGCACTCCCTCGGCTCCGCCTCCGGACGGAGGTGCGACTTTGCTCGCCGGCGAGGTGGGTGCCTTGGACCTGATCTCCGCCTTCCAGCGCGTGCTCGAGCGCCTCGAAAAGCGCAAGGGAGCGGAGCGGGAAATCGAAGCCGACCGCTTCACTGTTTCGGAAAAGATCGAATACGTGCTGAAGATCCTTCCCGAAAGTGAACCCCTCAAATTCGAGGAACTTTTCGCCGGACAGACCACCCGCGGCGAACTCGTCGCGACATTCCTCGCCCTCCTCGAACTTGTCCGTCTCCGCCATGTCCAGGTCGAGCAGGACGGGGCGTTCGGGGATATTCTGCTCCGTCGCAGGGGTATCCCGGTCGTGCCGGAATAAAGCAGGCTTTGCCAAAGGCTGTCTTTCGGTGGATCGCGATGTCCCTACCGCGATTTCTTAAGCAAAGATCGCGCCGGGACGGCGCGATCCACCGGCAAAGGTCGAAAGGGGCCGATAACAGCCTTGGAGTGGTCATTTGAGCCGGAATCGGGCCGGAGATATCACGGGTCCACCAACGAAAAATCCGACGTTCTCCGGTCAGCGGGGATTTTTCGAGGTTGATGACCCGAGGCAAATGGCAAATCCTCTCCGCCCGTTTTATGAGTCCGCTTGCCCGTGTTATCGAAGCCCTGCTTTTTGCCTCTGACAAACCGCTGACTGCAGCCGAGTGCGTCAAGTATCTGAAGAGCGCGGTCGATGCCGCCCCGGAAGACTTGGAAGTCGCGGCCCTGGCCAAAAGCAAACAGGACGAGATCATGGCCGGAATACAGGCCTTGGCCAGCGAATACGAGGAGCAGCAGCGCGGGTTCCGTCTCATCGAAAGCGGAGCGGGTTGGAAAGTGGCCACCACGCCCGACGCTGCCCCGTGGGTGCGCCAGCTTTTCCCCGAGAACCGTCCGGCTCGGTTGAGTCCGTCCGCTCTGGAAACCCTCGCCATTGTCGCCTACCGCCAGCCGATCACCCGCGCGGACATCGAGGCTGTTCGCGGGGTCAATGTGGACGGCGTGATGCAGACCTTGTTGGAGCGCGGTGTCATCCGCATCGCCGGACGGGCCGATGTTCCCGGTCGTCCTTTGCTTTACGGCACCACGGAATTTTTCCTCGAGCATTTCGGTTTGCGCTCGCTCGACGAATTGCCCAACTGTGCCGAACTGCGCCGCGTCGAGTTGCCGGTGGCGCCGAAGACCGACGAACAAGCCGTTCTGCCGCTCGACGAAAACGCACCCGGTGCGAATGGCGCGGAAGAACCCGCCGGTGATCCCGTGCCCGCGGAGGAGGCGCCATGACACTCGAAGAGTTGCGCGGGGCGATTGACGGCATCGATGACCGTATTCTCGACCTACTGCGCGAGCGGGCCGAACTCGTCGAGAAGGTGGGGCAGGTCAAAGATAAAAGCGGGGATCCTTATTACGCGCCGGAACGCGAAGAAGCGCTCCTGCGCCGCTTGGCGGCCGCGAACCGCAGTCGCTTGCCCGAATCCTCCCTGCGCGCCATCTACCGCGAAATCGTCTCTTCCATGCGCGCCCTCGAGCAAACCATCAAGGTGGCTTACCTCGGTCCGCGCTCGACGTTCAGTCATCAGGCCGCCGCGCGTCATTTCGGCAACGCGGTCGAATTGCTGCCGGAACGCACCATAGCCGATGTCTTCGAGGCGGTGGAACGCGGACGCGCCCACTATGGTGTCGTCCCGATCGAGAATTCGCAGGAGGGAGCGGTCAATGCGACGCTCGATCGTTTCATGGACAGCGAGGCGCGCATCTGTGCCCAGATTTTCCTCCCGGTCGAACTCAACCTGCTCGGCCGCGGTCCGCTCGACCAAGTGCGCAAGGTTTACTCGCATCCGCAACCGTTCGGCCAGTGCCGCCGTTGGTTGGCCGAGCACATGCCGGGTGCCGAATGCATCGAAGTTTCCAGCACGGCCCGTGCCGCGGAAATGGCTGCTGCGGAGGAAAATACCGCCGCGCTGGCCGGCGGTTTGGCTGGCGAGGAATTCGGCCTGCCCATCCTCGCCCGCGCGATCCAGGACTCGGCCAGCAATGTCACCCGCTTTTTTGTCATCGGACGGCAACCCGCACGTCCATCCGGCCGCGATAAAACTTCGGTCATGTTCGCAGTAAAGGATCAACCCGGCGCCTTGGCCAAGGCGCTCGCACCTTTTGAGAAATCGGGCATCAGCCTGACCCGTATCGAGAGCCGTCCGTCCAAACGTCAGGCTTGGGAATATTACTTCTTCGCCGACTTCGCCGGACACGCCGAAGATGCCAAAGTGGCCGCCGCCCTCGGGGAATTGTCCGGCGTCTGCGCCTTCACCCGGATTCTCGGGAGCTATCCTGACACAGCTGCTTCCTGAGGCGGATTGCACGCCGGGAGGCCTGCTGGTAACTTCCCCTGTCCCACACAATGAGCGAAAAAGAACTCCCCCCCGACGATCGCAATATTTACCTCAAGGCGCTGGCGGCCCTGGAGTTGCGCAATTACGGACTCGTTGTCGCGCTGCTCGGACCCTTGGTCACCAAGCGTCCGGAGTTTCTCGAAGGTCGCAAACGGCTGCGCGAGGCCCAGATCGCCCGCTCCAAGGGAAAATCCAGTTTTCTCGGTCTCTCCGGGAGCGGTATGAGCCTTGGCCGCAGCAAGGTGGGCAAACTCATCGACGCAGGGGACTTTGCCGCGGCGCTGGCCGAAGCGGAAAAAGCCCTCGATGCCAATCCGGCCGGCGCGGCCGAAAATAAAGAACTCTTCACCGCGGCCGAAGCGGCCGCCGATTCCGGTCGCAAGATCATCGGCGAAATCCACAAGCAACTTGGCGGCAACGAAAAGCTCGAGGGCGCTCTTTGGAAAAAGCTGAATTTTATCCGCAGTCACAGCGCGGCCGCCGCTGATCCCGGGATGTTACAGACGGTGCAGGCGGCAGAGCACAAAACCAAAACTTTCGAAGCGATCGCCCGCTTCGCTTTGCAGACGACCATCGATATCGATGCGAAGAATTTGAAGGCGCGCCACGAGTTGGGCGACTATCTGATGCGCATCGAGGAATACGACGACGCCACGACGTTCTTCGAGAAGCTCGGTCCGAAGGACCTCGACGCACGCGACAAAGCCAAACAGGCTGCCGCCCTCCGCTCCATGCGGGGCAAGGGAAAAACTTTCCAGGAAGACGTCGAGAAGCGACGCCAGGAAGTGCAGGAATCGGGGGGCAAGGTCGTCGGAGCAGAAGAGTCGGCCGAAGAACTGGCGCGAAAGGTTTACGAGGCCCATGAGGCCGGATCTCCCGACCGTGAGTCGGCCCGCATACTCGCGGACATTTATTTCAACCGGGATGACTATGACAATGCGCTCGAGTATTACCGCTATCTCTCCGCCCTGGCCAACGAGACAGATCCCGGGTTGCTGCGCAAAATCAGTGATACCGAGGTGCGGCGTCAGACGAAGCTGATCACGAACAAAGAACAGGAACTCTCCGCCGTGGCGCCGGGCGACGAGGCTGCGGCCGCCCTCCAGGCCGAGTTGGAGGAATTGAAGCGCGGCAAAGCCGAGCAGATGTTGGGCGAAGCGCGCAAGCGGGTCGAACGTAACCCGACCGATTTGCAATACCGGTTCGATTTGGGTCAGCAGCTTTTCCTCGCCGGTCACTACAAAGACGGCATCCCCGAGTTGCAGAAAGCGCGCTCCAACCCGAACACGCGCACCAAGGCCCTCTACATGCTCGGCAAGTGCTACACCGAACTCAACATGCTCGATCTCGCCGCCAAGACCCTCACCGACGCGTCATCGGAAATCCCCGGCATGGACGGGATCAAGAAAGACATCGTCTATGACCTCGGCCTGGTCTACGGACGCATGGGCAACGCGGACAAATCCCTCGATTGCATGAAAGAGATTTACGAAGTCGATTACGGCTACCGCGACGTCGCCGCACGCGTTGAGAGCTCGTACAGCTCCTAACTGTTTCAAATGTAGCGGCGGACTATGTCCGCCGGTGAAGTAACAAAAGGTTCCGACGGACATAGCCCGCCGCTACAAATTAAGGGGCTTCGCTATCACTTCGTAAGCCTGCACGAAGTCACCAATAAGGAGAGGAGCCTCCAACAAGCGCCTGGCAAACGATGTCGGGTTGAGTTGCCTCGTTCGAGGCCGGGTGCTATGAACCAATATACCCCCACTTGAAGACCGAAAAGCATCTCACCCCGGCCCAACGCAACACCTATCTCAAGGCGTTGCACGCACTCGAGACGAAGCAATACGGCTTGGCCACATCACTCCTCGGACCGCTCGTGGCTGAGGAGCCGGAGTTTTTCGCCGCCCGAAAGCATCTACGTCAGGCACAGATCCTGGGGTCGACTGGAAAAACGACATTTCTCAGCCTGCCTGGCAGCGGAAGTTCTCTGGGGCGCAACAAGGTCAAGAGTTTGATTGAGTCAGGCGATTTCAAAACAGCTCTCGCCGAAGTAGAAAAAGTTTTAGCGAATAACCCAACCGGTGCGAATTCGAACAAAGATCTTCATGAGATAGCTGAAGGTGCCGCCGCCGCTACTCGTCGGAACTTGGCGTCGCTCAGTGAAACTTTGTCTGCAGCAGATGAGGCTGAGAAAGCGGAAATCTCCCGCCAGTTGGAAGACCTGCAGGAGAAACTTCGCACCTACGAAGCTATTGCGAGGTTTGCCTTGGAAACTGTTCCGTTTGATAAAAAGAACATTCAGCCACGTCATGAATTGGGCGACTACCTGCTTCGCATTAAAGAATACGATGCAGCGTCCGCGGTTTTCAGGGAGATTCTTAAAATCGATGCAAAGGATGGTGAAGCGACACGTAAGTTGAAAGAGGTTGAGGCGCGGCGCGCCCTGGACGAAATGGATGCGCCGATGAATCCCAAGAGGGAGACGGCTCCTAAGAAGGAGACTCTGGAAGCAGTCGAAATGGAAGTGAGGGAAGCATTGAAAAGGGAGCCGCCTGATTTGGTGCCGATACGGCAGCTGGCAGACCTTTATTTCAAAGAAGGTCGATTCCAGTCTGCCTGGGAGTGGTATAACTATCTTTCCGAACATGCAGCTCATACGGATGCGGGTCTTCTTGAGCTCGCGAGGAAATCGCGCGCCCGTCAATTCGAGTCCGAAATAGCCAGCCTCCGAGCGACCTTGGATGGCCTGAAACCGGGTGATGCCTCAGCAGAGCAGTTACAGCAGCAAATTAGCGGTTTGGAGAGAGCCAAAGTGGACTGGATTCACTCCGATGCCAGACAACGAGTCGAACGAAATCCCACCGACCTGAAGCATCGTTTGGACTTGGGAAAGTGCCTTGTCGAAGCGCGCCGTTACAAAGAGGCCATACCTGAGTTGCAGCGGGCTGGTGACCATCCTTCTGCCCACATCGATGCGATGATTCTTCTCGCAAACTGTTTCACCGAATTGCAGATGTTTGACTTGGCGATTGACGTTCTGACCGAGACGGAGGAACAGATCCCAGAGATGAGCCCGGCCAAGAAAGAGACGCTCTATAATCTTGGGGTTGTCTACGGACTTTGCGGCAGCAATGACAAGTCTCTCGAGTGCATGAAGCGGATTTACAAAAAAGACTGCACCTACCGCGACGTGGCCCAGCGTGTCGAGGAATCGTACAAGGCGTAGCGAATTCGACTGATGTTGTAGCGGCGGTCTGCGACCGCCGGAACAAAAGGAGGAAAGGCACCGACGGTCACCGACCGCCGCTACAAACAGGGAGGGGTTTCGCGACCAAGTCGTAGACCTGCGAACCGGTCACGGTGACCGTGGCAAACTCATTGAAAGGGAGAGGGGACTCCAGCAGCACGCGGCAATCGACATCGGGAGCGTCGTGTTCGCTGCGGGCCACTTGCGGTTGCTCGACGAGGACTTTGATCGTTTGGCCCTTTTGCCCCTCGGCCAGTTCGCGGGCGATCTTTTGCTGCAGCTTCATGGCGCGGGCGTGGCGCTTGTTTTTCACCGAGGCGGGGATTTGTCCGTCCATCTTCGCGGCGCGCGAACCCTCTTCCTGAGAATATTTGAAAACCCCGAGGCGTTCGAAGCGGACGCGATCGATGAATTCCAGCAGCGATTCGAAATGTTCATCGGTCTCGCCTGGAAATCCCGTGATGAAGGTCGTTCTGATGGCCAGCCCCGGAATTCCTTCGCGCATGCGGACGATGAGGTCCTCGATATGCTGCCGCGACGTCTCGCGCCGCATCAGTCGCAGCATTTCTTCGTGGATATGCTGCAGTGGCATGTCGACGTAGCGGGCGACGTGTTTGCTCTGCGCGATGGTCTTGACCACTTCATCGCTCCAGTGGGCGGGATGCGTGTAGAGCAGCCGGATCCAAAAATCGCCTTCGATCTGGTCGAGTTCCTCCAACAAACGGCAGAGCGTCGGACCACGTGACGAATCGACCGGTTGACGTGGTCCGGCTTTTTGCTCCCAGAGATCCATCCCGAAATAGGTCGTGTCCTGGCTGATGAGATTGAGTTCCTTCACACCCTGATCGACGAGATCTCGCGCCTCGGCCACGACGGATTCGATCGTCCGGCTGCGGTGGCGTCCGCGCATTTGCGGGATGACGCAGAAGCTGCACGGGTGATTGCAGCCCTCGGCGATTTTCACGTAGGCGCTGTGCTTCGGTGTGAGACGGAAGCGCGGCGTGTCGTAATCGGGAATGTATTGGGAACGCCGCGAAACGATATCGAGTGGGATATTTTCCGTGGCGGGACGGGCCAGGACTTCGCGCACGATGCGCGGAAACTCGGCAATCTGGTCGAGCCCGATGAAGGCATCCACCTCGGGAATCTCGCGTTTGAGTTCCTCGTGGTAGCGCTGGGCGAGACATCCGCTGACCACGATCTTTTGTCCGGGCCGCGAGGCCAGGCGCCGCTGGTGCATTTCGAGGATGGTGTCGATCGATTCCTCCTTGGCCTGATCGATGAAGCCGCACGTGTTGATGACAAGAACATCGGCCTCTTCCGGCTCGCGCGTCAGGTCGAAATTATCTTTCGCCGCACCACCCAGCATGATCTCGGCGTCGACCAGATTTTTGGCGCAGCCGAGGCTGACCATGCCGATCTTGGGACGCGCGGTAGCCATGAGGCGGTAAATGCGGGTGGACAACCCGGGGGACGGATCAAGGAACCGGCGATTCCGGTGCCTGCTTTTTCGTTTCCAGCGTCAGGGTGACCGCATTCTCCAAGCGCATGGGATCGGCCGAGGCTGGCGGCACCAAGGAAACTTTTTCCACCACGACCGGAACCTCCCTTGGCTCGTCGAAGTTGAGGCGCGATATCTTCGCGTTCAGGGACCACAGGCCGATGGTGAGAATGAGCGAGGTCGACACGGCAAGAACGGTGCCGGGTCCCACGGTGCGGTGTTTTTTAGGTTCGGATTCGCCGCGCATCGATTCGCTGTAAGCCAACTCCACGCAGCCATCGATGGGTGAGAGGGCAACTTCGCCGGACTCGCGGGCGACGGTCCGGCTTTGGGTCACGGGCACTTCCAGGTATCGGGCATACATGCGCAGGGAAAGCTTGCGGTAGATTTCCGGCATGGCGTCGACCGTCTCCTCGTCTTCCAATTGCCGCAGCAGGTCCTTGCGCAGGCAGGTGTCGGCCGCCGCTTTCTCAAGGGTGATACCCTTGGATTCGCGGATTTTTTTGAGCTCTTGGCCGGGACGCAGATTCATCGACACTTGTATTATGCATCAATCGGGCAGGCTGTCCAAGTCCACGAGAATTTCACGGTCCTTCGAGCCGTCCTTGGGTCCGACGATGCCGCGTTGCTCGAGAATATCGACCACGCGGGCGGCGCGGGTGTAACCGAGCCGCAAACGGCGTTGCAGCATGGAGGTGGAGGCTTTGCCCTCTTGCTTGATGATGCCGAGGCATTTGGCCACCAGTTCCTCGTCTTCCTCGGTGACATCGTCGTCGCCGCCCGAGGTCGAGGTCATGGCTTCGTGGAAACCCGGATCGAAAGCCGGTTCGGCCTGGGCGCCGACATAATCGACCACGCGGTGGATTTCCTCGTCGGTGACCAGCACGCCTTGTGCGCGGACAAGGGTCGAGGTGCCGGGAGGGAGGTAAAGCATGTCGCCTTGTCCGAGAAGTTTGTCCGCGCCGTTGGCGTCGAGGATGACGCGGCTGTCGAGTTTCGAAGCGACCTGGAAAGCGATACGGCTCGGGATGTTGGCTTTGATCACGCCGGTGACGACATCGGCGCGCGGAGTCTGCGTGGCGACGATCATGTGGATGCCGGCGGCGCGCGCCATTTGGGTGATGCGGGCAATGGAGCTTTCCACATCGGCCGGCGCGGTCTGCATGAGGTCGGCCAACTCGTCGATGATGACGACGATGTAGGGGAGGCGGTCGGGGATGACGAGTTCCTCGCCTTTCTTGGGCTTGACCGCTTCGAGAACGGCGTCCTCGATACCCTCCTCCTCGCCCTCCGCCGATTCCGCTTCCGGTTCGGGTGGCGCCGGTTCGGGGGTCTTTGCAGCGATCGGCCGTGTGTTGAAACCGTGGATATTGCGCAGTCCGCATTTGGCGAAGATGCGGTAGCGACGCTCCATCTCATCGATGACGTAGCGCAGGGCGAGGAGAACCTTCTTTGGTTCCGTCACCACGTTGGCGGCGAGGTGGGGCAACTTCCCGTAGTGCTGCATCTCGACGACCTTCGGGTCGATCATGATGAAGCGCAGTTCCTCGGGGGAAAACTTGTAGAGCATGCTCGCGATGATCGCGTTGACGCACACGCTCTTGCCGCTGCCCGTGGTGCCGGCGATGAGGAGGTGCGGCATCTGCGCGAGGTCGGCAATGATCGTGCGGCCGTAGACGTCTTTGCCGAGGGCGAGGGGAATCTTAGCCTTGCTGTTGACCCATTCGTCGCTCTCGAGCAACTCGCGGAAGACGACTTTGATTTTTTTGCTGTTGGCGATCTCGATGCCCACGGTGTCTTTGCCGGGAATGGGTGCGAGGATGTTGATTTTTTCCGCGCGGGTGGCGCGGGCGATGTCTTTTTCGAGGCTGACGATGCGATCGACGCGCACGCCGCGTGCGGGATAGACCTCGAAACGGGTGACGGTCGGTCCGCGGGTGATGTCACCCGCGCTGGCTTCGAGTCCGAATTGTTTCAGCGTATCAAGGATACTGCTCTGCATGGCCAGCAACTCGGCGGGATCGGCACTCTGCCGTCCTGCGATATCGGGCGAGTCGAGCAGATCGAGCGGCGGCATCTGGTAGTTCTCGATGTGGATGTCGGGCACCGCACCGAGGGGGCCGGTTTCTTTTTTCTTGGGCGGCGCGGGAGCGGGCGGTTTTTTTACCGGAGCTGCGCCGGTATCGATGATCTTCGGCTCGGGCAGGGGCGGTTCCGGAATGATTTCTTCCTCCTCCTCTTCCTCTTCGGAGGTGTCCTCTTCCTCGTCCAGGGCGGCGGCCGGTTTTTTGCGCGGTCGTGCGGTGGCGGTGCGTTTGGTCCGGGGCACGGCGGCCAGCGCTTCCTCCACGGCGGCTTCCTGCTCGAGACGTTTCTTTTCCAGCGCGGCTTCGCGGCGCGCGCGGAACCATGCCGGCACCTCGACCATCACCGCTTTGCAGAATTTGACCGGATGCATTCCGGTCATGAAGATCAGGCTCGCGAGATAAAACAGGCTCAGCAGGATCGTCGCCCCGATGACGCCGAGCAGGCCGGCGAGAACAGTCTTGCCCAGGGCCAATCCGATCCAGCCACCCGGACCCAGAATGTTGAAGTGCGCTTTCCAAGATTGGAGAAACCACGGCTGGATTCCGGCCAGGCAGGCGCCGGAGAGGATGAAGGCGGCCATCCACCAGAGGCGTTTTTTCAGGATGAGATCCGAGGTGAGAAACTTGGCGCCGCCGAATCCGATGAGGACGACCGCCAGCAGATACGCCGCCGCGCCGAGCACGAAATAAGTAAAGCCGGCGACAACCGCGCCGACCGGACCGATGAAATTTTCCGTCACCGCTTCCGCTGCGCCCTGCTTGCTGAAAAAGAGCCAGGAAGGAACGTCCGCCGGCGAATAGGAAACGAGGGCGAGGAAAAGCAACGTGCCGGCTCCGAGCAGCACGAGCCCCAGCACTTCACTCCACGCTTTGCTGCTGCCTTCTTCTGATGTTTTACCGCGGGCCAAGGGGTCATCTTCTAACAGAGGGGCATGTCTTGCGACAAGGAAGGCGTTTGCGCCGGGACGGACGGCCTGCTAGGAGAGGCGGCTTCCCGCGGCGCAAGCCGCTCACAGATCACATCGGAGAAAACTTCAGAATGAGCGACATATCCACCAACCCACCGCAACCGGACTCCCACTTGCATGTGTCGGAAGATCTCCTCAAAACCGAATCGCTCGGCGAAAAAATCAAAACGATCACCGCCAGCCTACCGCCCGGCGGGGTGACTTTGGCCGAGATCCGCGACATTGTCGGTCAGGACGGTCTTTTGATTCTCACCGCTTTCCTCACCATAGTTTTCCTGGTCCCGGTTTCCATCCCCGGTGTCAGCACGGTGTTCGGCGCCGCGATCCTGCTCATCGGCATCACCCGTCTCTTCGGCGTCAATCTTTGGCTGCCGCAGCGCATCGCCCGGAAAGTTTTGCCGTCGGAAAAACTGCACGCCGCACTGGATAAGGGCGGTGTCTGGGTCCACCGTCTGGAGCGCATCAGCCGCCCGCACCGCATGCCCTGGCTCGCCTCTCCGGGGCTGATGGACACCATCAACAACCTCGCGCTGATCGCCGCTGCGGTCCTTTTGATGGCGCCCTTCGGACTGATTCCTTTCAGCAATACATTGCCCGCCCTTGCCCTCCTCTTTTTTGCCATCGGGCTTCTGCAGCGCGACGGCCTTTTCGTTGTTCTCGGCCACCTCGGCAATGTTTTGACCGTGATTTATTTCACCGTGCTGATTGTCGGCGGGGGTGCGGCGATCCGGGAGTTGTTCCTGCGCTTGTCTGGCAGCGCGTAACGACCGGTCAAAAGTCGACCCGTCGATCTGCCCGGGCTTTGCCTCGATGAGGTGGGCCGTGCTATGTCTTGGGGTATGAGCGCTGGCGAAACATCGGAACCTGCTCGCCCGGCCCGTCGCCGTTTCGCGCGCTTCGTCCGCGCCCTCGGCAACCGCCTCTTCACCGGCATACTCTTCGCCATCCCTCTTGTCGTCACCTATTGGGTGCTCTCCTTCGGATACGGTCTGGTCACCGGCCTGAGCGACCCCTGGCTCGAAGCTTTCGGGGTCGATTTCCCCGGCGCGGGATTCCTCATCACCATCCTCGCTTTCATCGGCCTCGGTTTCATGGCCACCCATGTCATAGGACGCCGCATGCTCGACCGCTTCGAAGCTTTCATGCTGCGCATTCCAGTCGTCGGATCGATTTACTCCGGGGCCAAGCAGGTGCTGCAGACCATCCAAGGCATGGGCACCAGCGCGAAGCCCAAACGTGCCGTCGTCGTCGAATACGTCGTGCCCGGCAGCTACCTCTTCGGTTACGCCACGGGTCATTTCACGGAGGCGGGGACCGGACGCGAAATGACCACCGTTTTTGTGCCCACCGCTCCGAATCCGACCACGGGCCTGATCTTCGCTGTTCCCTCCGACCAGGTCCGTGACTGCGACCTCTCCATGGAGGAAGCCACCAAGATGCTCGTCTCGGGCGGTCTCATCATGCCCGGCCGGCCCCTTTCGGTTGGCCCTGGACAGGCCTGAAAAAAAGTCCAAACAGGCGTTTGAATTCTTTTGAACGTCCGCCCCCGGCCGGGGTCTATGTTTTCATGAAGGACAAATCCTACAACCCCTACCGGAAATTCAACAAAACCCGCCATTCTTTGGGCGAACTCGTCGCGGCCGTCGGATCGGCCACGGCAGACAGCCGCGAGGCCGTCGCCGCCCTTGTCGACCTCTTCCAGACCGGCCGCGTGCAACTGCGCGACCACGGTCACCTCAAAAGAGTGCGAGTCTGCGCGTAAACGATCCTATTTTTTCATGGCAAGCAGGGCCGGGGCCGGGTGGCTTCCGGCCCTTCTTGTTTTCCGGGTTTGTCCGTGGCTGCCGATCGGTTAGTCTGCGCCGATGATTGACCGTTATTCCCGGCCGGAGATGCGCGCCCTCTGGTCCGACCAGCGCAAATACGAGATCTGGCTCGAGATCGAAACCCTCGCCTGCGAGGCCATGGCCCGGCTTGGACAAATCCCGGTCGCCGATGCCGAAGCTATCCGCGAAAAAGCCAAGTTTTCCCTCCCCGAGATCTTGGAGATCGAGAAGCGCACCAACCATGACGTCATTGCCTTCCTCGAAAATGTTGCCGCCTCGGTCGGTCCCGCCGCCCGTTGGATGCACCAGGGGCTGACCTCTTCCGATGTCCTCGACACCACGCTCGCGGTGCAAATGTCCGAAGCCACCGATCTGCTGATCAAGGGCGTCGACGAAGTCCGCGCCGCCGCCGCGGAGCAGGCCCGTGCGCACAAACTCACGCCCATGATGGGCCGCAGCCACGGCATCCATGCCGAACCGATCACCTTCGGTCTCAAGATGGCGCTGATGTATGACGAATTCGGCCGCGTGCGCGAGCGTCTCGTGGAAATGCGCAAGCGCATCGCCGTGGGAAAATTGAGCGGTGCCGTCGGCACACGCGCCCACCTCGATCCGCGCGTCGAAGAGGAAGTCTGCGCCAAGCTCGGGCTCAAGCCCGCCACGCTTTCCACCCAGATTGTCCAGCGCGACCGCCATGCGGAATTCATGACTGTGCTCGCCTTGGCCGCCAGCTCGCTCGACCGCTGGGCCACCGAGTTCCGCCATCTGCAGCGCACCGAGGTCCTTGAGGTGGAAGAATTTTTCGCCAAGGGCCAGAAAGGCAGCTCGGCCATGCCGCACAAGCGCAACCCGATCACCGGCGAACGACTCAGCGGATTGGCCCGCGTCATCCGCGGTTACGCCGTCACCGCGATGGAAAATGTCGCACTCTGGCACGAACGGGACATCAGCCACAGCAGCGCCGAACGCATCATCTTTCCCGATGGCTGCACCTTGCTCGATTACATGTTGGCCATCGCGACCAAGCTCGTGCGCGGCTTGCAGGTCTATCCCGAAAACATGCGGGCCAATATGGACAAATCTCGAGGCCTCTTCGCCAGCCAAGCCGTCCTGCTCAAACTGACCGAAAAAGGTCTCGAACGCCAAAACGCCTACGAAGCCGTGCAACGCGCCGCGTTGAAAACATGGGCCGGCGACGGCGAATTTCTGGCCAACCTCTCCGCCGAACCGGAAATCAGCTCCGTCCTATCCGCCGCCGAACTGCAAGACGCCTGCGGCCTCGACCGCCACTTCCGGCACGTCGACAAGGTGTTCAAGGATTTGGGCATCTAGGTGGATCGCGATGTCCCATCGCGATAATTTAACCCGAAAATCGCGCCGGGACGGCGCGATCCACCTTTGTAGCGCCGCCGCTACAGTTGGTATCATGCCCCGCTTTCTGCTAACTTGTTGACCATCCATGTTTTCCCGCCTCTCCGACAAATTGCAGGACGTCTTCAAAGACCTCCGCGGGCATGGACGCATTAGCGAGTCGAACATCAACGATGCGTTGCGGGAGGTGCGCCTTGCCCTACTCGAGGCCGATGTGCATTTCAAAGTCGCCAAGGATTTCATCGCGCGGATCAAAGAAAAATCCCTCGGCGAAGAGGTTCTGCGCAGCGTCACGCCCGGACAGCAGATCGTCAAAATTTTCCACGATGAACTCGCCGCGCTCCTCGGTGGCGACGCGGCTCCGCTCGAACTCGGACCGCAGGCCCGCATTCTCATTGTCGGCCTCAACGGTGCCGGCAAGACGACGACCTGCGCGAAACTCGCCCTGCATTTGAAAAAACTCGGACGCAGCCCCGTGCTCATCGCCTGCGATTTGCAAAGGCCAGCCGCCATCGACCAGCTCGCCACTCTTGCCGCGCAGATCGACGTGCCCGTATATCGTCCGGCCGCCGGCGAGAAGAACGTCCTCCGCGTGGTCAAGGACGGCATGGCATGGGCCAAAGACCAATCGTGCAATGTCGAGATTTATGACACCGCAGGCCGCCAGGATCTTGACGGCGACCTCATCGACGAATTGCGCAAAGTGAAGGACATGGTGCAACCGAACGAAAGCCTGCTCGTCTGCGACGCGGCCACCGGACAACAGGCCGTCGGCGTGGCCGAGAAATTTCACGGCGCGGTCGGTGTCACCGGACTGATCCTGACCAAACTCGACGGCGATGCGCGCGGCGGTGCGGCGCTGTCCCTCCGCGAGGTGACCGGCCGGCCGGTCAAATTCACCGGCACCGGCGAGAAAGTGGAGGCCTTCGAGGTCTTTTATCCCGACCGCCTGGCCAGCCGCATCCTCGGGATGGGCGACGTGGTCAGCCTGGTCGAGAAGGCGGCCGCGAGTTTCGAGCTGGAGGATGCCAGCCGCATGGAGGCACGCCTGCGCGGCGGCCGTTTCGACCTCAGCGACTTCCTCGAACAGTTCAAAATGCTCCGGAAAATGGGTCCCTTGGAGAATCTCCTTGGCCTCATTCCGGGCATGGATAAGATGAAAAACCCCGGTGTTGATGAAAAACAGATGCGCCGGGTAGAGGCCATCGTCCTCTCCATGACGCCCGGCGAGCGGGCGCGACCGGACATTCTCAATGCCCGCCGTCGCCAACGCATCGCCCGCGGGAGTGGCACGACGGTCTCGGAGGTGAACAACCTCCTGCTGAGGTTCTCCGACATGAGGAAACTCATGAAGAGCCCCGGCAAACTGAAAAAAATGATGGCAAGGGCCGGCTCCATGGGCATGCTCGGCCGCAACTAGGAAAAAATCAAATATGGCAGTGGCAATCAGACTCCGCAGGGAGGGAACGCGCAACGCTCCCTACTACAAAGTCGTGGTCGCGGACAAACGCAGTCCGCGCGACGGCAAATTCATCGAGATCATCGGTAACTACGATCCGAAGAAAAAAGGCACGAACTACAGGATCGATCTCGTCCGCATCGACCATTGGGTCAAAAACGGCGCGCAGATGTCCGACACGGTTCGCAGCATCGTCAAAAAGGCGCGCAAAACCGCCTGATAACGCGACCGGTCATGGAGGAATTTCTCAACTTCGTCCTCCGCAAGCTGGCCGGTCATCCCGACGAGGTCTTCCTCACCCACGCCGCCGTCGACGGCAAAGACGTCTACACCGTGCAGGCCCGGCAGACCGACCTGCCGCGTATCATCGGCAAACGCGGACAGACCATCCACTCCATCCGCAGCCTGCTCGACGCCGGCGCCGCCAAGCATGGCGGCAAAGTGCGCTTGGTCATTCCCGACTAACCATCGTGAAATATTTCTACGCCCTTCTCTCCGCCCTCGCGCTGGGCGCCGTCTCCTGCCAACGCATTCCGCCTTCGGTCAGTATCCCCGGCTACGGCGAGAAAAAAGCCGCCGAGGTAAAAACCGAAAGCAAACCTCTCGGCTCCGCGGAAAACCCGCCGGAGTTTTTCCCGGCGCAGGGTCAAGAGTAACCCTGTAGCGGCGCTGTTTGCGCGGGAGTTGCTCTTGTTCATCGGGTGGATCGCGATGTCCCATCGCGATTTATTTACTGAAGAATCGCGCCGGGACGGCGCGATCCACCTTAACGAATGTCGAGATTTCTCTCTGGTTTGGTATATTCCTACAACATGAACCGGCGCGGATTCTTCTCCCGCGAAGCCGAAAGCTTCGCCTGCGCCTTCCGGGGCATCGCTGCGTTGCTCAAAAGCGAAGTCCACGCGCGCATCCATCTGGTCGCCACCATTGTGGTCCTGATCCTCGGCTGGTGGTTTGCCATCACACCCGGCGAATGGATCGCCGTCGTCCTCGCCATCGGTCTCGTCTGGGTGGCCGAAGCGCTCAACACCGCCATCGAATACGTCGCCGACCTCGCACACCCCGACGAGCACCCCGAAGTGAAAAAACTGAAAGACCTCGCCGCCGCCTCCGTGCTCTTCGCCTCCATCATCGCCCTCGTCGTCGGCCTGCTCGTCTTCTGGCCGCGGCTCTGAGCATGCTGCGCTGGTTTTCGGCGCCGCGGACGGCGCCGCTACATCAACTTAGCATCGCCGTCCCCAGGGATGGATTGCTAGCATCCTGTCGTTCTTTGTTCTCAGCGAATAAAGCGCGATGCTAGATGCCCACGCCGCATCGCGGCTATCAACCAGTCGCGCGCCACCCGCCACTTTCCCTCTTCATGACCTACCTCTACCTCGCCATCGCCATCGTGTCCGAAGTCGTCGCCACATCGTTCCTCAAATCCACCGATGGATTCACCCGACTGGCTCCCTCCATCGTGGTCATCTGCGGCTACGCCACGGCGTTCTACTTTCTTTCCCTCACCCTCAAAGCCATGTCCGTCGGCATTGTCTATGCCATTTGGTGCGGCGCAGGCATCGTGCTCGTCGCCCTCATCGCCTGGTTGGTCTTCGGTCAGCAACTCGATCTGCCCGCCATCCTCGGCATGGCCCTGATCATCGGCGGCGTTGCGGTGATCAACATTTTCTCGAAGAGCATCGCGCACTGAGCGCACCGCTCGATGATCCCCGCCCGCCGTCCTCTGTCCGACGTGGCAAGTCGCGCTCGGCTTCGTCGTATCGCGGTGGTGCGCACCGCGCATCAGGATTTGGAAATTTGGAAGTCACGCCTCGCCACGGAGTTCCGCGTGGCCGGTGCCGTGCACGCCTTCCATCATCGCCGTCGTTTCCTCACCGGATTGGTCTGGGACATGTTGGCGGGCGCGGCTCTCCTGGGAACACGGGATGAACCGCGCTCGGTTCTCATGCTCGGTCTGGCCGGCGGGACGAGCTTGCGTACCCTTCGCCATCTGCTGCCGGCATGCCGTTTCACCGCCATCGATATCGACGGCCAAATCGTCCGTCTCGCCCGCCGTCATATGGCGCTCGACGCCACCGGGGTCGAGGTGGTCATCGGTGATGCTTATCAGTGGCTGCGCAAGAACCGCCGAACCTTCGATGTCGTCATCGATGATATCTATCTCGCCGGACGCACCGATGTGTTCCGTCCACAGGCTATGGACCGCCGCCTGCTCGCTAGTCTCCAGCGCTGCGTTGCACCGGGCGGTGTCCTGGCCGTGAACCTTGTCACCGGCCCTGCGCATCGCACCACGCAGTCCGCGACGCGCCGCATCTTGCGTGAGGCCTTTGCCGAAGTGCGCACGGTCACATCACCCCGGGCGATGAACGAAGTCCTCGTTGCCGGCCATGCTGTGGCCACGACCCGGCACCTGCGCAAGTGGGACGCCGCATTCGCGGAAGCCGCCGACCGGGCTTTCTGGCGAAAAGTTGCCGTGCGCCGCATCGGCTGAACGCATCGCGCCGGTGCGGCTACCGGTCGTCGTCTTGATCGTCGTCCGAGTCGAAGACGTTGTTCTTGGCTTGCTGCAGCACGTTTCGGCCGAGCAATTTCGAAGCGATTTTGACCGGAGGCGGAGCGGCACAGCCGGCGAGGAACGTGGCAGCGAGGATGATGGCGATGTGTTTCATAAATGGTGCAGTGGCAAAGTGAAGTGCGTGGGCGAGTAAATTAGCGCCGCGCTGGGCAGATGTCTCTCACCAAGACGCGGAGACCGCGGAAAAACCCCGGGCCGCCCCCCGCGATACTGTCCGTCACGATACCTTCTTCCTCAGTTGCTTCGTTTCGCCGCGCCGTCGCTTCGATTCAACCAAACGGCGTTTGGTCGCCCTCGAGCGCTTCGCCTTGCGCCGGCGATTTTTGGAAACCTCGGCAAGGTGTGACTGGCGCGCGGCAACCGCAGCGGCCTCCAGTTTGGCCGCCAACAAGCGGTTCGCCTCGGCCCGGTTGCGCGCTTGGGATCGCGATGCGCTTACCCGCACGGAGATTCCCGTTGGGACGTGTCGGAGCGTGACGGCGGTTGAGACCTTGTTGACGTGCTGGCCGCCCGGTCCGCCCGACCGGCAGAAGACTTCCTCGACTTCATCTGGCCGCCACACGCGCATCCCGCGACCTTCCCGCCAGATTGGCTCGAGGACAAGTCCGGGAGTCACACGGCAACCGGGCGGAACCACGGCAATCGTTCTCGGCAGCCACAAGGGAGGTCATCCCCATGCCCCCGCTTCATCAATGGATAGAAGGCCGGTGCTATGACGCATTCGGAGTTTGAGGCTCGGGTCGTTTTGGTGTATTGGTCTTACCAGCATCAAGAACGTCCTGCCGTAAAAGGCGGGGCTGCCAACCGAGGAGGAGAACCCACGGTGGCTTGGTGCGGGAGAGCGAGTCTCTTCCGTGCCAATGCGCTGGTCGATCGGATCGACCGGAAAGCAAAATCTCCCTTGGTGCGTTTGAAGAAACGCACAAATGAGCAAAAACATCCCCGCCGCACTTGCGGCGTTGCCGCAAGGCAGCGCGCTCTCCCTGCGCACGCATCCCCGCAATCCCAACCACCATCTTTGGTGGAACAACGGCACCTGGTGGCTCCACGCCACCGTGCACCGACCCGACTACACCAAGCAGCGCCTTCGGTTGCCGCTGGAAACGAAAAGTGTGGGCCTCGCTCGCACGCGCCGCGATGCCGTGCTCGGTGCATGGAACGAGGAGCAAAGAGCATGGAGCCAAGCGCTCCGAAAGGAGGCCGCGTGACAGCGCCGCATCAAAACGTCACGGAATCAGCAGCACCGACTCCTCGGCGTCGGCGCCGAATTCCTCGATCGTTGCCCGATTGTTTCGCAAACAGTCAAAGATGGTGTCTGTGCTGCAGTTACCCAAACGCAGCCAGATTACTTTTGGCGGATGACCATGCAGCACGCTCAAGTCATAGTAATCCGAATCCTTTGACACGATGCAGTAGCCTTCGTCCTTGGCCCGCCTCCAAACTTCTGAGTCATCAGCCATGCCCAAGCCGATATCGTGGACATGTGCCGAGTCCGGATAAACATCAGCCAACTGCGCGACGAGGGCCGGTGATAGATTCTCGTCGTAGAGCAGTTTCACGCGGCAACGGCGTGGGCCGTGCGGCGCCCAGCGTCTGCGGCGTAAGCGAGACAGGCGCGGATGTCTTCCTCTGTGAGATAAGGAAAGTCGCGGAGGATGTCCTCGTGCGACATGCCCGAAGCCAGATACTCGAGCACATCATGCACGGTGATGCGCAAACCGCGGATGCACGGTTTGCCCGAGCGCTTGCCCGGTTCCATAGTGATGATCTTCGAGTAATTCATGGATCTTTCCGGATACTAGCCCTTCCACGCCTCCCCCGCAAACCGGATTCCACCTTCCAACCTCTGTCACCTGACTACTGGGCTCTGCCTCCCTTCCTACTTCTTACGCTTTACCTTCCCAGCCCCTACCGAAACTACGCCGCGGCCGGACTTTGCGTCTTGTCCCGGAGAATGAGGACGGCTTCCACCAGCAACCAGAGCGCCATCGCGGCGAGGACGGCCGCGACTCCCGCCTCGACCCAAAGGACTCCGGCGATAATCGGAACTGTGAGGATGTTGTGGAGCGTCAGTCCGAGAGCCCAAAGCGAGATGCCCCCCATGAAGAGCGCGGGTGCGAGGCCGAGCCACGGATTGCGTCCGGTCTTGTGCAGCCACACGGCCACGCCGAGCAAGGCGAGTGCGGCAAGGAGTTGGTTCGACATGCCGAAAAGATTCCAGAAAACCCGCCAGGCCGGGATCGTTTTGCCATCAATGACCAGAGGCGGAATGCTGAGAACGATGAGCGGAAAAATGAGCGTCAGCGCCGTCGCGGCCGCCGCCCCCGCCCGCCCTTTCCATCCGGTCAACTCCATCAAGACATACCTCGCCAATCGCGTGCAGGCGTCCAGCGTGTCGAAAACAAAAGTGGCAAAGCAAAGCAGCGCGAATTGGAAAGCAATCTGCGGGCTGACCAACCCGAACGTTGCCTGTTCGACAAAGCGCGCGATGCCGCCGGCGAAGATGGCATCCGGTTTCCCGGAGGGGTTGGCCAAGATCATCACGGTGGCCAGACTCAGGCAGGCAAAGAATCCCTCGAGCAACATTCCGCCGTAAGCGACCGGCGTGGCGTCCGTTTCGCGATCGAGTTGTTTGGAAGTGGTGCCACTGGCCACGATGCTGTGAAAACCGGAGCAAGCACCGCAGGCCACGGTGATGAAAAGAATCGGCAGCATCGGAGCCGCGACACCGGGTCCGGCCGCCGGACCGAGCAGCACGCTCCCCGCCATGATGGGTGGTGCGACCACATCAAAGGCTCCCGTGAATCCACCGATGACGATTCCCGCCAGGCCGGCGATGAGAACGAGATAAAGGAAGTAGCCTCCGAGATAGCCGCGCGGTTGCAGAAGCAGCCAGAGCGGCGCGATCGACGCAAAAAAGCAATAGGCGATCAGAATATAATTCCAAAGCCGCTGCGGATTGCCTCCCGCCACACCCGAAAGATCGAGCGGCGCCAGCGGCCCGAGCAAGATCGCGGCAAAGACGAGCGGCAGAAAAACGAGTTTTGCCTGGAGAGCGGACATCCCGGTAAAGCGCAGGGCGAGGCCCATGAGCAGGGCCAACAGCAGATAGACCATCGACGAAGTGGCCACCGCCGGACCCGGTGCCGCGCCGCCTGCCGATGCCGCCGCTTGGACGAAGGTTCCCGCCGTCACATCGGTGAAGGCGATGAGCACGTAAACGAGCGAGACCCAGATGAAGAGGAGAAAGAGCGTGAAGGAGCGCCCGTTCATGTATTGCCGCACCACCTCCGCGATCGACCGCCCGCCGTGCCGCACCGAGGCGATCAGCGTGGTGAAATCATGGATGCCGCCGATGAGAACCGACCCGACAAGAATCCAGATCCACGTTGGGAACCAACCGAAGAGCGTTCCGGCGAGGATGGGACCGACAATCGGTCCGGCCGCGGCGATGGCCGAGAAATGCTGCGGCAGCAAATACGACGTCTTGGCCGCCTCGAAATCCAGACCGTCCCGATGCTCATGCGCAGGCGTCCGGACGTCCGGATCGAGCGCGAAATACGCCGTCAACTTTCGCCCGAGAATGCGATACGCGAAAAAGAAGAAGATCCCGGAGGAAACTAGAAAGGCAATGAGCCACATAAATGATCAACAAACGACGGCCGTGAAAGAAAACCGCCGACGTTTCCGTAACCCTTGCGCAGCCGAATGCCAAGCGTTCCCGCCGGCAACCGGGTGCGGCTCCGCTCGGCTGTCTTCTGCCCACTGTTCTACTTTCCCACCCGCCACCTGCCCACCGCCCTCCGGTTCTTCCTCTTTTCACCTTCCCACTTTCAAACTTTCTGACCTTTAACCTCTTCGTCTCTCACTCTTTTTATCGCTTATGTTGATCTCGCCCTCCGGATTGGCTTGATGGCGACTCTGGGCCTGACGCGCTCCGTGAAAAGCTCAGCTGCCAATGTCGCGGAGGATGCGGCCGGCGGCTTCTCGGCCGCTTAACAATGCGCCGTGCGCCGTTGCGGGGTAATCGACCGAAGCAGCCTCGCCCGCGAAGTAAACCCCGCCGGGTAAAACCTCGGCCAAGGCACGCCGGTCGCGTGGACCGGAGCCTACGGTCGAGAACGAGTAAGCCCCGTGCGTGAGCGGATCGCGACCCCAACGCGTGCTCATCACGGCGCGTGGCTTGGGGATACGCACTCCCGTGAAACGCTGCAAAAACCCGCAGGCCGATTGCGCGATCTCGCCGTCGGACATTCCTTCCGCTTGCCTGGCGGCCGGTCCCCCGTTCAACGCCATCAAAACAGGTTTTCCGAGATAGCCCGACAAGTTGCACCACTCGGACCAAAGTCCGCCCTCGTTGTGCAGGCGAATGATCGGACCGGGAGGAAGCCCGGCACCCTCGTCAAAAAGAAAGAAAGCTTTGTGGTACGAACCAAAACCGAGACGGTTGATGGCCTTCGTCTTGCGCGCAGGAAGAGACGGAACAAAACGCACAGATTCGGCCTTGAGGGCACCGAGCGGGATGGTAACAAGAACGGCGCGGCTTTGCAGTTCCTCGCCGCCGCGCAAGACGACGCGATTGGGTTGTGCGGACCAGTCGATTTGCTCCACGAAGGAATTTGTTCTGATCTCCAGACCGTGGGCGAGATAAGCGGCCAACCCGCCAAGTCCTCCTCGCACAAGGCAATCGCCTCCTCCGAACTCCTCGCCTTCGTCCCACCACCATGCGGACAACTCCGCAGGCGGCGCACCATAATCAAGCGTCACGTTTGAATAAACCTCGCAGGCAAGAGCGCGCCGCTCGCTCTCACCCAGCCCGCTATCAATAGCGAAAGCATCGAGGCCTCCGGACAGCGGAGCATCGTGCGACAATTTTTCCGACCAACTGCGCGAGAAAGACAGGGCACGAGCGAGTCGACGTTCATCGTCCGCGAGTTCTTTTTGGCTGAGGACAGATTTCTCCGACGCATAGGTTGGTCCTTCGTCCCAATCAAACGGCTGCAATCGCGCTCCCGCCGCGCGCGCGACGACGGCAAGCGGATTTCCCTGCGGGCCATGTATCCACATGCCGCCCATATCGACCGGCAACACACCGCCAAGATTCATGAGTTTTGTACGTCCGCCCGCGGAGTCAGCTGCTTCCAAAACCACCACAGCAAGGCCGGCCTTGGTCAATTCCCTCGCAGCGGACAAACCACTCAGACCGGCACCGACAACGATCACATCCGTCGCAAGCTGGCCTGCGGTTGCCCCCCTTGGGAGACACAGGTAAGCGCCGGCCAACGTCGTCGTCCGCAAAAACCTACGCCGCGTCAAAATCACGACATCTAAAAAACACCAGTGCGCAGTCGCAGCAATCACGAACTTATCCAAGAGTCCGAGCCCCTGAACTCCCGCCGTCCTCGTTTCCAAATTTCACTCCGAATTGGCCCGAGGCCAAAGCGACAGGAGCCCGATAAATTCATCCCATCCGAAATATTCCACCCTTATCCGATCGACAGACGTTAAGATGACTGGATTCCATGGCGACAAAACATGTTCTCATTCTTGGTGGTGGTTTCGCCGGCCTGGCCTGCGCCCAGAAGCTGGCCGACGAGCGTTTCCGGGTGACCCTGGTCGATCGCTGGAACCATCACCTCTTCCAGCCTTTGCTCTATCAGGTGGCCACCGCGGGTTTGACCATGTCGGAAATCGCGCAACCGCTGCGCGGCATCTTGTCCGCGCAGAAAAACGTCACCACCTTGATGGATGAAGTGACCCGCATCGATTTGGATTCGCGGCAGGTGCACCTCAAAGATCGCGTGCTCGATTACGACTACCTGGTCATCGGGCTCGGGGCCAAGACGGGCTACTTCGGTCACCCCGAGTGGGAAAAACACACCCACGGGCTGAAAAGTTTGAAGGACGCCATGGGCATTCGCCGCGAAGTCTTGCTCGCCTTCGAGCGCGCGGAATCGGCGGCCGACGCGGCGGAAACCGAACGGCTCCTCACCATGGTGGTGGTGGGAGGTGGACCGACCGGCGTGGAAATGGCGGGATCGCTGGCCGAGTTATCGCGCAGGGTTCTCAAAGATGACTTCCGCCGCATCGACCCTTCTTGCGCCAAAGTGCACCTCATTGAGGCCGGACCGAAACTTCTGCCCATGTTCCCCGGAAATCTGCCCGACTACACGCTCGAGCGGCTGACCCACATGGGCGTCCACGTGCACTTGAACTCACCGGTGCAAGAAGTGGGGCCGGGCTTCGTGCAAATGCCCCACGAGCGTATCGCGTCCGACATCATCATTTGGGCCGCCGGGGTCGAGGCCAGTGAAATCACGCGCACCTTGGCCGGCATTCCGCTCGATCGCAGTGGTCGCATCCAGGTGCTGCCTGATCTCAGTCTGCCGGGGCATCCCGAGGTTTTTGCCGCCGGCGATCTCGTCGCCTTGACCGACCCGAAGGGTGTGGTCGTGCCGGGTGTGTCACCGGCCGCCATCCAAATGGGCCAATTCATCGCCAAGCTCGTCACCGCCGAGGCTCAGGCCGGGCAGCGTCCCGCGTTCGTTTACTGGGACAAGGGCAGCATGGCGACGATCGGGCGCAGCGCCGCCGTAGTCAGCATATCCGGACTTAAGATACGCGGCTTCTCCGCTTGGATGATGTGGCTCTTCGTGCACCTCATTTTCCTCATGCACATGAGGAACCGCATCAGCGTCTTCATCCACTGGGTGTGGTCCTACTTCACCTGGCAGCGCGGCGCGCGGATCATCCAGCCGTAAATCCGCCCTGTGGCATCTGTCGGCTGCCAACTGACGTCTTGCCCCTCTCCATCTACGTCCTTCGCCCGCTGCCAACTGCAAACTGCCAGCTGCCAACTCCCTCCGGTTCTTCGTCTCTCGTCTCTTGGTTTGCCCTCGGCTCTGCCTCGCGCTGTCTACGTCCGCTGCCGCGGACTCCGGCTCTTAGTCTTTTTGTCCCCCTGTCTCCTGTCCACTGACTACTGCGAACTCTCTTCGCCTCTCCCTGCTTTCCGGAAAACCAATGTCTTATCCGCCCCGGAAGGGCATACTTCATGTCATGAAATCGGATCAGGATCTCTACAAGCGGCTGCGCGATCTGCCGAAGGAGCGCCTCTGGAACTCGGAGGTGCCGCGATTCGATGCCGCCTCCCCGCGCGAGCGAATGCAGGGGGTGGCCCTGATCCGCGCGCTTGGTACAATTTTCTCACGTTTCGGGACCGATGAGGAAAAGGCGGCTGTGCGCGCGTGGCTCACTGCACTGCTGAAGGATCCGCAGGAAAAAATCCGGCGCTACGCCATGGCGGCGCTGCCGAAGATCGGCGCGGATGAAAATGCGGAGGCGCAGATGTTGAGTCTGCTCAAGGAGAACGACGGCGAGAGAGAGCGACGCCATCTTGGCCGCGCGCTCGAGAAGATCGGAGGGAGCGCGACGCTCTCGTTCATGGCGCAAGGGGAATCGCTCCCGGAGCTGACGCAGCAGAAGGTGCAGGCGGCCATCGCCCGGCGTGAAAACCCCGGCACGGTGGAACTCGAGGCACTGCTCCCGGGCAAACCCTCGATGCATATCAATCTCCGCTGCCGACGCGGCTTGGAGAAGATCCTCAAGGAGGAGGCCGAAGAGCAACTCGATCCAAGCATTTTCCGTCTCGGACAAGTCCGCCCAGGATGTGTGACGGTAAGTCCACTGAGGCCTTTCTCCTTAGCGATGCTCTATGAATTGCGTTGCTTTGCTACCGTGGGCATACGCATCGGTCTGATCGAGAACAGCTCCGGTTCCGAGTGGGAGGATGCCCTCGCGGGCTGCATCGCTTCCCCGACGAGCCGAAAGATCATGAGGGCGGCGACCGATGGAGCGCCTCGTTACCGCTTGGATTTCCCTGCGCGCGGTCATCAGCGGGGCGCCATCCGCAACGTAGTGCAGCAAGCCCACGCACTCGCGCCCGAACTCCTCAATGATGCGCGTCAAGCTCCGTGGTCCGTAGATGTTATACCCGTCGGCAGCGGACCGAAGAAACAGAGGGACGCCATCGTCGAGCTGCGCCCTCGACTCTACCCCGATCCGCGCCTTGCGTATCGTCAGGATGATATCCCCGCGGCCTCGCACCCACCATTAGCCGCCTGCATGGCGCGGTTGGCGGCGCAAGCCAGCCCTCACACCGAGGAACCCCGGCAGGTGGTTTGGGATCCGTTTTGTGGCTCGGGACTGGAACTGATCGAGCGCTCCATGCTCGGCGGTGTCCTCACCGTGCATGGCACAGATCTCGACCCGGCGGCAATCGCGATCGCCCGCGCCAACTTCCAAGCTGCCGACCTGGAAAATATTTCCGCGATGTTCACTCCATGCGATTTCCGGGATGCGGAACAAGTGGCAGGCATCGCCCCGGGAAGCATCACGCTGGTCATCACCAATCCTCCCCTCGGTCGACGGGTCCGGGTGAAGGACATGCGCGGACTCATTGCCGACCTCCTCCTCGCCGCCACCAAAGCGCTGGAGCCGGGGGGCCTGCTCATTTTCACCAACCCGCTGCGCGATGGACCAAGCTCGCCCTCGCTCAAGTTGGAATACCGCCAGCCGGTCGATCTGGGCGGATTCGACTGCCAGCTCGAGATGTATCGAAAGCGCGTCGCGCGAAAGAACGGAAAGATTAGCTAAGCCGCCACGACAAAAGCGCAGACCCGATCGCGGATCTCGCGCAATTTGGCATCCAGCAGATGCCCGGCCTTGCGGCGAACGCATGATTCGTTGGCCGTCACCAAACGATGCGGCAGGGCAAAACTGTCGCGGGGCAATTTTTCCGCACTGGCGAAGTCGGTCATCTTGACTGTAACGGCTTCCGGATGACCCGTGTCTTAGCTCGTAACCTGGCAGAGCAGAATGTCGTCACGCGTGGATGTGGCGAGAACCACCGCCGGCCTGACTTTGCTGCTGGCCAGATCGGTGAATGGAAAGGGGACGACGACCACGTCGCCGGCTACAAATCGCGCCACGCCTCGTCCTCCTCGGCAGAATCCCAGTCCTGCGACCAAGATGTGGCGGCCAAAGGAAGCAGGCTGGCATGGACAGCCTCGTCGGAAGTTCCACTTGAGCCACTTGAGTTGCCGCGCTTGGGCAATCCGGCTTGCAGGGTGGCAATCAGTCGCTGCTTCTGGTCAACAGGCAAGACCTTAGCGGCTTGTTCGATTTCGGCCAACGTGCTCATTGATCCAGATATTAGCCCACGGGTTTTGTCCCCGCAAACCGGATTCCGGCTTCTGACCTCTGCCAAATCCCGCCGGCTCTTCGTCTCTTAGTCTCTTGGTCTTTTAGTCCCTCCGACAACTGCCGACTGACGACCGACCTCTGCCAGCTATCTCGCCGTCCGCCCCCACTCTATCCGTCGTAAACCTCGCGGCGGTGACCAATCACCAGCACAAGCACGGTCACTTTTCCGTCATCGATACGGTAGACGATCCTGTAGTCGCCGACGCGAACTCGGTAGCGGTCAGATGTGCCAGCGAGCTTTCGACACCCCGAAGGCCGCGGATCGCCTGCCAAAGACTCGATAGCTTCATCCAGGCGCGACTTAAGTTTGGCGTCGCGGAGCCGCAGAAGGAACCTTGCCGCCGATTTCTCGAGCAAGACTGCGTATTTCACGCGAGCTGCTCTTCGCTGGATAGCTTCTTGTATTCGTCGAGGGAGATGAATTTGCCCTCGGCCTCTGCTTTGTCGGCCAAGGTATTGTCCTCGATGTCCTCGAGAATCTGCATGAGTTCATAGCGCTCCTCGGAAGTGAGGCGCTCGACCTTCTCCTTCAGTTCAAGAACCGCAGTGCTCATGGCCAGACATTAACTAAGAAATTCTGCCCCCGCAAACCGCATTCCACCCTCCGCCCTCTGTCACCTGGTTCCTGATCTCTTGGTTTGCCCTCGGCTATGCCTCGCGCTGTCTACGTCCGCTGCCGCGGACTCCGGCTCTTGGTCTTTTTGGTCGCGATGGCGACCCGCCATGGTTCTGCAGGCAGGCCGCAGGCTCCATCTTGGTGGAGCCTGCGGCCGGGCCTTGCTTCGCGAGCGCTCAGGGTAGGCGGAGCTTGTTGTAGATTGTTTCCAAGAGAGAGCGCTCCGCGATGAGTTCGTCCTCACTCAGTTCCCAGAACATCGCGCCGCCCAAGCCCGTTTGGTTGACGTAGTTCATCTTGATGCCAATCGACTCCGGGTCCTCGAAGGTGACCATCCGCCGCGCGGCCGCCGAGTACAAGTATGGCACCTGTGCGACCGCATCCCAGAATCTGGTGTAGCCATTGATGCCCACGCTCCGCCCATTGCCGAAGGACAGGTAGCCGTCGGCGTAGAGACGGTCGTAAGGAAATTCCGTCTCGCCCAAGGACGACAACGCCCCGGTGCCGCTCTGGCCCAACCCGTCATTGCGCGGCCCCGGCGGCACGGAATCCCAGCCGCGTCCGTAGAATGGGATGCCAACCACGAGTTGAGAAGCCGGCACGCCTCTCTTCCCGTTGAGGCCATTGAGATACAAACCGATCGCTCCGGAGACGGACCAATTTTTGCGCGCTGCCGATGTGTCGGTGCTGACCATGGGAGACTGGTGTCCGGTGTAATTGTCCCATCCCCCTTGGAAGTCATAAGTCATCACATTGATCCAATCGACGATCCCGGCCACCGCCGCCGGATCGAAGTTGGCGATTTTTTCATCCCCGCCCGGTCCCGCGATGCTCAAGTAGTAGCCGCGCCCGTCCTTTGTTTCTTGGCGATCCAACTCGTCTCGCAGCGCCTGCAACAGCAGGAGGAAGTTCGCGCCATCAGACGCCGGGTTGGCCATGGCCGATTGTTCGAGCCCTCCGCCGCCCGGATATTCCCAATCGATATCGATGCCATCGAAGCCGTAGCGGGCCATGACATAGACCGCCGACTTGGCAAAATCCGCACGCTTCTGCGCGTCCCTCGCGATCGAGAAGAAAGGCGAAGACAAGGTCCACCCTCCGAGCGAAATCATCGTGCGCAGCTTGCTGTTGTCGCGTTTCAGATTCCGCAGCTGGGCGAAGTTCGAGGTTTCCCGAAAAGCCGGCACCATGGTCAGCGCTTCCGCGGGAGAGTTGGCACCCACATCGGCATACTCGTCGAAGAGGGCAACGCCGGCGGTCAGGTTGCTGCCCGCAGGTTGCTGGATGAACGGATAGTAATTGCTGTAGCGCCATCCCCGGTAGGTGGAGACAACGCTGTTCCAAGCCGACGGCATGGTGCGATCGAGCGCCATCAAGAACGCGTAGTTGATCACATTGACCCGGTTGCCCCGGATTTTCGTCACCGGAAACTTCTTCTGGTAAATCCCCCAGTTCGGATAATACCCGACGATTTTCCGCTGCTCGACCGTCGGCATTTTGTCATAGCCCGTCGTCCCGCCGGGTGTTGGTGTCGGAGTCGGCGTGGGTATGGGCGTAGGCGTGGGCTGTGGCGTCGGGGTCGGTGTCGGTTGCGGCGTCGGCGCTGGTGTGGGCGTGGGTGTGGGTGCAGGCGTGGCCGCGGCGGCGGTCAACGTCACATTGGAGGGCGGAGTCCGCAGGTTGCCGGGAGACGCATTGAAGCCGAGCGTGACGCTTCCTCCCGCGGGGATGGATCTGTTCCAAGCCACCGGCGTGAATACCGAGCGCGCACCGGTGCGTGTATGCCCCGCATCCCACACGTTGTTGGGAACGACCGGCAGATCCATGCCGAGCGTCCAACCGGAGATGACCGCCGCGGTGGTATTGACCAGCTTCACGCTTGCCGTCATGCCACTTCCCCAATCGGAGACCGCGCGAAACTCCACGCGCACGCCATTCACCGTGACATCGGCGTTCGGCGAGGAGGCTGGCGGCGGAGTCGGCGTGGGACTCGGGCTCGGTGTTGGAGTTGGCGTCGGCGTGGGAACCGGGGTCGGGGTGGGCACGGGGGTTTGGCCATTCACCGACACAATGATGCGGTTGGCGGCGAAGCCACCGGGCTTGACCGTGAAGCCGAACTCCACCGTCCCGCCGGCGGGGATCGTTGCATTCCAACTTGCCGGCTTCACCACGTTGCTGTTCCCGCTGCGCGAGACGATGGCGGCATTCCAGATCGAGGCGATGGTCGCCGGCATGGTCACCGTGGCCGACCAATTACTGACGGGCGCACTGCCCGTGTTGCGCAGCACGACGGTTCCGGTGAGTCCGGATCCCCAGTCGTTATCGACACGCGTGGTGGCGGTGATGGTTGCCGACGCATTCTGGCAATGAAGCAGGACGGCCGCGGCGGCCATGAAGATGTTCCGGAGGAGGGTGGAGTTCATACCTGCCCATTGACACATCACGGCGGAGCGCGCACCGCCGAATCGGTGAATCCTCCGACAAAGTCGGTGAATCAGCCGCCGCAAACCGGATTCCGCCCTCTGACCTCTGTCCACTGAATACTGCCAACTCTTTTCGTCTCTTCGCCTCTAAGTTTCCCCCCAGCTAACGCCCAGCAAAGGGATTGATGACGCGCAGTCCATAGATTCCGCGGAAGTCCTGCTCGTTGCGCGTGACCAGTTCACTGTCCGTTTCCAGGGCGGTGGCGGCGACGATGGCATCGCCGAGCTTTATCTTCCGGACGCGGCGCAGGCCGGCAGCCCGTCGCAAAATCGTCTCGCTCACGGGCTGCATGATTAGTTGCGCAAACATGGCTTCGAACAACTCCTCATCATCGGAAGTGATCCCTTCGTAACCAAGGACCTCGGTGATGCTGATGGCGGAAAGCGTCGTGCCCGGAGCCTCGAGCCATTCGTCGAGGAATGCGTGTTCCGGTTGGGCCGCGTAGATTAGGATATTGCTGTCCAGCAATCGGGCCATGCCTTAATCACGTCCCGGCAAGCGCACATCTTCACGCGCATCGCGCTGCCATGCCACGGGATCTTTGATGCCACGGAATGGATTGCGGTCGCGGAGTTTCTGCATGATGGCGCGAAGTTCGACAGGGCTCTTTGCCGCGGAAGGAGCAGCTTCGAGCTTGGCCTCGACCCGCACGCGGGTGCCACGCAAGTCCGGCGGCAACGGCAAGTGCAGCGTTCCATCGGGACAGGCGTCCAAGACGGCCGTAATCGTACTCATCTGCGTATATTAACCTGCAAGACTTCCTCCCGCAAACCGTATTCCGGCTTCTGACCTGTGATGTCTGACCCCTGCCAACTGTCGAACTGTCAGCCGGTGTCTCCAGTTTGCTTTTTCCTCTCTCGCCACTCGCCACAAGTGACTCGCCACAGCGGCTTTGCCGCTTATGACACACAAACCCCTTCCGGCTGACAATTGAATACCGGAAACTGCGAACTGCCCGCCGTGGCGGGCTCTCATGACTCCCGTTATTCCCCAATCCCTCTACCGCTCGGCGCGGCCCGGTTACGCCGGCGGCCAACCCCTGCCTGTTCCCATGGGTCGATTGCAGCTCTGGCTGGACGCCGTTCGCGCCATCGGCATCGAGTCCATCATCTGCCTCTGCACCGAAGATCAGATCCACTTGTACCCGGGAGCCACCTTGATCGAGTTCTATGAAGTCGCGGGATTTCACGTCCGTCACATTCCGGTGGAAAAAGGGCGGCGTCCGCCGTTGAACCAGCAGCAGCTTGCCGCCGTGCTTGAGGCCTGGCGGGAACTGCCGAAACCCGTCCTCGTGCACTGCAGTGCGGGCCTCGATCGCACGGATTCCGCCATCGAGCACATCCTCAACCATCGGCACCGCGCCTGGAATTCCGCCGCGTGAGGTCTGCCCGCTGCCTCAGGGCTCATCCGCTTCCGACAATATTCCAACAATCCTAGGAATGTTGGAGTGTCAATCCGCGCTGCTATGACGCAGGGGCGGTTTGGTGGGGTGGGGGGCCGGCGGGTAAAATGGAAGGCATGGAATTCGACCCCTTCTGCAGCCGCATCCCGCCGCGCCCGACCTGGTTCCACAAAGATCCCGAGATCGCGCTCAGTGAGCTCGTCATGGGTGGTTACCGCCGCGTCGAGGAGTGGCGGCCTCCGTCCATGATCGAAGCCATGTGGAAGGGCGAATACCTCCGCAAAGCCGTCGAGCTCTACAAAAGCAACCACCTCATCCTGGATCCTCGCCGACCCGGGGAATGAGCCCGTTTCGGTGAGTGCTGGCCCCTTAAGGGTAGAGAGACATTTTATGAACGATGCCGATACTCCGTCAGAGAAAACCCCGCCTTCACCCGAGGAAGAGGCGCTGGCCCGGTTCGACCAAGCCGCGGCCGAGCTCAACGCCAAGATCTCCCTCGGCCTCGCCTCCAAACGCGAAACCGAATCCTTGGATGATTTCACCGAGCGCGTCATCCAGATGTTCCGCGACAAAGGCCTTTTCAAAAACGACCGCCCCGCTTGACGCCACATTTACCGTCCCAACCCGCAACCACTCATGCCAACCAAACCCGCCACCCGTCACTCGTCACCCGTCACAGCCGCCTCCACCGGCGGCATCGCCATCCTCTCCGACATCCACGCCAACATCGATGCACTCGGCGCCGTCCTGACCGACCTCGCTGCGGAACGCTGCTTCAGCGTGTTTTGTTTGGGCGACACGATTGGCTACGGACCCGAGCCGGCCGCCTGCGTGAAATACATGCGGGAATTCGCCCCCATCAATCTCATGGGCAACCACGAAGCGATGTATCTGGCGACGAAACCCAAAGGCAAAACGCACCTCGATCCGGAAGAACTCGGCGATCTCTGGCCGCCGCTCGAACTCTGCCACCGGCAACTCGCCGCAGACGAAGCCCAGTGGATTTCCGAGCTTCCGCTCGTTGTTCCCGTTGCCGAGATGGAATTGGTCCACGGCTCCCTGCACGAACCACCGAGCTTCGGCTACATCATCAACAAGAGCCTGGCCAAAGAACACTTCGCCAAGCAGACCACCCGCATCAGCTTCTACGGTCACACCCACATTCCCGCCATCTGGGAGGAGAGGGGTAAAAAGATCACCTGCTACACCCCGGGCGAAGATCCGATCACCCTGGATCCGGATTGCCGTTACGCCATCGGCGTCGGCAGCGTGGGCCAGCCCCGCGACGATGATCCGCGCGCCTGCTATGTGATCTACCAACCCGGCCTCGACCGCGTGGAATTCCGCCGCGTGACCTATGACATCAAGAAAGCGCAAGCCCGCTTCAAAAAAGCCGGGCTATCCAAGTTCGATGCCGAACGCATTGCCAAGGGCGATTGATCCGCCCGGCTCGGAGATGAGGATTAGCAGCAGGATCCCCTGCGAGGCAGACTGTCCACTCCGTTCCTCCCGCTCTCGTTACTCGCCACAAGTGACTCGTCACAGCGGCTCGGCCGCCTATGACGCACAACGTCATTGAGCGCCGGGCCGCCCCGATGTATGAGTAACCCCAGCATCAAGAACGTCCTGCCGTAAAAGGCAGGGCTGCCAACCGAGGAGGAGAACCCACGGTGGCTTGGTGCGGGAGAGCGAGACTCTTCCGTGCCAATGCGCTGGTCGATCGGATCGACCGGAAAGCAAAATCTCCCTTGGTGCGTTTAAGGAAACGCACAAATGAGCAAAAACATCCCCGCCGCCCTCGCGGCGTTACCGCAAGGCTGCGCACTTTCCCTGCGCACGCATCACCGCAACCCCAACCACCATCTCTGGTGGAACAACGGCACCTGGTGGCTCCACGCCACCGTCCACCGTCCCGACTACACCAAGCAGCGACTCCGGTTGCCGCTGGAGACCAAAAACGTGGGCCTCGCCCGGGCACGTCGCGATGCCGTGCTCGGCGCATGGAGCGAGGAGCGAGGAGCATGGAGCCAAGCGCTCAGAAAGGAGGCCGCGTGAAACGCTATCCAGAGATCGATTACAGCTACCGTCCTGTTTCCTACTGGCACGACGAAACCCTGACGCAGGCAATCCTCAAGAACATCAAAGGAGAGTTTCGGCGCAGGCAGATCCGTCGCGCCTTGGCGGAGGGATCGGTCGAAGACATTCCCGAGGAAATCCTCCAAGAAGCCGTTTCGGAAAATGTGCGGCAGTTCGCCGGCCGCATCCACCCGCACCTTATGGGCGGCGAATACCTCCCGGACTTCACCAATGGCGAGGTCGAGATCGCCCGCATATCGCTGGATTCCACGACTCACGACATCATCAGTCTGCGGGCGGCGCCGCAGCAGGACGGCACCATCAGCTACAGCGTCGCCGATGAATACCAAGGCATGTTCGCCTTCGACCTCTCGCTCACATCCTCCGCGCTTCCGCTCACTTTGGGGGAGCTGGCGGAGCTGCTCGAAACGAGCAAGCAGCGCGGGGCGCCCGGCAACCTCATCGTCGGCTTCAACAACCACAATGCCGAATACATCGGGCGCAGCACCCTGCGCCACTTCACCTCCATCAGCTCCGAGTTCTACTCGCAGCTGGCCCGGCACTGTGAGCACATCTTCGATGAGTGGCACCAAGAGGAACTCGAAACGGAGGAGGAACTTTTGTGAGCGAGATCACCCGAAGAACCTTCATCATCAGCGGAGCCGCAGCACTGGGTTCCTGCTTTGTCCCCTCGTGGCTCCTGCGTCGTGCGGCCGATTACGAGAAGACGACCGGCGGCATCTTCATCGATCCGCCGGAATCCGCGCGCAATATCCTCTACGCCGTCGATCAGGACTATCACTTCCAGTTCGCCCTGAACGGACGCACCGACGAGTTGCCGGCGCAATTCACCTGGCGCGAATACTTCAGCGACCACGTTTACATCGATCCGGATGATCATCTCGACGTGCGCAAATGGCTGCGCGACGAAGGCGCGTTCTACTTCGACCGCGACAACCTCCGTTATGCCTACCGCCATCTGCATTTCCTCGACGATCAGGTCGACGATCGCATTTGGGAGAACTACCTCGAAGGTCCCTACGCCGTTTACAACTCACCCGAGGCCCGCGCCTTGCATTACTTGGATGCGCTCCCGCTTTCCAACGGCACCGGCGCCGGCGATCCGCTCGGCGACTTGAAGTTCTACTACGGCACCATGCCGGGAGCGGATTGGCATTTCGTCAACGCCGAAGGTCGCGAAGTCCTCACCGCCCTGCAACACCGTCTGCGCGAGCTCGGCGAATCCACCAAGATCGTCATCGTCAAATGATCGACCTCGAACGCGCTGAAGATGAGGCCTACGAGCGGTTGCTCGGACGGATTCTGAAAGTTTTCAGTCCGGAGATCCACTCCCGTGCCTACAACAAAACGCAGGAAGCCATCCTCAACACGATGATCGCGCAAGCCATCGACCGCAGCGGCGGCTGCGACGGCGTCACCATCGCGCAGCTCCACGGGATCAAAGAGCTTCTGGAGAATGAATTCACCTTGGCCGCCGCTCTGGACGATGAGGATTAGCTTTTGTCCGACTTCGGCTTGGGTATGCGCCCGCCCGCTTCTGACAATACTCCAACATTCTTAAGAATGTTGGAGTGTCAGCCGGGGGATTTGGGGAGAATCGGGCTGTAAATGAGTTCACGCCGTGGCAGCAAGGGCGCGGCTCCGACCGAAGGTAAGATCCAAGCCAAGATCGACGCGGCCCGGGAAAAGCACCGAGCTGCCTGATTCAGATTTCGTCGCCCGGCATCGGCGGCACATCGGGCACCGAGGCGAGAAATTTTTCGAAATCCTCGCGCCGATCCTCGCGCGTCTCCCGTTGCCATGCCACGGGGTCTTCGATGTCTCCGAACGTGCCAAGGCGTGAAAGCGTCCGCAACGCCTCGATGGCTTCCGTCTGAGAAGGACGTGAGCCAACACTCTCGAGCGTCGCCGTGACTTTCACTTTGGCCGAGCGCATCTCAGCAGGAATCGGCAGATGGAGAGTTCCATCCACATCCGGCTCCAAAATGGCCGTAATCGTGCTCATAGGCGGATATTAACCCGCGAGATCGGATCTCGCAAATGCGCATTCAGTCTTCTGCTGTCTGACAACTGAAGTCTGTCCACTGTCTACTTTTCCACTTTTCTACTTTCGCACTTTTAACCTCTTGGTCTTTTGGTCTGCGCCCTTCGGGCGCTATGACGCACAAAGCTCTTTTAGAG
>CAJBKE010000036.1 GCA_903953565.1 uncultured Verrucomicrobiota bacterium | reverse complement strand
CGCCCACGCCTGCTCGGGCATATCGGTCTGTTTGGCATGTGTGGGCAATGGAAATCCGAAGCGGCGCGAAAGCTGCGATCCAAACGAAAGACCGCGCACGATTTCCTCCACATCGGCCGCCTCTGTCTCTAAAGTATACGGCATGGCTTGCCAAATGAGGCGCTGTTGGCGCACGGCCTCCTCCAGCTTGGCGCGACGCTCGGGCGTTTGCTGGTCGTCGAGCACGAGGTCCATCGCCCAGGCTGGGAGCAACCAACGAAACCGCTCTTCCTCCGGTGCGTCCTTGGTTTTCTCGAACATGGCGAGAATCTGATCCATGTCCCCGGTGCGATATTTCTGGATCACTTCGGGCACTGGGTGGGTGTAGCCGATGTCGAGGTGGCATTTCCAGGTGATGATCACTTCCTCCAACTCCGGCCATGACGTTGCCTCCATCTGCGCCTCCGCAGAGCGACTCCATCGCCCGCTGGAAAGAGTCACCTTAAGCGGTTTGTTGGAGAGGCGTTTATCCTCCACGCCGGGAGGCAGATTAGCCGCAAATCTTGTTCGGCCATAAGGCGAAGCATCAAATCGGGTCCGCTCTGTCTTGCCCTCGCATTCCACAGTCGCCTCCACGGCCTCGTAGACCGGCAGGGTGCCCGTGCTCAGCAAGACCTGCGGCTGCCATTGACCATGGTCCAGATGAGCGACCGGAAACCCCTTCACCTGCAAAGTTTCCGGCACGGGGAGGCTGGCAACGACCGCCTCTTGCGTCGTTACAAACCTAACCGCCGAGAGGCCATAAAGGTGGCTTCCATAGTTATCCTTCGCAAGGATCACCAACCCCGAAATCGCACCACCTGAAAGCGGAACCGCGAGGGAGACCGGTTCGGAAGGAGCCTCAGAAGCCTTGGGGATCTCGAAAGTGTCTGCACCGTTGACCAGCACAGGGGTCCATGACTTGCCATCGGTCGTGATAAAGATCTGGGCACGGTGAAAACCGCCGTTGGTCAGATCGGTCTGGTTATAATTCCAAATCAGGCATTGCGTGGGAGATTGCGGTGTTTTGAAGGTAAATCGCACCCAGGCGTTCGATGCCGGAAGTCCTGGTGCAGGGCTCGAAGGTTGCAGCTTGACACCCGACTGCCACATCGTATTCCACATCGCATTGGAATCGGTATTATTTTCATAGAACCCATTATTTATCCAATTGCCGTTAATGAGGTTCTCCGGCACGATCTTGCCGCCGCGTGAGCTTGAGGCTTCCACCCCGATTTTCTCGGGCGGGATCGTGGTGGTGAGAGGAATCAAATCTGCAGCTTGCGCCAAGGAAACGATGGCGGTGGCGATGAGGGCTAGGATGAGGTGAATTGGGGTTTTCATGAGGTATTCCGCTGCCGTCAGCGAGATCCCCAGCAGTAGGCTGGGGATCGAGAGGGTGGTTTTTATATTCCGTCCTTATCGGGTTTACTTGGCCGTGGTGATTTCAGAGAGTCCGATGTTGCGCGTGCCGGGTTTGACCTTGGTAACGAAGAAGGCGACCCAGGAAACGGTCTTGGGATCGAAAGTCACCTCGGTGCCGGTCTTGCCATCGTCGGCCAGCTCGCCGACCGGCAGGGTGGTGCCATCGGAGAAAACCAGCAGGCCGGCCTGCACCTGGTCTATGTCATTGGGCCTGTCGTAGAGGGTAATCTTGCGGATGGTGACCGGTGGCTCCCAAGCCAGGCGGACGAAAGCAGTATCGCGTTCGCCGTTGGAGCTCCATTCGTTGGCGCTTTCGCCGGGAAAGCCGCCGGCCACGCCGTCGGTGAGCCCGGCCACTGTAGAATCCTTGTGGGTTGAGCTGGCGGCCACCTTGGCCTCGCGGGCCAGGTTGGTGCGGGAGGTCAGCGGGGTTTCCTGAGGCGGTGCCTCGCCGGGCTTGAGCAGGCGGACTTCCTGAAGACACATGGCGTAGGCGCTGCCTGGCGGATCGGCGCGGTAGGCCTTGCGTCCCCACATGTGATTGCAGAAATTGGCCGAGTAGCACAGCCACATCGTCCGGCCGTCGTCCGAGATGAATTTCGATGGGATGTTGACAAAGTAGGCCTGCTCCCCGAAGTCCTGCATCCACGAAACCAGCTTCCAAGGGCCGGTCATCTGGTCGGCCTCGAAGATGCCGGTGTTGTATTTGCTCTCGGTCGTGCCGCCATCGGTTACGCACATCAGGTATTTCTTCAGCGGCGCGTTGTAGGTGATGGTGACACAGCCGAGGCGGTTGTCCCACTCGAGGATCGGTTTGATGCTGGCGAAATCGGCCGACCAGATGGCTTTGCCCTCAGCATCGTTCCCGGCAAAGAACTCGTAGGCGGCCGGATTGTTGATGGTTTCGGGGCTGGGAACGACGCGGCAGAGATAGATTTGGTCGCCGGTGATCCAGCTCGCGTTCGCCTTGCGGTCCTCCAGGTCGCGTTCGGTCGTGCCATGGCCGACCAGATAGGCTTTGCCATCGGGCGAATGCTCCATGTTTTTGCCAAAGTCGACAAAGTGCGGCGAGCCCAGTTTGATCGGATCCCTGAACTTCGTCGGCTCGGGAAACAGGGCCTTTCCGGGTTCGGTCGAGAGCGGTGAAGGCGTCCAAGTCTTGCCGAGATCCTTTGAGATGTGGAAGCCGGCGCAAGGACCCAGGATTGGCCAGTTGAGGCCGTAGTCGGCGTTGGCCAGGCCATAGGTGCCGATATACCAGATGCCGTTGTGCATCAGGGCACCGCCGGGGTAGCGGCCGCCGTAGGGGGCCGGATTGCCAGGGATGGTCCCTGGCTCGAGCACCTGGAGCTTGAGCGGATCGTCGCCGGCGATGATCGCATGGCCGACGCGCGCATCCTTGCCGCCCGAAAAGGAACCCACCCCGTTGACTGCGCCATCGGTG
>CAJBKE010000035.1 GCA_903953565.1 uncultured Verrucomicrobiota bacterium | reverse complement strand
GCGCTGGCCAACGCCCAGCTTTACCTCTACGGCAGCGCGACCAACAAAACCGTGGCCTTCGGCGCGGCCGGCACCAACACCTACAACATCGGCGCCCTCTCGGGCGCAGCAGACGGAACCCTCTCGCTCGGCGCCAACAGCGTTAACGTCGGCGGAGCCGATCTCACCACCACCTACAACGGGTTGATCGAGGGAACGGGTGGCGTGGCCAAGTCGGGCGCGGGCACCTTCACCCTCACCGCAGCCAACACCTACTCGGGCGAGACAACAGTCCAAAGCGGAAGCCTCAAAGTGTCCGATGCCGTCGCGCTGGGCGCGACCAATGGTGCGACCACCGTGGAAAGCGGTGCGACGCTTGAAGTGTCCGGAGGAATCAGCGTCGCCGAGAACATCACCATCAGCGGCGAAGGCGTCGGCAACGGCGGTGCCATCCGCAGCTTGGGGGACGGAGAAAACACTCTTTCCGGGACTATTACGCTGACCGGAAACGCGCGCATTAATGCCGCGAGTACCACGGGATCCGTAATCACTTTGCAGTCTCTTGGGAGTTCCTCCTTCGTCATCGACACCAACAACACTTTCACGCCCTACACCCAGTCCGCCACTGCGGTCACCATGATCGATCCCGCCATGGCCGACTACCTCACCGGCTATTTTTCCACCACCAACAACTGGAGTTCGGTTGCAAACTTCGGCATCCGTATGAGCGTAGACGGCGACAACCCGAACATTCCTTATTCTGTCAGTTTCTACGACAGCACCAATGGACTCGTTGCCACATATGAGGGTTCAACCTACGGCATCGGAACCAACGCCTCGATCGCCATGCTTTCGCTGCTTGCTACCGACACCGGAAACGCCAACTCAGTCAATGCGATGAACTTCAACTGGAACCTTGGTGATGTCCTCACCAACAACCTGATTGACATCGTCCAGATTCCGACGAGCTCTCTTACTATTTCTGGAAATGTCGACGGCGGATCCAACGTTCTACTTTTGGGCGCCTCAGGAACCACCAACGCCAACAGCGTTGGGGGCAACATCACCCTCTCGGGCGCGATTAGCGGCACCGGCAACACCAACGCGCAAAACACCACCATCGCCTCACTCTACAAGGATGGCGCGGGGACTGTGACCCTCTCGGGGGCAAATTCCTACACGGGAGACACGCGAGTAGCCGCCGGAGTCTTGACGGTCGCCAGCGGCGGCAGTCTTGGCAGCGGATCCGACACGTTTGTCGCCTCCGGCGCAACCCTGAACATTCAAGCAAACGCCACCGTCGCCACAATTCAGGAGAACGGCGTGAGCGATGGCGGCTCCGTTAACATAGGTAGCGGCGCAAACCTCACAGTGAATGGCACGAACAAAGGCATCATCTATCAAAATACCATTACGGGCGCAGGCAACCTGACGCTCGCCGCTTCGGGAAATACTGTTCTTACCCTCTACGGCGACAACACGCTTTCGGGGAATGTCTTCGTCAACGGAGGCACACTCGCGGCGGCGGGCGCCAGCTCCAACGCAGCTCTCAAATTCATTACCAGCGCAACAGTGGCCAACGGCGCCACCCTCTTGATCAGCGAAAGCAACCAAGTGAAAAATACGGCTTTCATCACGCTGTCCGGTGGAACAATCCAAAGGGCCGCGGGCGTCAGCGAAGTCTTCGGGGCGCTTGAACTGACCGATTCCTCATTCCTCGACTATGGAACCGGCGCCGCCGGAACATTCTCATTCGGGGCTTATGCGCCGAGTGCTTTGCTTACCATCAACAACTTCATGCCGGGAAACACTCTAACTTTTGCAAGCAACCTAAGCAGCTCTATCAACAACACGGGCCTATTCTCGTTCAGCGGCGGCTTCACCTCCAATTGGGACAGTGGAAGCAGAACGTTCACCATCACCGCCATTCCAGAGCCTTCGACGGTCATTGCCGCTCTGTCTTTGCTCGCACTTCTTGCGTGGCCCTCGCGTCGACGCCTGATGCTCGACACCTTCAGCGTCCTTGGCATGCGGCGCCCCGCGCGCGAGCGCTTGACGAGGTCCCACTGAGGCCCACGATAGCGTCCTTGGCTTGCGGGACGCAGGGTGTATAGTTGAGGTGCCGTTATGTCCCAGCAGCGCGTCCTCTTCGGCAAGAAGATCGTCCCTCACCACATGCTCAATTACGCCGAGCAGGTGTACGATATTTTGGTCGGAGAGATCGAGTTGGGGCGCTGGAAGGTCAACGAACGCCTTCCGGGAGTGATCAACTTGGCCAAGGAGCTCAACTTTGGAACCAAGACCATCCAAACGGCCTACGACCGCCTGAAGTCCGAAGGCTACGTCCGCACTCTCGGTTACCGCGGCACATTCCTCAAATCCACCCACCCGCGGTCGAAAAAGAAGACATCGGAAAAGATCGGCGTGCTTGTTTCGCCCGAGCAAACCGGCGATCCGCTCATCCTTTGGTATGAGCACGTCATCCTGCTCGGCGCGCGCCGCCAGGGCCTGGTCACAGAAGTCAAAGTCCTGCCCCCCGATGCGGAGGTGCCGTCGGCCAACCGTCGAGACTCGGTGTTCGGCGCCGATTGCGCCGGCATCATTTCGTTGACCCCTTTCCGGCCGGCCCGTCGATACGGGGAGCATCCCGGCGACCTTCCGCTGGTCTTTCTCGTTCCACCCTACGAACCCTGTGCACCGAAGGTCAGCGCCGACGTGCGCGAGGCCTACTATGAACTCACCTGCCGCGTCATCCGCGCCGGGCACCGCAACATTGTTTTTTCCGAGGACAGCATCGAACCAGACCCACGCCAGACCGAGATGCACCGCGAAGGATTTCTCACCGCGATGAACGAACACGGTCTGGCCGTGGACGAAAAACTCATGCAAGACGCACGCAGGGTGGTGAACAGCGATCTGGCCACCGTCTCTGCGCACCTCAGACGCCTCGCAGCTGGCGGCGCGAGAAGTCGTCCGACCGCGGTGGTCGCCGGCTCCCTCGGGCGGGCCATGGCTCTGGTGCGCGTCGGCCCTCTGGAGAAAGTCGACATCCCGGAAGATTTAAGCGTTGTCTCCATCGGCACCGACGAAACCAGCGGTTGCAAAATCACCGGCATGCTTCCGGATTTCGATCACATGGTCGACAGCTGTCTCGGCATGCTCGAGCGGCAGCGCAAGCACGGACGCTCGGACTACACCGGCGTCGACATCCGCATGCACTTCGCCCCCGGCCAGACCCTGCGCGATCTCGCTGGCAACGGGGCTGCCACCGAGGATGCACCGGATCTGAATCACGATCCCAGCACCCTCTCCCGCGTCATCCACTACCGCGAAGGCGCCAACTTTAGGTAAAGCATTCCGTCTTGTGGTCAATCGGGCCGCGTGTGGCATTTTTGCAGCGTGTTCGCCCCTCCGGACCCACTGACACGTCGGCCAGAAATGCGCGTGGTAAAGCCCCGTCGCACCGTCCGCCAGAATCTGAACTTTTCACCCCTGGTAGGGCCCGCTGGCCTCAGCGAGCAGCCACCTCTGGATACGAATGCACGCGGACGGCTGAGCCAGCCGTTCCTACTGGACGAGGCGAAAAAGCTCCGCGCCGGCGCCTTCACGCTCATCGAACTGTTGGTTGTTATCGCTATCATCGCGGTCTTGGCCGCACTCGCCACGCCGGCTGTCAAATCCGCCATGCGCTCTGCGCAAACTGGCGCATCCTTGGCCAACCTGCGGCAATGTCATACACTGGTTCAAGGATACGTGGCGGACAATGGGTTCTATCCGCCCGCGGTGTTTGGTTGGGGCTACAAGCCCCCCGCGTTAGATCCCTTTCCCGATACGGGAAACGCCACTTACTGGCGAAGGTTGGTTTGGAACAACTCCAACCGGTCGGAGAAGTGGTATGACCCCGCTGCGATGGGCGGAAGTTACTTTAAGACTATGTGGTGTCCTTTGATGGTTTCGAAATACGGCTCCGTTAACTACTCGGAGGGCCACGGGAGTTATGCCATGCACAAATACTTTCATATTTGGGAAGGGCGTCCATTGCGCCGCCCCGCGGCCTTGGCCGGTAAGGGGCTGGAAGTTCCCTACCTCTTCGCTGGAGCGGTCAACACGAATAGTGCACCGAAGATCGGAACCGGCCCGTTCTTAGAGAGCTCAAAATATCCGGTCGGCGGCGACCCTTGGTTCAGTCTCGCCTACGAATACGGCGGCTCCGGTGACAAGGCGCTGGGCCTCTATTTGAACGGCGGGGCCAAAGTCCTCAATCGCGAGGATGCCGAGGCTTTAGACCGCAAAATCAGCAACGGCGACGACCTTCCCTGAACCGTCATCAACAAAAACAATAGCTCGAAAAATAACTTGCAAACCAAGTCAGGTGTGCAGATTGTATACCTATCATATTCAGACGACAAACACCCCCACCCCAAACAAATTCAATTTATGAAAAAATCCCTCCTGCTCTTCGCACTGCTCGGCATCACCACAAACTTGCCGGCCCAGATGATCCTCATCGATTTCGGCAATGACAGCACCTTTCGCGGCGTCACTTCTCCCGGCAACTGGAACAGCATGGCCTTCGGATACGCAGCTAATTTGATAGACACCAACGGCACGGCAACCACCATCGACTGGGCTCCGGATGGTCTCGGAGGAACCGACAGCTTTAACTCAATCGTCGGCCCCACCAGCAATCCGCCCACTGCGGGCGAAATTTCCTCGGCGCAGAGTGCGCTCGGCGGATCGCTCGGGCCTCTTGCTCTCGGACAGGCTGCCATCGATTTCTACAAATCAGACAATGGCACAACAGGAGTCGGCCGTTTCCAATTACAGCAAGTCACCGCGGGCCAGCTATACAACCTGACCTTCTACGGCACGAAGCAATTCGTCACGGCTGGCAACGAACAGACGCGCTACAGCGTCTTCGATGATGCGCTCTACAGCAACTTGCTTGGCACCGGCCTCCTCACTACAGGCACGACCGACGGAACTGGCAATCCCAACGATGTTCTAACGCTCGAGAATGTTTTGGGACCCTCGAATGCCAACAACATCTTCTACATCCAGTGGGAGGGCGCAAACACCAGCACTGAAGGCTTCATCAACTCCATGTCCATTGAAGCAGTGCCGGAGCCTTCGACCTACGCGATGCTCGTCGTCGCTGGTGCTGCTTTCGCCGGCTATCGTTTGCGACGCCGCAAGCGCTAAGCGTTTCGTGGTGCCGAGCGCCACCGCGCCGTCCTCCAATCAGGGCAGTCGCGCCATCAACTGGGTATGCGCATTGTCTGTCCCTTTCTGATCCCCGTTGCTTTGGCCGTTGCCTCTTGTCGGCAACCGCCGGATGGCGGGACGCCTCGGATGGCTGACCCCTTTCCTTGGATCACCTACGAGGCCGAGGCCTGTCGAACCAGCGGCACATCGCGCGGTCCCTCGCGGGAATATCTCACCCCGGAGGCCGAAGCGTCCGGCCGCACCTATGTTCGCCTCGATAAAAGCGGCGACTATATTGAGTTCGAGGTAAGAGAACCCGCCGATGCGGCAGTGATTCGCTATTGCATACCCGATGCAGAGAAAGGCGGTGGGCGCGACATGGACATCGAACTACTAGTCAACGGGCAGCCCCGCAGGAAAATCTCACTCACCTCGCGCTTTGCCTGGATCTACGGCGACTTCCCGTGGTCCAACGACCCTTCCCTCGGCAAAGCCCACCATTTCTTCGACGAGTCGCAGGATATGGTGGGCCCACTCAACTCCGGTGACACGGTTCGGTTGCAGGTCGGTGCACTCGGTCCCTCCGACTATGTGCTGCTGGACTTTGTCGAACTCGAGACCATTCCGGCGGCCCTGCCCCGTCCGGAGAGCAGTTTGTCACTGACTGACTTCGGCGCGACTCCGAATGATGCCAGCGACGATTCACCCGCATTCGTGGCCTGCGTCGAGGCAGCCAAGAAATGCGGTGCGACCATCTGGATTCCCGAGGGAGTCTTTCGCCTTAACGGACCGCGCATGAAACTCGGTGGGGTGCGCATACAAGGTGCAGGCATGTGGCGCTCGAAGTTGGAGGGTCCGGGGACCATGTTCGACGGGACGGGCGAGCCCTTGCATGTCGCCGATCTCGCCATTTTCGGGACGGTCGATCGCCGTGTGGACAATATTCCCGAAAACGCCTTCCACGGGAACCTGGGCGATGGCTCAACCTTCCTCCGCATCTGGCTCGAGCACCACAAGTGCGGGCTCTGGACCACCTACGGAACGAAAAACATGCTGCTCTCCGAAAGCCGCCTGCGCAACCTCATGGCCGATGGCCTGAACTTTTGCGACGGCACGAGCTACTCGACTGTCGAGCGCTGCCACCTGCGCAACACGGGTGACGACGCGCTCGCCACGTGGTCACCCACCACCCCGGATGCCGCCAGGCAGCCCAGCACCGGGAACACTTTCATCGGCAACCGCATCCAATTCCCTTGGCTGGCCAACGGCCTTGCGGTCTACGGCGGCAAAGACCACCGCATCATCGGCAATCACGTCGAAGGCGGCGTCTTTTCGGGCGGAGGCTTACTCCTCAGTTCCGGATTCGAAGCCATCCCCTTCAGCGGGACGATCCGCGCGGAGAACAATACCTTCAATGACACAGGCGGCGATTGCTACATCGGGCAAGCCATCGGATCGCTCTGGATTTATGCGCTGCATTCGGACATCGAGATTCCGTTGGTGATCGACGGGCTGACCATCGAACAAGCCCGCGGTGACGCCATCACCGTGCATGGGCCTAAGACGGCGAAAGGTATCCGCTTGGCGAATGTCACGGTCAATGGTGCGGCGGGTCACGTCATCCGCATCTACCCCGAGACCTCGGGACGGATGGAAGTCAAAGCCCTGCGTGCCGGCAACTACGGGGGTCAGTTGGTGGAAAACAGAAACCCGGACAACTTCGAGGTCATCCTTGACCCACCCGCCGCACCGTAGCGCGCTATTCGGACCATGACGAGGCCGGCCCCGCATTCGGTGACACCGGCACATCGGCAACCGCAGCGTGCGCAGGCTTCGCGCTGACCCGAAACGTCAAAGCCGCCGCAATCAGCAGACAAATCCCGCCGAAGATCACAGCCGACAAGCGGTTGAAGCCTTCGAAGTTCTCCATCACCGGCTTCAGCATGAGGGCCACGAGGATCTGCGGTAGGACGATGAAGAAATTGAAGATGCCCATGTAGACGCCCACCCGCGATGCGGGCAGCGCTCCAGCAATCATGGCGTAGGGCATGGCCACAATGCTGGCAAAGGCGACGCCGATGCCGGCAAAGGACAGCACCAGCAGCGTGGGATTCTTGATCCACCCCACCCCAAGCAAAGTCAGTGCACCGAGGAAAAGGCTCACCCCGTGAATTGTGCGAGCCGACACCTTTCGCCCGAGCCAGAGGAAAGCCAGTCCGGCAAGGAGCGCCACAAGACTGGACTGCGCCATGCAGTCGTTGGCCAGTTGGATGCCCTGCTTATAAAGATCCGACGCCGTATCCGGCGCACCGAGAATGTTCCGCGCCACGGCCGGCGGGAAATAAATCCACATGCAGAACAACGCCATCCAGGTGAAAAACTGCACCGGGGCCAATTGGCGCATGCGTTCTGGCATTTGCCAAAGCGCCTGCCAAATCGCCCCGAGGCCTCCTGCTTCCTTCTTGCGCTCCTCTTGCTCGCCCTCGCGTGGCGGATACTCGCGCGTGGTGAAGACAGTCCAAAGAACGGCGCCGATGAAAACCACCGCGCCGATGTTGAAGGCCCAGTGCACCACCTCGGGAATCGGTTGCCCCGGCCCCGTGCTGCGGTCCACGCCCATGGCGTAAAGCCACCCCGGAAGTTTGCCCGCGATAACCGATCCGAGCCCGATAAACACGCTCTGCATGGCGAAGCCCACGGTATGCTGACGATCGGGCAGCAAATCCGCGACGAACGCGCGGAAGGGTTCCATGCTCACATTGACCGAGGCATCGAGAATCCAGAGCAGACCTGCCGCCATCCACAATGCCGAGCACTTCGGCATGAGAAAAAGGGCGAGCGAAGCAAGTATGGCCCCAGCGAGAAAATACGGCCGACGACGCCCCCAGAACGGATGCCAGGTGCGATCGCTCATGTGACCGATGATCGGCTGCACGAGCAGTCCGGTGACCGGCGCGGCCAGCCAGAGCAGCGGCAACTCTTCCTCGCGCGCGCCGAGGTATTCGTAGATCGAGGACATGTTCCCCATCTGCAGACCCCACCCCATTTGGATACCGAGGTAGCCGAAGGACATATTCCACAACTGCCAGAACGACAGCGCAGGTTTCACGAAATTTGCCGGGAGCTTGGTCATGGCGGGGTGTGTTGGCGCTGCGCGGTGCGCCGCGTCACTCGGACGGCTCTTGGTAGACCCTGATCCAGTCGATTTCCATCGTCTTCGGATAGGTGCCCGAGCTTGGATTGCCGCCGTAAGGACCACCGACTGCCAAGTTGAACTTGAGCCAGAAGGGCTGGTCGAACGGCCATTGGGCGGAACTGCTGCCCATTACCGATTTTTCGGCGGTGAGGATCACCTTGCCGTCGATGTAGAAAGCGACACGCGTGGGCGTCCATTCGATACCGTAGACATGAAACTCGGACTCGTGGTTGGCAACCGAGAAGCCCTGAACATTTTGCACTCCTCCTCCGCCATTCATGTAGTTGTAGGCGCCGGTGTGGAACGCCGCCGTGAAGCCGCCGCTCGCTCCGGAATACTCCATGATGTCGATCTCGCCGCAGGCCGGCCAGCCCACTCCGGGGTCAAAGTAGTTAGCGCCCATCATCCAGAATGCCGGCCATAGCCCAGCGCCGGCGGGAATCTTCATGCGTGCCTCGATCCGACCGTATTCCGGCTCTACCTTGTTGAGACTCTCGACCAAGCCCGACGTGTATTCGGTTGTTTTCGGAGCCGACATCCACGGCCCTTGGCCGGTGTAAGTCTCTCGCTGCGCGATCAGCTTGAGCACGCCATCCGCTACAAGCACGTTATTGGCGCGCGGCGTGTAGAACTGCAGCTCTCCATTGGCCACGTCGCCGTTGTTGACGGCCGACCAGTTGTTCGTGTTTAACGTCGCTCCACTAAACTCGTCGCTCCAAGTGAGCACGTATTGCGAGAAACGGAACGAGTCGATGTTGCATATACCAGTGACCCCGGTGCCAACCAGAAAGATATCCTGCACTCCGCTGACAAAGCCCGAAAGCTGCACCAACTGATCGCGGTAATTGCTCCAACCACCGGTATCCTGCGGCGCTAGCGTGCCGATGACGCGACCTGTCGGACTTCCCAAGCGGATCTCGATCGTGCCGCCGCTTCCGGCCTTCGCGGCCGAGAATGTCGCGCTAGTCGCACCGTTGCCGAAATCGACACCGCTGTATTTCACCCAATCACCAGCGTCGAAATTGCCGATCACAGCGTTGCCCGGCTCGAGAGTGACGCCTGATGAGTCAGCATAATCCTCGGCCTGCAGACCAGCTCTTGCCCCGGCTTGTGCCTCGGATGATCCCGCTGCCGGTCGGACAACAGCACGGATAAATCCTTTGTCGCGGCCAGCTGCCGTGCTGAGCCGGAAAGTCCGGTATTCGTATCCAGCCAAGCCACCCATGCTGAGGGCGGGCAGGCCTGTCGTGTCGGTGGCCGGAGCAACCTTCACTGGAATATTCCAATGTACCAAATTGGTGCTGCCCTGAATTTCGTATTCGACGCCTCCAATTGCCGCCGCCTGCGCCGCTGCTCCGCCGAAAGTTGCACAGTAGCGAACCGGCAAGGTCATGGTGATGGCACCGAGGCCGCCGAATTGCGTAAATCCGTAAGCGAATTTTTCGTAGCCCTTACCAATTGACGCTCGGCTGCCGTCGAAGGCGTAATGCCAAATATTGGGAACACCCGAACTGTTGGTGCCCATGAGAGCGTTGTCCAGCCCCGGCGTCAGGCCGTTGCTCCGCGCCCATGCCTCGTAGGGCGACACACTTATGATCTCCATGGCGTTGAGATACCCGTAGACGTCCGATGTGGTCGTTTGCGGGAGCGATGATACGTCGACGAAGATGTCGCCGAATGCGTTGGGTTTCACCGTATTGACCTCAGCCACAGCGCGATTGTTACCGGTCCCGCCGTTGATGCCGGATCCGGAACCGCTCGTCTGCAAGGTAACCGGCGCGTTGCTCGAAGCTCCGTAAACTTGGTAGGAAGTCTGTCTCGCGGACGCAGCGTCACGGGATCCGAAGAAGCGCAGGTCGTAGGTAAGATTCGGGTTCAGCCCAGAGACCATGAGTCCCCCGGGAACATTGTCATCTCCGCCCCCCGCAAACGCATCGGCCGTAGTGTAGAAATAATCCTGCGTTGCGGACGCCGTGCCGAGATGTCCTAGGGCAAGCGAGGGAACACTCAGCAGCCCACCGTGGAGCTTGCCGTTTGCGGCGAAGTCCCCGGTGATGCGTATTTCCACTCCGGTCATCGTGCCGGTGCAGTCAACAATGCCAGATTTGTGCTCTCCCGCCACAACGGTCGCTGAGCCTTTGATGGAATGCCAGTTGTTCCAATAGTTTCCGTTTGCATCAACGCCCGTCGTCGCGTCGCCGTTCGTTGCATCGGACGGCCCGAAGTCGAAGAGGATGCGATCGCCGCCCACCGGTGCAAGCGCAGGAACAACGGCCGGTCGGTCAGGGAACACGCCGGCACCCGTCAGCGCCTGCCTGATGGACGTTTTCCATACGTCATGGCCGCGCTGATTGAGGTGCGCGTAATCGACTTGATAATACCACAGCTCGGTCGGATTCGTGGTCGTTGTGTTGGTTGTGTAAGTAAGCGGCTCGAAAAACGAGGGCAAATTCACATAGACAACGTTCGGATTGCCATTGGTCGCCACGAAACTCGAAATCATCGCGTTGGCATTCGTGCGCTCGGTATTCTGAGCGCTGTTGCCGACGAACACCGGGTTGCGGGTGATTCCGATGTAAAAAATCTTCGAGGACGGCAGGTTGTTGGTCACGGTCCCGACGAAGTTGGTGAACTGCTGGAAGACATAGGCCGCACTGCGCCCGGCATACAGGTCGTTCACGCCGGCCCAGACCACTATGGCACGTGGCGCGTAGCGAAGGACAACGCTGCTGGCGAGCTGGTTCAGATCGCCAAAGGTCGCGCCGCCCATTCCGCGCTGGATCATGCGGTAATCGGCAAAGTCGCGTGTGAGGGATTCCCAGCGCCGGATCGAAGAGCTTCCGACGAATAACAGTGCATTGGTAGGCTCGGGGTTCGCGGCGTCCTGATCTACCCAGCGATTGGCCAACGAGAGATAGCCGCTGGCGGGGTCGGGATAGTTGGTCGTGCTCAACCGCAAAGCGTTGAGGTATCCGGCCGAGCCCGAGGCGACTTGGTAATTCACCGAGATGATGCCGTCGCGGCTGGGAACCACATTGGAGAAAGTCAGCGTGTTGGTGCTGAAGTTGACCGTCCCGCCGATGCCCGCGCCGGAATTGGTCAGCGAGCCGGTGTTCGTCGCGCTCCCGGCCACCGTGTAAGTTGTTACCCGCGTTTCGGTCGAGTTGTAGGAGCCCAGAATCTCGAGCGTGTAGGCATTGTTCGGGTTGAGCTTGGAGATCGTGAACGTGGCGCCGCTCTGCGCTGCCGGAGTGGTGATGAGTCCATCTGTAACAACGCTTTGCTCGTTGAAAACTCCAAGAGCCGACGACGGAACAACGCCGAAGTTCGTTCCCCAGCTGACGCCGGTGATGAACTCGAGGAAGTAGCCCGTGCTGGAACCCGTGCTGTCGACGATGTTGCTGATAACATTCCCGCCCATCAGCCAATTGTTCCAGACCTGTCCGCTGGCTGCGTTCGTTGTGGGAATCTGCCCGAAGTCGATGAGCATCTCTTGCCCGTAGGCTGCCAGATTTACCGTGATGCTGTTGGTTCCCGCGGCGTTGACCGCCGATACGGTGAACGAGCCCGTAAACGGGGAGGTCAGCGTGCCAGTGATCAATCCGGTGGTCGCATTGAGTGTGACACCCGGCGGGAGTCCGCTGGCCATGAACGAAGCCGCATTGGAGAGCGCCGTAGCGATCTGATAGCGGAACGTGGAGCCATACATGACCACATTGGTCGGACTGTTAATCACAGGGATCGTGGCGGGGCCGATGTTCAAATTGAGTGTGGCCGTGTTTGTGCCGACGGAGTTGGCTGCGGAAATCTGGACCGCTGCGTTGGTGACCGAGGAGGGAGTTCCGGAAATAAGCCCTGTATTCGTGTTCACCGAAAGACCGCCTGGAAGTCCCGCAACTCCATACCACGCAGGATCGTTGGTTGCCACGATCTGATAGGAGAACGGCGCACTGACTTCGCCCGACGCATTCGTCGCGCTCGTGATGACGGGAGCCGAAGGAACCGGAACCTGCTGCGATAGGAAGAGGGCGTTGAGGTAACCGAAGTCACCCGCACTGGCGGTGTATTCCACATAGATGGATCCGGTGGTGTCGGGCGCAACGTTGGAAAAAACAAGGTATGAAGTGTTGTTGTAGTTGACCCCGGAGGCACCGATCCCAGTCCCTGAGGTGGTAAGCGCACTACTGTTTGTTCCCGCGCCCTTCACCGAATAAGTCGTGGTTCTCGTCTGCGTTGCATCGCGACCGGCATAGACACCCACCGTGTAGAGTTCCGAGTTCGTTAGACCGGACAAACGCACGCCGCGAACGCCTTGCGCGGCGGTAAGGTTGAGACCATCCGTCGCCGCGGTGCCCACATTGAAGACCCCCATATTCGTCGTGGTCACAGGAACCCACGTGCCGCCGCCCAAAACGCCGGCGGTGCTCAACTCCAGACGCCATCCCGACGAGCCGTTCGTCGAAGTCACCAGATTGGTGATGGCCGTTCCCGTCGTGGTGTAGTTGTTCCAGTAGTATCCGTTGGTTGGGCTCGTTGTAGCAGTGGCGGCGGGTCCGAAATCGACCAGAACAGTCTTCGTCACGGCAGAGCTCACCGACCCCTCCCAAAGGAAAGCTTCAGATGGTTCCGCCCCGGCTGGCAAAGTGACGGTGAGAATGTTGGAGGACACCGTCGAGACATAGGGCGCGGCACCATCCAAACTGACAATGACCGAGCCATTCAAACCAGGAGGCAGCTCGATAGAAACTGTCCGACTGCCTGTCGAATAAATGTAAAAGTCGGCACCCGTGCTGTTTGTCTCGGCGACGTAGTTCACCGGCAAAGAGCCACCGGGTTCGATCATGCGCGCAGCGACGAGGCCGGGCGCAGTCGCAATAAATCCGTGCGGCGCGAGCGTCCGACTCCCTTTGACCAAATTGGCGTTCTCCAAGTTGGCATCGACCGTGACGGACCCGTATGTAGCGCCGAGGGAGCCATCGCCATTACCGCCGCTGCGCGTGTGCGTGAAAGCCGAGATCCCCTCGCCGATGTAGCGCGCAGCCACCGACTTTTGCAGTCGGTCGATCCAGTTCAGCCACTCGCGCTTGGCCGTCACAGCCATATCGCCGTTGTAGAGGATGTAGGTCATCCCGTAGCCCAAGCCCATCGACCAAGCTACAACCTCGTCATTGGTAACCGGCGCGCCGAGGTTGTTGTAAGTGAAGGCCACTTTGTCGTGGGCCAGGTGCTGGGCCAGCGGGAAAATCGTCCATGTGGCGGGGTCGTAGCGTTCACTGAGGAATCGCCGCCAGACCGGCGCGCCGGGCGTTGGCACCAAGCCCCAAGCCAATCCGCAAAATTGAGAGTGGAAATTGATCAGTCGGTCGAAGCCATTTTCTGTCGAGCCCGGCAGCTTGAGACTGTCCTCCGCCGCGATTGCCGCAAGACCATGAACGTAAGCCGTGGCGTCCGGTGCACTGGAGTTGATGTCGTATTGCCACGACCGGGCGCCGACTTGGTCTTGGAAAAAGAAGTCGACCGGGTAATGCGTTTCCCCCGGGTAATTCGTGGGCGACTCCGGGGTGAACAAGCCAACGGTTTTCCGGTTGGCCGCCTGCGTGTCAGGATGCCAAGGAGTTGCCGCGTAGCCCGGCTCGCCGAAGTATATTTCCGCCGCTAACGAGCCGTCCGTTTTAAGCGCCAGCGGATCCTCACCCGCGGCGAGGAAGGTCGGACCGCGCGGGTGATCGTTCCACAGCGTTGGGTTGGTGTAAGGCATGGTGAAAATGCCGGCGTTCTCCGCGGCGGCGAGGAAGGCAAGAAACTCGGCGGGGGTTCCGAAGTTGGCCGCGTTGGGCGGCAGATGGTCGGGGTATTCTTTGTCGAAACCGCCCTTCAGGTAGTCGGTAAAGTGGAGAATGGCCGGCGAAGGGATCTGTTCGACAAGGGACGCGAGTTGGTTCGCGTTGCCGTAAGCACGAACAAGCAGCGAGCGCTTGAAATCATCGATCACGGATGCGGACATCTTGTCGCTTAGATCGCGCGTGATGCCGTTGGCCGACGCGTATTGCGCCAAGGCATCAGCGGCAGAATAACCAACCACGAGACGAACGGTCGGCGACTGCCACGTCTCTCCCGCGCCGGTATACGTGACAAAGCCCCTCTCGCAGTAGCCGCCTGTGGCATCCGCGCCCCATGATAGATTTCCAGGCACGAAAAGGTTACCCGTGCTCCAAGGATCGGACGGATCGGTCAGCACATTTTGCACGCCGAAGAGCGACGCGTTCCCGTGGACAGTTTCCAGTTGGTAGAAGTCCGCGAAGGCGGCCGGGTAAGGGAGTTCGACTGAGTAATAAAGCTCGGGTTGAAGCGCAAAAAAGAATGGATGTCCCCCCACCTCGAACCAATTGCCGCCGCCATGAACATAGTCGCGGATGGTATTGACCGTGGCGACCACGCCGCCGGAAAGCGACGCTGGGAGCAGTTCGCCGTAAGGGTTGAGAATGGCGAGGTAATCGGATCCGTCGGCCGCGGCATCCAACTCCGCCATATCCGAGATTTCCACCACCTCGATCCCCGCAGGCATAAGGGCCGCCAAGCCGTCGACCCACTCGTCGATGCGAACTTCGGAAGGCCACGATTCGCCGATAACCGGCCCGCGTTCCATGACCAGGACACCCACTTTGGTCCGTCCACCCGGGCTTTGCGCCAAGTGGTCCGCCGCCGCCAGAACCATGTCGAGCGAGCGGTTTACGGCCGTGGTGCCGTTGACATTGCCGCCAATGCGAAGCAAGTAGCCGGCATTGGCACCTCCCCCCAGATGACTTCCGGAGAAATAGGGGCCATTGGGTGAGTCAACGAGCAGCAGATCGTATTGACCGGCAGCCGGAGGACGATTGACCACGGCCGCCGAGTTGTTCCACTCGCTGGCCACGGAAGTGCCCAACCATGTCTCGCCATTGGTGGTGAAAGAGACGGCTACCGGATCGTAATTGGTGAAAACCAAGCTGGATCCGTAGATGGTGCGATAGCCGAGACCGCCGTCGGCCTGCGCTACGCTCTCCCAAGTGGCCGCGTTGTTTTCGGTCTGAATCTGGAAAAAGTTCGAGTTGTAGGCGACGCCGACACCGTCGCTCGAATGGGAAGGCGCAACGAATTTCTGCACGGTGGACGGAGCGAAACGCAGCTTGGCCGGCAGGATCAACTCCGTGGCGCGGACACCCGTGCCGGGCGTGACCGTGGCGGACATGTCCACGCCGTCCGCACGATTAGAGAGCACCACGGCCACGGCCATAAGATTATTGCTGTAGTTGAGCAAAACGCCGTCACCCACAACCGAGGCGGAAAAGCTGTTGGAGGGAGAGGTTGAAGAAAATGTCGAAGCTTCGACCAGACCGTTGGTCGTCGCGTTGTTAGTGTAAGCGACAGACCAGAGCCCCGCCTCGCCACCGGTTGCGATGTTATTGGTCGTGTTCCCCTTGAAAGAGATGATGGACCCATTCGTCTTGCTGATGGATAGACTGTAGGTGGACCCGGAGAGCAAATAGCTGTCGCCCTGGTCCGTGACTGACGCGAGTGCTTGTGTCGCGAGCACCATCAAGAAAGGCGCGGCCAGCGCAGCGTAACGCATCGCGGTAAGCGGCCAGCGGTTACGAAGGAGCGGGGGGAAAACACGCATCATATACACTCTACACACTTTACGGCGGTGTCAAAGCCCGCGCCACAGAAGCCGGACCTATGGTCCACTTTACGTAAATATGCCGTCACTCGTTCCGCGCGGCAGCTTTATGCCAAGGTATCGGTCACATGTCCCCCCACCCCCCCGGACCTCATCACTACGCCACCGCGCCGCAGGACAAAGTGCCGCTCTCGCAGAAAGCGCTCTACTCCGCGGCCACGGTTGCCCTCATTCCCGGCAACCAAATCATCGACCGCATCGCGCTCGTCGTCCTCAACACCAGCTTGGCCGTGAGCCCTACTATGGTCGGCGTGGCCATGGCCATCTTCCGGTTGTGGGATGCATTCACCGATCCGTTCATGGGAACGATCTCCGACAACTACAGGTCGCGCTGGGGGCGTCGTAAACCGTTCATCATTCTCGGGGCCGTCCTCTGCGCGGTTACTTTTCCGCTCATTTGGCTCATTTCGCCGTCGTGGAGCCCAATGCACATTTTCCTGTGGTTCGTCGGCGCTGGGCTGGCCTACTACACGGCACTGACCATCTATTCGGTGCCCTATTGGAGCATCGTGGCGGAAATGACGCCCGACACGCACGAACGGACCCGCGTCATCGCCTTCCGCGCCGTCATCATCAACATCGTGACCATTTCGATGGGATGGTTGATGTGGTTCATCACCCTCAAGCAATTCGACTCCATGCTGCAGGGGAGCCAGTGGCTGGCCGTGATCACGGCCGCGCTTTTTCTGACCTTCGGCCTGGTTCCCATGCTCTTCGTCAAAGAGCCCTTCTACGCCCAGGCTTCCAAGCAGGAGAAAATTTCCCTCTGGGGCAGCCTCAGGGACACGCTAACCAACCGCATCTTTCTCGTGCTTGTCGGCATGATGCTGCTCATGACCATAGGTATGCAAACCGTGGGGACTTTGGGATTCTACGTCAGTCTCTACTATGTGTTCGACGGCGACAAAACGGCCGCCGGATTGGTCGCCGGATACGCCGGCACGGCCATGATGATCACCTCGATCGTGACCATCCCCATCTTCACCTGGCTCGACCGGCACTACGGCAAAATCACCGCCTTGGTCGTTTGCGGAGTCGCCTTTCTCCTCGCGACTTTTTCCCAGTGGTTCCTCGTCACCCCGGACCACCCCTACTGGCAGATCATCAGCGCAGCCCTCATCGGCCCCGCCGTGACCGGCGTATGGATTATTCTACCCTCCATGCAGACCGACGTGATCGACTATGACGAACTCCAGACCGGCTGCCGGCGCGAGGGCAGCTACACGGCCATTCTCGGTTGGATCCAGAAACTCGGCTTCGCACTTTCCGTCTTGTTGGCCGGGGTCATTCTAGATGTCTCCGGCTTCGACGTGAAACTCGAGGCAGCGCAAACGGAGGACACACTCTTCAAAATGCGCGCCCTCTTTGTCTTTTTCCCCATTGTCATGGCCGCCGGCATGCTGCTTCTCGTGCGCTTCTACCCACTCAACGAGCAACGCTGCCACGAGATCCGCGGGAAACTCGAAGCTCGAAGAGGCATCATCCGGGCGGAATAGCCGCGTGTGAAGTTTCGGCGCCACTACCAAGAAGCGCCACCTCTCCTCCCACGACGCAACCAGCGCGGTGCCGGGAGGCATAGGTCCTTTCCATGCCAGTGTGCTGGGCATCTCGGACAGAGCGGAAAGCAGAATCTCCGTTGGCGCGCTCGAGGAAGCGCGCAAATGGATAACATCATCCCCGGCGCAATCAATTGTGGAGGCACCCTGAGGTTGAGCCTTTGCCTATACCCTCAATCACAATTTACGGCAAAAGCAACAATGCTTTCTAGCTTCGGGTTTTCATGTGCTACCCGAGCAAAACAAGCAACGACTCCAGTTCGCCGACGGAGATTAAGAAACACCGAACTCGCATGAAGCCACAGAGGAACCGCATTACGTGCGTTGACACAAGACACATGAGTATTCACATGAAAATCTACTCCGGCATAAACTACGGTTATCGGCCATCTTCCTACTGGGAAGACGATCTCCATTTTCACAGTCTCTTCAAACGGAGAATGAGTGAGCTTCGCGGCAATGAGACGCCCACGGTGCACAATCAAGTCGACTTCGAGGTGGTGGCGATGGAACTGCTGCTCGACAAAATGACCAAGAATCTGGGCAAAGCCACTTGCAACTCAGGCATCATCCCGCAAGCAGTTGGGTGCAAGCCTTTGCCAAAGTGCCGCCCCGGCGAGGTCGAGATCGCACGTATTTCGTTGGCGCCCCCAAGGAACGACAGCATCAGCATCCGCGCGCGCCGCGCACCAGATGGGTCGATCCGCTACGGTGCCGCCGACAATCAGATTGGAAGAGCGAGATACCGTCTTAGTCCAAAGAGCTCAAAGCGCCCCCTCTCTCTCGGAGGGCTTCTGAGCTTTTTGGCGCACAGTTACAGCTTCCGACGCGGAATTCCGGCAAATCTCCTTCTCGGCTACAACGAAAGGCGGAACAGGACCGTGCAGGACCGCGCAAGCCTGCGTCACTTCACGCGAATTAGCTCCGCGATCTATCCGCAGTTAAGCACATGCTGCGAATGCATCTTCGAAGACTGGATCCACGGATCAGAGTACGATGATATAGATGATGACTTTTGAGCAGGACCGCCCCGGGACTCTGCTTTGTATCATGGTTGCTGCGCTACCAACTCCCGGAAACCCGATATCTGCGAAAGTGTAGCGGTCGCCGAACCCCACCAATACAGGGCCGGAGCCATAACGCACTAGGCGTTTGAGTGCGCTGCCTTTAGTGTGATGTCGTAGACGGCAGCCTCGCCACGCACCGCGAAGAAGATGGCTTTGTGTCCATCGACATCTTGAAACTTCAATTCACCGGACTCGCAGTGGTCGAGGAGAATTCGGTATGGCGAGCCAAACGCGCGAAAGGAAGGAGTGTTATCGTCTCACATGGTGCTAAGGTTTGCGGGATTTCAGGGAAAGCGGAAGATGTTTGCGCGTCATAAACAGTGCCCGGTCTTTGCCGCTAAAGCCCACTCCCAGAGGTTGCTTAAGATACGTTTTGCCGTTACACGGACGGGATGGCATCCAAGCCCACTCCCCGCACAGACCGCTTTATGCGGGCTCTCAAGCGTATGCTCGAGGGAAGAAGAGGGCTTCATGCCCAGTTGGCCAGCTATCTGAATCCCGCCAACCCACGAGCCGGAAGCGCCCGCCTTTCGGAATGGATTCATCGCAAAACGACTCCCTCTGCAGAGACTTTTTTGGCCATTCAAGAGTGGGTGGACGGGAGGCGTTAGCCCCTACCCCAAATGTTTTCCTTGGTCGGCCCGGAGTGACCAGCTCGGAAATCTTTAGTTATTCATAAGTAAGGAGATACACCGAAAATATCCTGCGGTTTTCGGGGGTTTTTTGGCTCGTTTTCCACACGTTTTCCCGTATCATAAAAGGGCCTTCAAAAGAGGGCATCTGATGATCCAAATCACACCCTATAACCGCACGCGCTACTGGGCTGTTTATCTGGATGGCGAGCTTCTCGCCGTCACGGTTTACAAGAAGGGCGCAACGGCGATCGCGCAAGCACTCGCCCGGCACGGATACCGCCTCGAAAGCTGAAAAACTTCAGCGCGAGACGATGGATCGGGGATGTCCTCAATTTTCAACAAACCACCGACTATGAAAAATCCCTGGGACGCAAAAGACCTCGACCGACTCATCTGGAAATCCCTTGACCTCGCTGCAGACGCGGTGACCTCCCTGCGCTGCGTGCGGGCAATGCTCGCCGCAGTGCTCTCCGTAGCCGAGGCAGCACCGCCTCCCCCAAAGCAATCATCCCGCAGGAAAGCCCGCACGGCTTAACTCAACTTAACTAGAGCGGAGTGAGACCAAGTGCAGGTTAACGCGCCGGTGGCTTCGCGCAAACCTGATGGTTTTGCAGGTTAATAGATTCCTTTACCATGGTGGCGGCTTGAATTGCTGCCACCCCTTACCACCCTTTCCTGCCACATTTCCTATGTTACCCTTATACACGTTTCTTTCTTTTTTCTAAGCACATACAGAATTTGCACTGGAAAGGTTGGCAGGGGGTGGCGGTTTGCCGCCTTGCCGACTAGTAAGGCACTTTGCGTATGTCCCCATATATCCTAGCCATTTCTTTTTTCTAGGGACATACAGGATTTGCTTGGCAAGCCGGCAAGCTGGCAAGGCTCTGAAACACTGCGCTTAATGCGCAAACTCTTCTTTGTCAGTGGACTAAAACGAAGGAAGGCCGAATGAACTGGTGCGGTGCGGGGGCGGCGCCCCCTTTGCCAGAGCGGTGGCTTGCCAAGCTTGCCACCCTAGGCAGCCTTTTTGCTATGTATCCTAAAATACAGGGCATTTCTTTTTTCTAAGCACATACAGGATTTGCTTGGCAAGGTTGGCAAGCCTGACAGGACCTGCGGCGCCGGATTGCATGCGCAACTTTTTCTTTATTACCGAGATAGCACGAAAGACGGCTTGAGGAATTGCCAGGCGCTTTTCCCAACATACCCAACCACTTTTCCTATGTTCCCCCCATATATGTGGTCTTCTTTTTTTCTTGAGCACATACAGGATTCGCTTGGGAAGGTTGGGAAATGGTAAAGAAGGAAGCGAGTCTACGCTACCGCCCGAAATACGTAACTTCTTCTCTATTCGCGAGATAGCACGAAAGAGCGCTTAACGAGCTGTGGCACCGCACAATCACCGACTTGGCAGAGGCTCGGCCCCTTGGGGACCGAACAGTTGCCATTTCGATGCGGACACCCCAGCGCGACAAAAACATGTCCGGCCAATCGACTAAGCGCCGGTTGACAAGCCATCTACGGTATGGAACCGCAACAAAACGAAAGTCGTGGTTATGAGCCACTCATGACCGAAAAGGAAATGGCCGCCTACTTGCGCATCAGACCACGCCAGTTGTTCAATTGGCGCGCTGATGGCTTGGTTCCGTTTATTCGGATCGGGCGTGCGATCCGCTATCGGAGGACAACTGTCGATGCCGCCCTTGGGCAGTTGAGCCAAGGCCTAGGAGTCTGAATCTTTCCGCATCCTAATTTTCGCGCCAGCGTCGGGTCGACAGAATCATGCCACTTGCTCGACCGGCAGAGGAATCAGGTTGGCCGGCAGCTTTGGCATGATACCAAACCACGCCTCGCCTTGAGCCTTCGTGACGACTTTGCGGTAGTTGGAAAACATCTTCTGCGGCGAGTTTCCCATTTCGAGGGAGACCTTGGCGGCATCGCAGACCACGGCCATGCGGTAGCTACCATACGAGTGCCGCAGCGCGTTCTGCTTCCAATGCAGCGGCGGCGCATCGCTGTCTACCATCTTGCGCAGCTTGGTCGCTTTCTTGGCTGCCGTCCCAAAAGCCTCACCCAAGCACGCTGGGAGGCTGTAGGAGAGCACGCGGCCGTATTTCCTGACATGGGGCGAGACCCAAGCCTTCAAGGCCGGCAGGATCGGCACAAGCCGCCGGGAGGCTGTCTTCGTTTGGTCGCTACCGAGATCAATGACCTCCTCGGCCCAATTGAAGTCCTCCCAATTCAGGCGAAGCATTTCCGCGGAGCGGATGCCGGTGAACGCGCCCAGAGCGATGGCCAGTTGGCATTGCCCCTCGGTTGCTTCAAGCAATTCGGTCAGCTCGCCCGTGGTGAAGATTTGGATCGGGCGACTAACCAGCTTCGGCTTCTCCAACCATTTTGCCTCCGTCTCACGGTCGCGGGACAGATAGCCGCGGCGACGCGCGAAATTGAAGAGCGTGATGATGAGGCGCCGAAAGTTATCCCGCGTGACCAGACTGGTGCTCAGGGCAAAGAGCCAGTCTTCCAGATCCCGCGCGCAAATTGCCGAGATGGGCATCCGGAAGTCGTGGGCAAAGCGGCCCAGACGCAGCCGGCAGTCGTCGAGGTAGGTCTGGCTGCAGCCGCCGGCCTTTTTGGCGACAAGGAACTCCTCGTAGACCTGCGTGACCGTGCGCTGCAACTCGGGACGAACCGCATTGAGGCGGAAAAACTCCACGGCTTGGCGCAAGGTGCCGTGACTGCCGAGATCGCGCAGGAGCGAGGCGTATTCGCGAGTGGCGCTGTGCAGCGGCATGTCCAGTCCGGCCAAGTTTCGCTGGGCTTCCCGCATTTCCTGAGCCTCCACGAGCGAGATGCGCGCTGACTGGGCGGTTCCCGCGGCGATACGCTCGGCCTGCGCCTTGGCAAACTTCTGCGCCTGCTCAACGGTGCGGAAGACCTTCCGATGGCGTTTGCCGCCCATATACCACGCGACGGTGTATTCTCGTCTGCCGTTGCGCAGTTGCGAGTAAACGGGAAGAACCGCCGATCCGCTGCGCACGTAGACGGTGGAACTTTCGGTCGCCTTCTTGCGTTTGCTGGCCTTCGACAGGTGCTTGCTCATGCATGCATGAGCGCTGTCAACTGCGCGTCCGAACCCCGAATTTGTCAGGGACTTGTCAGGGAAACCGACTTTTTTGCGGTAAGTCGCTGAGGGAGAACGCGACCCTAACGGGATTCGAACCCGTGTTACCGCCGTGAAAGGGCGGTGTCCTAACCGCTGGACGATAGGGTCTGGAAGCGAGGCAGCATACCCGAGGTAAGGCGGATTGCAACCTCCGTGTGCGGACACGCTAAATCAACGCGCCCACCGGGCAAAAGGATGCACGGCCAAGTTGGCGTTGAGGTAGCGGGGGTCGCCGGTGACTTCTTCACCCAGCCATGCGGGTTGCAGAAAAGAGGCGTCTTCGGCGGGCAACTCGATTTCGGCGACAACCAGCCCGGCGTTGTCGCCGGTGAATTCGTCGATCTCCCAGCACAATGCTCCTACGGGGACCAGGTGCCGGATTTTTTCGACGAGACGGTCGCGGCAGAGAGCAAGAAGCGCCGCGACATCCGCCACGGGAACTTCGTATTCAAACTCGGGACGCGTGATCCCCTCGCCTCGTCCTTTGATCGTGAGCCATGCGCGTTGGCCATCTGTGCGGACCCGCACAGTATTCCCATCATCGATCGCGAGGTAGCCCTGACGCAGCAGACGGGCGGACGTTGCCTCCCGGCTCCAATCCGCGGAGCGAACGAGAAATTTGCGTTCGATTTCACGGCCCATAAGAATGCCATTCTGGGTGGGTCCGCGCGCGGTGGCGAGCCTGCGGCAGATGCAAACTTGTCGGTGGTCGGCGGAAGGTTCACTCTCGGCGCCGATGAACTCCTTCCAAATCACCATGGAACAAGTCGGGATGCTCGTCGACGGAGCGGGCGTGGCAGTGATCGTCCTCGGCATCATCGGGGCCACCGTGCGCGCGATCGTCTCCGCTCCCCCACCCGGTCTGGACCGCTACATGGCCTACCGGCAGAACCTTGGCCGCGCCATTCTGCTCGGGCTCGAACTGCTCGTGGCTGGGGACATCATCAAGACGGTAGCGGTGGCACCGACTTTGCAGAACATGGCCGTGCTGGGCGCCATTGTGGTCATTCGTACATTCCTCAGCTTTTCGCTGGAGCTGGAAATCAACGGACGCTGGCCTTGGCAGCAGAAGGCACCCGCCCGATGACGCGCACGGGCGTCACCAAATTCTGGGGTTTTCTCGAGCGCCACACGCCTTGGCTGGGAACCCCGGGCGTGCTGAGAGCCGTGGTCATCCTCAATGCCCTGATGTTCGCGCTGCTCGCGCTGGATCCGGACTACGTGGAGATTCTTTGGCTGGATCCGGACAAAATCCGTCAGGGCGAGATTTGGCGCCTGGTCACCTACATCTTCATCCCGCAGACGCAGAGCCTGTTTTGGATTTTCTTTGTTCTGCTTTTCATGTGGTTCCTGGCCAATGCGCTGGAGGAGGCATGGGGTCCGCTCAAGCTGAACGTCTTTTATCTGACGGGTATGATCGGGTGCACGGTCGCTGCTTTCTTTTTCGGCGGTGCCCCAGCGAACACGTTCCTCAACCTGTCGCTATTCTTCGCCTTCGCCACATTGGCGCCGAACTACGAGATCTTCCTGTTTTTCGTTCTGCGGGTGAAAGTGAAATACTTCGCGTGGGTATTCGGGGCTTTCCTGCTGCTGCAAATGGCAGCGGCACCCCTTGCGGACAAGGCGGCGATGTTGGCTTCGCTGGCGAACTATCTGATCTTTTTCCTGCCGGGCTTCGTCACGGATTGGCGCACACAACAGCGCGATGCGGTGCGTCTGGCGAAGTTCCGCACCACCGTGGAGGATTCGGTGCATCGTTGCCGCACGTGCGACCGCACCGAGATCTCACACCCGGAACTCGACTTCCGCGTGGCCGGTGATGGCGAGGAGTATTGCGCGGAGCATTTGCCCAAGAAGGTCTGACAGAGACGGGTGCGAGCGCTTCTGACTTTGGTCGGCAGGTGGATCGCGATGTCCCATCGCGATTCCCTTTGTGAAAAATCGCGCCGGGACGGCGCGATCCACCTCACAACGAAAGGCGGCGGGTTACAATTTCCGCGCGGTGCGGGAGTGCTCGTACATCGCGTCGATCTGCTTCGCGTATTTCTCTGCGATGACATGGCGCTTGGGTTTAAAGGTGGCGGTCAACTCCTCGCCAACTTCGAAGGGCTTGGGCACGAAGCGCCACCCGAGGACAAATTCAAACGGTTTGAAGCCCTGCTCGCGGCTGACCAGTCGCCGGACTTCCGCCGCAATGACCTCGGCGATGCGCGGGTCGGTTTCGGCTTGGGCCAAGTCAGATACTTCGAAGCCTTGCGCTTTGAGGGCCTCGACGGCGGGCACGATGAGCGCGCCGAGATGTTTTTCGTCCTGTCCGACAACGAGGCATTGCTCGATGAAGCGTGATTCGAGGAGTTTCGCCTCGATGGGGACGGGTTCGACGTTTTCGCCGCTGAGCAGGACGATGGTTTCCTTGGAGCGTCCGAGAATTTTCAGGCAGTCGTTGAACGTGACCATGCCGAGGTCGCCGGTGTTCATCCATCCGTCCTTGAGGACTTTTTCCGTGGCTTCGGGGTTTTTGTAATACCCTTTCATCACTTGCGGACCTTTGGCGTGGATCTCGCCTTTGATCCCTCGCCCGCCTTTGCCCAGAAGACCCGAGGGATAGATCGTTTTGCCGTCTGACGGATCGACGATGCGGACCTCGGTGTGCGGCCAGAGCGGCCCGACCGTGCCGATGACCAGCTTGCGCCATGTCCGGACGGCGAGGACGGGCGAGGTTTCGGTCATTCCGTAGCCTTCGAGCACAGGGACGCCGATGTAATTGAAAAACTCGTCGACGTGCGGCGGCAGCGCGCCGCCGCCGGAGACCGTGCCGCGAAACTCTCCGCCAACCACGTCGCGGAATTTCTTGAGCACGAGCGCATCGAGAATGCGGTAAGGCAGCGCATAGACGAGCATCTTGAAGAGGCTGGTCACGGCGAGACCGAGGGATTCAAAAATGGATCGGCCGTGCATATCGAGGCGACGACCGGTGAGGAAGAATCGGGCGGACTGGTATTCGCGCGAGCAATGGTAAGCGGCGCGGAAAAGAGCACGGCGGACGGCGGGTGCCGCGGAAACATTTTGCAGGATACGGTTGTAGAGCCCCTCCCACAAACGGGGAGCGGAAGCCATCCAGTTGGGACGCGCTTTGCGGAGGTCGTCGCCGATGGTGCGGAGGCTGGTGTAATAAGTGCAGGCGCCGCGGCTGATCGAGACCATTTCGAAAACGCGCTCGTAGCTGTGCCAGACCGGGAGAATGGAAAGGATGCGATCGCCGGGGCGGACATCGAACGGCAGGTATCGCGCCTGCGAAAGCATGTTGTCATGGGTGAGCATGACACCCTTCGGCGTTCCCGTGGTGCCGGAGGTGTAGATGATGGTGAAAAGATCACTGCCTTTGATGCCGGCGAGTCGCTCTTCCACCGTGCGGTCGCCTGCGGAGCGGAGATGACGTCCGCGGTCCATCAGTTCGGAGAGCTTGAGCACGTCGGTTCCAGCGGGCGGTTCGCCCTCCATGAGAATGATGTGTTTGACCTTGGGCAAGGTGGCGCGGACGGCCAAGACGCGACGCAGCACGTGTGCGTTCTCCGCGATGAGGATGACCGCGTCACTGTGCGCGACGATGAACGAGATTTCCTGTTCCGTGGTGTCGGCCGCCCGCGGCACGTCCGCAGCCCCGCAGAGCAAGATCGCGGCATCGCAGAGCAGCCATTCGGAGCGGTTGTCGGAAATGATGGCCACATGCTGACGGGCCTGGAGTCCGAGCCCGATCAAGGCCGTGCCGAGCGCGCAGGCATCGTCGTAGAGCGCCCGGTAGCTACGCATGACGAATTCGCCCCCGCGTTCGCGCCGCGCCTGGGCCGGAAGATCGCCGTAAGACTGGGCGGCAAGGCGGTAGAGGTCGGCGATGCTATGGGCATGTTCGTAAATGCGCAGGTCGGGCAGAGTTTGGGGCATGATCGACTCCGTGTAACCCATGTCGCTTCCCCCGGCACGGTAAAAAACGCGTGCAACAACAGCGCCGGACGGAAAAGAGATTCACCTGCGGGGAGTTCGCGAGTTTAATCGGCCGGTTCGGATTTAGTTTATGCGTCTCGCGTGCCCGCACTGCCACCACGACCTCGAAATCGACGAGGCTTGGGCCGGACACGAGGTGGCGTGTCCCCTGTGCGGCGGCAGCTTCATTGTCCCCGCGACAGAGCCTGTTGCGCCCGCACCGGAAGAGCCGGATCCGCCAGCACCACCGCAAATAGATCCGCCGCCATCGGCCAAGCCTGCGCCGAATAAGAAGCTGAAGGCTTGGAACCGCCAGCGCCGGATTCGGCAGATCCTGTTTTCCATTGTGGTCCTCGGATTTGTCGGCGGTGCTGGCTGGGGTTTCAATCAGTGGCGCGGCGAGCGTCCGCCGCTCGAGGCGCTCCGCAATGCGGCCAACGGCGTATTGGAGTGGATCAGCAATCTCGTCCAGCCACCCAAGCCGCCTCTTCCCACCCCCACGCCGACGCCCACACCCGAGCCTGCTCCCACGCCAACGCCGACCCCCGAGCCGACCCCGGAGGAAATCGATCCCATCGGCTGGCTCATCGAGAATCCCGACCGCCGTCCGAAAAGTTTGATCCTCCGGGAAAAGGTGACCTTTCCCGCGTTCTACGAGGGACGCACGGTCGGCAAGATCGATGTCCCGCCCGGGGCCGAGGTGGGCCTGGTCAACATCGAACCGGATGCTGTGGTGGTGCGTTACCGCGATGGCACGGCCAAGGTCGCCTACCTTGCCACGAATCTGCGCGAGGCGGCAGCAGCCGAAATGGCGAAGCCCGCGCCGACACCCGCACCAGAAATCGCCGAAGCCCCTCCCCCAACACCGGCTGCTGTCATCCCGAAAATCCGCGAGGACCAACTCGGCGCCATGCTGCAGCGCGACAAGACGGGCAAAATCACCGGCACGACATTCCGCGTCTGGGCACCCCATGCCGAAACGGTCTCGGTCGTGGGTGGTTTCAACAGCTGGAAAGCTGCGAGAGACAAAATGACGATGAACAAAGAGACCGGCGTCTGGACGGCGGAGGTCGCGCGGGCCAAGCCCGGTGACGAATACATGTTCATAATCAACGGCGACCTCGAACACCGCGACCCGCGCGGACGCGAAGTGTCAGCCGAGGGCAAGTCGGTGATCAATGATCCGGCCGAATTCGATTGGGAGGATACCACACCACCATCCACCAAGCTCAGCGATCTGGTCATCTACCAACTCCATCCCGGCACCTTCCACGATCCCTCGCCGACCGACGGAGACATGGCCACGCTGCAGGATGCCATCGGGAGACTCGATCATCTCAAGGATCTCGGCGTCAACTGCCTCCTCCTTATGCCGGTCAACGAATTCGGCGGCAACCACAGCTGGGGATACAATCCGACCGACCCCTACGCGATCGAGCGCGCCTACGGGGGACCGCAGGCCCTGCGCGAGTTTGTCCGCGAAGCGCACCGGCGCGGCATCGCGGTGCACATCGACGTGGTGCACAACCACTATGACAACGTCGACGTCCATCTTAAGCAATTCGACGGCTACGGCGGAGGCGATACCCCGAACGGGATCTATTTCTACGAGGACGAGGAGCGCGGCATGACCCCATGGGGACCGCGTCCCGATTTCGGCCGGCCCGAAGTGCGGGCCTACATCACGGACAACATCCGCATGCTGTTCGACGAATACCGGGTGGACGGCCTGCGCTGGGACTCGGTGGTTAACATTGTCCGCTACAACGACGGCGCCTCGGATAACCCCGATGGGCAAAAGCTGATCGATGAGGTGTCGAAGATGATCCGCAGCGAATATCCGGGAAAAATCAGCATCGCGGAAGACGCAGTCGGCGACGACCGTTTCGACGGATCTTGGGAATACGGGTTTCACCACGCCGGCCAAGGCGAAGAGGAGCGCGTCCTCGGTGTGGTCCCGCAATTGGTCCGTCCGCCGGGCGAAACGGATGTGGCCGATATTGCTTCGCGTCTGCAGACCGATCTTGGCTTCGCGCGCGTGGTCTACACGGAGAACCATGACGAAACCGGAAAGCTCAACGGCAAGGAGCGCATCGTAACCGAAGTCGACAAGGATGAGCCACACGGGTTGACCGCCCGTCGTAAGAGCGCTCTGGCGGCAGTAGTGACGCTCACAGCGCCCGGAGTGCCGTTCATCTTTATGGGGCAGGAACTCCTCGAGACAAAGCAGTTCCACGACTCGAACCCGATCGACTGGGATCGCGGCGACGTCTCCGAGCGATCGACCAAACTGTTCAAGGATCTCATCACTTTGCGCCGCAACCTCGACGGACGCGGCGCCGCCTTGCAGGACACGAAGATCCGCATCATCGAACAGGACACCAAAAAGCAACTCCTCGCCTACCGCCGTTTCCTCTCCGGACGACCGGAGGATGACCTCGTTGTCGTCATTAATTTCTCCCCGAAACCGATGGAAAACATCCCCGTGGTCTTTCCGCGCCCCGCGCAATGGGAGCTGCTGGTCAACACGGACGACCCGCAATACGGCGAAGGGTTCACCGGCCTCGCATCGAAGTCGAAGAGCCAAGACGGAAGCCGGCGGGAAATCACCCTCGCGCCTTTCAGCGCCCAGATTTACGGCATCGCCAAGGACGGGACGCGCTGAGTCTCGGTCATTTCTTCGGCTGGAGCAGCACCTCGACCACGGTCATTGGTCCGCTATCGCCGGCCGAATTCAAGTCATAAACGCCGCGGCTGACGGACTCGCGGAAGATCGTCTCGGCCGTGCGCGGGACATTGGCGACGATGCGGACAGATTTGCCGTTATTCCACGACGAGGCCGAGCCCCCCAACCCACCGGCCAAACGAACCACACGTTGCAATTCGGCTTCGAGATCGGCGGTCCGGCATTCTACAACCAAAGCGTTGTCACCAAGGGTCGGGACGGGAAGAACCGTCTCCGCCGCCCTTTCAAGCGATTGGCGCAGGGCTTGGTTGAACTCCGTCTGCGCCTCTTGGCGCGCCTGCCGCTGCTCCCACATCGACCGCCCGCTGACGATAACCAGTGCGAGCGGCAACACGAGCGCCGCCAGAACCAGGGCAAGTATCACGGTCCGCTTTTTTGTCCATTGCACCGACATACCACGAGCATGCCTGAACCGCCGCCGCCGGGCAAACCCCGTCATTCGACGCGGCGTTTGACCCCGAACCCAAGGTCAAGGATACTGCACGGTCTTACTCCATGCAGAATACGCGCAATTTTTGCATCATCGCCCACATCGACCACGGGAAGACCACGCTCTCCGACCGTCTGCTCGAGGCCACGCGCACCATTTCCGACCGGGAAAAGCAGGATCAGCTCCTCGACTCGATGGACCTCGAGCGCGAGCGCGGCATCACCATCAAGATGCATCCTGTGGCCATGCGTTACAAAGCGAAGGACGGACAGGAATACAAACTCAACCTGCTCGACACACCCGGACACGTGGATTTCGCCTACGAAGTCTCCCGTTCCTTGGCCGCGTGTGAGGGGGCGCTGGTCATCGTCGACGCCGCACAGGGCGTGGAAGCGCAGACCGTGGCCAACGTGCATTTGGCCAACAAACAAGGACTCACCATCATCCCGGTGATCAACAAGATCGACCTGCCGAACTCGGACATCCCCACGGTCAAACGACAACTCGAGGACATCTTAGCCATCCCGGCAGACGAAGCGATCCTAGCCAGCGCAAAGGCGGGCATCGGGATCGAGGACATCTTGGAGGCTGTCATCCACCGCATCCCACCGCCGGCCAAATGGCCGGATGACAAGGTGCGCGCGCTGGTTTTCGATTCGACCTTCGACTCGTATCGCGGGGTCGTGACCTACGTCCGCATGATGAGCGGTTCGCTCAAAGCCGGCGACGGCGTGAAGATGATGAGCAACAACCGGCCTTACGAGGTGAAGGAAGTCGGCGTCTTCACCCCGAAAATGGAAGCGCGGGCAAGCCTCGAACCGGGTGATACCGGCTACGTCATCGCCAATATCAAGACCTCGAGTGAAATCAAGATCGGCGACACGCTGACCGGCACACGCTTCCCTGCCACCGGGGCGCTTCCCGGATTCCAGGAAATCCAGCCGATGGTGTTCAGCGGCGTCTATCCGATCAACACGGCAGACTTCGAGCACCTCAAATCCGCCATGGCCAAGCTGCAGATCAACGACTCGTCGTTCGTCTTCCAGGCCGAAAGCAGCGTGGCTCTCGGCTTCGGCTTCCGCTGCGGGTTCCTCGGACTTCTCCACATGGAGATCATCCTGGAGCGCCTGCGCCGGGAATACGACATGGACATCATCGCGACGTATCCATCGGTTATCTATGAGGTGGTGAAGACCAACGGCGAGATCCTCCACGTGGACAATCCGGAGTATCTACCCGACTTCAGTGTCATCGAGGAAATCCGCGAGCCGATCGTCAAATGCTTCATCATGGTGCCGAACGAATACATTTCGCCGCTCATGCAGCTCATCATGGAGAAGCGGGGCACACTCGAGCACACCGAGTCGCTCGACACGCGCCGCGTCATGCTCACCTGCGTGCTCCCGCTCAACGAAATCCTCGTGGACTTCAACGACAAGATTAAGAGCATCACCCGCGGCTATGGCTCGATGGACTACGAGCACGCCGGAACGCGCGCCGACAAATTGGTGAAGCTCGACCTGCTGGTCAACGGCGAGCCGGTGGATGCCTTCTCGTCCATCGTCCACCGCGACAAGGCCGAAGCACGGGGACGCCAACTCGCAGCAAAGCTGAAAGAAGTGATCCCCACCCAACTTTACCAAGTCGCCATCCAAGCGGCCATCGGCGGCAAGATCATCGCGCGCGAAAGCGTCAGCGCCATGCGCAAAAACGTGACGGCCAAATGCTACGGCGGCGACATCACCCGCAAACGGAAACTCCTCGAGAAGCAGAAGGAAGGCAAAAAGCGGATGAAAAGCATCGGCCGGGTCAATATCCCGCAGGAAGCGTTCATCGAAGTGTTGAAGGCTGGCTGATCCCTGTAGCGTCGCCGTCCCCGGCGATTGCTTGTCTCCTCCCCGCTTGTAGCGGCGGTCTGTGACCGCCGGATCCGTTCCCAAATCGACCGGCGGT
>CAJBKE010000034.1 GCA_903953565.1 uncultured Verrucomicrobiota bacterium | reverse complement strand
GGTGGCAACGCTGCTCGCCGTCCTCGATGCCACGGCCATCCGTGCGGCCGCGATCGAGGGAAAAGTCTCCACGACTTCCGCCCGCCTGCTGGCGCAAGGTGCGCAGGCCTTCCGCTCCTTGAAAGACAGCGAGATCTCCCGCACCTCCGACTCGGACAGCGAGAGCAACGTGGTCACCTGGATGATCGAAGAAGAAATGATGGGCGCAAAATCTGGTGCAGACGTCCCGGACTGCGGAATCCGCCGCACCGATTGGGATCAAGCGATGGAGTTCCTCGCCGCCAACAACATCGCTCTGCTTCCCGACCGCGAGGCATCGTGGCAGGTCTTCAGCCGCATTCGTGCGCGCTACTTCGAGCCTGCCTATTTTCTGGCCCAGCATCTCTCCGCGGTGAACGCACCATGGTCGGGTCCGCGCCATCCGGCCTACGACTTCCCGTTGGCTTGGCCGTATCTGTCCCGGCACTACTTCGCCAAAGACACACCCGCGGCCTGATCCTCAGTCCTGCAGAGGTCAGCGTGGAAAGTCGGAGGTTTTTTTTCCGATGATGCTTAGTTTCTGCGGGTCTGGCGGTTTGCCGAAGTAGTGCTTTGTTGCGTCCGCGGCCTCGTCTTTGCGGCCTAGGGCATGAAGAAGGTGCACCAACCGGAAGGCGCAGGTAAGCGCGCTCGAGTTGTCGGGCCCGTGAATTCGCGCCAAGCCCCGCGCGGCGCTAGCATAAACTTCCGCAGCACGTTCGGTTTCGCCATGCGCTTCGTATGCCTCGCCGAGGTGTTTTTGCGTTTCCAAGGTGCCAAGGTAGTCGGGGCCCGGTGATTCAAGTTGGTCGCGGTAAAGTTTCTCCGAAACGGCCAAAGCTTCGGAAAATTTTCCCTGACGCCGCAGGATGTTGGCGTAGTTGCGGCGGGCATTCTGGAACCCAAGGTGGTCGGCAGGGAGAAGGGCGCTGCCTATCTCGTAAACGCGGGTGTAAAGGGCGGCGGCTTCGTCTTGCCGCCCGGTCTTCTCCAAGGAATTGCTGAGGTTGTTCATGGCGGCAAGGGCTTGTTCGCTTTTTTCACCATGGAGGCGAAGCGCGCTCTCGAGAAGTCGACGGTGGATCTCCGCGCCACGCTCGTGCTGGCCGAGGGCGTTATACGTGTTGCCGAGCGCTTCTAAGCTGATGGTGGTGGATTTGTTATCCGGCCCCAGAAATTCTGCGGCGAGCGCGGCGTTGGCTTCGAGAAGGGGCAGGGCGCGGTCGGCGGCGTTGAGCTCGAGGTAGGCGCGGCTGAGAATGAGTCGCACGCGAATGAGCGCGAGCGGTTCGCTCTCCAGACGGCCCAGTTGATCAGGTGTCGTGCTGGCATCGATAAAGGGCAGGAGTGCCGAACTCGCGGTGTTTTCTTTTCTACGCGGACTGAACTGCGCGATAACTTGTTCGAGGTAGTCCACGGTGGCTTCGGCGGTTTTGGCCGACTTCTTCGCAGCGGCGGCTTGGCGTGCCGAGTAGATGGACAAAGCGCCGAAGATTGCGGCGAGCAGAATTCCCGCGGTGGACAAAATGATGGCGCGACGGCGCTGTTTCTTTTGCTCGCGGCGGGCGAGAGCGGCGAAAGGCAGACCGGTGAGTCCGGCGATGATCTTGAGCACGGCATCGCGCCAACCGTCGGCTTTGGCGCGGGCGTCTGCCGCGAGAACTTCGCGCCCGCTTTGCGCATAGCGCAGAGGTTCGGGCAGACACTCCTGTGCGGGATCGGTGGCATTGGGTTCGCCATCGACGATGAGGCAAAAAATGTTCTCCAGTCCGCGACGTGCGGCGAAGTGAGCGACCTCGGCAGCCACCCACTTCGAGGCTGCCGCGCGCGGTGAGCAAACAACGATGAGCGCAGAGCTGTCCTCCAAGGCGTCCCGAATCGCCGCACTCAAATCGTGGCTGGATCCGAGGACTTCGCGGTCGCGGAAAATTGGTCTGATGCGTTCGGTAACCCGGCCGGCGGAAACGGCATCGGCGGGAGGGCGGAAATTCTCGATGGTGGTCTGCAGTCGCGCGGCTTCTTTTCTATCCTGATGGCAGTAGCTGATGAAGGCCCGGTAGCGATGCTGTTTCTTCATAAGATATTGATATCCTCACGCATTCCGCTAGCGATTGCCGATTCCAAAACGTCTCATGGCAACAAAGCATGTCTTCGCGGCGCGAACTCACTGAGCAACTCATGGACGAGTTGCCGGCTTCTCCGGTTTCCTTCTCCGGATGGCGCGAGCGAGTCGCTGGCGCCCGCAAAAGCCCGCGCGAAGCTGTGCAATTGGCCCGCGAGGCGAATAGTCGTGGCGAGCACATGCTGGCCCTGGCCTTGGCGGAGGGAGCGCTGCGGCGACTGAGTTTGGTTGCATCCCCGCACGAGACGGTTTCCCTGCGTCAACAAATTGCCCTGGCTTTGGCGCGGAGCGGAGAAACGGAACAAGCTTTCGAGGTGCTGCAGGACTCGCTGGTGGCCTCGCCTCCTGATGCCGGAGTCCTCGGCTTACTTGGTCGCCTGCACAAGGACTTCGCGGAACGGGCCCGGACCGCGGCGGATGCGGAGCGGCATCTGCGGCAGGCGGGGGAATTTTACGCGAAAGGCTTTGCGCTCGAGCAGAGTTTCCATTGCGGAATAAACGCCGCGGTTCTGGCGGCGCTGACGGGCGAGACGGCCCTCGCGCAGAAGACGGCCCGCTGCGTTCTGCAACTGCCGCCGGTGGAGGACCGTTTATGGTCTTCCGCGACCATTGCCACGGCATGGATGATCTGCGGCGATGAGGAGAGGGCACGGGAAGCTCTCTTGCCGGCGGATCGCGCCGGCGCGACTCGCCGCGCTGACCTTGCCGTGGTGAGAAAGGAGGTGCGAAAGTTGGCAGCGGTGCTGCACGGAGATTCCGGCTTTTATGACGATTGCTTCGGTCCGGCGGCAGTGGCCGCGTTTTACGGGCGCGGGGAGAAGCTTAGCGACAAGGAATGTGCGCGGCTCGCCCGATGGTTGGAGGATCATCGTGTGGTGTGTGCATGGTCGGCAGTTGCGTCGGGCGAGGAAGTCGAGTTCCTGCAACGGTCCGCACCTTTGGGTGTGGAAACTTGTGCCGTGCTGCCCGGGGCGATGCCGCGCAGCGATTGGCAAAAGGCGGTGGAGCGGGCTTGTTATGTCGATCTCGTGGATGGGGGCGAAGCCCAGGTTGGCGGGGCGGACGAGCTGGCGCGCTACATCGCTACCGCCCGTGCCGCGGCGCGCGCTGCCTCTTGGGACGTTCCGCTTTTGACCGTCTCGGCGGGTGCCCCTCCATCTTTCTGGGAGAGCTTTCCGCGAGAATCTTTTGTGCTTCGTGAGCCGACGCCGAAGGAGTCCGCCGCGGCAACGTGCGGCAACGGCGTGAGCGCGGTGCTTTGCATTTCCACTTCGCGGGAAAAGGACGAGCATTCCTTGGCGGCAACGCATCTTCGCAAGATCTGGGGAGATCATCCCGCCCGGCATGGATCGTCGAATGATTCCGGCGGCCCTTGCCTTTTCGCATGGCCCACCATTGCGGACGCGGTTCACGGGGCGATGGAACTGCAAAAGCGCGTGCAGTCCGGTTCGGTCAAGAATTCGTGCACTTTCGTCCTCCATGCTTCCGCCGGCCCGACTCCAGATGCGCGGCTGAGTGATTGGGCGCGGCGCGTTTATCCGGGGCGGATTCACACCACGGGAAGATTTGCCGATTTGGCGGCTCTCGAGTTTCGGAAGAAGTTCGATTTGAGCTACGTGGGCACGATCGACTGCCAGGCAGAGCCGCTCGGCACCCGCCTCTACCAACTGCGCTCGGGCCATGGTGATGGCGCAGCACGTTGACCGGGACGAAGTCGGCAACTCCAACGCGCGCAGGCGCCGGACGTCGGTCGAGATCGATGAGGTGAATACCCCATAAATGTCGATGCTGCCATTTGCAGAGCGGCATGATAATTTTGAGATTGCAGTGCCCCTAATCACAAAAATAGGGAGGTCGGGGCGCGAAAGCGCTTCACCTAGTCGGCGGCAACCGTCGTCGGCAGACTTGGATCGTGCCCGGGATCGGGCGGCGGCGGCGCCGATGCGGCGGGAGTTAGCTTTGGCTTTGGCTCGGTCGGGACAAACGGAGGAAGCGCGGCAGGTGTTGAGCGAACTGCTGATCAGCGTGCCGCCGGATGCCGAATTGCTCGGACTGGTCGGGCGGATCAACAAGGACCTCGCTTGGCGCAGCGCCGATGCAGAAGAGGGGCGGGCGCATCTGCAAAGTGCGTTGGCGTTCTACTTCGATGGCTACTGCCGCGATGGCGATGCGTATTGCGGAATCAATGCGGCTTCGCTTCATGCCTTGCTCGGGGAGTGGGAGGCAGCGGCGGGCTTGGCGGCGGAGGTGGTCGAGGGCTTGGCCACGGAGGAGGCCTTCTGGCAATCGGCTATCCGGGCCGAGGCGTCGCTTTTGCTCGGACGCGTGGAGGAGGCGACGCAGCACTATGACGCGTGCGTCGGGGCGGGTGCGGGGCGGACGGCTGATCTGCAATCGGTATGGACGCAGGCACGGCGGCTGTGTGCGGCGTTGCATGGTGATCCGGGGTTGGTCGACGTGTGCTTCGCTGGCCAATCTTCCGATCCTGAGCCTTTGGCCGAGCACTTGCAGGCCCTGCGGCAGAGGGTGGAGGTGAATATCGAAGCGGAATCCGCGACCGAATCGGATCTGACGGCGCTGCGTCTACTCGCGCGTGAGTTGCTGCGGCTGCAGGAGGAACAGCGGCATGCCTTAAGCCGGGAATTGCACGACAACATTGCGCAGCTGCTCTCGGTGACAACGACGCGCATCGCCTCGGCGCGCCGCCATGTGAGGTCGAACGTGCTGCGCAAGGAATTGGCCGAGGTGCGCAAGGCGCTGGAGACCGTGCTGCAGGAAGTGGGCGCACTCTCGCGCAATCTGCGTCCGTCGTTGCTTGATCACGCAGGTCTGCCGGCCGCGATCGAAAAGCATGCCGCCGCTTTCCGCGAGCGCGTGAGGCTGGATCTCACCGTGGAATGCCACCTGCCGTCGGCGGATCATTTGGATGGCGAGCGGGCGGGGAATCTCTTCCGCATCGCACAGGAAGCGTTGCACAACATCGAGAAGCATGCCGGGGCAACGGAGGCGCGGATCAGTCTGCTCGAGGATGGCAACTTGCTGCAGCTGGAAATCGCGGACAACGGACGCTCTTTCCATCCGGACCGTGCCACGGCAGCGCAGAAGAACGGTCACCTCGGATTGGTCGGCATGCGCGAGCGCGCAAAGATGCTCGGGGGAACGCTGGAAATCCATGCGGAGCCGGGAAATGGGACTACGGTGCGGGCGGCGGTGCCGGTGAGGGGATGAGGGGTGAAGAGAGCAGGGGCCAGAGGAGTCCGGCTGCCGGAATTCCGGAGTTTTGGAAGTTTTCGGCTGTCCTTGAGGGCACTGAAATCGGCAGGGTGAGGGATGGCTCGAACACTCCGTCTTACTGAAACATGGTTCAACCGCGGCCTGTGGCTCCTTGCGGTGGTCTTTGCCGTATTCCTCATCGGGCTCGGGGGCACGATTGTCGGCGATCTTCCCCAAGTGGATGGCCGGATCGATCCGGAGAAGTTCATCGACCAGACGGCGATTGCCCCGCTGCGCAGTGCTCAGGAAGAGGCGCGGACCGCCCAAAATACCGCGCAAACCAAACTCGACCAAGCCGAGTTGCAAAACGACAGCGCGGCCTACGCCAGCAGCAGCGCGCAGGACAGTTTTCGCAACTGGATCGCAACCCGAACAGCCACGCAGCTGCCGAGCCAGGACGCGGAACTCATCGCACGCACGGCCCAGCTCGATGAGCTGAAGGCCGAGCAAGCCCGGGCGCAGGCTGCCGTCGAAGCCCAGCGCAAGGCGCTCCTCGATGCGACCCAGGCATTTCAGGCCAGCGAAGAGCAGATGTCGCCGCTACTGGCCGAAGCCCAAGAGCGCTATCAAGCGGCGCTCAGCGCATCGGAGCTACGCGTGTTTGCTTACCGCCTCGCTCTGACCCTGCCTCTTCTCGTGCTTGCCGGATGGTTGTTCAAACGCCATCGCCAGAGCCAGTTCTGGCCTTTTGTCTGGGGCTTCGCCCTGTTCGCGCTCTTCGCCTTCTTTGTCGAACTCGTGCCTTACCTGCCGAGTTACGGTGGCTACGTCCGCTACACCGTCGGCATCCTGCTTACCGTGATCGTCGGTCGCTGGCTCATCAAGGCGGCCAACCGTTATCTCGCCCAGCAGAAACTGGCCGAAGCGCAGCCGGATCCCGTCCGTCGCCAAGTCCTCACTTATGACACGGCGCTCGTCCGCATCTCGAAGTCCGCCTGCCCTGGCTGCGAACGGCCCGTGGACTTCAAGAATCCGGAGATCGATTTCTGTCCCCACTGCGGCATCGGTCTGTTCGACCGCTGTCCGAAGTGCTCGACGCGCAAGAATGCGTTTGCGCCTTTCTGCCACGCCTGCGGAACGCCGGTTGCCCTCGACTCTCGCGGAACGCCGGTCGAGTCCACGCCGCCACCGCTGCCGCTCTGAGCGGGATGATTGCTAAAGGAAGAGACTAAGAGACCACAGGCAAAGAGACAGCCGAGGCGAAGCCGAGACGGGTCGCCGCGGCGACCAACAGACGAAGAGACATGGGGAGAGGGAGCTTGTGGGGCTGGGGGGTGGGCTTTACGGTCTCATTATTATGAATACGACACGCATTCTACCCCTCGTCCTAGCTCTTACTGCCCTAGTGCTTCCGCCGCGTGCTTGGGCCTGCACAGCCTTGATGATCACCGACACGAAGGGCAATGCCTACAGCGGCAAGACGATGGAATACGCGAGCCCGCTGCCATTCGAAATGACCTATGTCCCGGCGGGCACGAAGGTCGCTTCCATCGCGCCGGCCAAGAAGCCGGGGCTGTCGTTCGAGACAAAGTATCCCGTCCTCGGTGTGAGTGCCGACGTGGGGGTGGGTTCGGGCATGAACATGATGGTCGAGTCGGCCAACGATCAGGGGCTTTCGCTCAGCACCAACGAAATGCCCGGATCACAATCACCGACCGGCGCAGGATCCGATGCCGCGAAGGCTTTGGCTGCCACCGACCTCGCGCTTTACCTTCTCGGCAACTTCAAATCCGTGGCGGAGGTCAAGGAAGTGCTGCAAGGAGGCGACGTCAGCGTCTGGCTTCCCAAGGTTCCTCTCGTGGGCAACATCGAACTGCCCATGCACTACATTCTCTGGGACAAGACCGGCGCGGGCATCGTCATCGAATTTTTGGACGGCAAGATGAACGTCCACGACAATCCGGTGGGCGTGGCGACCAATGCGCCGGATTTTCCGTGGCATTTGACGAATCTGAACAACTACGCGCAGCTAAACAATGTCGACCGGAACACCGGCCAATTCGGCCAACTGAAGGTGAGCGCTCCCGACAGCGGCAACGCGCTGGCCAATGTGCCTTCCTCGCAGATTGCCGCGGGCCGGTTTGTCAAAGCCGCCTATTACACGCAATTCGTGCGCAAGGCCGATTCTCCCGAGGAGGCCGTAATCACGCTCGGCCACATCCTGAACAACTTCGACCGGCCGTATGATCTCTCGGTCGACAAGGGCTACTCGGCCGAAGGAGGAACCCCGGGCACCACCTCGAGCGAAGTCACGCTCTTCACTTGGATGAACGACAAAGTGCGCAACCTTTACTTCCTGCGCACGATCGACGCGCTGAATTTCGCCCAGTTCGACTTCGGCAAACTCGCGCCGCTAAAGAGCGTGGTCACGGTTCCGTTGGCCAAGATCAATGACTCGTCGCTCGACGGAACGCAGGTGCTCCTCAGCGCGGCGAAATAAGGTAGAAGCGGCATCTTGCCGCTTATCTTTGGAGGGTAAGCGGCGGGGACGCCGCTTCTACTATCGGAATCGGTTAGAACAATCCGTTCAACCACTCGCGCGCGTCGGGAGCGCAGCTGTTGGGCAGGGAGAAGTGGTCGTCTTTCGGGTATTCTTTGAATTCAACTTTGCCGCCGAGCTCCTCCACCAGCTTGGCATAGTTGGTCTGCCAGACATCGGGAACGGTGAGGCCTCCTTTGAAGGTGTCCATGCAGATGAGGATGGGGGCAACCGGCTTGCGGGTTCCGGAGGAACCGTCCGTGATGGCCGCCTTCCATGCGTCGAGGTTGGTCGGTTTCTCCTGCATGATCGCGCCCTTCAGCTTGAAGAGGCGGGCGATGGTGTCGTTGAGATGGTGCACGGGTTGGATGTTCCATGCCGTTTCGATGATCTCGATGCCCAGCGGTGTGAAGTAATCGGAAAGCTTCAGTTTGTCGGGATTGGCGACCTGGTATCCGGCCAGCATCATGACGAGGTGCGAATCCGGGGGCATGTTGGCGTTGCCGAAAGCGGCCGTCGGGCCCACGGGGGTGTCGTAGGCGACGATGGCCGAACCCGGTGACATGCAGACGGTGCCGACCAATTTCAAATCGCCGTAATCTTCGGGATCGAGCTCAGCCACAGCGCCCGAGGCGCCTCCGCCTTGGGACCATCCGGTGCAGCCGAATTTGGTGCCGGCGGCGACATCGTCCATTTTGCGCGCGGCATGAACGAGATAAACGGCATCGCGTGCCTGGGTGCGGTTGACGTTGTATTGATGCTGACCCGGAGTGCCGAGACCTTGGTAGTCCGTGGCGCAAACCACGTAGCCGTCGTCGATCCAACCCTGTAGTCCGGGCACGCCGTAGTCGTTCTGCTGCGTGGAATCCGCATCGAAGTAACTGATGAGGTTGCGCGCCGGGTTGGGTTGGGCCGAGGGGGTGGCGGAATCGCCGAGACCCGTGGTGCCATGGCACCAAGTCATCACCTTGCGGTCCTTGCCTTTTTCTTTCGGGGCAATGACCAAGCCGGTGACTTCGGTGGGCACGCCGTTGACGTCCTTCGAGACGTAGCGGACTTTCCACGCGCGCGCGCCCTTGATGTCCGTGCCGATTTCTTTCTGCGAGAGCAAGTCGCCCGGTTTCCCGCCGGTGAAGGACGGTGCGAAGCGCGACTTGGTCGAGGACGGCGTGGGCGGTTGGTTGTTGTCGATGGGAATCTCGGCCTGCGTGAAGGCAACGGCGGCGAGGGTGCAGGCGACGGTGAGGAACGTGCGTTTGTGGTTCATAATGAGGGGTTCTTTGGGCGGGGATTGTTTGAGGTTCGTGAATAGACGCAGGTGTCCTGCGGACGTCAAATGAAAGCCGCATCGGCATGAAGTGCCACGCCGCGACCTGATCAGAGGCCTAAGTTTTCATCGGTCAGGTCAAGAGGGCGGTATTTCGTCTTGCCCGATCGCGCGGCGTGGATCGCTTTCATCGCTGCCGGGTCGGCCAGAACATCCAACGTCTCCATCAGCGCTTCAAAATCCTCGATGGGAAGGGCGACAACAACGGGACGGTTGCGGTTGGAGATAACAAAACGCCGGCCGGAGCGGCAAAGCTTGGTCAGGTTGGCGCGTGCCTCGCGCACACTGTAGGTAAAGTTCACAGAGAATGTCTAAACACCGGGAAGGGGTTCTAGGCAAGTGCAGCGGCCAGCTGCGCTTGGCCCGGTAGGGAGGGGCCTCCGGACCCGCCGCGTGCCCGGTGGTGAGATTGATCGACACGGCGCGCCGGGGATCCGCACACGGCGGACAGGCTGTCGCGCCCTACCAGCGCGGGGCCAGCGATTACAGCTCGACCGCAATTTGCAACCCGAGCACGAGCGCGTTGCCCGACTGGCCGAAGCCGCCCGGGCGGATGATGTATTGAATGTCGGGCTGAACGGAAAGTTCCTTGGTGATTTTGAAGATGTAGCCCGCGTTGAGCACGGATTCGAAGGCGCCGGCAGGCGATTGCCCCACGCTGCTCGCATACGGCTCGCTGAAGTTGCCGATCTGGCCCACCGCGTAAAGATGGTCCGCGGGTCGTGCGGGTAACGGCCCTTGCCACGAGGTGCCGAGGAATCCGCTCCACGGCATTTCGGTCACGCCGGTCGGCGGTGACCAAGTGGCTCCACCGAACACGGCGAAATGCGGCGCTTGCGGTTGTCCGCGCGTCTGCTCCCAAATCGCTTGTTGGCCGATCAGGTAAAAGCCGAACGGATTCTCGCCCCAGCCGCCGGGATAATTCTCCTTGGCCGTGGTCGAAAAATAAGAGCCGAGTTTGTAAATGCCGGGCAGGCCGCTGCCATCGCCTGGCAGTTCGGTGCGGTCGCGGGTGAAACGTCGGTCTTCCTGCACGGCGGTGAACTGCTTGGAGTTGGGAGTCCATCCGATCTCCGCCACGGCAAAACCGCCGTCGTCCTGACCAAAGGCGAGATCCAAGCCATGGTAGGGGCCGGAGTCGCCGAGGTCCGCGCGCGCTTGGAACAATCCGGCCATGATATACGTCTCCTCGGCCGGCAACCAACGTGCACCCGCGGCCCACGAAGCGTCCGCGCTGCCGGTGAAGGGTGAATTGAGTTTGAGGGCGATCGGCACCGAGTTGAGTCCACCGGTCACGAGCAGGTTCAGTGCCGGCAGTCCGGCGAAAAACTCGGCGGACGAGATGCGTCCGACCAACACTTCGAGCCGGTCGTCGAACGCCTTTTGCACAACGTAGGCTTCGTAAAGGAAGAGCGTGTTGTCCGTCCATGCCTGCGAGACTTCGAAGGCGTTGCCGATCGTGGAGGAAAGATCCCGTCCCGCGCCTGATACCGCCGAGGCGCGCAGTCTGCCGCCGCGCCAACCGAGCGGTTCTTTCCATTCGAATCCGAAGGGCAGGTATTGCGAGTAGGCGAAATCCTGCGAATTGCCGCCGACCGGATTCCCTTGGAAGACACCGTAGTAATCGACGAAGAACTCGATACCGACCGGCTTGGCCGCGTTGTGGCAAAGCGAGGAAATGCGCGAGAGGATGGTGTCGGGCGTCTCGGATTCCTCGGCGCGGCATAATGCGCAGCTAAGCAGCACGAGAATCGCGACAATTAAGCGGGGGCGCTTCGCCATCTGGCAGCTATAACGCGAAGCCGCGATTTGGTTCAGACAAAAAGCAGGCCACGGATGGAAGAAGATGAAAGAGGATTAGTTTTTGCCGTGTGACCCCGGCAAAAACTGAGGCCTTCGCTCCAAACATTGATCGGACGCAGGTTTCTGCTGAGGCACTTGGCATTGGCCGAGGTCACGCGGCCAATGCCTATCTTCTGCAATCTTTTTTAATCCGTGGCTAATGCCTTTGCCTCGCTTACTGCAGAAACACATTCACCGTGTCGGCGAAGTGCTTTGGTGAGGTGTAGAGGAACGAATGGCCGCCGTCGAAGAAGGCCAGCCAGGAGAAGGGGATTTGGTTGGCGATGATGAGGGAGTTTTTCGGCGGATCGATGGCGTCGTCGCGTCCGTCGGCGATGAGCACGGGAACCTTGATGTTTTTGAGGTTTTCGAAGTTGCTGTTGTCCGCCGTCCAAAGCGTGGTGCGCGCGCGGTCTTGGCGCTCGGTGGTTTCTTTGGAGACCTTGAAGTCGTCGGGCACGATGCCCGTCGCGACAGCCGCCTTGAGTCGTTCCACTGCGGCCTTCAATGCGGCCTGCCCAGCCTCGGTGTTGGGGGCGCTCAGGGCGATTCTTTCCATCCCGGGCGTTTTGGGATTATTGAGCTTGGCTTCCACATCCGGCGCCGCCACGTCATCGTATTTGCCGCCCGGATTGGCGGCGCAGAGCACGGCCTTGTTCACCAGGTCGGGATGGCGGATGAGCACCTGCTGGCCGATGCGCGCGCCCATGGAGAAAGCGAGGATGTTCGCCTTCTTGAGGCCGAGGGCTTTGATCAACCCGGCGGCATCGTCGGCCATCTGCGGGATGGTCGTGTTGTTTTCCTTCGTGTCGGTGGACAGGCCCACGCCGCGGTTATCGAAGAGGATCAGCTGGTGCTGCTTGGCCAGTGTCTCGATCATGACGGGATCCCACAAACTCATGCTGGAAACAAACCCGTTGATCATGAGCAGCGGTTCGCCTTCGCCGCGGATGTAGTAGGCCAGTTTGACGTCGTTAACCTCGGCGTATTTGATCTCGGGTCTGAAGTCGGCGGCGTGGAGCGAGGTTGACAGAAGGACGAGGGACAGGGCGAGGAGGGTGCGTTTCATAAGGTGATAGAATTTTTCAAGTAGTAAGCGCGGGTAGGCTGGCCGCTCAATAAAAATGGCGGCGTCCGGCGTTGCGCCACGTGCGCATCACCCCTATAACCGCCGCATCATGCACTCCCCATTTCTCTGCTTTTGTCGCTTGTTGACCGCAATTGCCGCTGTGTTGGTTTCCTGCGGCTCATTTGCCACTCCGCTGGTTGCCGCGGAGCAGGGTTCCAATGCCGCGCTCGCCGAAAAATTGCAAAACCCGGTGGCCGATCTGATCAGCGTGCAATTCCAGAACAACTTCAACTTCGGTGTCGGGGAGAACAACGGCACGCTTTATCTGATGAATTTCCAGCCGGTCATCCCGCTGCACGTGACGAGCGAATGGAACTACATCGTGCGTCCGGTGCTGCCGTTCATCTCGACGAGCAATGTTTTTGGTCCGGGCTATGTCACGGGGTTGGGGGACCTCGAGGTGGAAACTTTCCTCTCGCCGGCCGAACCGGGGCCGTTCGGCATCATCTGGGGCCTTGGTCCGACTTCCATCCTGCCCACGGCGACGCAAAAAAAGCTCGGCGGCGATGTCATGACGCTGGGGCCGTCCGGCGTGGCGCTGTGGCAGAAGAACGGTTGGACCGTCGGCTCGCTCGTCACGCAGAATTGGCGCGTAGCCGGCCCCGGTGACTACAACGCGACCTACTTCCAGCCCTTCCTCGCCCACACCTTCAAGACGGCGACCACCATCGGAGTCGACAGCGAATCGACCTACGACTGGCTGGGCGAGGAATGGACCATCTCGTTCAACAACACGTATTCCCAAGTTTTCAAGCTCGGCAAAATTCCGGTGCAGATCGGTCTGGCCCTGCAGTATTACGCGCAGTCGCCCGTGCCCGGTCAGCAGTGGGGCTTCCGCGTCAACATCACCCCGATGTTCCCAGAGTAGGGAACAACGTCTGAAACTGTAGCGGCGGTCTATGACCGTCGGTGCCTCTTCCATTGATGATTGTTCCGACGGTCATAGACCGCCGCTACAAGACTTCACGCAGACTTCACGCACAGTCCTGCTTTTTTGGCTTCGGCCAGCGGGCCGCTCCGATTGTGTTGCGGACGTCTAAGTCCAACTGTCGCCATCGATTAGGGGCGGATCGCGTCCTCCGGGCGCGATCATGCAGACAGGAAATCGCGATGGGACATCGCGATCCACCTCTCAGGGTTATTTTTCTTGTGGCGCGTCCGAGCCATCCTGATCTTGCTCGCCTATGCGAAACTTCCCGAAATCTTTGGCCGCCGTTGCGGCGGTGGTTGTCCTCAACATCCCCGCGCCCGCCTTGGCCTGCACGGCTTTCCAAATCACCTCGAAAGACGGTGCGCAGATTTATTTCCGCTCCATGGAGTTCGGCTATCCGTTCAACTCGAAGGTGCTCGTTGTCCCGCGCGGCACGGACTTCACCGGCACGGCACCCGGCGGCAAACCGGGCAAAAAGTGGACGGCGAAATACGGTTTTGTCGGACTGAACGCGGATATCGCCCCGACGCTGTTGGCGGACGGCCAGAATGAAAAGGGCCTTGCCCTCGGGATGCTCTATCTACCGGGCTTTGCGCAGTATCTCGATCCCCAGGCCGCGCCGGCGGACAAGTCGATCGGCAGCTGGGAAGTGCTGAGTTATCTCCTGGCCAATTGCTCCTCCGTGGATGAAGCCGTGGCGGCTTTGCAGAACGACGTCTACGTCGCGCAGCAGGAGTTTGTGCCTTTCAAAGAAGTCTTGGCGGTCCACTACTGGATCGGTGACAACACGGGCAAGGTGGTCATTGCCGAATACGTCGGCGGAAAACTGAAGATCCATGATGCGCCGCTCGGCACCCTGACCAACTCGCCGCCTTACGATTGGCAGACAATCAATGTCGGCAACTATGTCGACATATCGCCGGTCAACGTGCCCCTGCGCCAGCTCGGGAAATTCACCTCGGTGAATTACGGACAGGGCAGCGGTGCCATCGGACTGCCCGGCGATATGTCGCCGCCATCGCGTTTCATCCGCGCCGCGCTCTTCTCGCACTGGGCCACCCCGGGCGCGACGGCGTCCGACACGGTCAACCTCGGCTTCCACGTGCTCAACACGTTCGACATCTTCAATGGTGCAATCCAGAGCAACACGGCCGACCAGACCCCGAATACGAAGGGATTTCTCACTTCGAGTGGCCAGCCCAAGTTGGTCAATACGGACACTACCGAGTGGGCCGTCTCGCACGACCGGACCAACCTGAAGACTTACGTCCGCACTTACGGGGGCCTGAAGATCCAGATGGTCGACCTCAAGGCCATCGACTTCGACAAGCCCGGGATGAGGGTCATTACGCTGCAGAGCGACTTTGCGCCGGAAGACATCACATCGAAGGCCGAGCCGTTGGCGGCGAAGTCGGAGTAGGGCTTGGGCCGCTTGGTGTGGTCTGCTGCTGGGTGCGGACGGCCGAGGCCAGCCGTCCCTACCGCGGCAGGTGGACCCAGATCCTCCGAAAAAGATTGAACATCGGTCAGTTTCTGCGAGTCGTATTCCCCGATGAAGAAATTCCTTACCATTGCTGTGACAGCCATTTCGATGGCTGCCTTTGCTTCCACCACCTTCGCTGAAGGCAGCTGCGGGTCCTGCCCCGTCAGCGGCGAAAAAGCCAAGGACAAGGCGAAGTCAGAGGAAGGCACGCAGAGCTAAATCAGCCCTGCCATCGATTCACTGGAGCGGCTCTTTCGGGAGCCGCTTCTTTTTTTTGACGGGCTTTCCGGTTGCGCATCCGGCAAATCTGCCCGATCGTTGATCTTCTGATGAAAAACCTACTCACCCTCACGGTCACGGCCATTGCCATGGCCGCCTTCGCCACCACCACCTTCGCCGGCAGCTGCGGTAGCTGCCCCGGGGAAGGCGGGGAGAAGAAGGATCAGGCCAAGACCGAGGAAGGCGCGCAGAGCTAAATCAGCTCTACCGTCGATTCACTGAAGCGGCTCTCTCGGGAGCCGCTTCTTGTTTGTCCGCCCCTTCAGTGAAAGCGATGAACGGTTACCCATCCTGCCGGCCATAGGCTCGGCCCATTCAGGCTCGTGAAGGTTATTATCTGTTTGCTATCAGTTGTTTATGGAATTTATGAACTAATGCCTTGATTTCGGAGGCGGCAAAGTTAATTTCGGAACACAACATTTGCCCTATGAAAAAAACCTTTGCCCTCATCGCCGCGGCGACTCTCGCGATCTCAAGCGCCCAAGCAGTCGTTATCTTTCAGACGCAAAATTACAGCAACGTGGACTCGACGGCCGCCCTTCTTACTTGGAACAAGTTTGACCTGAACTTGGGAACGCTCACCGCCATCACACTTGAATCAACGGGGATTCTCAGCGGTTCTTATGGTGTCGACAACCTCGACGTTTCCGATCCGGCAACTTTGAGTGCAAATACTACCGGACGCATCCGCCTTACTTTTTCGGGGGTGGGCGCGCCCACTCTCATCAATGGTTCGCTGATCAGCCCGCTCAGCACATCGCCCGCCTCCACCTCGGGTCAAACCATCGCGCCTAGCACATTGCAAACTTTTACTCTCTTGAGCGGTTCCGGTGTCAATCAGTCCACTTTTAGCAGTAATCAACTGGCCAACGCTGTCTACTACAGCGCGATCGGCGGCGGCACCTTCAACAGCAGCCTCTCTCGCCTTGTCGGTGTGACCGTCAGCGGCACGGATTTTGATGCTAATACGGCTTCAGTTCTCGCCGGCGGGACGATCAACCTCACTTACGAATATACACCGGTCGGGCCCGCCCCCATCCCCGAGCCCGGCACCTGGGCCGCAGCGGCGCTGCTTGTTGGTGGCGCAGCATTCGCTCGCTGGCGCAAGCGCAAGGTTGCCTGACCGATCGTTTCCTTTTGCAAAACACCCGTCCCGCGTCTGCGTGACGGGTGTTTTTTTGGGTCCATGCCCGCGGCACTTTACCTTGAGCGACTGCCCGACGAGAATCCGGCAAAGTGAGTTCGCGCACGCTGGCCATCCTCGCTGTTGCCCTGGTCATTCTCGGTGCGCTGGGCGCGGTCGGTTAACACTTTTTCACCGGCTGGCGGGCGCGCGATCTCGCAGCCAAGGCGAAGGACAATTTCGAAAAATCCAACTACCGCATGGCCTGGCTGCAGATCAATTCTGCCAAAGAGTTGCGTCCGGAAGAGCCCGATGTGCTGCGCATGCTCGGTCAGATCGAAGCAACAATGGGCCGCGCGACCGCGCTGGATTACTACGAGAAGCTTTCGCAGAAATCGGAACCAACGCGGACGATCTCCAGGCGCGGGCCGAAATCGCTACACGTTTCGGCAACGGGGAGTAATTTGCCGAAGGGATCGACGCGCTGGAGAACGCGGGCAAAGCCAAGGAAGCCGGCGAATTGCGCACCGCGCGCAAGCTGCGGCCGCTGCCCTGGGGAAGGCGGGGACAAGAAGGATAGAGCCATGACCGAGGAAGGCTCGCAGAGCTAAACCAGCCTCCAATCGATTCACTCAAGCGGCTCTCTCGGGAGCCGCTTCTTGTTTGTCCGTCCGTTCAGCGAAAGCGATCAACAGTTGCCCGTCCTGCCGGACATAGGCTCGGGCCCGTCCAGGCTCGTCAATGTTATCATCTGTTTGTTATCAGATGTTTATGGAATTTATGAATTAATGCCTTGATCTCGGAGGCGGCAAAGTTAATTTCAGAGCACAACATTCGCCCTGTGAAAAAAACTTTTGTCCTCATTGCCGCGGCGACTCTCGCGATCTCAAGCGCCCAAGCAGACCTCATCGTTCAGACGCAAACTTACAATAACGTGGGTGCGACGGCGGCCAGCTTTACATGGAACAAATTTGACCTGAACTTGGGGACGCTCACCGCCATCACACTTGAATCAACGGGGATTCTCAGCGGTTCTTATGGTGTCGACAACCTCGACGTTTCCGATCCGGCAACTTTGATTCAAAATACTACCGGACGCATCCGCCTTACTTTTTCGGGGGTGGGCGCGCCCACTCTCATCAATGGTTCGCTGATCAACCCGCTCAGCACATCGCCCGCCTCCACCTCGGGTCAAACCATCGCGCCCAGCACCTCGCAAACTTTTACTCTCTTGAGCGGTTCCGGTGTCAATGAATCCACTTTTAGCAGTAATCAACTGGCCAATGCTGTCTACTACAGCGCGATCGGCGGCGGAACGTTCGACAGCAGTCTCTCTCGCCTTGTAGGTCTGACCGTCAGCGGCACGGATTTTGATACTCGTACGGCTTCAGTTCTCGCCGGCGGGACAATCAATCTCACCTATGAATACACACCGGTCGGGCCCGCCTCCATTCCCGAGCCCGGCACCTGGGCCGCAGCGGCGCTACTTGTTGGCGGCGCAGCCTTCGCCCGCTGGCGCAAGCGCAAGGTTGCCTGACCAATCGTTTCCTTTTGCAAATACCCGTCCCGCGTCTGCGTGACGGGTGTTTTTTTGGATCCATGCCTGCGGCACTTTACCTGAAGCGACTGCCCGACGAGAATCCGGCCACATGAGTTCGCGCGCCACAAAGAGCCGCCGCCGCAAGCTTCTCCTGCGGCTTTTGTCCATCCTCGCTGTTGCCCTCGTCATCCTCGGTGCGCTGGGCGCGGTCGGTTACCACTTTTTCACCGGCTGGCGGGCGCGCGATCTCGCAGCCAAGGCGAAGGACAATTTCGAAAAATCCAACTACCGCATGGCCTGGCTGCAGATCAATTCTGCCAAAGAGTTGCGTCCGGAAGAGCCCGATGTGCTGCGCGTGCTCGGTCAGATCGAAGGAACAATGGGCCGCGCGACCGCGCTGGATTACTACGAGAAACTTTCGCAAAAATCGGAACTCAACGCCGATGATCTCCAGGCGCGGGCCGAAATCGCCACACGTTTCGGCAACGAAGAGCAATTTGCCGAAGGGATCGACGCGCTGGAGAAAGCGGGCAAAGCCAAGGAAGCTGGCGAATTGCGCACCGCGCGCAAACTGCGTCAGGGAGACATCGACCGCGCCATCGCCGAGGCGCGTGCCGCCGCCGCGATCGCCGATGATCCGGCTCAGCAACTCACCTTGGCGCGTCTGCTTTTGCAGCGTTACCGCCCCGAGTTCGGGCCGGGCATGACGCCGAGCGCCGGCGCCGTGGCTGGTTCGGCCGAGGTGGTGGAAATTATCGACAGCCTGCTCGACACACCGCTGCGCAAGGATGCTCTTGCCTTCGCTCTCAACGAAGTCAACAGCTCGCCGGCCAACCGACAACGCTGGGCCGCGGCCGCGATGGAAAAAGTCGACATCGACAATCCCGCCCTCTTGTCCGCCGCCGCCGTGCTCGTGCGGTCCGGACAAAAAACGCCGCAGGAAATCCACGGGCAATTGCGTCCGCTTTTCGACGCCGCCCCGCTCGAGCGCCGTGCGGCCTACGCGCTCTGGTTGTCCGGTGCCGGCCTGCCCAAGGAAGCACTGACGCTCATCACCGCGCAGGAAGCGGGCGAATCCACCGCCGCCTTCGGCGCGCGCACCGAGGCACTCTTCGCCATGGAAAATCTCGACGCCGTGCTCGCCGCGGTCGATGCAGGCGGCAATGTCGACGCGGATGTGCGCCTCACGGCCAAAGCCCGCGCCGAATACGCGCGCGGACGCGGTCCGCAGGGTGGCGCTGCCGCTCTGCGCGAGGCGATGGATGCCGCGGCAAAATCGCGCCGGCTCGAATTCATTATTCCCAGCGGCGATGCGCTCGGTGCGTCGAACGTGGTGGACGAAAAACTGGCCGAACTTTGCGGCGATCCCGGCGTGGCCGATTATGTCTTTCGCGTGGCCCGCGACCGCTTCAGCCGGAGCGGACGCCCCTCGCTGTTGGCTGCGTCACTCGAACGCGCCCGCGCGGCCTCGCCGCAAAGCGCCGCGGTGCAAGACTACGTGCGCTACCTGGCGCTGACCGGCGACGAGGAAGTCAGTCTCGAGGAAACCGCCGCAGCTTGCGCAGCCGAGCCGGCCAATGTCACTTTCCGCATCACCCATGCCTTGAATCTCCTCGAGAACGACCGGCCCACCGAAGCTTTCGGGATTTTCGACGACATCACGGTGTTCGCCGATCGTCTCCCGCCCGGCCAGCTCGCGGTCCTTGCCGCGGTCCTCGCCGGCAGTGGAGATAGCACCCGCGCCCGTGCCGCCGCCGCGTCGATCAATCCTGATCTGCTGTCTCCCGGCGAATACGCCCTTGTTCTTCCCTTGCGCGCGGCAAAAAACTGACGCCCTGACCAAAGCCTGCTAGCCACAACTCATGGACGTCCGGACCACTTCCCTCGACGGCATGTTTCTTCTCTCGCGCCCGATGCATACCGATGCGCGGGGCAGCTACGAGGTGATCTGGAATCGTGGGGAGCTGGCCGCGGCCGGGATCGACGTGGACTTCCTCCAGGACAACCTGATTAAAACGCGTCGCGGCACGCTGCGTGGATTGTATTTCCAGTCGCGCCAGCCGCAGGGAAAGCTGCTCACCGTTTTGCAGGGAGAGGTTTACGAGGCGGCGGTCGATTTGCGTCCGGATTCGCCGACCTTCGGACGCGCGGAAGGTTTCGTGCTGCGCGCGGACGAAAGCACCAGCCTGTGGCTGCCACCGGGATTTGCCCACGGGTTTCTCTCACTGAGCGAATACGTCGTCTATCTCTACAAAGTCACCGCACCGTGGGATCCGGAACACGCGCACGTGATGGCATGGAACGACCCGCATGCCGCCATTGCGTGGCCGTTGGAGCGGGGGGGCACGCCCGTTCTCTCCGAACGCGACCAAGCGGGACTGGCCTGGGCGGAAGTGCGGCAGCTCCTCGGCTGAGCGTTCGGGGTTGGCAAGCGGCGTCCGCTGCGGAAAAATCCCGGTGATGCAAACGCCCGAGGCGATGATGGTTCCGGTGTCGCCGCGGCATGCCGTGCTGCTCGTCCCGGAATACGCGCAACTCATCGACCACGCGCCGGACCATGACTTCACCATGCGCACCATCACGCGCCGCGAAGCCAACGGACTTCAACTCATGTCGGCCGAGATGGTCATCGCCGGACAAGACACGCGGAAGGAATTCCCCCTGGCCGAGCAATACCCGATGCATTTCCGCAAAACTTATTTTCCCGGTCGCCTGCGCGGTGATCCGTCGGTCGAATTCGCCAACCAGCAGCGTGCCTCGGAAGTGCTCGGGTCGCCGCCGCCCATCGGGTTCAGCAAGGACACCTTCCGCTCGTGCTTCGTGCCGGGCAAACCGTATTCGCGGCTCACGCCCTTCGGCATCGAACCGGTGGAGAACAATGTGCAAGTCGCCGAGGAACTCAACCTCGGGCTGGCCATCGGGCTGTGGTGGCTTTGCACCCAGACTTTCGATCAACTCAATTGCCTGCATGCCGCCGGCCTCGCGCATGGCGACATGGAACTGCACAACATAGCCGTCTCGCCCGCGCCGGCTGAGGCTGTGCTCATCGACTTCGAATTGGCGAAATGGAAAAAGGATCTTTCACCGCAGGATTGGGAGAAAGCCGTAAAGGCTGACTTCACCGAGTTGCTCAAGGAAGCCGTCTACTTGCAATGCGCGCTCGGACGTCAGCCCGGACCCCTGGCCGACATGGCCATGACCCGCATCGGCGAATTGTTCCCGTCCCCCGGGCGCTTCGAGCGCAAGATCCGTCGCCAAGCGGCGGTGTGATCCGCAATAAGTCCCCGGGATGGACATGATTGGCTGCCGCGCGCGTGGCATGGTCTTGCCTGTGGCTATCCGTCGATCGCACAATTCGACTTTTTGCCAAAAGTCGAATTGTAGTCCCCCAAGGAGAGGTGTGAAACGGAGGGGGCGTGATGCCGGAGCGCCGGCCGGAGAAGATCAGTCCTGGTTCTTCGCGCCGAGAACAATGGCGACTTCCGTGATGCGCGGATCGACTGTGCGCATGGCTTGGTCCGACGAGTTGAACAACGAATCGCCGAGGACTTTCTCGTAATCCGGACCTTCCTCGATGGCGGGACGGAACCAAATCTGAACTTTGCGGTCGAGTTGACCGCCTTTGAAGTAACCCACGCCGCCGTAATCCCAGCCGAATCCGTAAATCATGAACGGGCCACCGTTGATTTGTTCCACTTCGGCGAGTTCATCACCCGGACGAATCCCGGCGGGCAGCAACCACTCCTCGCCGGTGATGACGACGCGATCGACCTTTTCGTTTTTCTTGTCCGGCGCCCAGATGACCGTTGCCTCGCGCGAGGTGCCGGGAAAGATGATCGAGGCAGCCACCGTCTCGCCTTCGCCGATCGGGAAGTCGGTGTCCGCCACGCTCTCCGCTCCATAAAATTCGACGAGGTTGTCGCGCGTGGTGTCCGCGGTGATTGCGCCCGCGCGTTCGCCAATGACGATACGGAGATCGATTTCGTTGGATGGCTTGGGCGAGCAACCGGCCACGAGCAGCATCGCGGCGATCACGGGGAAGAAAATGTTTTTCATCTCGGGAGTGGTTTGGGTGTCGACTCGACTTGGCCTTCGGACTCGTCTCAAACTACATTCTCATCCCTCCGAGAGGTTTCAAGCGCCTGACGGTGGAGTGGCGGATGGGGAGGGATTGCCTGCGCTGCGCTCCGGCTGTCTCGTCCCGCGGGCGCGGGACTCGGCTCGAACTGCGTTCTTCATCCCTGGAATCGTTTCAAGTTTGCCCGTGGCAAAGTGGCGGATGGGGAGGGATTCGAACCCTCGGTGCATTGCTGCACACACGCTTTCCAAGCGTGCGCATTCGACCACTCTGCCACCCATCCTTGCGCATAAGGATTAAACACCAAGGGCGGACGGGCCGCAAGACGGCAGCGGTCCGCTGGCCTCCTGCTCGTAGAGCCATGCGGCTCGGAGGGGCTAGTGGACCCCACCGATCGTTGGAGATTTCTGCGTCGGTTCAGCGTCGCGTGCTGCCCCAAAAGTCTGCGAGGAGCAGAAGAGTGGAAGCGGCAGCAGTGGCGGCGAGGGCGATGAAGAGGATGTCGATGAATGTGTTCACGCCTGCGAGCAGAACACGGGGGGTGGGACATCGGCTGGGGGAGGCCGGAAAAAATCCGGGAGGGATGAAGGCTGAGTTTGAGGCCTGAGTGAGAAGCACCGGCCTCCGGCCGCAGCAAGATTACTCAAGTCTCAAGTTTCTTTGCTTCAGCCCTCCGAAAGCCTGCCCCGACCGGGAATCGAACCCAGATTTAAGGTTTAGGAAACCTCCGTTCTATCCGTTGAACTATCGGGGCGAAGCGAGGCGGAAGTTAGCATGCGGGATGCGATGATGCCATCACGTCTTGGATGGTTGTAGCGGCGGTCTGTGACCGCCGGAACATGAAGTAAACAAGGCACCGACGGTCACAGACCGCCGCTACAAGTGGGGGTGGGGATTTTGCTGCGGTCTTGGAGGTGGTTGGGGTAGATGTCTTGCCTTCTT
>CAJBKE010000033.1 GCA_903953565.1 uncultured Verrucomicrobiota bacterium | reverse complement strand
GGGAATTCGTGTTGGTGCCCATGTTCAGGGCGCCACTGATCACGCTGCCAGTGAAGAGGGTGACGGAGTTGTTGCTTCCGGTCATCTCGACACCGCCATTGATCACGCCGCTGCCTTGGTTGACCAATGAGTTCGAGTTGCCGGAGAAACTTGCACCCAGAGCGATACCGGAGCCATCCCCATTGGTCCCGCCGGAGATCGTGCCGCTGTTCACGAGGGTGCCGCTTCCTGCAAAGCTAGCGCCGACTCCGCCAGCGCCACTGGAGCCATTGGCGCCATTATTGCCGCCCGCGCCGCCAACGCCGCCCGCGCCGCCATTGCCGCCGCTGATGTTGCCGGAATTCGTCAACACGCCACTCGTTCCGAAAGCAACTCCATTACCACCCGCACCACCCGCACCACCCGCACCGCCAAAACCGTCAGGAATGTAATTGCCGCCCGCGCCGCCCGCGCCGCCATTGCCGCCGCTGATGTTGCCGGAATTCGTCAACACGCCACTCGTTCCGAAAGCAACTCCATTACCACCCGCACCACCCGCACCACCCGCACCGCCAACACCGTCAGGAATGTAAAGGCCGCTCAGGTCGGCCGCGCCGCCATTGCCGCCAGCGCCGCCAGCGCCGCCGGTGATTGTGCCACTGTTTGCCAGAGTTCCTGCCAACGCAAAACTCACTCCGAATCCGCCACTGCTGCCATTGCCTCCAGTGTCGCTAAAACCACCTGCGGCGCCGCCAGCGCCGCCCGCGCCGCCATTGCCGCCGGTGATCGTGCCACTATTGGTCAACGTTCCTCCCGAACCAAAAGTCACTCCGCCAGTGATCGTGCCACTATTGGTCAGCGTTCCTGCCGAACCAAAAGTCACTCCGACTCCGCCGGCCCCGCTATTGCCCGTAGCACCCTTGATGAAGAACGGTAGTCCACCAGCGCCGCCGAAGGCTGCGCCACCGCCGCCGCTAATGTATCCTGAATTGATCAACACACCTCCCGAACCAAAAACCGCTCCGACTCCACCAGCGCCGCCAGCGCCGCCAATGCCGCCATAAGCCCCGGTGCCGTCTACGTAAACTACATCGGCGTTGCCGCCATTGCCGCCATTGCCGCCGCTGATGCTGCCCGAATTCGTCAACACTCCTCCGGTTCCAAAACTCACTCCGACTCCGCCGGCCCCGCCTGCGTAGCCATCGCCGCCGGTTATTGGGGCGCCGCTCCAGCCGCCAGTGCCGCCTGCGATGAGGGAAGCACTGTTGTTAAAGAGGTTTGCCCCGTCGGCCAGGATCAAGGCCGTCCCACCCGGGCTGCCTGGGATATTAGTATAGACCAGAGGCACGGCAGGAGCCATGTAGCCGATGATGGTGTTGCTCACGCTGCCGTTCCCGGCTTGAAGAGTGCCGCTGACCACCGAGATGATGGAGTTGCTGCTCGTATTGGTGATGTTTCCCGAGAAGAGGATGACCAAGGAGCCCGTTGGATTGAAGACCAGAGAGGCTGCGTTGGTCACATTCCCCCGAATCGACCCGCCCGCCCCGATCGAGAGTGTCCCCGCGCTGATCGTCGTGCCGCCGGTGTAGGTGTTGGAGGCTGTCAGAGTGGTCGTGCCGGTTCCGCTCTGGGTGAAGCTTCCGCTTCCTGCGAGCGTGTTGGCGACGGAAGCGGCTCCCGTGTTGGTAGCCGTGTAGGAGGTTCCCGTCAGTGTGCCGCTCCCGGTGATGAAGCCGTTGCCAAGGCTGACCGCACCCACTGAAACATTGAACGAGTCGTTATTGAGCGTGCCTGCCGCTACATTGAGCAACGCGTTGGTCGCTCCGAGAGCATAGGTGTTGCTCACCACGAGCGTCCCCGCGCTGATCGTCGTGCCGCCCGAGTAGGTGTTGGATCTAGTGAGGATGGTCGTGCCGCTGCCACGCTGGTTGAAGGAAAGATTGGCTCCGGTGATCGCGCTCGTGATGGTGACGCTGTTGGTCTGGTTGAAGTTGATTGCGCCCGTGCCTAAGCCTCCGGCGATCGATCCGGCGATGATCGTCCCACCGGCATCGCTCCCGCCGAGCGATCCGATATTGAGCGTGCCGGAGGATCCCGACCTTACGGCGATGCCAACACTCGCGGCCGCCACCGTGCCGCCGTCGGCAACCGTGAGGGTGTTGTTGCTGCCTGAGTTGCCGACCGTGAGAGTGCCGTTGTTGGTCCAGAGCGAACCAGTCCCGGTCACCAGCACGCTGTTGTTAGAGGAGTTTGAGCCGTTGCCGATGTTACCCGAGGTATTCGCCACCGTTCCACCATTGGAAATGACTAGGCTGTTACCGCTCCCTGAGGAGCCGACAAAGAGGCTGCTGCTGTTGGTCCAGAGCGAGTTCGTCCCGGTGACCAGCACGCTGTTGTTGGAGGAGTTCGTGGCGTTGCCGATGACGCCCTGGGTATTCGCGACCCTGCCACCATTGGAAATGACCAGGCTGTTACTGCTCCCTGAGACGCCGACTTGGATACCGCCACTATCGGTCCAGAGCGATCCCGCTCCCGTCACCAGCACGCTGTTGTTGTTGTTGGAAAAACCGATGTAGCTGGTGTTAGTCGACACCACCGTGCCCCCGTTGGAGACCGTGAGACTATTGCCGCTGCCAAAACGGCCGACATAGAGGCTGCTTCTATTGGCCCAAAGCGATCCCGTTCCCGTCACCAGCACGCTGTTGTTGGAGGAACCGCCAACGTTGCCGATGATGCCGGCGGTGTTCGACACCGTGCCGCCGTCGGAGATGACCAGACTGTTGCCGCTGCCTGCGACGCCTACATAGACTTGGGGGCTGTTCCAGAGCGAATTCGTGCCAGTGACGAGCACGCTGTTGTTGGATGATGTCGACTCATGGCCGATGTAGCCGCTCTCGGAATTAGCCACCATACCGCCGTTTGAAATGACCAGGCTGTTGCCGCTGGTGGTGTAGCCGACGCGGAGGGCGATGCTGCCGCCGATCGATCCAAGAACGATTGTCGTTCCTCCATTCAAAACTGTCGAGCCTGTGTAGGTGTTGGAACCAGAAAGAGTCAGTGTTCCCGTGCCCGCTTTGGTCAGCGTGCCCGTCGTCGTGCCGATGATGCTTGCCACCGTGATGTTGCCCGCGCCGCCGAAAGTCAGGCCGAAGGTCGCGCCGGTGATCGTCCCGGTATTGGTCAGGAGCAGAGTTCCGGCATCCGCATTGATGCGGGTGGCATTGGTCAGGGTGATCAAGCCGCCGTAGGTGTTCGATCCCGTGATGTTGCGCAGGGCGCCGCCGGAACTGATGCCCGTGCCCGCCAAGGAGAGGGACTCGGCTCCGATGCTGACGTTGCCGCCGGCATTGTTCGTCGTCAGCTCCAAGGCCGAGCCGCTCACGATCACCGTGCCGCCGGCCGCCGTGCCCAGGCCGCTGTTGTTGCCCACGCGGATGGCCCCGGCGTTGTTCGTGACGATGCCGGTGAAGGTGTTGGCGCCGTTGAGGAAGAGGGTGGCCGCGCCGGACTTGGTGATGTTCGTTCCGGCGATGATGCCGTTGAGGATGACGCTGTTGGAGGCCGTGTCGATGTTGGCCGTGGCCGTCTGGAAGGTGAGGCCGAAGTTGATCGTCTGGAGGTTGGTCGAAAGATTGGTCAGCACTCCGGGGCCGGTGAGAATCAAGGCCGAGGCGGTGGCATTGGTGCCATTGAGAACGAATGCCCCGGCGTTGGTCGCGAAGAGGAGGTTGATGTTGACGTTGTTGACGCCGTCAACGGCGAGATTGTTCGTATTGGTCAAGCCCGTGGTGCCGGCGAAGATGATGTTGTCGGCGCCGTTCGGACCGGTGCCGCCCCAGTTCGTCGCAGCGGACCAGTTGCCGTTGGTCGAGGCACCTTGGCCTGTCCATGTGTTGGTGGCCGCGTAAGCTCTCGGAGCAAGCGGTGACATCAACGCGATGAACGAGAGCAGGGCAAAGAAGTAACGGTCCAGCTCGCGCGAACGCGCGGCGATGCGGGTGATGGGTTGTAGCATGGGCATGTTTTTTTCCGGCCGCGACCAACACCGACATTTGCATACGGCGTCGTCACAATAAGAGGTCCGCGGCCGGCGCACCCAAGACGATGACAACAATGGGCAAAAAATAGTTATTTTCCTGTCCCAGCGCAAATGGTTTTTGAGTGCCGTAATGGGGGTGAAATTGACTGGAGCGGCGGCAAATTTGATCGGCCATTCGCCAAAATTTATTGGCGGTTGAGCAAAATTTGGTGAAGCGCCAGCAAATTTGGTCGGCGCGTCAGCAAATCAACTCGGCGCTTGGGCAAATTTTGGTGGCGCGTGAGCAAAAATAGTCGGCGCTTGGGCAAAATGAGTCGGCGCGCCAGCAAAAATAGTCGGCGCGTCAGCAAATTTGGTCGGCGGTTGAGCAAAATTCATTGGCGGCCCGAGAAAATTTGGTGGCGTGTCAGCAAATTTAGTCGGCGCTTGAGCAAATCTGATCGGCTGTTCGCCAAAACAACTCGGCGCGTCGCCGAATTTAGTCGGCGCGTCACCAAAAAAGGTCGGGCCGTCACCAAATTTAGTCGGCGCGCCACCGAATTGAGTCGGCGCTTGAGCAAATCTGATCGGCCGTTCGCCAAATTAACTCGGCGCTTCACCAAATTTAGTCGGCGCGTCGCCAAAAAAGGTCGGCGCGTCACCAAATTTTCTCGGGCCGCCAATGAAAAAAGGCGGGTTTTCGCTTGAATTGCCCCACTTCCCGGTGAATTTTCCCCACAGACCAATCCCTGGCACAAAAAAGACAGGCACCGGGGTCTAGCCGATGCCTGTCAGGAGCCGATTAACCGTCGGCAAAGCGGTGATCAAACTGCTTACTTCGTTTTAGCCGTGCCCGAGGATTGGTCTTCCTTCTTTTTGGGAGTGCGGGCAAAGCGCTGGCGCAAATACGCCTGCTGTTCAGGCATTTTTGCTTTGGCCAGCGGCGTCTTGAACATCTGGTAGATGGACAAGGCGACCGAGTAGTTCCAGCTGCCGGTGAGCAGGAGCGCATCGCCCAACTTTGCGTTGAAGTCGGATGCGTGGGCCTCCAAAAGGCTCAAGGCCTCGTAGAGTTCCTCCTGCTGTGCCAGCGTGGCGAGGGACAGGCTGCCGGGTAGGACGCCTGGATCTTTCTGCGCTGCCTCGAATGCCCCGTGAACAAACCCCAAGGTCTTGGTGCCGAGCTTGGCCATGCGGCGGCGCTCGAGCCCTGTGAGGTTCGGCAAGGACGGAAGCAACGCTTTCGCCTCGTTGATCTTGGTCACGACCTGAGAGACGACCTCAGGCGTGATGACTACCCCGTTGAAGATATACTTCGAATCGGGTTGTTTCTCGATGACCTCCGTGGTGGAGGTGTTTGTTTCGTATGCAGGTTGCATAGTTCATCGGTAGCGGGGTCATCGCCTCAGCCTCTGAGCTTCACGAGCACGTCTCTTTGGAGGTGCCCGGCCCATTTGAGAGAACCGAGAGATAGTTCCGTCCGATGAATAACCACTATACCGAGTAGTCTACTAAGTCAATACCCCAAAATGTAGTTTTTTACAAAATGTCAGACTACCTGTTTTTCTGCTTGACAGCTTACTTGTCGCCTGTGCGAGGGTAGCGGAGTTATGAGCGAGACGAAATCAGCTGCCCCCCACAAGCATCCGTTGCACCAGCTCCGCGACATCTTGGAATGGTCGCGCGAGGATTGCGCAAAACAAACCGGGCTTAAAACGGCCACCATTCAAAACATCGAGCGTGGCGCCGCGCCGCTGCCGGAGGACGCCGCTTTCGCAATCGAAGCGGCGACCAGTTGCAACGCCATGAAGTTGATGGAGAGCGCGGAGGCGTGGCGCAAAGCCTGGCAGGAAAAAAACGCTTCATTCCTCACCTCCGCGGATTTGTCGGAAGCGGTGGAGTTCTTTGCGCCGAAAACTCTCAATGGCTCGCTCTTCACCAAAGAGACCTACGAGTCCTACCGGCAGAGCGCGCTTTCGGCTGAGGACGCACAGCAAGCAATCGATGACCTCTGGTTGCGTATCGATCTCCTCCTCGGCCCACTGGCATCGAAACCGGAAAAATTCCGGCGCATGTATCGCTATCTTGCCCAGCTTCTCAACAAAGAACGGCGCGAGTCCGGCCCAAGCGACTCTGACATGGCCGAATACGCTTTGCAGCAGGGCTCTTCCGAGCTCAAGGAAATGACCATCGGCGAACTTGCTGCGACCAAGGAAGTGGCCGACAGCCCCGCGTGGAACCAAATCGAAAGTTCCGGCCAATTCAAACCCGAGCAAAAAACCCACGTGGTGCTCGAGCGGTATCCGTTTTGGCCGGAGATTGAGCGAACAACGAGTGACGAACACTATCTCGTGCCGGACTACGTTTTTGGTGAGCGCATCGTCTACCGCATCACGCTTCCGAACGGGAAGCCGCTCGTCGTGACCATTACCCGCAGTCGGGCCACGGGGTTACGCGGCAAGCTCACCGACGCCATGATCCGCAGCAACAAGGATCGTGCTGGCGAAAAAGTCGCCTGCTAAGCGACTGCACCATCCCCTACCCTATGTCACCGCAGACATGGGAGCTCTTCATGGACACGCTCAAACTCTGGAAACCGCGCCTCGTTGCGGTGGACAAGAGCGAGGACTGAAAGCGAAGCGTCCGAAGCGGCAGCGCCGCGGATCGCTGCATGCGATGGTCGCGTCCTATGCCGCCATCACCTGAAGTGATGCCGTCATTGTTCAGACCGACGCTCGCATCGTTTGCCGCGGGCACACGAATTTGCGGTGCTTTACACTTGCCGGAAGCCGCCGCGGACAGCAGCAATGGTCCCGGCCAGAGCCATCTCCACGACGGTGGAAAAGAAAAGTCGATGCGATCGAGCAGCGGATCCGAGACACATGGCCTCCAGTCAAACCCAGACAAGCATGGAAAAAGCATCACCCGAAGCGGACAAGGATTGGTTTAAACAGCGCATTTGGTGCCTGAGCGGCAACAAGGTGCTGACGACGAGCGACGGAGCCGCACCTCCCGCCCAGACTTTAGCCCGTCACATTTACCATCCTCGATCGGCCGATGAGATCGCCGCTCTGGTCAAATCATCACCGGCGACCACTCCGATCGCTTGCATCTGCGGAGGTCACGAATCTTCGAACGCGGCCGCGTTGGCCAGCAGCGATGCCGTGATTCTGGATTTGGCCCACCTGAAATCTATCGAGTTTCACCGGGACGATGAAGGCACTCTGGTGACGGTGGGGGCCGGCGCGCTCAACAGGGAACTGGTGGAGGCACTCAAGCACCATCAACTCGCCCTGCCGGTCGGGACCGGTCCGGGCGTCGGCGTGGTCGGCTACATCGTCAATGGCGGATTGAGCGGCTACTTTTCGCGGCGGCTCGGATTGTTGGGACAGCGCGCGGTCAAGTTGACCATGGTGACGGCGGAGGGCGACATACGCGTTCTCACTCCGGAGGATGAACTTTTTACCGCCATGCTGGGAGCCGGCAGCGCCCTCGGCATCGTCGTCGATGTCACCGTTCGCGCGGCGCCCGAGAGCGTCGTGCAGAGCGCAGAGCAGCGCATCTTCTCCTTCGAGACAAGAGAACAAGCGGTGGAGTTTTCACGGAGCGCCCTCGGCTTCATGAAAGAGCACGCCTTGCCGGACGAGTCGGTCTCGATGGAGCTTGTCGTGACGGGTACGAAAGCTCTGGTCGTGACGGTGGTCTTTTATGATTCCTTCCGGGGAAGCACGACGGAGTTCGTCAAGCCGCTGGAGGATCTCGCCGCCAGCTTGAATCTTCCGGTGGCCATGGAGTTCCACTGGACCTCTTGGTACGAGACGGCGGCCGCCTTGTGGCCGGTCATCGACGGCATGAAGGGAAGTCCTTTGGCCATGCTCCAACACTGCATGGGAACCAAGGATATCCCCGATGACGAAATTCTGGAATTCGTCTCCGACACAGCCGTCAGCCAAGCCCCGCTCGACGAGGCGGAGCTGTCGATCCTGGAGATTCGGACGCTGGGAGGCGCGGCTCTCTCGGGGCCAAAGCTTCCGAGCGGCAATTGTCATCACACGTTTTTTGCCGACCTGATCACCCTCTACGATGCCGGAAAGAAAAAGGCTGGCGAGCGACAGGCCATTGCCGACCTCACCCGGCGCCTCGTGGAGAAGGCACGAAACGTCGACAACCTGACCGTCGACTTCAGCGGGACGCATTCGCAACCCGACGATGCGGACTATATGGTATCGGCAGCCGACATTTTCGGGACGGAGGCCATGGCGGAAAACGTCAAGGCTCTGAAAAAGAAAATGGACAGGAACAACCGTTTCAGATTTCACCCGTTTGCCAAACTCATCTAACGCTGCCGCGCGTTGCCGAGGACGTTCCCGAGTTCAAGATGTAGCGCATCCTCTGCTGGTGTAGCGGCGGTCTGCGACCGTCTGTGCCTATTTCCTTCATGCTCCGGCGGTCACAGACCGCCGCTACAACTCACTCAAGCCTCAAACTCAGGTCTCCGCCCTGTTTCCTTTACCTCTTCGGCTCGTAAGCCAAATTCGGACTGAGCCATTTCTCCACCTCGGCAACGGTCATGCCTTTGCGCTGCGCGTAGTCTTCCACCTGGTCGCGCTGGATTTTGCCCACAGCGAAGTATTTAGCCTCGGGATGGGCGAAATACATACCGCTCACCGAACTAGCCGGCATCATGGCCAGGCTTTCGGTCAACTGGACACCGGTGTGCTTGGTGCTTTCGAGCAGATCAAAGAGCAGCCATTTCTCGGTGTGATCGGGACAGGCCGGATAACCGGGAGCCGGACGGATGCCGCGGTATTTCTCGCGGATGAGATCTTCGTTGGTCAGTGACTCGGTCTTGCCGTGGCCCCACAAATCGCGCGCTTCCTTGTGCATGCGTTCGGCGAAAGCTTCGGCCAGGCGATCAGCCAGCGCTTTGAGCAGAATCGAGCTGTAATCATCGTGCGCCGCCTCGAAGGCTTTGGCCCGCTCCTCGACGCCGATACCGGCGGTAACGGTAAAACCGCCGCAATAGTCGATGCGCCCGCTGTCCTTCGGAGCGATGAAATCGGACAACGCGTAGTCTGGCTGACCCGAGGATTTGTCCAACTGCTGACGCAAGGTGTGGAAAGTTTTCAGAACTTTCGAGCGATCGGCATCGGCGTAGATCTCGATGTCATCGCCCACGCTGTTGGCCGGCATGATGGCGCAGACACCTCTCGCGGTGATCCATTTCTCCGCCACGATCTGGTCGAGCATCTTGCGGGCGTCGTTGTAAAGCTCGGTGGCGTGCTGTCCGACCACCTCGTCTTCGAGGATGGCGGGAAAACGTCCGCGCAATTCCCACGCGTGGAAAAACGGCGACCAGTCGATGTATTCGACCAGCTCGGAAAGCGGGAAATCGTCGAAAACTTTGACCCCGGTGAAAGCGGGCGTGTCGATCGGCGACTTGGACCAATCGGGGGCAAAGCGGCGATTGCGGGCCTCGCAGATCGAGACCAGCTTCGTGTCGCGCTGCTTGGCCGCGAATTCGTTGCGCAGGCGCTCGTAATCGGAGGCCAAGTCGGCCGCGAATTTCGGCCGCGTCTCGGGATTGAGCAGTTGCGAGACGACGCCGACGACGCGCGAGGCGTCGGTCACGTGGACGACTTCCTTGTCGTAGTGCGGCGCGATTTTCACCGCGCTGTGCGCACGGCTCGTCGTGGCTCCGCCGATGAGGAGCGGCAGGTCGAAGCCCTCGCGCTTCATCTCCGAGGCCACGTGCATCATTTCGTCGAGCGACGGAGTGATCAGTCCGGACAAACCAATGACATCGACCCCGTGGGCGCGCGCTTCGGCGAGGATTTTTTCGCAGGGCACCATCACGCCGATGTCGATGACTTCGTAGCTGTTGCAGGCCAAAACGACGCCGACGATGTTCTTGCCGATGTCGTGGACATCGCCTTTGACCGTGGCCATGAGGATTTTTCCCTGGGCGCGGGCGTTGGGATTGGCCGCGCGCTCGCGCTCCATGTGAGGGGTGAGCCAGGCGACCGACTTTTTCATCACGCGGGCGCTTTTCACCACCTGCGGAAGGAACATTTTCCCCTCGCCGAAAAGGTCGCCGACGATCTTCATCCCGTTCATCAGCGGACCTTCGATCACGTCGAGCGGACGCGGGTATTTCTGCCGAGCTTCTTCGGTGTCCTCGTCGATGTGATCGACGATGCCTTTGATCAGCGCGTGGGCCAGACGTTCCTCCACAGGCGCCTCGCGCCACTTGGTGTCTTTTTCGATGGCGGCCTTGCCCGAGCCCTTGACCGTTTCGGCGAAAGTGACCAGACGCTCGGTGGCGTCGGGGCGACGGTTGAGCAGGACATCCTCGATCAGCTCGAGCAGGTCGGGCGGAATCTCGGCGTAAACGCCGAGCTGGCCGGCATTGACGATGCCCATGTCGAGTCCGGCCTTGATCGCGTGGTAAAGGAAGGCCGTGTGCATAGCCTCGCGGACCGGATTGTTGCCGCGGAACGAAAAGGAAATGTTGCTCACCCCGCCGCTGACCCGGGCGTAGGGCAGGTTTTGTTTGATCCAGCGCGTGGCCTCGATGAAATCGACGGCGTAGTTGTTGTGCTCCTCGATACCGGTGGCCACGGTGAGGATGTTCGGATCGAAAATGATGTCTTCCGCAGGGAAGCCGACTTCCTCGACAAGGATCCTGTAGGCGCGGCTGCAGATTTCTTTGCGGCGCTCGAAGTTGTCCGCCTGACCCTTTTCGTCGAAGGCCATGACAATCACAGCGGCGCCGTAACGCATGACCTGACGGGCCTGTTCCTTGAATTTCTCCTCCCCCTCTTTGAGCGAGATGGAATTCACAACACACTTGCCCTGCACGCAGCGGAGGCCGGCTTCGATCACCTCGAACTTCGAGGAGTCGATCATGATCGGGACCTTCGAGATATCCGGCTCGCTGGCGACAAGCTGGAGGAATTTGGTCATGGCCGCCGCGCCATCGAGCATCCCCTCGTCCATGTTGATGTCGATGATCTGCGCGCCGGCCTCGACCTGCTGGCGCGCCACGGCAAGCGCCTCGTCGTATTGGTTGCCGAGGATGAGTTTGGCGAATTTCGGGGAGCCGGTGACGTTGGTGCGCTCGCCGACGTTGATGAACGGGATTTCGGGGCGCGCGGTGAAGGGTTCGAGTCCGCTCAAACGCAGAGTGCGCGTGCGTCCCGGAATGCGGCGCGGTTTGAGATCGCGCGTCGCTTTGACAATGGCCGCAATGTGATCCGGCGTCGTGCCGCAGCATCCGCCGATGATGTTCAGCCATCCTTGCTCGGCCCAGTCGCGGAGCTGCGGGGCGAGCGATTCGGGCGTCTCGGGAAAGCCGGTCGGCGAGAGCGGGTCGGGCAGACCGGCATTCGGATAGGTGCTGACATGGAACGGCGCGAGGTGCGCGAGTTCCTCGATGTAGGGCCGCATTTCCTTGGGTCCGAGTGCGCAGTTCAACCCGACGCTGAGCAGCGGAAAATGCGCGATGGAATTAAGGAACGCTTCGGTGGTCTGGCCGGTCAGAGTGCGGCCGCTCAGATCGGTGATCGTGCCCGAGACCATGACCGGCAGACTGATTTTCTTGTCCGCGAAGTATTGCGCGATGGCGTAGAGCGCGGCTTTGCAGTTGAGCGTGTCGAAAACGGTCTCAACGAGAAGGACGTCCACCCCGCCGGCCACCAGTTTGTCCACCTGATCGCGGTAAGCCGCAGCCACTTGCTGGAAAGTCACTTCGCGCGCGCCCGGATCATTGACGTCGCGGGAAATGGTCAGGGTCTTGCTCATCGGGCCGACCGCTCCGGCGACAAAGACGCGGCGATCTTTGCAAGCGTCGGCCGCTTCGCGCGCCAACTTGGCCGCCGCGAGGTTCAAGTCGGGCACGATTTCCTCCATCCCGTAGTCGGCCTGCGAGATGGTCGTGCTGTTGAAGGTGTTGGTCTCGATGAGGTCCGAGCCGGCGGCGATGTATTGCTCGTGGATGCCGCGGATGATGTCCGGCTGGGTCAGGACGAGCAGGTCGTTGTTGCCTTTGACATCGCTCGGCCAATCCTTGAAACGCTCCCCGCGGTAGGCCGCTTCATCCAGCTTGTGCCGCTGGATCATCGTGCCCATCGCACCGTCCAAATAGACAATGCGCTCGGCGAGGAGAGCCTGCAGCGCCTGCATGGTGTCCGTTTTACCCATCGGAATGATTACGCTTGGGGCGCAGGAATGGTGCTCTCGGCCCGGCGCGCCTCGAGCCAGAGGACGTCCGACAGGCGGTTGAGGGAATGCAGCATGAGGTCGGATCGTTGAGGATTGAGCAGCCCGGCGTCGCGAACGGTGAGAAGTCCGAGCTCCGCGTTGCGGCAGGCCGTGCGGGCACAGTCGAGCGAAGCCGCGGGAAGGTTGCCCCCCGGCGTGGCCCAACCTTTGTAGGTGAATCCCTCGGACTCCAAACGCGCCACGCGAGCATCGAGCACACCAAGGAGCGCCTCGTCGAAATTCGGCATGCCGCTCGATGCGTAACGCTCCCAATCCTCCGGCGCCACCGCCACCTCGCCCATCAGGTTCACCAGATTGCGCTGCACCTGTTCGATGAAAACGCGCGCTTCGGTTTCGTCGGGCGGCAGACTGGCTTTGGCCATACCGAGGCGGACATTGAGTTCGTCGACCCGTCCGTTGGCCACGATGCGCATATCGGTCTTGGACACGCGGCGGCCAAACAACAAAGACGTCGACCCATCATCCCCCGTTTTGGTCGCAATACTGTTCATCGTCGTATTAAATACCTGAGGATCATCCAAAAGCAACCCATCAAAATATCATGATATGTCGATATGTTCCGTCCGGACGGAGGAAAGTTGTTGCCCTCAGGACCTTGCGGAGATAAACAGCAGGGCCATTTTTTTCGGGAGAAGAAAGAAGCCATGAATGTTTTGCACAAAATCGAAGCCGAGCAATTGAAGAAAGAAATCGCCCAATTCACGGTGGGCGACACCATCAAGGTGCACACCCGCGTCATCGAAGGCGACAAAGAGCGTATCCAAATCTACGCCGGCATTGTCATCGGACGCAAAGGCACCGGGGTGAACGAGAATTTCACCGTGCGCCGTGTCTCCTACGGCGAAGGCGTCGAGCGCGTCTTCCCGCTGCACTCCCCGCGCATCGCCAAGATCGAAGTGGAAAAGAAGGGCGCCGTCCGCCGCGCCAAGCTCAATTACCTGCGCACGCGCAAAGGCAAATCCGCCACCACGGTGAAGGAAAAAGCCCGCGCCACCGCAGCCGCGGCATAAACCTTTCCCGGGCCTTCCCATGGCCTGCGACTTTTCCCGCGAGCGTGCCCTGCGCGCTCGCGGGATTTTTTTGGTCGCCGGGGTCGATGAAGCCGGACGCGGACCGCTCGCCGGTCCAGTGGTCGCCGCCGCCGTCATCTTGCCCGAGGATTGCGCGATCGAGGGTCTCAATGACTCGAAAAAACTGACCGCCAAGAAACGCGAGCATTTCCACACCATCCTCACCCTCCGCGCCGACATCCACTGGGGCATCGGGCAAGCGGATGTGGGAGAGATCGACAGCCTCAATATCCTCCGCGCCACACATCTCGCCATGGCCCGTGCCGTGGCGGCCCTGCCGCGGAAGCCCGACCACGCGCTGGTCGACGGCCTCCCCGTGCGCGGGCTTCCCGTGCCGCACACCGCACTGGTGGCCGGAGACACACTCAGCCTGAGCATCGCCGCGGCCAGCATCATCGCCAAAGTAGCCCGCGACCGTCTCATGACCGCGCTCGACGCGGAGTATCCGCAGTATGGCTTCGCCCGCCACAAAGGTTATGGTGTGCGCGAGCACCTCGAAGCCCTCCGATCCCATGGCCCCAGCCCAGTCCATCGCCGATCTTTTCAACCGGTGGCGCAAACGCAGTTCGCGGTCTAAGCCCCTGCCCCGTCATATCGTCTTCGGACAATGGGGCGAACGTCAGGCCGAGAAATACCTTCGCCGCCACGGCTACCGCATCCTCTACCGCAATTTCGTCCCGCCCGGCGGCGGCGAAGTCGATCTCGTTTGCCGGGACAAAAAAACGGAGACCCTGGTCTTCGTCGAAGTGAAGACCCGGGCCAGCGAGGAACGCGGACGCCCTGCCGACGCCGTCGACTATGACAAACAACGCCGCGTGGCCAGAGGCGCCATGGCCTGGCTCCGCCTTCTCAACTATCCCGACATCCGCCTCCGCTTCGACATCGTCGAAGTCCTCGCCACGAGCGAGGACGCCCCCGAGATCACCCTCATCCGCAACGCCTTTCCTCTGCCGGAGTATTACGTTTACTGAGCGGGAGCATTCGCTTGGAGGGCGAGCGTCCCCGCGAACCGCGCCCGCAGCTCTCACCTGTAGCGTCGCCGTCCCCGGCGACGGCCGTTCATCGAGAACAACCGGCCGCTGGCACGCCGCCGCTACACTACAATCGTGCTGAACCTCATTCCCTCTGTGCTGCGCGCGCTGACTGTGTTTTAATCCAAGCTTCGCATGAAACGCATCCTTTCCGGCATCCAACCATCCGGCGCGCTGCACTTGGGGAATTACCTCGGCATGATGCGCCCCGCGGTCGAACTACAGCATCAAGGCGAAGCCCTTTACTTCATTGCCGACCTGCACGCCCTGACCTCGCTGCACGACGCGGACGCGTTGCGTCGTTATTCGCGCGACGTCGCCCTCGATTTTCTGGCCTGCGGACTCGATCCGGCGAAGGCCTTTCTTTTCCGCCAATCGGACATCCCGAAAGTTCCTCTCCTCACCTGGATCCTCAGCACGGTCACGCCGATGGGGTTGCTCGAGCGTTGCCATTCTTACAAGGACAAGATTGCCCACGGCATCGCGCCGTCGCACGCGCTTTTCAGCTACCCCGTGCTCATGGCGGCGGACATCCTCATTTATGACAGCGACATCGTCCCCGTCGGCAAAGACCAGAAGCAGCACCTCGAGGTCACGCGCGATATCGCGGTGAAGGTGAACGAAACCTTCGGCCCGACCTTCAAGCTGCCCGAACCCTCCATCCGCGAGGATGCCGCGCTCGTCCCCGGCACGGATGGAGCCAAGATGAGCAAGAGCTACCACAACACGATCGAGATCTTCGCCGAGGAAAAAACTATTAAGAAAAAAATCATGGGCATGGTCACGGATTCGACGCCGGTCGAAGCGCCGAAAGACCCGGAGTCCAACGCCATTTACCAACTCTACAAACTCTTCGCCTCGGCGGACGAAGCCGCCGCCATGGCCGAAAAATTCCGTGCCGGCGGCACGGGCTACGGTGATTTCAAAAAGCAGCTCTTCGCCGCAGTCTGGGAGTATTTCGCCCCGATGCGCGCCAAGCGGGCGGAGATCGCCACCGATCCGGGCTACGTTGATGACGTCCTGCGCCGCGGTGCTGCACATGCCAATGCGCTGGCGGACAAAGTCATGGCCCGCGTCGAAAGCGCGGTTGGGCTGCGTCCATGAAGCTCTACGCGTGGCTCGTTGGTGCGTGGACTGCCGCGCTCTGGTTTTTCACCTTCGGCGTGGCCCGCGTGCTTTTCTCCGTCTTCCCGCGCGAGCGGGCCGGCGAGGTCACCACGGCGCTCTTCCCGGCTTACTTCACCGTCGCAATCTCCCTCGGATTGCTGGCGACCGCTGTATTGTGGTTCCGCCGCCGCAGCGCCCGCGACCACGGGGCTTTGGCCCTGCAGATCCTCGCTCTTGCCGCATTGGTTGCCATCCCGCTTTTCATCCAACCGGCCATTGCCGCACATGCCCCCGGCACCTCGGACTTCGCCCGCCTGCACGGAATTTCCATGGCCCTGAACCTTTTCTCCTTGATCGCGGTTCCGGTCGCTTCTTTATTGGTCATCTGGAGACGCAAGGAGTGAAGGAATGAAGGAAGATTTCGGGCGCAATTCGGACCACGTGCTGGCCTCCGAGAAAGTTGTTTCGGGGCGGAAGATCTTTTTCCTCGATTACAAAGAGAATAGCCGCGGCCGCGTTTTGAAAATCACAGAAGACGTCAATGGCCGCCGCGACACCATTATGGTGCCCGACGAGGCCCTGGACGATTTTGCCGATGCCCTCGAGCGCATCCTCAACTCCGACAGCGCGGGTGCCTCGACGGACAATCCCTGAGGCATTGTAATTTTCAGCCTACCCTGCGCAGGGTATTCTCGTTCTTCCCGCTGGCCTTTGCCGCGGCCGCGGCATACATAGACAGCCGCAATGGATCAAATCATCAAATCGCTCAGTCAAAGCCTTGGCTTGCCCGAATCTGCAGTTCGCGCCGGCGTTGGCATCCTCCTCAACTTCGTCAAACAAAAGTCGGCTGCCTCCGGTAACGCGCAATTCACCGCGCTGCTCGGCCTCCTGCCAGGCGCATCGGAACTCATGACATCCACCCCGGCTGCCGGATCCGGCGGCGGTGGCGGCGGCGCCTTGGGCGGACTTCTCTCCGCCGCGGGCAGCCTGCTCGGCGGCAACCTCGGCGAAGCGGCCCAGGCAGCCAGCGCGCTGCAGAGTGCCGGCATCCCTTTGGACAAAGCTGCGCCCCTGGCCAGCGGATTCTTCGACCAGGCCAAGAGCGTGGCCGGCGACGACGCGGTCAATGCCGTGCTGAAAAACCTTCCGGCCATCGCCTCGATGTTCGCCGGCAAATAAACCACCAACAAAAGAAACACACACCATGGGAATTCTTTCCACCATCATCAACAAAGTCTTCGGCGGCAAAAAAGAAGCGGCCGCAGCGCCTGCGCCCGCAGCCGAAGTTGTCGAAACCGTCGTCGCCGAGGCCGTTCCGGCCGAACCGTTTGACGTCGGCAGCTACCTCAACGGACTCAGCGGCGAGACCAAAGAGAAACTCGATTGGACTGTTTCGATCGTCGACCTGATGAAGCTCGTCGGCATGGACAGCAGCCTCTCGTCGCGCAAGGAGTTGGCCAAAGAACTCGGCTACGGCGAAGACACCGCCGACAGCGCCAAGATGAACATCTGGCTCCACAAGCAAGTCATGCAGCAGATCGCCAAGCACGGCGGCAAACTGCCCGACAAGCTCGTGGCCTGATTGTCTTCCGACTTATTCACCCAACGCCGCGGCGCAAGCCGCGGCGTTTTTTCTTTTCCGCGACGCGCCCTCCGACCAACCTTGGCTTCAGCAGGGGAGCCGCAAGGCTGAGAGTCCCGCCACGGCGGGTGACCCTTCGAACCTGATCCGGGTCATGCCGGCGCAGGGAGCGGAGAAAATCTTGGCCCGCGCATCCTCCCCCGCGCGAAAGACCATGATCTCCGACCCTTCCTCCAACGGCGCCGCCGGTTCCACGGACACCGACCTCCCCAACAGCCGCCGCGTTTACGTCAGCGGTGAAAGTCATCGTGATGTCCGCGTTCCGTTCCGCGAAATCAGTCTGGCACCGACGAAAAACTTCGACGGACGCCTCGAACCGAACGAACCGGTTCGCGTTTATGACACCAGCGGGCCTTGGGGTGACGGCGAGTTCCGCGGCGATGTGGAACACGGCCTCCCCGCCCTCCGCCGCGAATGGATCTTGGGTCGCGGGGATGTCGCGGCATACGACGGCCGCTCGGTCCGTCCGGAGGACAACGGATATCTGTCCGGCACCCACGCCGACCACGCGGCCAAGCGCAACAGCAAAGCGGCGCTGAAGGAGTTCCCCGGACTCCGCCGCAAACCGCTGCGAGCCTCGGCCGGCCATCCCGTAACCCAGCTCTGGTATGCGCGCGAGGGCATTGTCACCCCCGAGATGGAATTCATCGCCATCCGCGAAAACATGGGCCGCGCCAAGCTGGCCGACATGGCGGAGGACATCGACCGCCAGGATCTGAGAAAGCAGCACGCGGGATCGGCGCAGTCGCAGGACAGCCCATTCGCCCCGTCCGTCTTCCGTCGCTTCCCGCAACGCATCCCGCGCGAGATCACACCCGAGTTTGTCCGCGACGAAGTCGCCGCCGGCCGCGCCATCATTCCGGCCAACATCAACCACCCGGAAAACGAACCGATGATCATCGGCCGCAACTTCCTCGTGAAGATCAACGCCAACATCGGCAACAGCGCCGTCGCCTCGAGCATCGAGGAGGAGGTCGAAAAGATGCGCTGGGCGACCAAGTGGGGCGCGGACACCGTGATGGACCTCTCCACGGGCAAAAACATCCACGCCACGCGCGAATGGATCCTGCGCAACTCACCCGTCCCGATCGGCACGGTCCCCATTTATCAGGCGCTCGAGAAAACCGGGGGCAAAGCGGAAGACCTCACTTGGGACATCTTCCGCGACACTCTCATCGAGCAAGCCGAGCAGGGCGTCGACTATTTCACCATTCATGCCGGGGTGCTTCTCCGCTTTGTCCCCCTCACCGCGCGCCGCATGACCGGCATCGTCAGCCGTGGCGGCTCCATCCTCGCGAAATGGTGCCTCGCGCATCACAAGGAAAACTTCCTCTACACGCATTGGGACGAGATCTGCGAGATCATGGCCGCCTACGATGTGAGCTTTTCCATCGGCGACGGGCTGCGTCCGGGCTCCATCGCGGACGCCAACGACAAAGCGCAGTTCGGCGAACTTGAAGTGCAGGGCGAGCTGACCAAGCGCGCGTGGGACCGCGGGGTCCAAGTCATGAACGAGGGCCCCGGCCACGTCCCCATGCACATGATCGAGGAGAACATGGCCAAGCAGCTCGAGTGGTGCCACGAGGCGCCCTTTTACACGCTCGGACCGCTCACCACCGACATCGCGCCCGGCTACGACCACATCACCAGCGGTATCGGCGCTGCCATGATCGGATGGTATGGCTGCGCCATGCTTTGCTACGTCACGCCGAAAGAACACCTCGGCCTGCCGGACAAGAAAGACGTCAAAGACGGCGTCATCACCTACAAGATTGCCGCGCACGCTGCGGACCTGGCCAAAGGGCATCCGGGCGCGCAATACCGCGACAATGCGCTGAGCAAGGCGCGGTTCGAATTCCGTTGGGAAGACCAATTCAATCTCGGACTCGATCCCGAGACCGCGCGAGAGTTCCACGACGAGACACTCCCGCAGGAAGGCGCCAAGTCCGCCCACTTCTGCTCCATGTGCGGACCGCATTTCTGCAGCATGAAGATCACCGAGGACGTCCGCCGCTATGCCGCGGAGCAGGGTCTCTACGCCGACGAGGCCCTTCAGGCCGGCATGGAGGAAAAGTCCCGTGAATTTGCCGAAAAAGGCGCGGCGCTCTACACCAAAGCCTGAACCAGACTTGCCCCGGCCAACCGCCGGTGCATAATTCCTACTCCTCGCAAGGGGGTATAGCTCAGTTGGTAGAGCGTCTCGTTCGCAATGAGAAGGCCAGGGGTTCGAATCCCCTTACCTCCACGTCTGCCGAAGGCAGCATGAAGCTCCATGAGGGGATGAGAACGCAGTTCGAGCCGGAGACAGGCTGAGCGCAGCGAAGCCAATCCCCTTACCTCCAGTCTGCCGCAGGCAGCCTTGAAACCCCTCAGGGGATGAAGAACGCAGTTCGAGCGCGAAGCACAGATCGAGCGCAGCTAGATAATCCCCTTACCTACCCGGTCAGGCGCCGCTAGAAAGGTTTACGAAATGCTGTGGTCGCTTGTCGTTCCAGCACCGAGAACGCACCTCACCGCACGGCAGCCAGGCACTCAGTCAAATAAGGCAGCAACTGTTTCTTGCGTGAGACGACGCCCTCGAGCAGCCAGACATGCTCGGATTGCTCCGGATAGTTGATGGCGCGGAGGAACTCGGCGTTGCCTTCAGCCAGCAGATAGGAGTCCTGTGTTTTGATGTCGGTCAAAAGCAAAGCGGCGAAAAAGAGTCCTTCCCGCCGAACCCGCTCGCGCAAGGCCACGCGCAGGTTCTCTTGGTGCGCGTCGAATCCGGAGAAGGTGACTTCCTCGATTTGCGAGACACTGAATTTTAATCCCCTCTCCTCGTAGACTTTGGCATCGGCCATGATGACTTCGCCCGGAGAAAGACTGCGCAGCGGCGAGCCGACGGCAAAAATCTCGGCGGCGAGGTCGTCGGCCGAAATTCCCGCGGCCGCGGAAAGTTCCTCGAGGAAAGCCCGGTCCGTGGCGGTGGCGGTTGGTGACGTTCCGTTGAGCGTGTCGGAGATGATGCCAGCCAACAACAAGCCCGCGATCTGGCGCGAAGGCTGGCGCCCATGGCGCGCATAGAGGTCGGCCACGATCGTGCAGGTCGAGCCCACCGGTTGGTTGATGAAAAGGATCGGCGTCTCGGTCGGCGTATTGCCCAAGCGATGGTGGTCGAGGATTTCCAAAATGGGCAAATCGTCCGCGCCTGGCACGGCCTGCGAAATTTCGTTGTGATCGACAAGGATCAGCCGCCGCGCAACAGGCTTGAGAAAGTCGCTCTTGGACAAAATACCGTCCAACCGTCCGTCGGGATCAAGCACGGGGAAGATAAACTGATTCGACAGGACGGCCGAGCGGCGGGCCGCAGCAAGCGGGCGGTCCGCATCGAAAGAGACCTTGCACGCCTCGAGCACATGGCGGGCCACCACGGCGCCGCGGGAAAGAAACACCGAGGTGGCCGTGTCCCAGACAGACGCGATGACTGTGGTGCCCGCGGCCCGCGCCGCGGCAATGACGTCGTCCGCAACAGCCGCGCCGCCGGTTGCCACGATATTTTTCACCCCGGCGGCAATCGCGGCGTGTTGCACATCTTCGCGGTCACCGACAAACAGGATCGTCCGCGCAGGCCGACTGCGGGCCAGACGGCCGACAAACGTGGCGCTATCCATGGCCGCGACCATGAGAGTGAAGGTCTCTTCTTCCGCGGATAACTCACCCGTCAGGTTCGTCCCGCCGAGCACTGCGGCCACATTGGCGGGAGACACCCGAACCTCGCGGGCATGCTGCGCAGCGTCGCGGTGGGGAAGAAACAAGCCGAGGAGCTTGTTCTCGCTGAGGACGCCATGGAACTTCCGATCGGCGCCGACCACGGGCAAGGCGCGCAAGCGGTGTTGACGCAGCAGATCCAAGGCTTCGGCGACCGGCCGGTCCGGGGCGACACTGATGAAGTCGCGCACCATCGCGTCTCCGACCTGCGGCGTGACGTCCGGAAGGAAATCCGGTTGGGCAACGCCGAACTTCTCCAGGACAAAGCTGATCCTCTCGTTGAGCGCACCGCAGCGGGCCGCGCGCACATCCTTTTCGCCCAAAGCACGTTTCAACTCGGCGTAGGCCACAGCCGAGCAGATCGAATCCATGTCGGGGTTGCGGTGTCCGATGACGATCGTTTCCATAGTCGTGTATAGATCAACCTGCGCAGCCGAGCAACTTGCGTTCGCGGATGATTCGCGCAACCTCGGGGGGCACACATTTCTCCCAAGCAGAGTCACCCGAACGGATCATGGCGAGGACCTCAGGTGACTTGATGCTGAGGATTTCCTCGCGGTAGTCGGTGACGGGGACAACAAATTCGTTCTCGCGCAGGTAGGCGTAAAGATGGTGGAGGCGCGGTTCGACGTGAAAATTGTCGGCGGTAATGATCTGCCCGTCGCTGGCCAAACGCGGATAGGCGTAAAGGCGGACGTTCTTTTTGAAAAGACGTCCGAGTCCCTCGAGAATCCCGCCCTCGAGGTCGGTGTAATATTTCTCGCGGAAAATTTCCTCGAGGGAGGGTACGCCGAGCGCCAAGCCGATAGCCTCGGTCGTATGGCGCGCGATGTAATCGACCAGACGGAAATACTCCCCGAAGCTGGAAACAAGCACGGTCTGGCCGAGTGCACCGAGGATATCGGTGCGGTCGAGAAAGTCCTGGGGATCGAGATCGCCGGTGCTCAGGAGGTTTTCCATCGTGATCTCGGCAAGGGTGAGCACACCTCGCGGAGCCTCTTTCTCCCGGGGCGCGAAATCGTCGTAAGCGCAACGAAGCATTTCGTAGGTCACGTGCGTGACGGGCCGGAAACTGCCGCGCTCGATGAGGACGGCGCGCTTGTAGAGTTCCTCGGCCGGTTGAACAACCTCTCCATCGGCGCGGAACATGGCAGCACGCCCCAGCCCCTGCGCGACGAGTTGCAGGCTCATGAGGCGGTTGTCCACCTTGGCGAAAGCCGGACCGCTGAAACGGATCATGTCGACCTCGATGCGTTTGGGCGTGAGGTCGTCGAGCAGGCTGCCGATGAGTTTTTCCGGCTCGGCATGCAGGCGGAATGCGCCGTAGATCAGATTGACGCCGATGATGCCGAGCGCTTCCTGCTGGGCGATATTTTCCGCATCGAGCATGCGGACATGGATGATGATTTCACTGACCGGACCGCGCGGATCCGTCTGGAACCGGATCCCCATCCAACCGTGCGATTCACTGTGACCTCGGTAACTGCGCGCGGAAACAGTGTCGGCAAAAACAAAAAAAGTTTTCTCCGCGCCCATTTTCTCGTCGAGACGCTCGCGGAGGAGGGAGAATTCGTGCTCGAGCATGCCGCTCAGGCGTTCGCGACTGACGTAGCGCTGCACCGGCCCGTAGATGGCATCGCTGAACGTCATGTCATAAGCCGACATGGTCTTGGCCACCGTGCCGGCGGCGGCGCCGACATAGAAAAAGCGACGCGCCACCTCCTGGCCCGCGCCGATTTCGGCAAAGGTGCCGTAAACTTTGCCGTCGAGGTTCAGTTCCAGCGCCTTGCGGTTGACCGCGAGATTGAAATCATTGACCGGCATAAAGCGGCGGATTGTGCTCCCTCGCATCCTTGGCGGCAACGGGAAAGCGGATTGCGCGCGCTCGGTGCTTGCCAGCGGCGGGGTGCGCCGTGAGATTCGGTAAAGAGAATGTTCCGCGTCTTCATCCTCCGATTATTGTTACCGGCCGGGTTGGCGCTCTGGACCGCCGCATGCACCCCCCCGCGGGAGCGGCCCAATGAACTCGTCATCTGGCACCAGAAGACGGGAGCGGAGCGGGAGTTTTTCGAGCAGGTCGTCGCGGACTACAACCGCCGCCACCCCGCCGAGGAACTCGTCGCGCTTTACCGCGAGGGAGAGGAAATGCGCAATGCGTTCATCATTGCGGCCGTGGCCGGGCAAGGACCCGATCTCGTCTTCGGCCCGGCGGATAATGTTGCCGTCTTTGCCCAATCCCGCGTCATCCGGGCCTGGGACGAAGTCGTCGCGCCGGACTTCCTCGCGCAGTTCACCGACGAAGGCATCGTCCGCTGGAAGGGAAAACCCTGGCTCATTTCCGACCAGATCGGAAACCAACTCATGCTGGTCTACGAACGCCAGACCGTGGCCAAGCCGCCGGAAACACTGGGAGAGCTGATCGAGATCGGCCGCGCCGTCACACTCACGTCCGATGGCCAGACGGAACGCTATGCACTGACCTGGAATTACGCGGAGCCGTATTTCTTCATCCCCTTTCTCACCGGATTCGGAGGATGGATTGCCGACCAAGACGGTAATCCGACACTCGACACGCCGGAGATGCGGCGCGCACTGCAGTTCGTCCTCGACCTGCGCGACAAGCACGGCCTGATCCCGCGATACGAAGATTACAACACGGCAAACCTGATGTTCCTGCGGCGGCGTGCGGCCATGATCATCAACGGACCTTGGTCATGGGCCGATTACGGCGTTCCCGAGCGCAGCATGCTCGCCCTGCTTCCCGTCAACGAAGAAACAGGACTCCGCTGCCGTCCGATTGTCGCGGCCAAAGGCTACGCTCTCAACATCAACACCCCGGCGGGGAAATTCGAATTCGTGCGGCGCGCCGTCGCGTATCTGGCCGGCGAGGAAATTCAACTGGCCATGGCCTCGCGTTTGTTCACCACTCCGACGCTGCGAAAGGTAATCGAATCGCCAGCTTTCCGCGACAACCCCGTCTTGCAGTTGGCCTTCGAGCAGGCGAAAAATTCGATTCCGATGCCCGTGGACAACCGCATCCGCTTCATCTGGGACGCTTTCCGCGAACCTTACCGCCGGGTCTTCACCGACGACCTGCCGCCTGCCGAAGCGGCCCGCCTGATGCAACGTGAGGCGGAGCGGCGCATTGCCGAGAGCCAACCATGAGCAATCCGAAACAGGAAGCGGAAGTCCTCACCGAAATAAGCGGGTGGGATCCGGGGGAAAGGCGCCGGGCCTTCCTCGGTCTTTGCCTCGCACCGGCGCTGACCATTCTTCTTTTCGCGTTGGTCTACCCGCTGATTTACAACGTCATACTCTCGCTATCCGACGCCAACATTTATCACATCCGCGGTTGGAAGATTACCGGCTTCCGGCAATACGCACTCGTCTTTGCCGAGCCGGAATTCTGGATCATCTTCAGCAAGACAATGCTGTGGACGGCGGTGAGCACCTTTTTGCAGGCGGTAGTTGGCCTTTCGCTCGCCATCGTGCTGCATCAGAGTTTTATCCACGGCCAATCGGCGTGGCGCGTCCTCCTGCTCCTGCCCTGGGCCATGCCTCAATATATAACGGCGCTGACGTGGCGCGGCATGTTTCACGGCCAGGACGGCACGGTGAACGCCTTCCTCGGCCGCACCTTCGGTTGGGCGCCGATCGAGTGGCTGAACTCCCCCTTCGAAGCCTTCGCCGCGGCGACTTTTGTCAATGTCTGGATGGGCTTCCCTTTCATGATGGTCGTGGCTTTGGTCGGCCTGCGCACCATCCCGCAAAACATCTACGAATCGGCCAAACTGGATGGTGCGTCGTCCTGGACGCAATTCATCCGACTGACCGCGCCGCTGCTCCGGCCCGTCATGTTGCCGGCCACCACGCTCGGCATCATTTGGAATTTCAACAACCTGAATGTCATCTGGCTCTTCTCGAACGGCGGCGAACCGGGCGACTCCACCCACATTCTAGCCTCCTACGTGTATAAGAACGCCTTCACTTACTACCGCTTCGGCTGGTCGGCGGCGCTGTCGGTGGTCATCTTCGTCATTCTCTTTCTCGCCGTGCAGACCTTCCTGCAGATCAACCGCTGGCGGCGCTGATCATCCGTTCGGGCGCTAGTGGCGCCAGAGCCAACCCAAAACCGCCGGACCGGCCGCCACCCAGAGCAGGGCACCTGCCGCGAGGTAAGGACCGAAAGGAATCCGTCCCGCCTCGTCGAGCCGACGAAAAGCGAGAAGCAAGACGCCCGCGACCGCCCCGATAACCGAGCCTGCCGCAATGCTGAAAAGCGCCCCGGGCCAGCCGAGGAACGCGCCGAGGGTCAGCATGAATTTGACATCGCCGAAGCCCATTGCTTCGCGCGGGACAACAACGGCGTGTGCTTTACCGCCGGCACCAGCCGCTTCGGCGTAGCTGCGCGTGAGACCGTCGCAACTCACCCCGCGCGCATCGAGCCGCCACAATTGGCCGCCTGAGGCATGCAACTCGATGGCATCGGACGGGCGGTAGAAGAACTCGCTCAGATCCCACTCTTCGCTCCCGATCCGCAACCGCGGCTCGCCTTGCGCCTCGAGCACTTGGAATTCCTCTTCCGGTTGCAACTCGAAACGTTTGCGGCCAAAGGCGAGCTTGCCGAGTTCAACCACCGCGAAGAGTACGACAAAACCGAGACCGGCACCGAACAGGCCCGAGCGCAAACATTCCTCCCAGTCGTCACCGGCTTGCAATCCCGGCACGAGCATACTCAAGGCTAGCCCGGCTGCAGCACCGCCCAGCGTGAGGCTGTCCGGAAGGATCATATGCTCGAGATCGATGAAAGTTCCCGCGATGAGAATGGCGACAAAAACCATGTAAGCTGCGGCGATGGCCGGAGGGAACGCCGACCACAGCCAAAAGAAAAGCAGCGCGGTGAGGGTCTCGACGAGCGGGTAGCGCCACGGGATACGCGCACTGCAGCCCGCACATTTTCCGCGCAGCCAGAGCCAGCTCAGGACGGGGATGTTCTCGTACCAAGGCAACGAGCGCCCGCATTGCGGACAGAATGACCGCTTGGGATGTCCGAGCCCGATGCCACGCGGCAGACGGTGGATGACGGCATTGAGAAACGAACCGCAGACAAGACCGAAGACAAAGACGGCCGCGGACGCCCAAGGCGTGCTCATTCGCGCGGCAACCTTTCCTCGGCCAATTCACAGAGGACGTGGAGAAGGAATTTCTGCGCTTCCTGGATGCGGGCGGTATCGGGTCCGGTGACAATCAGTTCGATGTCGGCCGCGCCCTTAGTGAATCCGCCGTCGCGTCCGAGCAGGGCGATCGTGACCATACCGCGCCGGCGCGCCTCCTCGATGGCGGCAAGGATATTCCGAGATTTGCCCGAGCTCGAGATACCGATGAGCACGTCGCCTTTTTGCCCGAAGCCGTGCACTTGCCGGGAGAAAGCGTCGACGAAGTCATAGTCGTTGCCGATGGCCGTGAGCAAACCACCATCCACCCCGAGGGCCATGGCCGGATAAGGACGGCGGTCGCCGACGAAGCGGCAGACGAATTCGGCTGCGATGTGCGCGGCATCGGATGCGCTGCCGCCATTGCCGCAGAGCATGAGTTTACCGCCCGAGGTGAGTGCGGCAACCACCGCATCGGCGGCGCGCAGCAAAGGAACCTCGAGGGCGTCGAGTGCGGCGAATGTTTCGCGCGCCGCGGCGAGCGAGCCGCGGAAATGCGCCGATTGCTTCTCTCCGGGGTGGGTGGAACCTGCGGTGGTGGACATGCCGCGCGAGCATTCCGAGGGCCGTGCGACTGATGCAAGACAATTCACTTTCGGGGCCCGTTTGACATCGGGGGCCAAACCTTCTTTCATGCGCGCATGCACCTGCGATCCGGACTGATTGTCGCGGCCCTGCTCATTGCTTCCTGCACCGCGCCGCCCAAACCGGTCGAACTGGTGAGCGCCCCGGTTCTGCCCCTCGCCCTCGACAACGATTTCGAGTTCCGCAAGGTGAAGCGCTTCCTCAACCAGCCGGAGACTTTCCAGCCGACGCAAAATGAGGTGATCAACTTCGAGCGCTCACGGGCAAACTTCGGCGCGCTCTCTGCCGACGAGCGCCAGCAGCGCCAAGGCACCTACTTTGACGTCTTCTGGCGTGCCCGCCGAAGCGCCGACCTCACCGTGCGCTTCGAATACCGGCAGGCCAAACTGGGCAATGACGTCCGCGCCCAGGAAATTGCCTACCGTCAGGCGCGCGGCACGGTGAAAACATCGTTCGCCGTGATCGGCGACAACTTCTTGTGGGACGGGCCGGTCACTGCTTGGCGTTGCCTGCTCATCGAAAACAACCGCATCGTGGCCTTCACGCAATCCTACCTGTGGAAATGACCGGCTGTTGCCACGACGTTTGCCTGCTGTCCCGATCGACCGCCCATTGAACCAGCTTTTGTGAGTGCCATTTCTTCAGTGCAAGTCGGCTTGGCCGGGAACGTCGTCTGGGTGCGGGTCGACGGACGCGGGACGTTCCAGAACAGCGCCGGCTTGAAGGAATTCGCCGCGGAAATGACGCGCCGCGGCCATCGCGCCTTCGTGGTGGATCTCGCCACCTGCGAATTGATGGATTCAACCTTCCTCGGCACCCTCACCGGCGTCGCACTCGGGCTGCGTCCGGACGGCAAACTAACCGTCGTGCACGCCAATGCCCGCAACCGCGGCGTCCTGAGCAATCTCGGTCTGGACCGCATTTTCGCCGTGGAGGACGCAACTTCCGCACCCGAGCCCGCCACGATGAAAAGCGCGGAACCCGGCGACCCCCGCCCCGCGCAGCGCGAGACGATCGTCGAAGCGCACGAGAATCTCGTGGCGGCCAGCCCGGAAAACGCGGTCCGCTTCAAAGACGTGCTCGAATTCCTCCAGCACAAAGACGCTTAGCACGGCAACCCCGCCTTGATGCCGCGGCACCGGGGGTCCTAACCTCTCCATATCCCGCAAGGAGGCCCCATGGTGACCGCACTGCTTATCCTTTTCGTCGCTCTGTCGGCCTACCTCGGTTGGCGTGTGATGCGGCAGCAGCGTGCTTTGCAATTTGTCGGCCGCGAATGGCGCGCCTTGCAGACCGAGGAAAAGCAGGTCTTCGATTTCCTGCACGGTCTCGGCGAATCGTTCGGCGGCGGCACCGGGCGCCGGGAGCTGCATCGTTTGATCGTGGAGGGAGCGGCGCGAATCCTCAACGGCCACGGGGGCGCACTCTACCTTGTCGACCGTTCGGATAAATTCCTCTCGCCGACTTTCATCAGCCGCACCTGCGCGCCGCTGGTCAAGGTCCCGCCGCACATCCGCGAGCAAGCCGCCTCGAATCCCGTGGCGCTGGAAAGCTACCTCCGTTTGCATCCCGTGCATCCGGGCGACGGGGCCCTGGCGCTCATTTGGAAAGAAGGCGGCGCGCGCATTTTCAACTTCTCCGATCCGGAACTCTCCGGATTGGCCGGAGACGGACAGCGCGCCACTTCCGCCCTCGTGGGGTGCCTGGCCTACCGCGGCAAAGTCCTCGGTGTTCTTGCCGTGGTCAACGGACCGATGGGCTCGACGTTCGGCCCCGAAGACCTCGCCGTTTTCAAAGCGATTGCCGAGCAATCAGCCTTCGCGCTATACAGCGAAGCCGTCTACCTCGAAGCCGGCGAGAAGCGGCGGCTCGACAGCGATTTGCAGACGGCCCGTGATATCCAGAGCATCCTCCTCCCGGCCGAATCACCGCGGATCGCAGGCTACGAAGTGAGCGGCTTGAATATCCCCGCCCGCCAGGTCAGCGGAGACTATTTCGATTACCTGCAACTCGACGAACATCGCTGGGGCATTGTCATCGCCGACGTCTCGGGCAAAGGGATTCCCGCCGCCCTCATCACCGGCATGTGCCGCAGCCTACTCCGCAGTGCGGCGCAGGCTTCCACTTCCCCGGCCGAAGTGCTGCGCGCGGTCAACCGCCGCATGTATCCCGACATCAAGCAGGACATGTTTGTCAGCATGCTTTACCTCGTAGTCGACACGCGCACGAGCGATGTGACCATGGCGCGGGCGGGACACGATCCGCCACTGCTCTACCGGGCCGCGGGGCGCGAAATCATCCCGCTGCGCACGCCGGGTATGGCCGTGGGAATTGACAGCGGTGATGTCTTCGATAGGGTCACGGACGAGCAAACCGTCACGCTCGAGCCGGGAGACGGCATCCTTCTCTACACGGACGGTGCGACCGAGGCCCTCGATACCCACGGGTCGGAGTTCGGTCTGGCGCGGCTGACCCAAGCCGTTCAGGTCAACGCACCCAAGGGCGCGGCGGCGACGGTGAATAATATCGCGTCGGAGCTGCACGAATTCGCCGGCACCTCGGCGCAATACGACGACATCACCCTGATTTCCATCCGCAAACTATGAGCAAGAAACACGAGAACGAACCGGCCGAAGTCAAAGAGGCCGCAACTCCACCCGCTGAAATCGCCCCCGATACCGCAGCCGAAGTGGAAAAGTATCGCGATCTCGCCATGCGCACGGCGGCAGATTTCGACAACTTCCGCAAGCGTGCTGCCCGCGAGAAGGAAGATTCCATCCGCTACGCCAACACTTCGCTTCTGGGCGATCTGTTGCCCTTGATCGACAACTTCGAACTCGGCCTCGAAGCAGCCAAATCGGCACCGGGAGCCGATGCCATCCTGCAGGGACTCGGCATGGTCGCGCGCCAGTTCCGCGATTTCCTCGCCTCGGTGGGCGCCGTGGAAATTCCCACGGAGGGCGCCGATTTCGATCCGAACCTCATGGAAGCCGTCGGACACGAGCACGATCCGAAGGTGCCCGAGGGCAAAGTTCTGCGCCAGACCCGCCGCGGTTACAAACTCCGCGACCGCCTTCTGCGCCCTGCGAGCGTCTTTGTCTCCAAGGGCCCCGAAGCCTGACCGCCGCCATGTCGTCGCGCCACCGCAGGGATCCCTACGAGATCCTCGGAGTCTCCCGCAGCGCGTCTGCGGACGAGATCAAATCCTGCTACCGCAAGCTCGCGATGCAATACCATCCCGACCGCAATCCGGGCGACATCGCGGCCGAGGAGCAGTTCAAGGAGATCTCGCAGGCTTATGACATTTTGGCCGACCCCGAAAAGCGCGCGGCTTTCGACCGCTTCGGCTATGCGGCCTTCCAAGGTGCGGGCGGCGGAGGGGGTGGCGGTTTCCACGATCCTTTCGATTTGTTCCGCGAGGTATTCGGCGCGGGGGGCGGCGGGATTTTCGAGCACTTTTTCGGTGGAGCCAGCAGCCCCGCCGGGCAGGGACGCGGCGCGGACCTGCGATATGATCTGGAAATCAAGCTCGAGGAAGCCGCGCGGGGCGTGGAAAAGGAAATCGAGATCCGCAAGACCGGTTGCTGTTCGGCCTGCGGCGGATCGGGCGCGGGCCCCGGATCACGGTTGCACACCTGCCCGACATGCCGCGGACGAGGCCAAGTGATTGCCTCACGCGGATTTTTCCAAGTCGCCCAACCCTGTCCGCGCTGCCACGGCGCCGGGGAGATGTTCGATCATCCCTGCAAAGTCTGCCGCGGCGACGGCCGGGCCGAGGTGACCAGCCGCATCAAATTGAAAATTCCCGCCGGCATCGACGACGGTTCTCGCTTACGTTCGGGCGGCAACGGCGAAGCCGGTGTGCGGGGCGCGCCCTCGGGTGACCTCTACGTGGTGATCCACGTTCGGGAGCACAGCATCTTCACCCGCGACGGCGATGACCTGTTCTGCGATATACCCGTTTCCTTCGTGACCGCGGCGCTCGGGGGCGAAATCAATGTCCCCACCCTCGACGGCAAAGCTGTGGTCAAGATCCCGGCCGGCACGCAGAACGGCACGGTCTTCAAACTCCGCGGCAAAGGCATGCCCCATCTCCGCGGCTCCGGACACGGTCAGCTTCTCGTCCGTGCGGCCGTCGAGGTGCCGACCAAACTGACCTCCGAACAGCGGAAAAAACTGGAGGATTTCGCCGCCAGTTGCGGCGACCAAAACACACCGATCGCCAAAGGTTTTCTCGAGCGGGCCAAGGAGTTTTTCTCCTGACGCCTACCAGCCGCGCTGCTCCACCGAATCGAGGTAGCGGGAAATGGCGTCGTTGCGCCGGGCGGCAGGTTCGGCCGGCGGAAGGCGGTGCACCACGTCAGACACGGGCTCGGACTGCGATTCATTGGCCTGATACCAATTGATGTAATCGGTGATTTCGCCCGAGCGCTCGTCGAGCGAGGCGCGCAGATCCTGCGCATCCTGAAAACGCTTCGCAAAACCGCGGCGGCGCTTGCGCGAGAGATCTTCGATCAAGATGAAGTATTCGCCCACCAACGGTGCGTAGAGCGGATGGGAACGGAAGGAGAGGCCCTGGATTTCACGCGCCGCCCCGGCGAGGCGGAATTGTCCTTGGTCCTTGCGCGACAAGGCCAGCAACACCTCGGGGGACGGCTCGCCATCGACCGAGGAATCCAACTCGCCCAGAATCTGCCGCAGTTTCTTGCCGGTTTCTTCCGCTCCGAGAAATTCCAATTTCTTCGGCGTCGAGAGGCGCGCCACAGCCAAGGCCCACACTCGCGCCAGCCGGGCGGGATCATCGACCAACTCCGGCCACGTTTGGGCGAAGCGCTGCTGCGGATCGCGGGCCGGTTCGGCCAAAGTGAGGTTCTCGATGACCCGCCGACGTCCTTCAGGCAGCTCGATCAGGCCCTGATAAAGGGCCAGACTCTGGGCCGCGTGCAAATCACGGGCACGACCCCGGAGTGTCGCTGCGTTCTGGCGCAGGAAACGGTCGAGCTTCGGCATGCTTCTGGCCTCGAGCAATTCCGCGTAGAGCGGAGCCTCGCGCGAGGCTTCCCGACCGAGTGCGGCGGCCAAGGCCGAAGCGAGCCAATCGGGTGGTTCGACAAAACGGCCGCCCTCGAATTTCTGCTTCCGCAAGGCGCGCTCGAGAAGCAGGGCTCTCATCATACCGCGATCGACCGCAGCCGCATCGGCCAGCGAGCCGGGTGCGAAATCGATCTGGATTTTCCGCCCCGCCTCACCCGCGTCGAAGACCTGCAAAAGAACCGGCGACTGGCGCAGCCTCACTCCGTCACCGGGGGTCAGAACCATCAACACCGTCGTCTTCCACGTATCGGATTCCTGCAACTCGCGAAGCAACCCCGCTTTCAATTGCTCGGCGCGGCGCAACAAGGTCGAACGCTCTTCGCGCGTTCCGCCGAACGCCGTGAATTGGCGCGAATCACTGACCGTTCGGTTCTCCGGCTTGAGCAACTCGGGGGCAACGGCCTGCGCTCCGGCCGGGAGCCGTGCCGACAACAGGACAACCGCCGCAATGAGCGCGCCTTTCACGGCTGCCGACCGGACCAGCGAAGAGTGACCGTCTCGGGCGTGATTCCGATGTGTGAGGCGCGCGCCAACTGCGCGAGTGGCCCGGACAACTCGGATGCCAGGCCGGCGAATTGCCGCTGCACAAGCAGACCGGCAACCGATGGCAGCGGCAAGCGGCCGACGGAAAAAAGACGGGCTTTTAGACCGCTGCCCTCGCCCTCGGGCAAGGGCATGAAAAGTCCCTCGAAATAAAGGCTCGGCCCGACCGGCAGCTTGGCTTGCAAACCCACGCGCAAATCCCCATCCCCGGGCACGGCATAGATCCGTTCCGGCTTCAGTTTGACCAAACTGTCGGGCTGCTCCCTCAGAACAACGCTCGTGACCAACCATTTGTTGATATCGGCCGCGGGGATGCTGAAGGCGCGTGTCCCGTCTGCTTCGGCCGAAGCGGCCACCAACTCGGAGAGGCGTCCCGCGAGCGATTCATCGGGCGCAACCGGAGCGGGGACGTCGCGCGGAGGCAAGAGCGCGAGGACCACAGCGCCGACCAAAGCGGCCAAAATGAAGAAGCGCAGCAGAGACGCGAAAAGCTTGCCCCACGCGCGTGGCTGCCGCGGCTTTTTCATTTTGGCCACGTCCGTCGGATGTGTGAACCCGGTTGGTGGCGCAGCCGATTGGCCGCCGCGTTCCAGCCGCGTGCCGCAACTGTGGCAATAGACCCGCGTGGGATCATTGTCATAGCCGCAATTCGCGCAACGCAGGCCCATGAAAATTCCTCAGGTGGCGGTCGAAGCCGCGGAACTGCCGCCGGAAGTGGACGAAGTTGTCCCCCCTGACGAGGTCGAACCGGAGGATGCGGCGGGCTTGTCCGCAGCTTTTGTTTCCTTCGTTCCCCCGCCGGTTTCCTTTTTCGCGGCCTGCTTGTAGCCCTCGCTACGGTAGTCCGTGATATAGAAACCGCTGCCTTTGAAAATCAGACCCGCTCCGGTGCCGATCAGGCGTTTCACCTCGCCGTGGCCCCAGGGGGTCATTTGGCACTGGGCTTCCGGACAGGTCTTGAAGGCCGAGTCCTTCATCGACTGGAAGACCTCGAAGTTTTTGTCGCACTTCGCGCAATGGTATTCGTAGGTGGGCATGGTATCTGTGCGATGTTTACCCCCGCGATGGAGCGGCGGCAAGCCGCGTTGCTAGGAACGGGCCAGAACCGAAGCCCGCTCGCGGGCCTCGCGATCGGCCTCGAGCAATGCATCCAAATCAGCCGCCGTGCCGCCGGTGCTGTCGAGGACCGCAGCGACGATTTCCCAAATGCGCGGGAAAGCGATCCGGCCGGCGAGAAACTCTGCCACGGCCACTTCGTTTGCGGCATTAAGCACGGCAGACGCGGCGCCTCCGCGCTCGGCTGCCTGGCGCGCCAAGTCGAGGGCCGGGAAGACATCGTAACGCGGTTCCTCGAAATCCAGCTTGCCCAGCTTTGCCCATTCCAGCGGCGGCAACGTGCCAGCGATGCGGTCGGGCCAGGTCAGCGCGTATTGGATCGGAAAACGCATATCCGAATGACTCATCTGCGCCAGCACCGAACCGTCGACGAACTCGACCATCGAATGAACGATGCTCTGCGGATGAATAACCACGTCGATGCGCGTGATGTCCACGTCGAAAAGCCAACGCGCTTCGATCATTTCCAACCCCTTGTTGAAGAGGGTCGCCGAATCGATGGTGATTTTTTCGCCCATCCGCCAAGTGGGATGCCGCAAGGCCTCCTGCCGGGTCACCGCGCGCAATTGCTCCCCCGGCCACGAGCGAAACGGCCCGCCGCTCGCCGTGAGAATGAGGCGGCGAACGTGCCGCGTGTCGCGACCTTCGAGGCATTGGAAAATAGCGTTGTGCTCGCTGTCCACCGGCAGGATGCGTCGGCCGTGGCGTCGCGCGGTGGCCATGACCATCTCGCCGGCCATGACGAGAACCTCTTTGCTGGCCAAGGCAATGTCCTTCCCCGCCTCGAGCGCCGCGAGCGTGGGACGCAGTCCGCCCGTGCCCACGATGGCCACCAGCACCATGTCCGCGCTAGGCCATGAGGCCAACGAAACCAAACCCTCCTCGCCGGTGAAAATTTTCGCCGGCGCGTAGTCCAGCTTCGTCCGCAATTCGGCTTCGGCCTCCGCATCGGGCACGGCCAAGACCTCGGGGCGCAAGCGGTTGGCTTCTTCGGCCAAGCGCGGCATGTTGCGAAAGCCCGACATGCCGACGATGCGGACACGATCCGGGAGATCGCGCGCCACGCGACAGGCACTTTGCCCGATCGACCCCGTGGCACCGAGCAGGACGACGTTGCGCAAACTCATGACGGCAAACCGAGGACCAGCCGCATGTAGAAAAAGAGGATCGGCGCGGTGAAAAGAAGGCTGTCGATCAGATCGAGCACACCACCGATACCGGGAAGCAGGCCTCCGGAGTCTTTGGCCTCGGCGCTGCGTTTGACGATCGACTCGGCCAAATCGCCGATCACTGCGGCCAAACCGAGCAACACGCCAAGCACAAGCAGATCGGTCGGCCCGAAGACAGCCAACTTTTCCGGGATGAGATACCAAAGACCGAAACTCCCTCCGACCGCGAAAAGAATCGCGCCGGCCAAGCCTTCCCACGATTTGTGGGGACTGATGTGGGGAACGAGTTTGTGCCGTCCGAACAGCGAGCCCGTGATGTAGGCCCCCATGTCGCTGAACTTGGTCACCAAAAGCAGATAAAGGACGTAAAATTGTCCCGTGGTCTCACCCAACGGGCCGCGCGGTGCAAGGTAGACGATCTTGGTGATGAAATTGAAAAGCCACACGATGTAGAGCAGGCCGAACAGGGTGTAGGCCATCGTTTCGAGGGGATTCTGATCGCGCGTGCGGCGGAACATTTGCCGGCCGAAGACGACGAGCAAAAAGATCACCATCACCGCGATCTCGAAGTCGTAGGATTTGTCCGGCCCGTAGGATCGGAAAGCGTAGAAGCTTCCGGCCATAAAAATCACCGCGGTAATCAGCGCGGTAAGCTTGAAATTCGGCACGCCGCGGCGGTCGAGCATGACGAAATACTCCCAGAGCGCGAGCAGACCGATCCCCGAAATGGTGATGAAAAAAATCTGCTCGTAACCCGAGAGGATCGTGCCGAGCACCAACACCCACAAAAGCAGCGTGCTCGCCAGCCGGCGGCGGAAAGTTATCTGGGCGGACTCCATCGATTTCGGCCCTGCATGGTCAAAAGCCCGGAGGCCAAAGGCAAGCGTGCATTGGCCCCCTCCCCGCGACAGTGCTATACCATAGGCCGACGTGAGCACCGCTGTAACCACCACACCGGACGAGACCGTGGCCGCAGGTCGCGCCCTCGCCGCCCGCTTGCCACCCGGCTCGACCGTGGCCCTGAGCGGAGAACTCGGCGCGGGCAAAACGCATTTCGTGCGCGGAGTGGTTGGCGGATGGGGCGGGGCGGAGGATGCCACCAGCCCCACCTTCACCCTCGTCCACGAATACGCCACGCCGCGCGGCCCGGTCTTCCATTTTGACCTCTACCGCGCCGCATCCGCGGAGGAAATCTGGGCTTCGGCGCACGATGAATTGGAAAGTCCCGACGGTCTCGTTGTGGTGGAATGGGCTGACCGTTTTCCCGCGTTGCTCCCGCCGGATGCCGTCCGCGTGACCATCGTGCACCACGGCGAAGGACGGCGCCTCATCACCATCGCACCGTGAAGATCCTCGCGCTCGAGACATCTTCGGCCGCGTCGAGTGTGGCCGTTGCCCGCGACGGAGAATTGCTCGCCGTCCGGCGCTTTTCCGCGCCGCGTGGACGCGGTGCGGAGGTCTTCGCCATCATCGAGGAAATGCGCGAAACGTGGAAGGGGCTCGACCGCCTCGCCATCGGCCTCGGACCCGGATCCTACAATGGATTGCGCGTAGCCTGCGCGCTGGCCGGTTCTTTTCAAATGGCTCTCGGCCTCGAACTGGTCGCGGCACCGTCCTGCTGCTTGCTCGACGTGACGGAAAATGACTACCACGCGGTCGGAGACGCGCGCGGGGGACGCGTGTGGCTGGCCAAAGTGAGCGGACGCCGGCTCGCCGGTGAGATTGAGCTCTTGCCACCGGACGAATGCCTCCTGCGCCTGGTCGATCTGACCCCGCCAACCTACCGCATCGGCGAGGTTCGCGGCTTCGAACAACTGCCCGCCGCCTCTCCGGATGCGGCGATTCTCGCTTCTTTGGCGCCCGACTTGCCGCTGGCTGACCCTGCGCGGTTGGAGCCGATTTACCTCAAGCCGCCACACATCACCGTCCCGCGATCCGAACGTCCGTGACTTGCCACCGTCAGGCGATGGGTGTTCATTGACCCTTCACCCGCGACCCCGCCATGCCGCTTTTCTTCATTCTCCTGCTGGCCCTTGCCGCAACAGGTCACGCCCAGAGGCGACTGACCGATGTGGTCGAGGTGCCGCGTCCCACATGGGAGACCCAGAAGCAAGCGCGCACCTATCTGCTCAATGTGCCCGCCCCGCGCGGACAGATCACCGACCGCCACGGCGCACCGTTGGCCCAGACACGCGTGGGCTACAATCTCGGCCTGAGTTTTCCCACCCCGCTCGAATTCACCGACGGGCAAGCGGTCAATTTCGCGCGCAGTCAAATCCTCACCGCTCAGGATCTGCTGGCGCGGCCGTTCGATGTCACCGATGAAGCGATCATTCAGCACTACAACAACCGCGGCGTGCTGCCCTTGATCCTCGCGGAGGATTTGAGCGGCGAGGATGTGGCCAAGGTGAGCCGCGGACTTGGCACCGGCCTCGTGCTGCAACCCGCCTACTTCCGGCATTACCCGCTCGGATACATGGCCGCGCACATCGTAGGCTACACCGGACGCGTGGCACCCCTGTCGGTCAAACCGATCGAGAACCGCGACCTCCTCTTCCCCGATGCCGAGGGGCGCGAGGGATTGGAGCAGGGCTTCGACGACCAACTGCGCGGCACACCGGGCGTCCTCAACCTCACCCTCAATGCGGAAGGAAAGCGGACGACCGAACGGATGGTGGAGAATCCGATCCCCGGCTACAATGTCATAACCACACTCGACCTCGCCGTGCAGAAGGCCTGCGAGGAAGCCCTCGCCAAGTCCGGACGGCGCGGCGCCATTGTCGTGGTCGATCCCAACAACGGAGAAATTCTCGGAATGGCCTCGCGCCCGTCGTTCGATCCGAACGCCTTTATCCCGATGATCAAGGCGGATGCATTCGCCAAGCTGAACGACGACCCCGCCGTGCCGCTTTATCCCCGCGCCTTCCGCTCGGCCTATCCGCCGGGATCGACATTCAAAACCTTCGTCGGCCTCGCCGCCCTGCAATCCGGCCTCTATGCGCCCGACACTAAGGTGAGTTGTCCGGGCGGTTTGCAGGTCGGAAATTTCTATTTCCGCAACCACCGCTCCGGGCACTCCGGCCGTTTGACCCTCGCCCAAGCGCTCGCCCAGTCGTGCAACACCTGGTTCTACCAGGTCGGTTTGAAAATCGGCGCCGCCCCGATCATCGATTGGGCCGATGCCTTGGGATTCGGTAAGCGCACCGGGATCCCGCTCCGTGCCGAGTCGCCGGGCAACATTCCGACCGACGACTACATGCTGCGCGTCCACAACCGCAACATCCTGCAGGGCGACATCGCCAACATGAGCATCGGGCAGGGAGACATCCTCGTCACTCCGCTGCAGATGGCCGCGGCCATGGGCGTGATTGCGGCCAAGGGCAGCTTCCACCAGACCCGCTTGGTCAAGCAGGTGCAGAGCCTCGACAACAAAGTCATCGCCGCGTACCCCGACCGCGTCCGGGCGGAGTTGAACATCGACGAGCCCAACCTCGAGGCGGTGGACAAAGGTCTCGTCATGGTCACCAGTCACGGCACCGGCACCGGGCGCCGAGCCGCCACCGTTCGCGGGGTGAAAGTAGCCGGCAAAACCGGCACCGCGCAATGGGGACCCGTGAGCAAGCGCCGCAACGCCGCATGGTTCGCCGGTTACGCCCCGGCTAACCACCCGCCGCTCTATGCTTTCTCCGTGGTGGTGGAAGGAAACGCGGGCGAGACAGTGGCCGGCGGAAGCACCGCCGCACCGCTCATCGGCGATATTCTTTCCAAGTTGTTGAAGGACTACAAACCGCCCGAGAAAACGAAAGAAGAGGAACCCAAAGAAGAGCCGCCCGGCGAGGAGACGGCACCTGTAGCAGTCGAAGAAAGCACGGAATTCACCGAAGACCTCATGAACCCCCAGGGAGCACCTGTTCCCGAGGAACTATCGGGCGGCAACAGCGCGGCCACGGAAAGCGCGCCAGCAGAGTAGGTTGCCACCCTTCGGGCAACCAGACCTCTTGGCTATACGCAAATCGCTGCCGTTGAGGAATTAGCAAAATGTCATTAGCCTTTGCCCGGAACATATTTGCGTTGTATACTTTGTTTTTGGCTCACCCATGTCGGCACCCACCTCTGTGATCACCACAGCTCAATCGTCGCATCTCCCTCAGCCCGAAGACGCTTCAGCCAAGAGCACGGTCGAGATCAGCACGGAATCCGGGACCGGCGATGCCTCTGTCTTGCGCAATATTTTGCGGCAACCGTGGTTCACCAGTCTGAGTCTCTTTCTCGCCGATCTTGTGTTGGTCAGTGGAGCTTACCTCCTCAGCCGCACTATCCGGGTCAATCAAGCGTTGGAAATGTCGCCCGCTTACCTCGTGCAGGTCGGTGTCTTTTTTATCTGCATTCTTACCGCCGTGGGCCTCATCGGTGGCTACAAAGCCCGCCGCACTTTTCAGGCGCTGCACTTCGCCGCGGAGTTCATCCTCGCCGTGATCATCGGGGCTTCGGTCGGCGCGTTCATTCTCTTTGTTTTCTTCTCGGCCGGTGATTTCTACACCGCACAAAGCCGCGTGGTGCTTTTCTACACGGCCGTCGGTTACGCGCTGCCCGCGCTCGGACTGCGTCTGTTGGCCGCTTCGGTCTGGACACGCCGCGCCCGCCGCGTGCCTTACCTTGCCATCGGCACAAACTCGGAGCTTTCGGATTTCGCCCGTTACTGCGAGCGCATGGACTTCCACAATCCCATCGTCCTGGCCGGACTCAATCTGCAGGTCGTCGGCGAATTGATGGATGACCAGGCGCGCGCTCTCCGTGTCTCGCCGCGCACCATTCTACAGGAGGCTTCGCGCCCGGAACCGCTGGCCCCCGCCCACGAAGCGGCACGGCGCGCGCAAGACTTCGAAGGCATCGTGCTGACCGATCCGCCCTCCGCTTATCCCGCGGCGCTGCTCGAGAAATTGGCACGACTTCATTTCCTCCGTATTCCGGTTTACAGCGAGGACACCTTCTTCAGTGAAATCTGGCGCAAGGAATCAGTCCACCGCCTCGACCATTACTGGGCCCTGCGTCAGAACTTCCAACTCGCCCGTCATTCCGCCTACCGCTACCTCAAAACCGGCATGGATTACTTCCTGGCCCTCGCCGTCCTCCCGGTCGCTCTGCCACTCATGGCGCTGGTTGCCATCGCCGTGCTGATCGACAGCGGTTTCCCGATCCTTTTCCGGCAAGAGCGCATCGGGCGCGGAGAAAGGAAGTTCACCCTGCTCAAGTTCCGCACCATGCGTGTGCGCGACAACGAGGACGACCCTTACACGCGCGACAACGACACGCGTGTGACCCGCGTGGGACGGCTTCTCCGTCTTGTCCGACTCGACGAGTTGCCGCAAATATTCAACGTCCTCCTCGGCGACATGAGTATCGTCGGACCGCGCGCCGAGTGGTCGCGCATTGTGGCCGATTACGAGACGAAGATCCCCAGCTACCATCTGCGCCACCTGGTCAAACCCGGCATCACCGGCTGGGCCCAAGTCAATTACCGCTACGGCTCGGGCCTCGATGACGCCATCGAGAAACTGCGCTACGACCTCTACTACATCAAAAACTACTCCCTCGTTCTCGACGTGGAAATCCTTCTCAAGACCGTGCTCAAAGTCTGTTCGTTCGGCGGCAAGTAGACACCCTCCCCGAAGCCGCGGGGCAGCCCCGAGCCGATCCTTTCTCCGTGCCCTCCGCGCCATCCGCAGTTAGCATCCATGCTTTGCCGATGTCCCTGCTGCGCGTTCTTTGGCCCTGGTTGGCCGCCGCCTTGAGCGGCGTCTTGCTCACGCTCTGTTTTGCTCCTTTCGATCAGGCTTGGCTGGTCTGGATCGCCCTCGCCCCGCTCATCGCGGCGATCTGGTTCGGACCAGTCCATCCCAAGTATCCCCTGTTGCGCAAAATCGAACTCGGCTACCTGACAGGCCTCGTTTATTTCCTCGGATCCCTCCACTGGATGAGCGTGCTCACCGTTCCGGGCTGGTTCATCCTCTGCCTCTACCTCGCTGTCTATCCGGCGGCATGGGCGGGTATCGTCTATGTCATCGCCACGCCACGGGAGAATCCGCACTCGTTCCGCTCGGTTTGGCTGAGCTCATGGCACAACCTCGCCACCGGCGCGCTCGCCGCAGCGGCTTGGGTCGCGCTCGAGTTGCTTCGCGGGCACGTCTTCACCGGCTTCGGATGGAATGCTCTCGGCATCGCCCTGCACGCGAATATCCCGTTCATTCAACTCGCCTCGCTCACCGGAGTCGGCGGGCTGTCTTTCCTTGCTGTTCTTTCCTCCGCCATCGCCGTGGCCACCGTGCGGCGCCTGATGATCGAGGCGCGCGGCGGAAAAATCCGCGCGCATTTTGATTTTACCATCACCATCGCTCTCATCGTGGCCGCTTTCGGTTACGGACTCCGCCAAGTCGGCGCGCCCGCGGAAACGATCCCGCTACGCGTGGCAGCGGTCCAACCATCCATCCCGCAAAACGAAAAGTGGAACCCGGCCTTCGAGCAGCGGATTTACGACACTTTCGAACGCCAGACCGCCATTGCCGCGGCCATGAATCCCGACCTTTTGCTCTGGCCGGAGGCCGCCACGCCGCGCGGATTCTTCGAGGATCGCACGGCCAACGAGTTTGTCAGGAAGTGGGCAAACAAGGGCGACTACTCGCTGCTCTTCGGCACCCTGCGTCTCAGCCACGAGGGCGACTACAACGCGGCGGTTCTTCTGACGGGAGCGGAAGAGCCTCCGCAATTCTATCCCAAATCACACCTCGTCATGTTCGGCGAATACATCCCCTTTCGCTACAGCTTCCCTCTCTTTGCCATCATAGTCGGAGACATGGTGCCCTCCGACTTTGACAACGGCAAAGGCCCCGTGATCTTCCGGTTGCCTCAACCGCCCGTAGCCATCGCACCGCTGGTCTGCTTCGAGGACACGCTGGGCTATCTCGCCCGGGAGGCATCGAACCTCGGAGCGCAGCTTTTTGTCACAGTGACCAACACCGGGTGGTTCAAACAAACCGCGGCCGGACGACAGCATTTGGCCCACTCCGTCTTCCGCTGCGCCGAAAACCGACGCCCGATGGTCCGCTGCGCCAACAACGGCGTGACCGCCTTCATCGACAGCCTCGGCCGCGTGACCCACGTGCTGAGCGATCCGGACGGCAATATTTTTGCGGAGGGCGTCCTCTCGGCCGAAATCCAAATCCCGGTCAACCCGCCGACCACTTTCTACATGAAAAAGGGCGAGATCTTCGCCTCCGCCTGCCTCATCGCCACCTTCGCAGCACTCGGCGTAGCCGCCGTCCGGCGAAGAGACTAACAGCACCGCAGTTGCGCCGAGGCATCCGGCGCATTAAGTTTAAACCGTCATGAAGCGCTTGCCCAAAGCCGGCAACCTCTCGGGATCGCTGCTCGTCGCCCACCCCATGATGGCGGATCCGAATTTCCGCCACACCATCCTCTACTTGTCGCATCACAGCGCGGATGACGGGGCGCTCGGATTTATCATCAACCGGCCGCTCGGCCAAAATGCGGGCGAACTGGAAATGGACAATGCGCTCGATGACATCGCCCACGTGCCCATATACGAAGGCGGCCCCGTCCAGCCGAACCAAGTAATCGTCGCCACGCTCGAGTGGGACCCCGCCGCAGGCGCCTGCAAATTCGAGCCCATGCAGAAACCTGAAGGCGAGTTCACCCTCCCGTCCGGTCATGACGACAAACTGCGGGTCTTTCTTGGTTACGCGGGCTGGTCGAAAAACCAACTCGAGAAGGAAATCGCCCTCAACTCATGGATCATCATCAAGCCGCACCCCGAACTGCTTCGTTCCGATGCCGACGACGACACTTGGCGTCGCATCATGTGCGGTCTCGGCCCCATGTATCGCGTGCTCGCCGACGCGCCCGATGACGTCACGCAAAACTGACCCGCGCGCACCGCGCACGGGAGTTTTCAGTGCAGAGGAGCCAGATGACCACACATCCATCTTCTTTTGTACGCACCAAAAAACACCCCCTCTCTCTGATCTCTGAAATTGCCGATTTCACATTTCCAATCCGTCTCCTCCCCCTTCGCCGCTCAGGTTTACACCGCACTGCGAAAAGTCCCGGCGGGCCGCGTCATCACGTATGCAGCTCTGGGGCGCCGCATCGGCTGCCGCTCGCCGCGGGCCATCGGCCAAGCCCTGCGCGCCAATCCCTTCGCACCCCAAGTCCCCTGCCACCGCGTCATCGCCTCCGACCTCACCCCGGGCGGCTTCCAAGGCAAAACAGCCGGCCCGGCCCTTGCCCGCAAACTCCGCCTCCTCGCCAGCGAAGGTACCCACTTCGAAAACAACCGCCTCACCGACCCCAGACGCGCCATCCGCTGAATTCCCTAAATATGTAGCGGCGGTCTATGACCGCCGGTAACCTTCTCTTCCCTCACCCCTCAACTCTCAACCCTCAACTTTCCTATATGCAGCTCCGCGGCCAAATCATTGATATCCCGAACGAACGCATCTTCCCCGGCGTGATCGACATCGCCGACGGCAAGATTGTCTCTGTCCGCGAGGACCAATCCGTCACCGACCCCGGCTATCTCTGCCCCGGATTCATCGATGCCCACGTGCACATCGAAAGCTCGATGCTCACCCCGCCCGAATTCGCCCGCATCGCCGTGATTCACGGCACCGTCGGCACCGTCTCCGACCCTCATGAGATCGCCAATGTCCTCGGCATCGAGGGCGTGCGTTACATGCAGAGACTCGCTGCCCAGACCCCCTGCAAGATCCACTTCGGCATACCCTCCTGCGTGCCGGCCACAAATTTCGAGACAGCCGGCGCCACCCTCGGACCCGACGCCATCGAGAAACTCTGCCGCGACGACTCCCTCGTCTATCTCTCCGAAATGATGAATTTCCCCGGCGTCATCCACCGCGATCCGGAGGTGATGAAGAAGCTCGAGATCGCCAAGAAATACGGGAAGCGCATCGACGGGCACGCCCCCGGCCTCCGCGGTGAGGACCTCAAAAAATATGTCTCGGCCGGCATCGAGACCGACCACGAATGTTTTCAGATCGACGAAGCCCGCGAAAAGCTCGCCCTGGGACAAAAGATCCTCATCCGCGAAGGCTCCGCCGCCAAAAATTTCGAGGCACTCTGGCCGCTTCTCAACGAAGCGCCCGGATCCTGCATGCTGTGCAGTGATGACAAGCATCCGGACGACCTCATGGAAGGCCACATCAACCAGCTCTGCGCCCGCGCCGTGGCCCACGGTGTCCCGCTCTTCAAGGTCTTGCGCGCCGCCTGCCTGAACCCCGTCGAGCACTACGGACTACGTTGCGGATTGATGCGCCCAGGTGACCCCGCCGATCTGATTCGCCTCCACGACCTCGTCAGCTTCAAGGTAATGGAAACTTGGATCGACGGAGAATGCGTGGCCCGAGATGGAAGGTCGCTTCTCCCGAAGTCGAAATCGCCCCGGGCCAATCGTTTCTTTGCCCAGCGCAAGCAGCCCGCCGAGTTTGCCTTGCCTTGCCCTGTAGCGTGGCGGTCCCCGGCGACGAATCCAAAGCAACAACCGGCGCCCAGGACGGCGCCGCTACAAATTAGGATCATCGAAGCCCTCGACGGTCAAATCATCACGGGCGCAGGCGAGGCGGAGGCCCGCGTCCAAGATGGCTTCATCACAGCCGACCCCGCACGCGACATTCTCAAGATCACGGTGGTCAACCGCTATGGCGACGCCCCGCCCGCCGTGGCCTTCGTCCGCGGCGTGGGACTCAAATCCGGCGCCATTGCCTCCAGCGTGGCCCACGACTGCCACAACATCATTGCCGTCGGCACCTCAGATGAAGACCTCGCCCGCGTGGTCAATCTCGTCATTGCGAACGAAGGCGGTATCGCCGTGGTGGGTCCGGGCGGCCTCGCCGACATCCTCCCGCTGCCCGTTGCCGGCCTTATGAGTGACGGCCACGCGGAGGACGCAGCGGCCGGCTACGCCCGGCTGACTCAAGCCGCCAAGTCCCTCGGAAGCCCGCTGCACGCTCCCTACATGACTCTTAGCTTCCTCGCCCTCCTCGTCATCCCCGCTCTCAAACTCAGTGACCGCGGCCTCTTCGACGGCACCAAATTCGAATTTGTCCCCGTCCTGTCCTGACAAACAAAAAGGGCGCCCGAAGGCGCCCCTCTGTGTGAACTTTGAAAACGATTTACGCGCGTCGACGGCGGCGGACCACATAGCCTCCTAGGGCCAGCCCACTCATAGCGAGAAGAGCGTAGGTTGAAGGTTCGGGAACAAGATTGAAATTGTCGTTGTCGGCCGTTTGAGATCCGGGAGCGGAGGAACCGAAGAATGCCTGGCTAGCTCCCGAACTAGCTATGACCTGATTGCCGGCAAGTGACATTTCGATGAGCGATGAACCAAAGGGGTCGGTCGGGTTTGGGGAAAGCCAACTCGGGTCTGTGCCGGTAATGAGAGCCCAAGGAGCAGAAAGGTCGAATGTCGCTGAGGTGGAGGCGAGAATGTAGAGTTGGGTGCCGGTGCTAATAGTGCCACCGCTAGACCACGATGTAGAGAGCCCAGGGACGTAAAATTGGCCAGCATCTCCGGCACCAATTGTGGTGAAGGCACTGCTGACGGATAACATGTTGTTCGTGCTAAGAATGCTGGACAGCGATGCACCAGCGGGGTTGAAGCCGCTGGAGGGCGTGACACCAAGGAGGTTGAAGCCGCCGCCGACAAGATTAACTCCAACAGGGCTATTCACTGCGGCACCAGTCATACCGTAATCGATGGTTTGGGCGTGGGTAACCCCACAGAGTGCGAGCGAGAAGACTGCAATTGTGAGAATGCTTGATTTTTTCATGTTTACTTGTGGGGTTTGTTGTTTCTTGTTAAGGCAAAGAAGTATCGATGGGTCTACGCACCTAGTTCAGCGCCATGGTGGGCTGAGGGATATACCAAGTAAAGGGAGCGCGGCCCGACTTTCTTGCGATCAGGACTGCTGCGCCTTCAGGGATAGTAACGTTGCTGGCGTCTGAAATACCCGTCTGCCAGCGGTTATTTGTCGTGCTGTAAAAGTAAGCAGTTCCTACGCCGGTGGATTGGTTGTAAATGGTCACGGTGTCGGAAGCGGCCGCGCTTGCACCACCCTGCAGGCCGGTGCTGGAGCTGCCAGTGTAAAGACCAATATCAGCGAGGCGTTTGGAAGCCAAGGGATACGCACTTCCAACCAAGGTATTCTTGGTAGCGGAGCCAGACGTGGAACCGTTGACGTCGACCGCGGACCAACCGAGGGGCACGGAACCCGGGAAAACCAAGCCGACGGCAGTGGATTGCTTGCGGTCAACCCCAAGTCCCGTTCCTGGCGGAATAATGACATCGTTGGAAGGGGTAATGCCGGTCTGCCAACGGTTATTGGTGCTGCTGTAGAAGTAGGTTGTCCCGGTGAAATTTGCGTTGTAGATGATGACATTGTCTGCAGCATTGACATTGGCTCCAGAGTTGAGACCTCCGCCAGACGGCAGGGCTGTGTTCAAAGTCCAATAGGGAGTGACACTAAAAGTCGATGAGGTAGTAAGCACCGAATTGAAGTTGTCCGCGAGGGTGATCGAATTAGCGGTGTTGGCCACGATAGTGCTGAAGTCGCCGTTGTTGGAATCAGACGTGAGGCGGAGGTAATGCTGATTCCCTGTCCCGGTGAACTGATTGGCAGTGAAAAGGTCAGAGCCGAATGTTATGACCGTGCGGTTACTGCCATCCAAACTGAAGGAGGCACCGGCACAAGAACCGGCGAAGGCGTCAGCGCGCTCCATGGGAATGACAACCGTGCTGAAGGCTTTTGCGGAGGATGTCTTACCGCGCACGGTGACTGTCGTAAAGCCGACCGGATCGGTGGTCGCCGTGGTTTGGGCGTTCGAGCTGAGGCCAGCGGCAAGAAGGATCGCAAGGGAGGAGCGAAGAAGTTTCATACGGGGGAAAAGTAGCAACGCGTAAGTGACTGTCAAAGGGTTTTTTGATTTTTTTTTGCGGTCACACCGATGCACGGACAAAGGTGTTTTTGCCACGAGAAGCGATCAAAAGCAAGGCCTTCCCGTGCCCCGGCTAAGAACCTGATTCCCATGATGTTGGCCTCGTTGCCGCACGAACCTGACCGCCGAACCGCCGAAAATCAGCCTGACGGCGTCCATTTAATTCTCGATCGGCCCCGGTTGAACAGGCTCTTGCAACTCGGCTCTGATGAGTTCCCACTGGCGGGCAGTCAAAAAGGCCCCTGGTTCAAGAGGATCGGACTTCCTCATTGTGTCTTGTTGATGCGAAGTCGAGCTGCCTGACGCGTTGTGTTGCGCTTCGGCGTCGCGGGATGCGGAGGAGGTCTTGCGCGCGATCAGCACGGAGCTGTGCCAAGGCTGTGTGCAATGCATTGCGGTCAACATCCTGCGATGAACGTCCCGGTAGTGGCCGGACGGGGCCAACATTTCGGACCAAAAAAAATGAAGCGCTGGCGCGGATGGAAATTCATCCGCAGCCTCACCGACAAGTCTCAAAGCGCGGGTTTTCGCTGTGAAGCCTGCGGCACCTTCGCCGTCCTGCTCCTGCCACGTCCCGAGGGCAAGAATCAAGCGCGACGCAGCCGTGTCCTCGCCGCAAGCCAAAGCGCTATTCGCGGCGAGCAGGGCTTTCTGACGCTTTTCAGGATCGGGAGATTCGATCGCAATTTCGCCGGCCAGAATGTCGACTCCACGAACGGACGGATCGATCTGGCGTGCGCGTTGCGCGATGCGAACAGCCTCCTCAGTGCGGTCCTCATACTTGGCGCGGACCGCTTCATCCATGAGACGCAACGCCTCTGTTTTCTGCTCCTGCGCGACTTGCGGAGCAACCATCTGCGCGGCGGATTGTTCGCTCGGCTTGTGTCGCTGGAAAACAAAACCGCCCACGAAGGCACCCACGCAAAGAACGATACTGAAAGCCCACGCTGCACGCCGCAAGACAGCCTGCTTTTGCAAAGAGCGGCGAGATTGGCGGTGGTGCGGACCGGCAGGGCTGTAGGGCATAGGTGTTCCGAAGAGAGGATCGGACAAACTTCCACGCCGTCAAGAAACTCGATCGTTCTGCGGCGTGCGTTTTCCGGATTCCCACGCCGCCAGCTTTGCGCTTTCCTCACTGCGTTCTATGCGCGCCCACGAGGAAGCTGTCACTATCGGATTTGCCGACGCCGATCCGGCTGGCGTGGTTTTTTACCCGCGCGCCATTGCGCTGGCCCACGGATTGGTAGAAAATCTCATCCGCCATTCGCCCTTGGGCTGGGAGGCGTGGTTTGCCTCGCCGACTCACGCTGTGCCGCTGCGGCATGCCGAGGCTGATTTTTTGCGTCCAATGAAAGCCGGGGAAATTTTCACCGCCCGCGCTACAGTGGAAGCAACCGGCACTACTTCGGTGACGTTCCTCGTCGAGTTCTCGGACCATGCTGGTCGCACAACCGCCCGCATTCGCACGGTGCATGTCTTGATCGACAAGCGCAGCGGGGAACCCGTTCCCCTCACCGGCGAAATTCGTTCCGCTTTGGCCTGATAGCCGAGCGCCTCAGCGCGGGCGCATTGGTTTGCCCAGCGCGCTCCGCTCGATGGGGGCGACCTCGAAATTCTCGGGACGGGCGAAAGGAGGAAAAATTTCCAGCGCCGAACGCGCCTCGGTTAGCGCGCTCTCGTTTTCCACGCACACGGACAACATCGACCCGGTTCGCTCGTTGGCCTCCGCCCGCAACACCACCAACCCCGAAGCCACCCGTTCTTGCAAAGCCCGCTCCAAGGCGGCTACGTCGACGAGCTCGCCGCGAATCTTCACCAAATCGTCCGCGCGCCCCAGAACACGCACTTCGCCGCCGCGCAACTCCGCGCGGTCGCCAGTCCTATACCACCCGCCATTTTTCGGATCCTCCCAACGTGCCGTGCCATGGCCATCGAAAATCATCCATCCCGTGAGCAAAGAAGCTCCGCGCAATTCAAGCACACCGCACTCACCCACCCGCGCCTCCATGTGCGACAACAACGGCAACCACATCGCCGGCTTCCGCCCGAACGTCGCCGTCGCCACTTGCGAAGCCGCTTCGGTCAGTCCATAGCTCGGCAAAAGAAGCCAGCCCAACCCGGCGGCGCGAGCGAACAAATCCGCCGTCAGCAGCCCCCCACCAACTACCACCCCGCGCAAACATTCGGGTGCCGGGAGACCCCGCTTAACCAAATCATGGACCTGCGTCGGCACCAAGGCGCTTAAGGTCGCACCGCAGCGCCGCACCGCATCGACGAATCGCTGTGGATCCCAAGCACCGTGGAGGAGTTCGCAACGCGATCCGGTCAGATGCGCCCGCACCAAGATGCCGAGTCCTCCCACGTGGAAAAACGGCAACGGATTGATCCACACATCTTGCGCCGAAGCGCCGAGATGCGCATTGACCGCACGCGCACTTGCTTCCATCGCTTGGCGCGCCAGCGCGACGAGTTTGAACCGCCCGCTGGTGCCAGATGTTGCTAGCCACACATGATCCGGCAGATCGGGAAAATCTGCGTCCAGTATCCGCTGACGCAGTGCATCCTGCATCCGCGGATTGAGCAGCAAAGATGACGAGCCCGCGCCCCAGTCCGGCGGTTCCTCCTTCCACAAGCACACTCCTCGCACCATCCCCGTATCATCGCTCCTCCCGGGGTTCTCTGAAATTTCAAATTTCAATCCCCGCCTTCCACCACTTCCCCCTTTTTCCTTGCCTCCACGCACCCGGCGCCACAGATTACGCGACCTTCACGGCCCTGCCCCGGCAGGGCCGCCGCTGTCACAGCCAGGGTAGCTCAGCGGTAGAGCAGGGGACTCATAAGCCCTTGGTCGGGAGTTCGATTCTCCCCCCTGGCACCAACGCACCACCGATCACATATGGCCAACATCAAATCCGCCGCCAAACGCGCCCGTCAGGCGAAAGTCCGCACCGCGCGCAACCGCAGCACGCTCAACCGCATCAAGACCCTATCGCGCAAATCCGGCGCCGCCTTCGACGCGAAAGACAAGAAAGTCGCCTCCGAAAATATCCGCGAAATGAGTTCCGAACTCGATCGCGCTGTCAAACAAGGCACGATCCATCGCAATACGGCCAACCGCCGCAAAAGCGCCCTCGCCCGCAAACTCGCCGCGATCTGATTCGGAGTCTGAGCGGATCCGCTCCCGCGGGTTCGGCCGATACGGATACGCGCACCGGCACTTAGCCGGAGGGTCATCGGCGGCTATGCCGCAACTCACTTCGATCGGCGGCGGGGAAGCGGCAACGCAATCAAAATCCAGCAGCGCCGTCCCCAGAGTCGAAAAATTTAGGGGAACGCTGTAATTCTAAACCCGCCCGGGCACTTCGCCTCAGGGCCTTATCGCCGACTCAAGGCGTAGCAGCCCCGGCAAAACTCCGGACCGCGCTCACATCCAGGCGATTGGTTTCCGAGAACCGCACTGCCTCGGGCGCGGTTCCGTCCTCGGCCACTTCCAACGTCTCGAGCCACGCAACGGTCTCCTTCTGCTCGCCACTGCCCGCGACCGTCGTGGCCAGCAGCACGACTTCGCCTTCCGCCGGCGGCAAGGCGAAGTTCCCCTGCCCGTCGGCCACCACGGCATTCACCGGAGGCGGCAGATTTTCCAGCAACCCGGCCACACTCAACAGCGAATCTTTTTCCGCTTTGAGTTTGTCATATTCCGCGGCGGCCGCCGTCGCCTCGGCTTCCTTGGCATCGCGGTCGGCCCGCAACTCAGCAACATCCGGCATGTTGTATTCCTCGCCGACTTCACAAACCCGCGATGACTCCTCGTGTAAGAGCTTTTTCTCCCGCATCTGGCCGTCGGCGTCCGCGAGCAACTTCTCCAACTCGGCGCCCCTCGTATCTGCGCCCGTCAAACGTTCGCGCCACGGACCTGCCAAATCTTCGCGCCGGAATACACGGACCTCCACCGGCGATGCTTCCGTCCCCGCCAGCACCACCGTGCCCGGAATTACCGGCGGTTCCCGGTTGATCCACCACCACGCACCCCCGCCCGCGCCCGCGAGCAGCAAAAGCCCCGCTGCCGACCAGACCAACCAACGCCGAGACTTTCCCCCCGCGGCCGGAGCAGGCAAAACCTCTTTGGTCGCACGCATCGGCATGGCCTTTTCGTCCGCTGCCGGCTGGTCTACGGCCCGGGCCGCCACAGAACCGCGACGCGGAACAAATGGTTTCGATGCCCCGGCGGCGGCCCTCAAGGGGTCTGCCGGCGCCACTGCCACCGGACCCGGCGCCACCACGGACACCGCTGGTTTGGGTCCGGGCGCGGCATCCGGCCGCGACGAAGCCTTCAGCTCCGCCACCGGACGCCACTCGGCCATCCCTTCGCGCCAGAAAAAAGCGTCAGCCGAAATTTTTTGCGTGGCCAGCATGGCCGGCACGGACGACTCCTCAAACTCGCCCAGCATTTCCCCTTTGTCGGAAAGGTAAATCATTGCGTTATTGGAAACTGTATTAACATGAACAACCGGACTCGACGACGCAATCATTGATCATGCCGGGAGCGGGGCAGACCAGCCACCTCCCGTAGCCCGTCCATGGTCAGCAAATTTTCATTCGCGAAATCCATTTCGATGCGCCCGGCGACTCGGGTCTGGATGGGACGCAGCCACGCCTGCCCCCCGCCAGCTTCACCGGCCAGAACCACCACCACCGGCGCCTGCCCGACGCGCGCTGCCAGCATGAAGCTTCCGTCAGGCCCCACCTCCACGGTATCGACCGCCCCGGGAAGATCCCTCAGCAGGCCCGCGGGATCCGCCAGTCCTTCCAACCCCGCCGCGCGGCGTTCCAGCTCCGCGAAGGCTTCCTTTGCCCCGGCTTCCGCTTTGTCATAAAGCTCGCGGCATAGTGCCAAGTCCGCCGCATTGGCGCGTTCTGCCACCTGAACCACGCGCAACGCCTCGTCGCGCGCCGTGGATTTTTCGCGCCATAGACGCATGGCTTCCGCATGCCTCTCCTCGGCAAGGCCGCGCGCGGCCGGCAGGGAGGCCAGGCGCTGGCGCAGGGCGGTGACGATGGCCCGTCGCGGATACGCCATGGCGAGCGCAGACTGCGGCACGGATACCTCGCCGCCCCATGAGCGCAATGTGATGCGTCCGACCACATCAACCCGCTGGTTGTACCAGACGGCAAAACCCAGCAGCACAGCCGCGGCAGCCGCCGCCCAGAGCAAACCTCTCCGCCGACCTATCCTAAGCATGCCCCACCCTGGCCGCTTTCTCTTCTATTCGTGCGATCAGTGCCATAGGTGGTCGAAAGCCTCTGAATAGCTCCGGTTTGGCGCCTTTCAGACCAGCTTGGCGTGCGAACCGTCGCAGTAAGGCGGCGTCGCCGTGTGCTTGCACATGCACCAGGCCACCCGTTTTTTCTCCGTGATCTCCACCTTCACCGGCTTCAAGCCTTTTCCTTTGTGCGCGCCATCGCAGAACGGCTGCGTTGAGGAGTAACCGCAAGAGCACCACCAGTAGGTGCCAGGTTCCATTTCCTCAACCTTCGGTGACTTTTGGCAGGTATTCGGGGTTTCCATGGCGGTCTCCTAACACCTCAATGCGCGCGACGCAACCTCGGCGCGCGCCCACTCCATGCCGCGACCCTTTTGCTCACAGCTTCCGCCTACTGCGCCACCTTCATCAAACGCGCAGCCGTGAACGGCGCCATAGTGAAAGCCTGGGCTGTTCCGTTGGACATCATGACGAGTGCATTGTCCTCGATGCGGAAGAAACCGCGCGGACGCGGATGCGGCGGCGTACGCCGATCCCAGTCGTCACCCAGAAACGCATCTCGCCGGCCGAATTGCATGACGCGCAAATGCACCACCCCGCCCTTCTCCACCTGGTAGACTCCTTCCATCATCAGGCCGCGGCTCTTGTCATCCGGCTGCCAAGTGGCCGACCAACGGTCGCCCTCCATGAACTCATAGAGCACCTCGGGCGCCGACGGATCGCGATAAAGTCCGGGCACCGACTCGGGAGACATCGGCTCAACCTTCGACTCCAACAAAACGGCCGAGGGCGCCGCCACTTCCCCGGTCGGGGATTCCACGATTTCCACCACTTCGGTGGCCTCTACCTCGGCGACCGGACTAGCCTCCGCCGTTGGCTCCGTTCCCGCATCATCCGGCGCTTTCCGGTTGCAACCCACTGCAAGAAAACACACCGCCACTGCGGCCGAGGTAAACCATAAAAATTTCATCGCGCAAAAGAGGACTAAGACACCGCCACGCAAGTCGCCCCCGCAACGGAGGGCAAACCCTACTTTCACCCTGCCTCCGAGCGCAACAAAACATCGTCCGCCACGCTCTCCGCCGGGCCAAAAAAAAACGGCGCGGAAAACACCGCGCCGCAAAGCTTGTTAGGAGTTTGTTAGTGTTTTGGCCTATTTTGGGACCACCTATCCCCATTAAGCGTTGGTAATGAAGGGGAGAGCGGGTGACGAGACTCGAACTCGCGACATCTTCCTTGGCAAGGAAGTGCTCTACCAACTGAGCTACACCCGCGAAAGCGGGGAAATATGAAAAAGGCCGCCGCCGCTGTCAATCCCCAAGCACGCCCTGCGGCGCACTCCTATTTGCGGGCAATGTCCGCTGGCCGCTACCCCTGCAAGACTTCCCGCCAGTTGGCCAGCGCCTTGGCAAAGCCTCCCGTCGGGGCAACACGGGACTGCCCGCGCGGCAGCACCGCCTGCTTGATTGCCTCGGCCAACGCAGACGCGTCACCGTTCGGGATGACCGCCCCGCAGCCGCTTTTCGCAATCACCTTGGCCACCTCGGCATCGGCCCCGCCCACGTAGAAAATCGGACGCCCGGCGGCGAAGATCCCGTAGGCCTTGCTCGGCACGACCAACCCCTCCAGCCCCGCCCGCACGCTGACCAAATGCGCATCCGCCGCGGCGAGAAACGCCGACAAATCCTCCTTCGGCTGCGACGGCAGGAAGCTTACGTGCTCGAGCCCCGCCGTATCGCGGCGCACTTGCTCCAATCGCGGCCCTTCACCGGCGAAAACCATCTGCACTCCACCTCCCTCGAGCAACTTCGCCGCACCGGTTAAAGTCTCGAAATCATGGGCCAACCCGATGTTGCCCGAATAGAGCATGATGAATTTGCCTTCCCACCCCAACCGCTCCCGCATGGCCTGCACTTTCTCCGCCGTCACCGGCGCCACCGAACTCCAATTCGGAATCACCTCAATCTTCCCCGCATCGACCCCGCGACGAATCAACCGCTCCCGCATGCATCGTCCGACGGCCACCACTTCATCCTGACGCCGCAGCGCCCATGTCGAAACGAACCGCAGGACCCGCGCCAGCAAACCACCGCGCGGGATGACGCCCAACTCTTCCGCCAATTCAGGATACACATCCTGAGCCCAATGAATCTTCTTCTTGGCGCGGCACGAGGCCAACGTTACTGCCGCGACCTGCAACGGGGGATCCGTCATTGAAACCACCGCATCGACCTGCCCCAGCTTCCACACCTGCCACATCAACTGCGGATACAACCCCAGATAACTCAACGCCCGCCGCCAATGCGATTCCCTTGTAAAAGGCACCGTCCCCACCCGAACCACTTCCACCCCGTTGATGGCCTCCCTATTTTGTAGCGGCGCTCTATGAGCGGCGGTCGACTTCTGTCCTTTGGCCTCTCTTTTCTGGTATCCGACTTCCGAACTCCGGTCTCCGACCTCTCCCTGCTCCACGCTCCCAGCTCCATGCTCACGGCTCGTCACTACCACCACTCTATCTCCGCCCGCCACCAATCCCTCCGCCAGTTCCTTGAGCAATTCCCCCGTGGCTCCGCCCACCGGCGGGTAGACTCGGTTGGTGAAAACGTAAGTTTTCATAGGGCGAAGTTTGTCGAGGCCGACAAGGATTTTGGTTTTTGCATAACCTGTCCTTGTGCGTGTGAGGCCTTCTTGTTCACTTGCCTCCTTGCTTGGCGGACGATTTGCGGCGGACAAGGTCATCTGTCAGCCGCATCTCCTCAAGTCCGGTCGCGCGGTCGAACGGACTTATCCTGCCTTTCATCCGTGTCTATCCGTGGCCTGTCTTCTCGATCTGGTCTCCGAGATCTTCACGGAAATCAAAAAGTCATAAAACCCATTCAACATGCAGTAGGCGAAACCCGGATACCCGTCGAGAAATCCCCCCTTGCCCACATAAAGATACAGAAACTTCCACAACCACCGCGCCGGCAACCGCGCATGCAGACGCTTCAGCGCCCGCTTCCGCGCCAGCGAGTCACCGGAAAGAAGATCACCTAGAGGCAGCGGCCCCTCGCAGAGCGCCGCCGCTTCTGCTGCCTCCTCGCTCGAGTAGCGATTATGACGGTCCACCCAGTCGGCGATGCCTTTGCTGAAGTTCAGGTGGTCGTAGGGAGTTTGCAAATACCCGGCCCCGCGATGCGGTGCATCTTCCCGCTGACCATGCCCCGCCTTGGCAAACCGCGCTTCACCCCGTTTCACCAACCGCACCTGATGGTAAGGATACTGCGAGCTGTGCTTGATCCAGCGCCCGAGAAAAATAATCCGGTTGGCTACGAAGTAGGCACTGCACTCGTCCTTCGCGATCGCCTCCTCGCACTCCCGCTGCAGGGCATCGTTGAACCGCTCATCCGCATCTAGGTGGAACACCCAAGGATAACGGAATTCGACCTGATCCAGGGCATAGTTCCGCTGGGCCCCGAAGTCATCGAAAACCCTCTCGAAGACGCGCGCCCCGCGCGCCACCGCGATATCCCGCGTTCGGTCCGTGCTGTGCGAATCCAAGACCACCACATCGTCGCACCACGCCACCGAATCGAGACAGGCCGCGATATTGGCCTCCTCGTTTTTCGTCAGGATGAGGATGGAAAACACTTCTTTGCTTCGTTAACGCCCCGGTTGCTAGCGCTCGCCCGTTTCCCGCGCCGGGTTGCCGGTCACGATCTTTCCCTCGTGCACGCTTCTCATCACGACGGCTCCCGCCCCAACTACCGCCCGGGCGCCGACCATCACACCCGGCCCGACAAAAGCATCCGCGCAGATCCAGACCTCGTCACCCACTGTGATCGCCGCCCGCACCAGCGGCATCGAGGGTTCGCGGAACCTGTGCGTGCCTCCGCAGAGATGCGCGCGTTGCGAAATAGTCACCCGCTCGCCGATTCGCATCGGCCCGAGATTGTAGAGCAACGCGTCAAAGCCGACAGAGGACCAATCGCCGATCTCCAGATTCCACGGCAGAAAAATCCACGCCGACGGATGGATATGCACCCGCGCCCCGACCTTCGCCCCGAACAACCTCAGCAAAAAACGCCGCCATCCCCAGCACAGCCGCGGACTCCAACGAAACAGCGGCGTGCAACACGCCCAAAGGAAACGCCCCATCAACTCCCCGCGACTGTATTTCTCGCTCCTGCGGTTTGCCTCGATGTCCATCGTCACGTGCCTGATATCACCTTTTCGAACAGTTGCAGGTATTTATCTGCAACGGCCGCCGGGGAAAAGTTCTCCGCCGTCTGCCGCGCCGCCGTGCCCATCCGTTCGCGCCGGGCCGGATCTCCGATCAAGTCCCGCAGCGATGCGGCCAAATTCGCTGCTGCCTGGGGCGTCCGATGATCGAACACTATCCCATTCGCACCCGGCTCGAGATATTCGCGGAAGGCGGCGATATCCGATACAACAGGCACGAGCCCCCTCGCCATACCCTCGAGGGGAGCCAGAGGCATAGCTTCACCTGTTTCCGCAACCGAAGGGTAGAGAAGTATATCTCCCGTGTCGTACACGGCGGCCAACTCGCGTGGACTATAGACCGGCGACCGAAACCTAACGGGCAAACCGGCGAGTTGTCGCTTCAACTCCTCGGCAAACATTTCGCCGCCACCGCCCTCACTCTGCTTCACCGGCCCGACCAACACACACTCCCATCCAAGCTCTTCGTCTTTTGGTCTTTTGGTCTTTTGGTCTCTAGCTGCCAGCAAACGCAGCGCGTTTGCCAGCAACCCCAACCCCTTCTCCGGATGAATCCGCCCGACAAAAAGAACACGCACTACGGCTTTGGGCTGCTTGCTTGGCAATGGATCGAGAAAAGCCGCATCAACACAGTTCGGCACCACGGTGACTTTGTCCGCAATGCACGGCGTCTGGTCGCGGATGCCCCGGGCTACACTTCCGGATACCGGAGCGATTGCTGCACATTTTTTGTAGAGGAAAAATTGACGCTTCGGAAAACGGGCGATGCTGGCGATCACCCCGCCGACTTTCCCGTTAAACCACGGCAAAATGGCAGGCATCCAAAAATCGTTCGTAACCACCACATCACCCGGAGGCACATGCCGCGCCGTTTTCAACGCATAAAGCAGGCATTGTACCAAATCCCGTTTGATCGACGTGCTCTGCTCGTAACCACCCCGCCGCACATAGCGAATTCCATCGACCGTCTCCTCGGTCGCCTGACCGGGAAACTCCCGCGCAAAAATCGTCACCTCATGCCCCCGCTGCACAAACTCCCGTGCCAATCCGTCCCACAGCCGCTGCACCGCCCCGCCGCGCACAGCCGGCACCGGAAAAATCGGCCCTGTAGCAATGGTGATTTTCATACGAACAACGTAGGTTGGCAGCAGTCAGTCGTCAGTTGGCCGAGTCTTGCATTTCGGACTCTTAGTCTCTTTGTCTTTTGGTCTTTCGATCACTAATTTCTTCATAAGCTCTCACGAGTTTGCCTGCCGGCTCAGCCCAAGTATAGCGGTGCTCAACCAAGGCCCGTCCCTTGGCACCCATAGCATCCAACTGCTCTCGCCCCTTGCCTAGCGCCTCGTGCAGCGCCTGCGCGAGCGCATCCTCCTCCGGTTTCACCCACCACCCCGCACCAACGTCAGCAATCTCTTTCCAAGGCGTCCCCGTCGAAGCAATTACCGGACGCCCCCAAGCCATCGCCTCCGCAACGACAATCCCAAAATTCTCTGAGTAACTCGGCAGCACAAAAACATCCGCATTAGCCAACAAGCAGTCTTTCTCCTCTCCCGCCACTTCCCCCGTTATCACCACAGAATGCCCGAGCCCAAGCTCCTTGATCATTCTCTCAATGTCCTTCCGATAACCAATTAGGTCCGGACCAGCGAGGACGAGGAGAGGCGAGTCCTTCGTCTCTTGGTCTATCGGTCTTTTAGTCTCTTTCCTCTCACTCGCCCCCTGCTCCATGCTCCTCTCCGACCTGTAGGCGCTACGAGCCGGAAGGCCTGCTCCATGCTCGACGTTTTGCTGCTTGCGCCAAGCGCGCAGCAAAACGTCGCTGCCTTTCTTCGGATGCAACCGTGACATGAACACGACCCATCGCCTGTCTTTGAGCTGCGGAAACTTCTTTTCGAGAATTTCCCGCCCCGGCCTACGCCCCAAATCCGGCAAATCCACCCCATTCGGAGCCACAACAATCGGCACGCCGGTGGTGGTTTTAAGTTTTATGCCGTCTTCGTTTGAGGACGCATTGCGAGAGCCCGGGGTCCCCGGGCTTGAGCATTCCCCTCCAGTCCGGTCGGCGCAGCCGCCCGGACTTATCCTGCCTTTAATCCGCGTTAATCCGTGGCTTGCCTTTTCTCCGCTCGCGTTAATTTGCCCTCGGCTTCGCCTCACGCCGTCTCCCTGCGGTCGGCTGTGGCTAAGAATTTCCTCAATACTGCGAGCTTCGCTCGCGGCCGTCGCATGAAACATCACCGCCGACTGCACATTCTTCCTCTCGAACAACCGCCAAGCCACCGCCTTGCGCAGCTTGCTCCGACCCAGCGACCAAGCCTCGAGCATCCCCCGCGGTGAAATGATCAACGGCTTGCCCGCCGCTACCGCTGCTTCCCGCGCATAAGCATTCGGCCACATCCACAAACCATGATTGTGCACGACATCCGCTTTTGTAGCCTCCTCCCGCAGCAGGCGCCGAAACTCCGGACACCATCCGCGCCCCCGCACCGCGAGAACGTTTCCTTTCACCGAAACCATACGCACCCCCGGCGCCGCTACTTGCGGACCTAGGTGCGGATAATCCAAGCAAGCCAGCGTTACCTCGTGACCCATCTTCGCCTGCTCCGAAGCCAACCGGGTCACCGAAACCGCCGGCCCCCCGGTCGAAGCCTGGATGAGCGCCACTACGTGGAGAATTTTCATTCCAGAAATTTTCTAGCCACAGCCGAGTCTTCGAGACAGTCCTTAGGCAAATGGAAGAGGGTAAACGACGAGGATTAGTTGCCGCGCGCACACGCGCACCAACTCATAGTGTCCAAAACTGCTTTCTGGTTTGGTAGACCGCTGCGATTGCCGTGGGTCCCACGGCATGAGCATTCACTCCAGTCCGTTCCGCTGCGCCGAACGGACTTATCCGTGTCTATTCGCGTTAATCCGTGGCTAAATTGCCTTTATCTGTTTGGTCGCCGCGGCGACCTATCTCCGGCTTCGCCTACGGTTCACTCCGCTCGGCTGTGGCCAAATTCTTGTAGATCCGAGCGTATTTCAACGCCACAGCGTCAGCGCTGAACTTCGCTGCATTACGCAGTCCCTTCGCGATCAACTCCTCCCTTAACCCCGGCTCATTCTTCACCCGCAAAATTGCATCCCGGATCGCCTCCACCGAATACGGATCGACGATCAACGCCCCGTCGCCCGCTGCTTCGCTCATCGCCCCGAAATTCGAAGTAATCACCGGACGCCCCATGGCCTGCGCCTCGAGGATCGGCAGTCCGAACCCCTCATAAAGCGAAGCAAACACCACCATGTCGCACCGCCGGTAAGCCTCGACAAGTTCCCCATCCGTCAACCTCCCGAGGTCGTGAACTAGGCTATGGCCTAACTGTTCAGTTGCCTTTCCCTCTGGTGGCGCATTGCGAGTGCTGGGGTCACCCAGCACGTAGCACTCCTGCCCAGTCCGGTCGGCACAGCCGCCCGGACTTATCCTGCCTTTTATCCGTGTTAATCCGTGGCCTGCCTTTTGTTTCTCGCTAAGCTCCCCGACAATCTCCAACCGACACCCCGTCCCGCCCACCGCTTCCATCACTCGTTCCACATTCTTATTCCACTTCGTCCCCACCTGCAGCACGACCGGACACTCCTCATTGAACGGCTTCGGGTCATAAGCAAACTCCCCGAACACGCAGTCCGGAACGACTATGACCTTGTCCGCCAGCGGACCGACCCACTTACGCAATTCATCCTTCGACGCCTGTGAAATAGTCGTCACCACCGCAGCACGCCGCATCGGACCGGTGAACCAAAAATACTTCAGCAGCGCGCGCTTTAGCCCAGACAAACGATTCAAAGCCCCGCAATCATGGATGGTCAGCACCGTTTTCTTCGGTGGCAGGCCGAAGGCGAGATAATGCGAATCCCCCACGATATGGTGCACATCCGCCTGCTGCCGCGCCGCATGCCGCACGTTGCGCCAACGCGGCAAGATACCCGCACTCGCCTCCGGCGCCGGGCACGACGTCATTTCGCAATCCGCCGGCATATACCGCCGGATCTCGGCAAACAGCCGCTCGATGCTAAAATGCGAAGCGAGACGCTTCCGCTCATGGTGGAGGACTTTCATCAAAGACAATTTTTAGCCACAGCCGAGCGAAGGGAGACAGACAACTCAAAGAGTTGAGCGAAGCGGTCAAATTAACGCTCTTAACAACGAGGATTAGTTGCCGCGCGCACACGCGCGCCAACTCCTAGTCTCAAAAAGTCTCTGTTATGCGGTCCATTGCGAGCACCAAAGGTCATCTTGGTGTGAGCATTCCCCCAAGTCCGGTCGGTGCAGGCGGCCGGACTTATCCGCGCTAACCCGCGTCTATCCGTGGCAAAGCATTTCTCTCCGTCTGCCTCACGCCTTTTGCCGTATGCGCGGGCCACCTCCACTACCCCCGATAGCGTCTATAATTCTGATACGGCACCGCCACCTGCCGCGGTCTCTCGCTCCCATCTTTTGGTCTTTTAGACTCTTGGTCTCTTGGTCCCTTCACCTCTCCCTCCTCACCACCGATTTCCTGCGCAGCATACTGCGCAACCACCGCTGCCCTCACCCTCCTCGGCATCCACGAAGCAATCCGCTTCGGCGTCCTGATCGGCAAAGTCCGCACCATTCCTCCATCACCCGTCACTTGTCCCGCCGGAGTCACCGCGTGCAAAGGCGCATCTCCCCCCAGTCTCTTGCTCTTTTCGTCTCTTGTCAGTTGGTTGCTTGGCAACCCGTCTCGCAAACTCGGCTGTCTTTTAGATTCACTTCCTTCTGCCGTATGCCGCATACCTTCGCGGCCGCCTTCGGTGGCGAACGGATTGCTCTGCCGCTTCATCAGCACCAGAGCTGCCAAGCTCACGCCGACAATTCCTTGGAATTGCTGCGTCAAGAAAACACCCATGGTGTCCGCTTTGGTCGCTGCGCCCAGAATAAGTAGTCCAAGCACAAAGCGCAGCGAGGTCATGGGAACTCCCACACTCAAGTTGGTGAAAGATCCGTAGAAAATCCCCAAAAAAACAGCCAACAGCACCACCCCGATGTAGCCGAAGTTTGCATACGCCTCCGACACCAGTCCCCATGCGATGGACGTGGTCGCAGTCTGCTCGAGCGTTTGCACGCCGTAGTTCACCGTCAGCAGCACATTTCCGGCGTGGCTAATGCCCTTGTCACGATCCAAGAACCGCGGAATGAGCAGCCGCGGAATAGGTTCATAGGTCAGCCCGTTGAGAAATGGCACCTGATCAGGTGACTTCTGCTGCACCAACAGGAGCATGTGCAAGTTGCCGGCCCGCTCGAAGATAGTCGACGACTCGGCGTCCTCGCGCTTCTGGCTTGTGCCGCCCGCAAGCGCGCCGACCCCCTCGACGCCTTGACCGAACCACTCCGCATAAAATTGAGGCAGCGTCCAAACCGTGAATTGCGGGCTCTCTGGGCCCCAATAAAGTTCCCGCATGGCATATTTTCCCGGATGCAGCAAAGCCGCGGCGAGGAACACAACTCCCAAACCCTTCCAGGGCATCGTCCCGCTGCCCAAGGCATAGCCCAGGAGCAGCATGGCAACCGGAACGATCGCCGAGGCCATGATTAAGCCCGAGGCCATAACGAGCGCGGTCGCCGCCGCCAAGGCGACCAACGCCACCTCTTGGGGCTTGGTCAGCATTTTTCGCCCCGCGTAGAAAGCGAGAACAAAGATACCCATCGTATTGAGTGACATTGTCACCCCGCGCACCACCTGCATGGAATTTCCGGGCAAAGCGATCCAATAGCCGATCTGATTGAGTTGGAAAAAGAGACCCGCGACGATGAAGGCGAAGAGATATCGGTCCGCGTGTTGGCGTGAAATCATGAGGATGTCCCTCGGCGCTTGAGACCTACGTGCGGTGATTGCGAGCCAAGTCAAAGTGCCGAGACCGATGAAAAACATCATGGTCAGTCCACCGATGATGATCTCCGACGGTTGGTAAGACTCGAGCGTCACGGGATCTTGAATCATGGGCAATGCGGCCGTTGCACCATTGATCAAGGCAAAGACCGGCCAGATGGGCAGACCATGCGAAGCCCCGGACAGCCAAAGGTGAAAGGGGAAGGCGGCAACCAGTCCCAAAGCCATTGCGGTGGCTACGATTCCCGGATCGGTCTGTTTCGCCGTCCAGATCATCACCACTCCCAAGAGCGCGACGATCAGCCAGAAAAGCTTCGCGCTCTGGCTTCGCTCAAGAGTGAGGAGTTGCATGAAAGATTAAGGATGAAAACTACGTTTGATTGTTCAGGCGCGGAAAGACTTTACCAGAACTCTACTCCGGGAAGCCCCCGCAGCAAGGCGAGGGAGGAGTTTTTAGCCACCGATAACAGAAGATTAACAACGAGGATTAGTTGCCGCGCGCACACGCGCACCAACTTTTTCTCCCTAAATCCGAATTCTCTTTTCCGGCAGACTAATCGCGAGCACCAAAGGTCATCTTGGTGTGAGTATTCCCCTAAGTCCGGTCGGCGCAGCCGCCCGGACTTATCCTGCGTTTAATCCGCGCTAATCCGTGGCTAACGCCTTTTCAGTCCCGCGTCAATTTGCCCTCGGCTTCGCCTCACGCCGTCTTCGCTACGCTCCGGCTGTGGCTAAAGCTTGTTCAGCGCCGCGAGCAACGCCTCAGTGGCGCTCTGGTAGGAATACTCCCGGGTCACACGCTGCTTCAGCGCCTCACCCATCGCGGCCAACCGATGACGATTCGCCGCCGCCGTTTCCAAGGCCCGTTTCAAGGCGAGCACATTACCCGCCTCAAAGATCCATCCCGTTACTCCATCCTCGATCAAATCCGGTCCGCAACCGACGTGCGAACTCACGATCGTCGGCAAGCCGCAGCAAGCCGCTTCATTCACCGCCAAACCCCAGGTCTCATAACGCCCCTTGCTCGGCAACACGAGCACATCCCCGGTGCCGTAAACCGCCGGCATGCGCGATTGGTTTTGAAACTCGAGGAAAACCACGCGATGCGCGGAGTCATCAGTCGTCAGTTGGCAGTTTTCAGTTTCCTGATGCGATGACGATTTTCCGGCGGGGTCCCCGGCGGAAAATATATCCGTGTTTATCTTCTTCCATCCGTGGCTAATGCCTTTCGCCTTCTCTTTTAGCGCGCTTTCAAGCTCACCGCTACCAACGAAGAGCAGCGTCGCCTTAGGCAAATCTGCCGCTAGGAACGCTTCGAGCAACTGCCCCGGCTGCTTCTTCTCCTCCAACTTCCCCGCAAAAAGAAAAACCAACTCATCCTCCGGAATCCCCAACTCCTCCCGCAACCCCCGCCCCTCCTCCTTATCGCCTGTTGCCTCGTGCCTCGTGCCCGCGTTTTTTTCTGCGATAAAAAACGCGTTATCCACCACATGCGGACACCGCACGATCTTGCTCTCCGGAACGCCGTGCGCGCGGAAGTAATCCGCATTCGCCTTCCCAACTGCCAAGAAACAGGCAAACCGGCGAAAATGCAGCCGCAGTCCAATTTCTCTCATCCACCGCTTGAGCCTAGTGCCCATCGCCTCCTGCCCCTTGCCTCGCTCGCCGTCCTCCGCGAGCAGATGACTATCCCCCCGGAACAGCAACGGCGCCCGCTTCGTATTCCAGCGCAGATCGAAGTTGACCAACGACTTGTAGTTGTACCCGAATTGGAGCACCGCATCCGGCGCGAAGACCTTCACGCGCTGCGACAACCCCGGATTATCCAACCCGCCAAACCAATCCGTTCCGGGCCGCGCGGACACGTTCGGCACCAACTCGTGATCATAGCCCTCCAGTAAATCCACATCCCACTTGACCACCTTGCCAAACCCCTTGTCTGTTTTTTCAGTCACCCCGAAATCCCAAAGATAAAAAACGCGCAGGGCGTTCTGTTGCAAGTTGTTGGTATCAGTTGGTCGCTTGGCGACCCGTCTCGCAAGTTCGGCTGCGTGTAGCGAGTCCGGATCCACGTCTTCTGGCCTCTGGCCTCGCGCCTCTCGCCTCGTGCCCTCTACCACTTGCCTCATGTGTTCCGCAATGTGCCTGAACCACGGACTGTAGTATTGGATCGGATGCGAAACGATGATGGCGAGACGCATAGTCGGCGGCCTCAGGCGACAGTTGGTTGAAGTGCAGCGACGATTCCATGCCTGAAGCGAGGCCACGTGAATTCTGCCGCGCGACTCTGTGCCGCTTCGCTGCAGCTTCGGAAAACACCGGGGTCGGATGCAGCACTCGAGATCAAAGCCGTGAGGCCGTCGATGTCACCTGAATCGAGAGTGAACACACCCTGCTGCTTGTCGCCGATATCAGGAAGCGCGCTGCTCTTTGTTCCGACCACCGCACAGCCATACCCCATCGCTTCGAGATAAACGTGCCCAAACCCCTCGCATAAACTCGGAACAACAAGAGCGTCCGAATCGGAGTAAAGCTTGGCCAATCCTTGCGCTGGAACCGAATCCAGCCACCGGACATCTTGCCGGCCCTCAGCCAATCGCAGCAACTCCGCAGGTTTTGCAGCGCATACGATCGTCAACAGATCTCCCGCACTTCTTGCAGCCGCATTCCAGGCGATCAAGAGATGGTGCAACCCTTTGCGCAAAGGATTCCGCCCTACAAAAAGCAGCTTCAACGACCCTTGCCGTTGGCCGTTTGCCGTTCGCCGTATGCCGCGTGCCCCATGCCCCATGCCTATTGCCTCGTGCCTATTGCCTCCAGCCTCACGCCCCCCGCCTATTGCCTCTTGCCCAGCGCCTCTGGCCTCTGGCCTTTCCTCTCCACCCGTTACTAGTGACGCGCTACTAGTTGCCTTAATTACCTCGGCCTTCGGCTGAGCCGTGCCGTAAGGCACGACGGCGATGCGCCGCTCTTCCATTCCCGCAGCAACAAGACTTCGCTTGGTGAAGGAACTGGCGCAGATGACCAGATCAGCATACTTCCACGCATCCGCCGTGCGACGTCGCCAAGGAGATTCGGTTACCCGATCGTCTCCATAAAACTGCGGATACTCTTTTTGGTCGGCACGATAGATCGCATCCTCCGTGTCGACATGCGGATGGTAGTAGAATACCACCTGCTTCCTGCCACAGGGGAATCCGCCCGAGGGTCGCGGCACGGCGTAGGGCTCGTAGGTTAGGATATGCGCACCGCGGTGGGCCGCTTCACGGGCGATGCGATTCGAGAGCAATCGGTCCGGCCAAAGATTGCGCTGCTCAGCGTCCGAAAAGATTTTGCCACAAGCCCTTTGTGCCAACGAAAAAACCAGCGATCCACGCACCCTGTCAGCCGGCAACTTCTCATGCTCGCGCAACGCACGAGCGAGTCCGCTTTTGGACAACAATCCGCCGCAACCGTAAAAATCAGTGAGCAAGACTTCGAGCAAGCCGGCCTCTTGCAAAGCCACCGGAACCTCGTAGCCATCGCGGGCTCCGAAAAAGCCGCAGACAAACTTCCGTTGCTCGCTCATTTCGGTCGGGACTCCACGACGCGATTGAAAAGAGCTGCATGTCCCTCGGCGGCATCTTGCGGGGTAAGAAACGAACGCTCGGAGCGCGCCCCACGGCGCTTTTCCTTTACGCCGGATAGAAAGTTCCTCAACGCGGCACGATTGCGATCGTGGTCCGCAGCGCTTCCTCCGAATTTCACCACATGCACGCCGGGGCCGGCCTGCTCCACAGTCTTGGCAAGCTCCGAGTCCGCATGCATCACGACAAGGAGCGGTAACCCCGAAGCTATGCAGGTGTGGAGCTTCGATGGACGGTAATTCAGATCGTCAACGCCGAGGACCATAAGCCCCGCCGCCTCCATGGTGAACTTCATCGAGTCGCGATAGGAGACACGCGCCGGTTCTTCGTTCACCAGTTGACGCAGGCCGCTCTGCTCTGCGACGTCCTGAAGATAACGGCGGCGGTTATGCTCCCAATTCGTGTCCGTCCCGAGAAGATCGATGCGCAGGTCTGCCGGCAGATTCTCCTCCCGCAGGCAGGAAATCAGCTCCCGCCAGCCCTTTTCCATGATGGAACCCCCGGCGCCGATGTAGAGCACTTGCAGGTCGCCGCTGCCACCCCCTGCACACACCTCGGCAGCATCGAGCGCCGCAAGGTCCGCGGGAAATGGCTGCACGAGCACTGAACCTTTTTGGGCCCAGGGCGCCTGCGGATGACGCCGCCCGACGTCCTTCATGTAACCCTCCGAAACGCTCACCAGCCCATCCGCCCGTCCGAGGGCCAACCTCTCGATCGTCTTTCCCAGATGCCTTGCCACCCGCTCTTTGATGCGGTGACGGCTGACAAAATAGACTTTCTTTTCGAGGTAGACGGGATCGTGAAGATCAGCGACGTAAGGAACCCCGGTCTTGCGGCGCCAGCGCGCCCCGTTGCAGGTGATCCAATGCTGTGTCGTGGAGAAATAGACAAGATCGAAGCTCTTTTGTTTCAGCAGCTCCATACCAGCCTTCCCCGCGGGAATCGCGGCCCGTATACCGACGTTTCGAGAACCTAGAGCGCGGAAGTATCCCGGCATCCATTGCCGGCACTCATGCACCGGAACATCTGGAAACTCCAATCCCTCACCCTGCACTCGGCTGAAATCTGTTTGGAAACTCGCATCCGGAGTCAGAATCTCCGCATCCCAACCAAAGGCGGGCAACTCGCCGGCGAGCAACCGGGCCCGTTGCATGTCTGCCATCATGCAAGGCTTCCACGTGGAAACCACTATGAGGACGCGCTTCATGCCCTTTGACGCGGTGATCAAGACGAAGCCATTGGAGAGCCTTGTGCGCACCCGCGTGGCCCCGTTGTCTTGAATCCCTTTATGTTCCAAGCTTGCGCATTTTCATTCTCCACACGAGTGGAAAAAACGGGGCTGTATTTCTTCTCGATTTGCCGCCAGATGATCTCATGGTTGCCATACTCGCACATCGATATGAGTAATCCGCCCTCGGCCGGCGCACGCAGGTAAGTCGCATACCGCTCAAGCGTCGCGGCGGGTTCGCGCGAGTAGTAAAGGGACTCGTTGAATATGATGAGGTCGAAGGTTTGCTCTGTGGTCCAAGAATCAAGATTGGCACTGACAAAATGAATTTTTTCGCAGGCGTGTGATGCCGCGGCCTGCTGAACAGCCTCCGATGACAGATCGATTCCCAGATAGGAATTGAAGCCGCGCAGCTTCAAGTGCTTCACCAGTTCGCCTTGGCCGCAGCCCACGTCGAGTATATCGGGGCTCGGATGCAGATAGGGAGCGTAAGCGGCCAGGATCGCATAGTGCGCGACCTCCCCGGCCACCCCCAAACCATTCCATGAACCAGAACGGAACTGGTCGTCCCATAGATCTTTGCCCGGAGAACGCCCTCTCCCACGAGGAGCATCCCAGAAATCGTAGCGGAGTTTCGCGACGGCTTTGGAGACGAACCTGCTAATTTGCTGATTCATGAATTTCAGGCGGCGACACGACCCGCCAGCGCATTGGCAGCTTTCACCCCGTTCCCCGTTCCGCCCAGTCTCCACACATCCACACCGGAAGAAGTCTCTTTGGTATAGCCTCTCGACTCGAGCAAACGCATCACCGCGTCAACAGTCGACCCGAGCGCTTCGAGCTGCTCGGGGTGCAACTCCACCACCAAGCTCCTGATCGTGGTCCCCAGATGGTCTCCCGCACTTTCGAGCACCTTGTGCTCGAACCCCTCGACATCGACTTTCATGAGGTCCACAGGGCTGCCGTTCAAGGATTCCAGAATCTCCGTAAGCGGCAGCAGCTTGATCCGCTGCTGAGTCTCCCACCGCCGCTTGCTGTCGCTGATGTTGGAAGAACCGGTGTTCAGCGAGGGATAGAGGTTGATGACCGCTTCACCCGACTGCTCGGCAACCGCAAACGGCAGAAGCTGCACATTGGCATAGCCGTTGAGGAAAATGTTTTTTGCAATGACTGCCCAGAGTCGCTCTTGCGGTTCGCACGCCAGCACACGACCGGTTGGACCGACCAATCCAGCCGCCAACATGGAGAACCATCCCTCGTTCGCTCCGACATCGACAAATGTCTGGCCGGGTTGAAGCAATTCGCGGAACGCACCGGTCAAATCCGCTTCGTAGTTTCCTTCCCGCAGGACTCGTTTGCCGAAGTTGCTCGCCGGATCGACCCACATCCTGATGCCTTGCACCTCTGTCTCAAGGCGTCTGACCCGCAGGGCCCACTTCAAAAACAACGCAAGCTCCAGCGGACGCATCCGCGTCAACCACTCCCCGCGCTTTAGTGCTTTTTCCTTATCCATAAAGTTTCTGCCAGTTTTACGAATTAAGTTTGTAAGTTTTAAGCAATCGCCCAGACCTCTGATCTCCGACTTCTGACCTCAGACCTCCGATCTCTGACCCCCGTTATACCTCCTCTGGTCTCTCCACGCCACGTATCGCAGATAAATCGGCGACAACTTAAGCCGGAAACTCAACGCCGAGTCACCACGATGCGGCATAACCCGCCGCATGCAGTATCGATCCTCAGTCACAGAACCCATTCTGGAGAACATGGAAACCGCTCCGCGATAGCCCGCCTCGCGCAGCACCTCCTCCACCTGTTCGGTGTAGCTCCCATGGGGATAGGCGTAAAACTCCGGAACGATTCCCAGCAACGATTCCAATTGGCTTCTTGATCGGACAATTTCATCGCGTTGACGGGCCTCCTCCACTTGCGCCAATTCGAGATGCCGGCAACCATGAGAGCCAATTTCCCACCCCGCATCGGCTAGCGACCGCAGCTCGGCAGCGTTCATCAACTCCAATCGCGGCATTCCTTTGCCCTCGTCCCACTCGTTCGCCCCCCCGACGTGGTCGGCAACGGCAAATACCGTTCCCGTCATGGTGCGATCGCGCATCAAAGGCCAAGCTACTTGGTGAACATTGCGGTAGGCATCGTCGAACGTCAGAACGATCGGCTTGCGAGGCAACGGCGCTTTCCCGTCCAACCCGTCGAACAACCGATCGAGTGAAATCGCCTCAAATCCCGCCCGCTGGATAGTATCCAACTGACGCTCAAATTGCGCCGCCGATACCGCATATCCGTATCCGCTCGGCTCCCCAGCCTCCACCGCGTGATACATCAGAATTGGTAAATCCATCGCCTCTTTAACTTCCTATCGCCTCTTGCCTAGCGCCTATAGCCTCACTTTTCTTCCCTCGAGCGCCCTCTCCACCGATTCAACCAACTTCGGTGCCTCATTCTCCCAACCCAACCGCTCACCTGCTTCCCACGAAGCTGCCCGCATCGCATTAAGATGAGATCGATCGTTGATCAATCGCTGCAAGTTCGCCGCGAGTGCCGGGGTATCTCCCTGTTTGTGCAGCATCACAGCGCCACCGGCCGCTTGCGCAGCCTCCTTCTGGCCGGCTGTTTCGCTCGCAACCACGGCCAAACCACCCTGCAGATATTGGAAGAACTTGTTCGTGATAGTGAGGTCACGGCTTGGCGGCTCGGCACGCTCCCCGGCGAATCCGACATCGTGTTCGGCGATCCGCGAGAGCAATTCTTCGTTGCTCACAAGCTGATGAAGGTGAACTCGAGGCTGCACTTGCGGTGCAACTATTCCGTCGAACCAGGTCTCGTAGCCGCGAACATCACCGCGGAGATGGATTTCAAAATTGCCGCGAAGAAGAGCGGCCGCATGGAAAAGCTCTTCGAGGCCGCGGCCCGGTCCGATGGTTTGCGAATACCAGAAAATTGAGACTGGTGCTGTTTCGCTCCGTGGTGAGCGTGCGCTGTTGCGGCTGGAAAGCCCGGTGCGATCCTTCCATTCCGCGTCTATCTGGTTGCGCTCGGCCGAGGGGAACACGTTGCGTATGGGCAAAGGCCGGCGGCATTGGTAGCGCTCGACAAGTGCGCCGGCCATCGCTTCCGAGGTACACGTGCTATGCACGCCATCGGAGAGCAATTGTTTCTCCATCGCAGCAAGCATGGCAATCGGCCTGCCGGCTCGGGCCGAAGGAAGGAGGTCCTCTGAGAACCAATCTTCCAAGTCGATACCGACTGCTTTTCCTCTTTTCAATTGCGCGATTCCAGCCGGCAGCGCCGTCTCCCAGTGAATGATGGTCAAGTCAGCGTCCAGACGTGCCACAGCACGGGCGATATCGCCCGTGCCATAGAAGATTTGCCACGAGTTGGCTAGCCGCGCCTTGCTCCACAAAAGCAGGCCGAATTTTCTCCGGACTTTGAGCCATATGCGGCCAGCAGCACTTCCAGTGAGGTCATAGACATGACGGAACTCCCAATCGCGGCCCTCGGCCAAACTCAAGTCGCGCTGCTTGAGGTCTGCGGCATAGGCTCCGCCCAGCACATGCACCTTGCAGCCGGCGTCCGAAAGGGCATCCGCTTCCTTAACCACCCGCGGGGTGCTGCAAATGTGATCGCCGGAGGCGAGAGCCACCACGCGCGTCTTTTTGCCGCCCCGACTCATAGGATTTGTTGTCTCAACGGCCGCAAGCTCGCTGCAAGCGTCGCGCCAGTTTCCAACCGATGAAGGGCCTCAGCATCTGGAAATACCTACCCCCGGAAGGCTTGATTTCAGCTCCGCCACACTCGGCAACTCTGGCCGCCAACTTGGCGCGTAAATCGGGATACTGTGGATACAAATCGAAGATCAAGTGCTGGCAGACATTGGCACACGCTAGACGGGCCCTAGGGTCGGAGCGTTTGGCCAGCAGATGGCTCGTTCCCATGAGCAGCGAGTCGCACTCAGATTCACGCGCTTTGTGCGACATTTGCGCGCTTAACGATCCCGAGATTCCGGAACGATAATATAAGATCGCGTCCTCGCAGAAAAGAACTTCACTCGCATGGCACAACACACGCGAGAAAAACTCGAAGTCATTGATCAACGAAAGCCGCTCGTCCCAAACGCCGGTTTTTTCCAGTAGCATCCGGGGAAGCATCCACAGCGCGCATTGCATGACTCCCCGGCAGTCGATGTACGACTCTACCAACCAATCGGTCGGCTCCATGTCTTTCCAGTTTGCTTCGGGAGTTGTTTGAGCACTCAAAACATCATCATTGTAGAAACGCCCCCATCTCGCCGAAGCAACCGCATCAGTCCGCCCATTCAGTCGCCGCATCTGAGCCTCGACAAAACCCGGCGAAAGAATGTCGTCCGCATCGAAAAACTTGATGTATTCGCCCCGCGCTTCGGCGTAGGCGCGGTTGGCCGCGGCGCACTGGCCTCGATTCTCCTGGTGAATGACTTTCACACCCTTCGACCGGTAACCCTCAGTCACCTCGGCGCTGTTGTCCTTGGAGCCATCATTGACCACGATGATCTCTAGGTTGGGATAAGTTTGCGCCAGCACCGAGTCTATGGCTTCGGCCACATATTTTCCCGCGTTGTAGCAGGGCATGCATATGGAAACGAGTGGCGCACTCACGATTCAGCAGTGAATTTCTTCCACACCTTTCGGAAGTATTCCTTCTTTGAGAGGTCCACGTAATGCTGCATTACACCTTCCCCTACCAGCACCTGCGTGTCGGAAGGTCCGGTGATATATCGCTCCAAGGGCAGCTGCGTGAAAGGGCGCTGCGCACACAGCATCGCAACGAGTGCTTGTTCGAGATAATAGTTGGTCTTCTCGTGCGTGATCAGCTCGCGACACCAGCGCTCCAGCTCTTGCCAGTTCAGAGACTCGGATTGCAGACCAGTAATGCCGACATTGATGTCTAGGGGAATCGGCGCCCCGGCCAATTTCTCCATCAATGCCCGCGAGTATCCATAGCTCTCAGTTACATCAGTGGCGCAGAGAATGGTTTCAGGTGTATCGGACCATTGAAGTAATTCCTTCGGCCAACCGAAAAACAAGACATCAGCATCCATGACCAGCTTTGGCCCACTTGAGCCAACATGAGGATCCGTCAGCTTTTTCAGATTCGGGTAATTCCGCAGCCGCTCACGGATAAACGGGAACTTCTCTTCCGGCAGATATTGCCCGATTCGCGCATCGATACCTGCACGGTCATGAAAAGTCACTTCCGCTGCCAACTCTCTGAGCTTCTCCCGTTGCCGCGCCTCGAGCGACCCATCGTCGTAAAAATGCACGTGCAACGCGCGGTCGATCTGCCGCTGTAAACTTACCAACGCGTAGGCAGCCATAAACCAAAACCGCGTTCCCACCAACATATGGATCTCGACCGGCGCTCCAGAGATCGGGGACCGGATGTCTGATATCTGACCTCCGACCTCCGAAGCACTCGTCACTCGCCACTTGTCACTCGTCACTGGAGCAGTCAGGCCGTAGGCCGCCTGCTCCATCTCCCTCCTCCCCTTCTCCGTCTTCCACTGTTGGATCGGGCCACCCTCGCGTAAGCACGTTTTTAACCGGCCAACCGGCCGGTGGTAGAGCACGTATACCAGACGTCCTAAAGTCATGGGATCAGGCAATAGGCTCTAGGCAAGAGGCGATGGGCTTTAGGCAGGAGGCGCGGACGTCCTTCGCGATCTCGAGTTGTGTGATTAACTCTGCGACCGAACCTTTTGCCATATAAAAGAAGCGCACCGCGTCCTTATCCATGTCTCTTTCGTCCCCCTCCGCAATGTTGCTACAAACGCTAACGGCAGAGCGCTGCATCTGATCGCGCAGCCCAAACTCCTTCGCCAAATCTGGTGATCTCCTCACCGCAGCATAAACCTCGACAGCCAGCGCCTTCGCCCGTTGCCAAACCTTCAAATCCCTAAATCCCCGTTTACCCATTATCGTATTTTCTCTCGCCTAGTTTTACCTATCGCCCAGCGCCTGTTTCCCCTGTCGCCTAGCCACCTATCGCCTGTTTCCTCTTCCGCCTCTCGCCTAGCGCCTATCGCCTTTCACCCTGCCCCAAGATTCCCTGCCACGCGAACCGGTAAAGGTGAAGAACCGAGCGGTCCACATAATGGTGCGCAACTTCGCGTTGTTCGCGCGACTGGGTCTCCGTCGGATTAACCAGATACTGTCCGGCGTCGAATGCGCGGGCGCCGTGTTTCGCCATGAGGACGGCAAGCAGTGCTTGCTCGAGGTAATAGGAGAAGCCGGCTTTGGCCAGGATCGCGCCAGCCGCATACTCAAGGAATTCCCAGTCAACATCGGAGCTTTTGATGTTTAGAAGGCCGGCATTCAGGCGCGAATGCACATTCAAGCCGGACAAGTCGCGCAGCAAACTCACATCACAGCCGTAGCTGGTCTGGCAGTCGACCATGTGTCCCCATTCGCATCCATCAACCGCGTGGAGAAGCTCCTCGGGTCGGCGATAGAAGATCACATCACTGTCCATCACCAGTGTCCACCCTCGTCCCGAGGCATGGATGTCCGTGAGTTTTCGCAGGTGCATGTAGCCTTTGCGAAGGCCACGAAGAACAGGGAAAGACCGCTCGGGGATCACGCGGTCCAAAGCCACGCACATCTCGTCGGTGGAGACAAAATGCGTCGACGGAAAGAAGCGCTTTAATTCGTCACGGTGTGCGACAGTAAGTGTTCCGTCATCGTGCACAACCGGATGGACCGGCCTTTGCGTGTTTTGCTGCAACGAGAGCAGCGCAAGTGCGGCTAATGCGGAGTGTTTGCGACCCGCGAGAAGCGAGACCACAAGCGGGTTTTCCCTGGTCACACCGGCTGGCGGCTCGGGATTGTGGTCCCGCAAGGCCCGCACAAAACGCCGGCGTCCCAGCCACGCCTCCCAATGCGCACGCGCCCCATCGCGCCGGACGAGCTTCGGGTAATGCCATGTCCAATAAACCACTGCGCCCGCCGTGATCGGGGGACGCGGGCCTGGCGGCGGTGGTATGCGCGCCAGCGCCGTGGCAATCTCCTTCTCTGTGAGCTTCACCTGCATCTTTACGTCCTCTGTCTTTCGCTCTCCGGCCTCCGGCATCTGGTTTCTGAGGTCTGTTGTGCGAACTCCTATCTCCGACCCCTGACCTTTGATTTCTGTTCTCTCGGCTTTTTCGCCTGCTCGCCTTACGCCTCGGGACTAACGCCTGTTTACCTAGTGCCTCATGCCTCTCACCTTAGCACGGCAAGGCCGCGCGACCCTCATACATCCCGACGTTTCCCCAAAAGCTCAGCGACTGCCCTGGTCCTTGCCATGGCTTGACCCGCCACCAGTCACTCGCCACCCGCAACGGCAACGTCCACTTCGGCATGGCCGACCAAGGACGGATCCCGTGCTGATCAAGCATCAGGATAAAACTTTTCATCGAATCCCGTGCCATGCGCTTGTGGTAATCCAGCGTCATGCGGCGCTCCGGAATCAAATGCATGAGTTGCAACTGCGGCAAATACCCGACCTGCCAACCCTCCTCAATCACCGTAAGGCAAATGTCATTGTCTCCACCCGACGCCAAACTGTCGCCTTTCCTATCCGTAATCGTCTCTTTACCTCGTGCCTCCTGCCTCTCGCCTCGAACCTGAAGCCGCTCGGCATAAGCCCGAGCGGCGTCCCGCCGCAAGACCATCCCTGCCCCAATCGGCGCACAATCCGGAAACTGGCGCACCGCGCGCTTTACCTTGCCACCTTCCCACTTTCCCACTTTCCCACCCTCCGCGACCGCGGCTTCCGGGAAGAACTCTTCCCGTTCGCCACGATCGCGAAGCCCCAGCCCCTTGCCTCTAGCCTCGAGCCAAGGCTCCGGCTCCACTTCAAACTCAGGCAGACATTTCCCTCCAAATGCTCCAAGTGCGGGTTGCTCCTGCGCAATACGCACAGCCGCTTCGAGATAATCGGGCGCGAGCACATTGTCATCATCGACCATCACAATGAGCTTACCCTTTGCTTCGGCAAAACCCCGGAGCCGCGCGAACGTAAGCCCAAGCCTTTCCTCCCACACCACCCGCGCACTCGGATGCCACCCGATATCCACTCTTCCTTCTAATTTCTCCCGCGAGCTGTTATCGACGACGAGCAACTCCCACCGCTCGCGCGGTAGAGTCTGGCCGCGCAACGCTTCTACCACCCGCGCGAGATAGTCCCGCCGCGGATTATGCGTCGGAATCAAGACGCTCGCCGCTATCTTTACCGCGCTCTCACTCATGTTCCCCAAGCAATCACTTTGCTTCGTGCGTGTGCGCACGAAGAATAATCCGCGCGAATCCGCGTTGATCCGTGCCTAGCCTCCTTCCTGGCGCCTCTTGCCTCTTGCCTCACGCCTCATGCCCCCGCGCCGCGGGCAGCTTCGCCACCAACTCCGCAAATTCCCCCTCATCCCGCAAGGTCTTGCACTGCGCATACGTCGGCCGCTGCAAGCGACGGAACAATCGCCCGGCACCCACCCAACCCAGCAACCGCGCGACCATGCGGAAAGAGCGTCCACCCATCTGCTTCGGGCGCTGTCGTGGAGCCTGGCGCCATAGCGCAAGCATGCGTCGATCGAATTGCGGCAACACATCCGCCGGAAGCATCCGCCATGAGCGGAAGGCCACCTCGCCCACTGCGCTCCGAAATGATTCCGTTTCAGCAGTCATCGGACAACTTGCCATCACAGCCTCGTCGATACCAAGGGAGGCCACTCCAAGCTTTTCCCAACACAAACTGAAACGGTTCTCTTCGTGCGGACCGGTCGCGGCAAGATGGCCTCGAACCCTCACCGCTTTGCCCGGCACCATGGCTGCGGCACGATAGAGCCACACATCACCCGAGGGATCGTATATCCGGTGAATCGGAATCATCGGGCTGTCCAAGGCTTTGGCTAAATAAGATCTACGATAAACCGGACTGTAAGGCGCGGGCTGTATCCTGACCAAAAGATCCAATGCACTGTCCACGGTTGGAAAATGTGTGGTCGCCGCACCGAAAGACACTCCGTAGTCCGCCTCAAGCTTGGCTTCCGCCGAGTCGCTGTAGCTCACATCAGCGCCGCTCTCTTCCATGGCTCGCAGATGCGCGCCGAGCTTGTCCGGCTGAACCACATCATCGGAATCGAGGAAGAACACATACTTCCCCGTCGCGGCGTGAAAGCCGGTGAGCCGCGCGACGATCGATCCTTGGTTCGCCTGGCGAACAAAGCGCACGGGATGCCCCACATCGAAACCGGCCAACTGCTCCTCGATCGACGGCTCGGAGCCGTCATCGACCACGATGATTTCGCAATGAACCCCTGACTCGTGCGCGCACACCGCCGCGCTGCGCAAAGTATACTTCAGCGGCTCCACCCGCCCGTAGGCAGGAATGATCACGGAAACCGAAGGCTTCGTAGAGTCGTCGGTCATCAGTCGTCAGTTTGCGGTTTTCAGAGAGCGGATAAGCCCTTGGATCATCGCCGATAAAGTGCGGCTTGCAGCGATCCACTCTTCGGCGAGCGCTGACTCGAGCAAGCCGGCTTTAGTCCCAACGGTTGCTTGAGTTCGAAACTCGCCGCAAGAACCACGAGCGTAGTCCAGAAACTTCGAGCGATCAGGGACGGAGCTTCGCTCCATGCCCTCCGCTATGTTGGACGGTATCGAAAGAGCAGATCGCGTGATCTGATCACGAAATCCGAAGTCTTTGCAGGAAGCCATTCGACGATACACATCCGCACTAAGCGCCACCGCCCGTTGCCAAACTTCCAAATCTTCAAATCCCGCCATTGCTCGTCTCTGTAATTGCTGCCAACTGTCTACCGACTACGGCCAACCCCTGACTCTTTTGCTATCTTCAAAGCACGCCATGTTTGACTCGCCTTGTGATGACTACCGTCAACCAACGCCTGCTGACTTATTTTTTTCTGCCGACTGACTACCGCCTACTGCCAACATTCTGTCCTGCTTACAGCCCGCCTTCGCGCTTACGCACTTCCCTCACCGTTCCCCCTGCGCTTGTGAAATCCGCCAACTCTTCCGCTGTGGCGACATAAGAGGCGCTATCCTCAAGCGTGATCAAGGTGCTGAAGCGCCCGCCTCGGAGGAGATCGGCGATTGTGCCACCGGTAAATTTCTCCGGCTTGGCTGCCAGCATTCTTTGATAGGCATAGCCGAACACGTAGCTCTCCGGCCCATTACCCAAAATCCACGGCAAATTGACCACGCGGTCAGTGCTAAAGACCGGCTCGCGCAATTCCCGGCGCAGCGCCCGCATTTCATGCAGACGCTCGTCCCCCGGCGAGCGCAGGTTGCCACTCGCTCCCGACAGCACCAAAGCGCTAGCCAGGCCGATTCCGGCAGCTCCGGCGCCAATGAAACCCGCGTTGAGAAAACTCGGAAACTCGCAGCGGGATAGCGCTACAAGAACAAACAGCGGCACCAGCGCAGCCGGCGGCAGGTAGTAGTTTGAACTCGCACCAACCTTGGCGGCAAGCGCTGCCGCAAGAAAGACGGACGTGGCCGCGACAAGAAAAGCCAGCCGTGATGCGTTGTTGTGCCACCATTTGCCCGCGAAAAAAACCAGAACGAAAGCGGCGCCGAGCGCGAGCGTCAAAAGCGGGTCCTTGGTGAGCGCACTGGATGCATTGGCGATCGCCACCGAGCTTCGCATGTCACCGCTGAGGGCATTGGCGGTGAAAGCACTGTCGATGAAGTTCATCCCCAGGACCGCCATGGTCACACCGAAAGCAACAGCCATTGACGCCACCATGGGCAGCAACACCTTCCAGCGCCGATTAACGAGGAGCCACAGACCAAAGCCCGCCAACACCGAGATATTGGTCTGCCGGAATGACCACGCAAGGAAGGCGAAGACCCCGACCAGAACCACGGCGCGCGCTCGTCCGCTCTTCGCATAGCAAAAAGCAGCCAACAGCGCAGCCAACTCCCAGGCCAGAGCCCACACGTCTGCTCGCGTGGTGAAGGCCCACCAATGGAACAGGGGATTGATGAAGACCAGAGCCGCCAAACCGAAGAGCAGGCTCGGCGGGAATGTAGCCCCCCTGTTGGCTCCGGTCTGCAGAAGGCGGTAAAAAACCCCAATACAGGCGAGCAAACCAATCAGAGTGAAGATACGCGTAAAGGTCGGCAGCCAAGCGTCTTCGAGGCCACTGACCGCCAACCCGGCCTTTGCCCACCAACCGTAGACTTGGTAAAATAGCCAACCGAAGTAACTCGCACTGAAGGGCGGTAACCAGGGGTTGTTGTAGACCTCGTATCCATTGGCCGCTTTCCATACCGAGAACAGCGCCTCCTCTTCGCATCCGCTGGTGTTGCCAAGAAAAGGACGATCCAGCGCGACTGCACTGGATATCCGCATGATCCAGACGATCGCGCTCAAGGCGAGGGCCAACCAGACGATGGCCGTTAGAGCTGAACGCGTAGACATGAGATGGGGGAAGGAGGCTAGAGGGGAGAGGCTATAGGCATGCGGCGCGGGCTTTGATCAACGCGCCAAGCATGGAGCCAATCTCCTCGGCTTCTTTGATCAGGGCGTCCGCCCTCGATAACTCGATAAGCTGCGCGTCTTTGGCTATCTCGAGCTGCGTGATCAGCTCCGCAACAGAACCTTTTGCGATGTAGAAGAAGCGAACCGCATCCTTGTCCGTGTCCCTTTCATCTCCTTCGGCAATATTACTGCAGACACTTACCGCCGCGCGCTGCATCTGATCACGCAGCCCGAAATCTTTGGCCAACTCCGGAGAACTCTTCACGGCAGCATAAACATCGACAGCCAGTGCTTTCGCCCGCTGCCAAACCTTCAATCCTCGAAAGCCTCCCTTACCCATCGCTATTCCCCTCTCGTCTATAGCCTCTCGCCTCTAGCCTGTTCTCCACGTTATTCATTTCTCTCTCCCCTTGCCTCTCACCTAGCGCGTAGTGCCTCTCTTCCCTATCGCCTGTCACCTATTGCCTCTTGCCTTCTTCGTTTTTCAAATAGTCCCCTCTCGAAAAATATTTCTCCAACCACACGTAAAGACAGATGAAAAGGTAGCGACTGCCCATTTCCTTGATCTTGAGCTTGGCCACGCCATGGCGGCGGTTGCGCCACGTGATTGGGATGACCGTGAAACTGTAGCCACGCACAATGGCCTTGAGCGGCAACTCGACGGTGATGTTGAAATGCGGCGAAAGAATCGGACGAATGCCATCAATCACTGCTTTGCGGTAAGCCTTGAAAGCGTTGGTCGTGTCGTTGAGACCATGCCGGAACATGAAGCGGACGAAGGCATTGGCCATCCGGTTCATGAAGAGCTTGATTGGTGGGTAATCGATCGTTCCACCTCCCTTCATGAAGCGACTACCGAACACGCAGTCGTAACCCTTGTTCAGCTTCTCCCAATAGCGCACCACATCCCGGCAATCATCTGACTCATCCGCCATCATGATGACCACCGCATCACCAGTCATGGCATCCAACCCCTTGACGATAGCCCGCCCGAATCCATGCGGACCCTCGTTCTTGATTGGCTTCAGCTCAGGCAACTTTTCCCCCTCAGCCTGAAGGATGTTCCAAGTGCGATCCGTCGAGCCATCATCGACCACGACAATCTCATGCGGCACCCCGCGTAACTCCAACTCGAGGTGCAAGTGCTCCACTGTCGAAGCAATGCATCCCTCCTCATCCCGGGCGGGGATGATTATGGACAACAACTTGAGATCGTTCATCGATTCTTTGGTTTTAGCCGGCAGATTCATCGCCTTCCGCACTCATTCGTCATCTGTTCTCCGCCCTCCGCCATCTGGCCTCTGGTTGCTGATCTCTGGGGCTCTGCCGCACTTCGTTTGTCTCTTGGTCTTTTGGTCTCTTCGTTCCTTACCGCCTCAGTCCTCTCGTCCCTCGCCTATTGCCTTTCGTCTGCGCATCTCGCGCGCCGGATTCCCCGCCACAATCGCCCCGCGTTCCACATCGTTCGTCACCACCGCTCCCGCTGCAACCACCGCACCATCGCCGATGGTTATGCCGCCGAGAATCACCGCATTCGCCCCGATCCACACATCGCGGCCGATCTTCGTCGGCAACAGCACATCTTTTTCCCAACGCATGCACCGATCCATGCCTGGGATGGCGTGATTCGATGATACAACGGTTGCGTGCATCGACACCATCGTCCACTCACCGATCTCAACACCGCCATGGCCATAGATCACGGCATAGGGCCCGAGCCACACACGGTCGGCCAATCGGATTGATCCGCCGAAAGCATTAAGTTCCACGCCCTGATTAATCTCGCAGTATGAACCTGCGGTGACCTCGCCGCGCACCGCCGCATTGTCCGGCCCGAGCGAAACCTGCGGCCCAACATAGCACGACCGATCCAGCGCCAGCCCCCGCCGCGCCAAGCACCACCGCCGCCAACGCTGAATGATTCCGGGTATTGTCATGACTGTAGCTTTCCGCTTTTAGCTCTTCGACTCTTTGTCTTTTAGTCTCTTGGTCTTTTGGTCCGCAGCTGTGCTGCACCTATAGCCTAAAGCCTATGGCCTCCTACCCGCCTCCTCTTATCCTCTCCCCAACGCCGGTCTCTCGACAAAACTCCAGCTCAGCCAAGCACACCCCGCGCTTAGCGCGATGCTTCCAACAACAAACACCGGCACGGCTGTTGCGCCAAGCCCCAACGCGAACAGCAACTGCTGGCAGGGGAACGAGTAGATATAGAGCCCGTAAGAAAGATCCGTCTTCAGCCGCAGCTTGAAACAACTGCCGGCACTGAGCACCAAAGCAGCGACGAGCAGGGGCGATACGAGCTTGAAGCCGCCGAACTTCAACGTGACCAAGCAGAGAAATCCAAGCACGCCGACCGTCTTCCATGAGAAGACCAGATGCTCTCTCCAAACATAGGCACAGGCGCCGACGGCAAACGCGGTCAAATATGGCGACCAGTTGGTGAACGCGTAGAACGATGGAATCCCGGGGAATGCGTCCCGGCCGACCACAATCATCACGATATGGTCGATGAACGCGCCGACAGCCACTCCGGCTAGCAACCATCGACTGCGGGTCAGAGCGCCGCCGAAGACCAGGACCGCTACCGCCAAGTAGCATCCAAACTCCGGAAAGAGTGACCACAAGCTGCCGTTTATCGAGCCAGGCCACGCCGCACCCGACAGCACGTCACCTATGCTGTGCTGATTCACCTGGAGAAGCGCATTGTGCGTGACGTAAGACGCAGCTCCTTGGGGTTCGGCCCAAGGGAACGCGGAAAGGCTGCGACCTCCAATGATCCAAATGAGAGGGGCGAAGACAAAGGCGGTAACAACGAGACACACCCAAAAGCCCGGAAAGATCCGGCGCGCCCGCTTGACAAAGTAAGAGACCAATGAGCGAGACCGCTCTCCGCTCGAAGAAACGAGAAAACCGCTCAATGCGAAAAACCCCAGCACTCCCAACTCGCCCATGATGAGATGCTCCTTGGACCAGCGCGCCAGCGGCTCCGCTCCGTAGCCTCCGACAGCGTAGGAGTGCGAATACACCACCATCGCGGCCAAGACCAAACGCACCAAGTCGTAGCCGTTGTCGCGCAAAGACAGACTGCGTTCTTCACTAAACTGGAAATTCAACGCCATAGTTTATCGCGCACTATACCACCTCTGTGCTCCGGCCTGTGCCCGCTCATCTCCGCTTACCACAACACCGTGTTACCGAACCACCGCTCTCCGATCTCCGTCCTCTGGCCCCGTGCCTCCCGTCTATAGCTTCTCCCCAAACACCTCTCCCTTATAGCCTATTCCTTGTTCCTCACCTCATGCTGCGCAAGAAACAAACTTCGCTTCAAAGCCCGACTCGGTATTGCGTTTGCAGCACGCAGAAGCAGCTTTCCCGACTCCGCCCCCTTCCAACCAAGATCAAAAGCTAGATCGAACGCCCCACGACTTGCTCGAACATCACCCTTCTGGTGCAGCCGGGCTCCACAATTGACCAACGCGCCCGTGAGCACATCCGCCGGGATTCGCCCGAGGTATTTGCCATACTCCTTCAGAAACTCGAGCCGGCATTGCGCGCAGTAAAGCTCGTTCCCTCCGCTGCCCTCGGAGTGCCGCAAGCTCACGGACAAAACATCGGGAATGCAGGCAAACCGCGCTCCCGCCGCAGCCAGACGCACATGAAAATCCCCGTCCTCAAAGCAGCGATGCACCTCGTCGAATCCACCGGCCTCCAGGGCCTTGCTGCGACGGATGAACGTGCAATGCAGAAACACCGGGGTGGCAATTGCTGCCGCCAGCGCGTTGTCGCGGAACTTCTCGTTGTCGTAGGTCCACCGCACCCAGAACTTCCGATCAGCAGCGCCGAGAAAGTCGCAGGCGCTGAGAACCACGTCCGTCGCTTCATTGGCATGCGGCAGCACTTGAGCCAAATAGTCGGTAGCAAGCTCATCATCGGCATCGAGGAAATGCACCCATTCCGTCGTTGCCATTTGCAGCAGGGCGTTTCGAGCGCCTCCGGGCCCACGATTGTTAGGGAGCGGATGGATAGCAAAACCCAACTCCCGAGCCCTGGCCATAGTCCCATCCGTGCTCGCATCATCAACAAGCAGCACCTCGTCGAAGGCCGGATTCAGCGCATCCACCTGCTTGCGCAGATTGTCTAGATACTTCTCCGCGTTGTAGCACGGAATCAGCAGAGCTGTTGTCGGCTTCCTCATGACTCTGTCTTCACCAGTCCGCAAACTGAACACCGTCTACCGCCGACCTCTTTTCTGTCATATAATCTCCGACTTCCGACCTCAGTTTCCGCCTCCGCCTCGTCCCTCTCACCTAGCTCATCTTGCCTGTAGCCTCTCGCCTTTTGCCTCTCATCTCTATCGCCTCCGCATACGTCTGTTCATACAGCGGTCCGATGACATCATCACTGTAGGCGCGCAGCACGCGCTGTCGCGCACGCTGCGCCATCGCGCTACGCATGGCAGGGTCTTCGATCAGGCGAACCAACGCGTCGGTCAACTCCCGCACACTACCCGGCTTGACCAGCAAGCCAGCATCGGTTGGTCCGAACATCTCTTCCATACCCCCCGAGCGCGTGGCCACGATGGGCCGACCAGCTGCCATTGCCTCAAGACAGGCGTTAGGAAAATTATCAAACCGGCTGGGAAAAACACAGATATCGGCCTCGGAAAGCAGCCGCTTAATGCCCGCGGAGTCAACCGCCCCGAGAAAGCTCACAGACTCCCGAAAAGCGGACAGACGTTCTTGGAGCCAGACCTCCATTTCTTGCCACTGGCAAACACGCCCCTCGATGAATGCACGCGGAGTCAGGTCGGCAAATGGCGAACCCTGAGATTTCCCCGCAAAAATAAACCGGACGCGCGGGTGTCTCTGCAAAACACCGGGAATCGCCTTGGCTAAAACATCAACCCCTTTGAAGCCCTTGATTCCGCCGTAATACAGAATCGTGGCAACCTCGCCGCGCGGAACAGGTAACGACACCATCTCCTCATCCGGTTGATGCGGATACGGCAGCACCCGGACAGACCCCGACTCCAAGTGCCAAGCGCTCTCTACCTCCGCAGCGAGCCGTCGGGATGGTGCCACCATCACGTCAGCAAGCAGGGCCGCCGCGCACTCCTCATCGCCTTCGGGTGAATAGCTGGATTTAAGCGACCAATGCATGCGGGCGAAAGAAGCCGCCTGCTTTGGCCATCGCCCGCGCAGCACTTCGGAGAACGCGATCCGCACGGAGTGCGCGGCTACGGCTGGCCGGCCGAAAGTCGCACGGTCGACCCACGCTGCGAGATACGACGGAGTGTGCAGCCGCACCACGGACGCAAGGTCGGGAAAGCGCCGGAACACCTCGAGTCCCTCCGCTGCCAAGTCGGGAGCCTCCACCACATCGAATGGCCTCCGCTCATGTTCGCGCGCCAGCGAGTCTGCGGCCACGCGAGCGAAAGACCGGCGATCCGGGCACTCTACAAAATGGACGAGCACCCCGTCGCGCGGCTCGTCATAAGCTCTCTCCGGGCAAGCGGAGAACACCTCCACCTCGTGGCCCCGACGGGCGAGCATGCCCGCGGCCTGCTTTGTGTAGTTGCCGATGCCGCCGTGCCAATGCGGCACGTGCTCGAAGCTCAACATGGCGACTCTCATTACTTCCCGTCGGAGAATGGACGCAACAAGCCGCCGAAGAATTTGCGCGTCTCCGCGCGCAGGACAGCTTGAAGCAATGCCCACCTCAGCTTGAAGCCCATCCGTCCTCGGGTATCGGCCCCGCGGGCAGAGCGCGAACTCATCAGCATTTGCAAAGTGGCAAGGATGCCCTCTGCCTGAGCGACCCTCTCGCCATTGCCACTGGCGTAAGGAAACCGGGCGAGGAGAAGCTCGAGGCGCGCGAACTCGACAAGCCCTCGTCCGGCTATGGCAGAAGCCGTAAAGCTCCCCGCATGATACCGGTATGCGGTGAGTGCCTCGTCCTCGTAGCAAAATTCCCCGCGATCCGCCAATCCAAGCCAGAGGAACGCATCTTCGAATTGGAAATACATACGATGGGCAAAGTCCTCCGCCCTCATGGCCGACCTACGCGCCACCACCGTCGAATTGCAAATGTGGTTGCGGGAGGCCAAATCGTAGCGACGCGCGTCGTAGCGCATGGACTGGCTGCTTGGTCTGAACCAAGTTGCCGGCCCTATCTCACCGCGAGGCCAGTCTCCCACCTCGACCACGGGACCGTGGACCAACACCACACCCGGATTTTTTCCGAGCACGGCGAGATGCTTGGCTAACTTCTCGGGCAAGAACGCATCGTCGGCATCGAGGAAAGCGATGTATTCGCCGCGTGAGGCCTCAAAGGCCGTGCGGCGGGCAACGCTGACGCCTTGGTTTGTCTCGTGCAGGATGTATTCCACGCGATGGTCAGGATGCTTCGCCGCGAATGCCTCCACCGTCGCCCGCGTGCCATCCTCCGGGCCGGCATCATCCACCACAATAACCTCCCAATGTGGATGCGCCTGTGCGCCGACCGACTCGAGAGCCTCGCCGATGAATTGCCCCGACTTAAAAGACGGGACGAGCACGCTGACTAGCGCCCCACCTGATGATTCAGTGGTCATGTAAAATCAGCGAACGGCTTGCCGAGCCTGGGATCGGAAGCCGGCAAAGAGCGCGTAACACTTCACCCAGCTCAGCGAGCAAAACAACAAGCGGTCAGTGATGGAAAGATCAAGGCGCCGACGGTAGACGGCGATACTTATCCTCACCTCCTTGAGCAGCCTTTTCACTGTTCCTCGGTCATTCGTTTTCACGTGTCCCGCACGCAAGAGCCCGAATTCCCCGCGGCCGTATCGGTGATGCATGCAGTAGATTCCAGCGAGAGAAGTCGGATGGTTGTGCAAGACGACAGCCTCTTGTACCCGCGCAAGCTTCACTCCTAAAGCCCGCACGCGAATGGAAAGATCGGGATCTTCCCCGCCCGCACAGGGAAATAGTTCATTGAAACCGCCCACAGACTCCAAGACTTCCCGTCGATAGGAGGCGTTGGCAGAGACCAAGTAGTCCACATCGCGGGGATCACCTGGATGTTCCATGCAACGAATGTCATCGGTAAATCGCGCAGCTAGCGAATCCCGAAGCTTCTTGATTTCGCCACCTGCACCTCCGACATCCGGATTGGCATCGAGAAAATCCACAAGGGTCTGCGCCCAGTTGATCGATGGCTCGCAATCGTCATCCGTGAAAAGCACGATCGGCGCTTGCGCCGCCCGCCATCCGAGATTACGTGCAGCCGCGGGCCCTCGCCCGCCACCCCTCAGCACCCGCAACTTGAAAGGCATAGTCGCCGCCGCCGCTTGCGCCCGCTCGCCCGTCCCGTCTGTCGAATCGTCGTCTACTACGATGATCTCGATGGCCCCGGCAGGCAGATCCTGCTTCGCCAAACAGTCCAAACATCTAGGTAGTAGAGATACCCTATTACGCGTGGGAATCACGACCGAACAACAAGACTCACTCATGACAACACTCTCTGTATCTTCGCCGCGGCAAATCGAAAATCAGCCCGCCGACGCCGCGATCAGATTCCGTATCACCTCAGCGAGCCGGTCCACAGAGTGTGCCTCTCGATATTCGGCCCACTTGGCGCGCTGTCGCAATGAGTCCGGGTAGCCGGCCGTCAACATTCTCTCAAGAGTCGCGACAATCCGTCCAACATCGCCTTCCGGGACCACCTCGCCCAATCCGAACTTCTGCACCCGCTCACCCATCAGGTGCCCTTCACTCACCAAGATTGGCCGCTCGAATACCGCGGCCTTGGTCAGCGCATTGCTACTGTTCGGAAAATCCCGGTAAGCCGCAAAAATGACGTCCGATGACTCCATGATGCTATTCATGGCTGGTTCGGGCAACTCCATCAGATGCGTGAAGATATTCGGAGTCGACTCGATCGCCCGCTGCAGCTCTTCACGCTCGGCCGCGCTGAAGCCGTGCCAGCTTATCGAGCCGGCCAGCACAAAGACCACACCATCCATGCTCGGCGCTCCTGCAGCGGCGACAAACTCCACGATGCCCTTTGTCTTCTGCAAGTAACCGCTCAGGGAAACCACCGGTCGCCCATCGGCAAAGGCTTTGATCTTGGCTCCAAGACTCGGGCCTGCAGATTCGGTGCCGGCATCAGTAATATCGGGGAAAACGAAAACAGGCTTACCACCAGCAAGTTCGCGCAAAGGCTCCACTGCCCCTTCGTCTAGAACTGCCACCGAGCGAAGCTTCTGGCCCGTAAAAATCTTCTCCGGACATGGTAGCCCCCACCAGCCTGGAATCGGCGAACTTGGCATGCGGAACGAACGCGCATGGAGATACAGGCCCGACCACGGATATCCGAAGCAACGCTCGGCAAACGGAAGGTTTTCGAATTGCCGGTCATAAATGCAGGCAAAGAAGACTAGATCGATCTTGCGGCCGTGACGACGCTCCCATGCTCGCGACTGCTTTCCCAGGCCGCCGAAGAAGCGCAACGCGTTATAGTGCCCGCGCCAGCGAGTGGGACGAAACTGCGAGGGCACGGGGCTCGCCACCCGCACCGGCTTCGCAATGCGTCCGCGCACCGCGGCCGGCAGCGATTCATTCCCGAGTCTCTTGAGAAGGTCTTCCGGATCCGCACAGAACGGCACCACATCGGCCCCAGCCTCGGCCATCGCTGCCGCGAAATGCGTGAAATACGTCGGATGGTGCCCCATCCAGTTCCAGTCGATGAGCGCAACGGTGCGGTTGTCGGACTTGTGTGGATTCATCGTTCTGCTTTGCAACTCTTCCTATCTTAGCGAAAACGGTGACGCTCTCTCCGCCAGCTCGCTTCCGGCCCGTCGATATTCGCACGGACGATTCTTGTTCCCTCGTAGTCATATCGGGCAAAAAGGCGCGCCGGGCGCGTCAAGTTTCGCCGAAAAGCTTCCGATCTCATCGCGTTGGGTTTGTATCCAAGATCGCGCCTCGCCTGGCGCAGCGCCTTGAGACATCCATCTGCGTAGCTCTGGCGCTGAGCCGTCTGCTGCTGGTTTTGTAGGCGGAAACCAGACAAGGGAGTAGCTACGCCGCACGGTTCCGCGTAACGCAGAAACCTGCACCACAGTTCAAAGTCTCCCGCGCTCCCGTAGTCTTGTGAGAGATAAGCTCCTGCCTTTTCCCAGAGCGCGCGCCGCCAGAAGGTCGATTCTTGCTGCAGGCAACCTTGTAGCTTAATCCCTTTGCCTATATCGACAGGTCGGTTTGTCAGCGGCGAGAAATTTCGGCCATCCAAGAATGATTCCTTCGAGAAACCGTCGATATGGCCACAACCTAAGAGCATCCCTTTGTAGTCCCAGAAAGCGGGCTGCATCGTCGTGATCCACTCCACCTCCGGGAAAGCTTCGAAGATTTCGGCGACGGCTTTTAAGGTGTAGGGCAGATGCATATCGTCGCTGTTCAGCCAGCCCATAACCTCCCCTGTGGATTTGCGGAAGCCCTCTGTAATCACAGCGTATTGTCCGCGATTCGGACCAGTTTCCCAATGCGCCAGGCGGTCGGCATAGCGCTTGATGATCTCTACACTGTTATCAGTGCTACCATCGTCCATCACGATGTATTCCAGCATGGGGTAACGCTGGCACAGCACGCTTTGCAACGTCTGCTCGAGAAAGTGCCCGTAATTATAGTTGGGCGTGATGATTGAAATGCTAGTCACAATGAGAGGCAACCACAACTGGGGAGCGATAACGCGAAAACACTTGATCTGCCCCCGCTCTTTGGAACGGGTTTTATGAGGGATTTGGTTGGTTGTTGGAGCAGCTTTTGCTGTTTAGCATGCGAAGTTCGTTGGCTGGAGCGGAGCCAATCAGCCGGCTGCAAATCTCGCTGGGTTCGTGTGACTTAAGTGGGAAAGCCGCCTCGTGTGGTTGTATTTATGGCGGTGGTTCTTGGGAATCCTTATCTCACGAGACTAACTGCGCCATGCCACACCTTTTGACACTACAACCGCCGCCGCGGGATGCGTGAAATACGTTGGATGGTGCCCCATCCAGTTCCAGTCGATCAGGGCGATCGTCCTTTTCATGACGACTGTAATACCGTCGCCCTTATTTTTCTGCGGCTCAAGAGGAACATCCCTTCTGATTGGGGGATCATTCTCCGCCTTGCTTAGGCTTTGAGTGACAAAATGAATTCCCGTGCCCGCAAGACACCTGTCTGCGTAGCAGCATACCATTGCTCGTCGAAAGTCGGTTGCGGCTTGCCGCGTAGGCGGGTTCTGAAACGTGCGTAAGCGTTGAAAATCCTTACGGACCGAGACTCTATTTTTGTCTGCGGTTCCGGCGGTAATTCGCCGTCCCACATAAATCGCAAAATCGCGTGGGAGAAAGCCATTCCCTCAGCGAGCTTCAGCAAATATGGGGCCTCGAGACGCTGTTTCGGTATTATATGAACCAGTGACAACTCTGGGAAGACGCCGACCGCATATCCGAGTTCGCAAGCGCAGTAAGCCATATCACTGTCTCCACCCGACAATAACAAGTCGCCCTTGCGGTCGAGAGACTGGCGCAAGTTGTCCTTCTTAACTTGTCGCAAGTAGTGTTCGGCAACCTGCCGCCTTATTACCATTCCGGCACCGACCGGCGCAAATGGAAGTGACTGCGTCCCCGGCAGGCAACCCCAGGCCACGTGCTTAATTTCCCGCACGGCTAATTGGATAGGCATGTTAGACGCCCACAGCGGGAGCGGCACTTCGTATTCGCCCACCGTCGATCCACTAAAAGCTCCGAGCCATGGCATGCGGGAGATTGTTTCCAGAGAAACCTGAAGGTAATCCTGCGCCAACACATTATCGTCATCCACAAAGACCAATATTGAGCCCTTAGCCTCATCGATACCGCGCAACCTAGCTTGGGTTAAACCAAGACGATCCTCCCGGACAACCCGGGAGGATGGATGCCAAGACAAGTCCCATTGTTCCGCGAGTGATTTGGTGGAAGCATTGTCGATAAGCAGTAGTTCCCAACGGTCCGCCGGGAGCGTCTGACTCCGTAAGCTCTGTAGCGTTCTCTGCAAGAACTCTTCCCGGGGATTATGGGTGCAGATAATTACCGAGAGATACACGTTGTGGTTTCAAACGTTGGAGGTTGGATATTTTTGCAATTAAACAAGCTTAAGGGAATTATTGGCTTAAGAACCTTTCCAAGCGCCTCCGCTAAAGCGAGCAAAGGCGGACTGAAGAACGGAGGCATGGCATTCGCTAGCTTGAGAGGTTCTTTGCTGCCTCATACAGCTCAAAATCTTCCCGATAAATAGCCTTTAGCACGTCTAAGGAAGCTGGCGTCCATCGCAATTTTCCTTTCGCTATGGGATTAGCGTTCATTTGTTTAAACACTACTTTGGATCTGCTCCTTTCCGCTGCCCACTTCTCCGCCACAGCAAGGTCTTCAAGACAGACAAGACAATCAATATCCACGGCGCCAGACGCATTTGTCACAAAATCCACCTGTCTCGTGAAGTGGGGATAGACAAGCACTTTGGCTTGGCAAATTGGGTCCACTAACGCCTCCGCCAACTCTGCTGGGCCGCTAAAAGCGGCCAGTTGAGCATTCGCAAAATTCTTGTCTAGATCGTTCATCCCACCTGCCTTCAGGAAGTTGAAAGCAGAAACGAAACGCTCCAGCGGATCTCGAACAATAGCCAAGGTCCTTACTTTCCTCATTGAAAACGGAAACCTTGTTTGCCACTCACTGAGGCGACGATGTCCAACGGCGAGTCCATATAGTGCTAGTGAAATGCTGGTACCAGCCGCTTTCGGAACATGAATAAATGCAATACCCGTTCTTGAGAAATACTCCGGAAAACGTTCGCCGTGGCGCGTGATAGCCTCCCGCTCTCGAAAGCGAGCAGAACTGCGACGGAGTAGCGCTTTTGTTAAGCGCTTAGGTAACGCCAATAACTGCTGCAGTTCTCGGTTCTTGTCAGAACCACTGCTCAATGAGGAAATATTTAGGAGCGGCAATAAACCGTGCTGCGCGCTAGCGGCAGGAGCCTGACCAATGCCGCTCGAGCAAGACTTTTGTATGTAACATTGGTTATACGGCAAGACGTGCAAGTGTTCTCCAACCGCATCGGCGAAATACCTCATGAAAGGGTTGACCAACGAAGGTTCGAATTCCAGCGAGTGCTGCCACACGGTATCACTAAAGTCGTCACCAGCCAGCACCCCACCTGCGCGCAACTTCGGCCACCTGCTCAGCGCGTCGATCACGATGCCTCTGAGCGAGTGATCACCATCGATGTAGACAAAATCCAAACTGTCGTCTGCGATCTTCCCTCGCTCCTCAAGGGTTGTCCCTCTCAACACGCGCACCTTTTCTTTAGCAAACTCGGTGTTCAAGAGAGCCTGTTGGTAAACTTGCTCCAACTGAGAGTCGCTCAGATTAAACGGCTTATTCCAGCCCTCAAGGTGCCTCCAACTATCGACCATGAGATAGCTGCGAATCTGCTGGCACTCTAGGAGCAGATGCCTGGCGAATTCGCCCTTCCACACGCCAACCTCCGCAATGTCACGGAAGTTATTTTCGCGAACAAACTGCGCCCACATTGCTTCTCTAGTTGATGATTCAGTCATAATTTTACGCTCTACCGTGCCATTGCCGCCTACTTTTACTTCCAACGCTCTCCACTATTTTCGACCAACTCCCAAGAGGAAGCGGGCTGATACTTAACCTCCGAAACAATGTCGGAATCACAAAATACTGTCCGTGGATGGGTATAGTTTACAAGCTGGGCAACCGGATGACTGGAGAAGCAAACAATCTGTATTTTGTATTCACCAACAGCCAAACGCAGATCTTGGAGGCAGACACGAATACTGACATCACCTGACATGGATTCCGTCTTGCGCAGGTCACAGGTAGCGCGCGCGACATACCTATCCGCCACGTCCAAAAGACATACGAGTAGCCGACCAAATGCGACTGGCCGCGACAGGCTCACGTGAATGCAGCAATGCAACGAATCGCCAAGGCTCAAACGAGGATGCTCGACGTCCAAATGGAAGCGCGCGATTTCGGGGGCCAAAACAGCTCCCGACTCTTCTTTTGTGGAATCACCATCGCTGGCGGCCAGATAGGCTTGAAGGATCTCCGTAGGCGCGCCGTCCTCCACAGTCCTTCCCTTCCGCATCCACAGCACCCGACTGCATATCATCTGAATGATATGAGCCTGATGCGAAACAAAGATCACGCAGCAACGACTGAACATCTGCGTGATGCGCTTAAGGCACTTGGCCTGGAATCTTGCGTCTCCTACTGCCAAGACCTCATCCAAAATCAAAATGTCAGGATCCAATGCGGTAGCCACCGCGAACCCCAATCGGACCTGCATTCCCGACGAATAGTTCTGCACCGGCATGTCGATGAATTCCCCGATCTCGGCAAAGTCGATGATCTCGTCGATCTTCTCGTCGATTTCCTTTTTCGAAAGGCCCAGCACCGAACCGTTGATGTAGATATTTTCCCGTCCCGTCAGAATCGGATTGAACCCCGCCCCGAGCGCAATCAGCGCCCCAACCCGCCCGCGCATGGTGATCGTCCCCGCATCCGGCTTGATCAACCCATTGAGCATCTTGAGTAGCGTCGTCTTCCCCGCCCCATTGTGACCAATCAAGCCGAGGCATTCCCCGCGGCGCAGTTCGAAAGAAACATCATTCACCGCCCAGAACTCGCCATCGCGAAGGGACGGTGAGGAAGATGGAAGCTGGGATATGGAAGATAGGGCGGTCCCTGCGCCAGAAGATGGAAGATGGGACATGGAAGATTGGGCCCGATCTACCATCTTCAATCTACTATCTCCCGCGACATCGCGCCGCCCGAAGGGCGAAAGTTCCCCCGCGATATCGCACAGTCCATACCACAGGCTCTTTTTCAAAGAGCGACAGAATTTCTTCGAGACGCCCTCGACGCGAACAAGCACCTCGCCGTCTGCGGCCGAGGTTGGGGTTAGAATGGCGCTTTCGGCGCCGGTAGATAGCAGATGGGATTGGGCAGTTTTGTTCATCGTGACTCTTTTATCTTTTACCTCTGATCTTCCATCTCCCATCTACTCTTTCGCGGCCCCGGCCACACGCCGTCGCGTGCTTGCGATGAGGCCGCTGATCAGCCGCCCGACAGACTCGGCACCTTCCCGAAGTTCTGAAGTTTTTGCTGATAACTCTGTGTAAACATCTTCGATGATATAAAGCTGTGAGCGCAGCTCTCCGCACGAAGCACGAGCGATGTTGTAAAAATGCAACTTCTCTTGGTTGCCCGTTCTTTCGAAGCCCTCGGCAACGTTCGACATAACGGATACGGCTGCGGCTTGAACCTGCGAGCATAACCGAAGGTCTTTTGACAGTGAGCCGGTCCGAGTGAGCGCGTAGATGTCTTTGCTCAACATGCGCGCCTCCCTCCACGCCTCCAAATCCTCGAACTTCATACTCATGGAAGGATTGGAAGATGGTAGCTGGGATATGGAAGATGGGATGCAGAAGATTGGCGCCGATCTACCATCTCTTGTCTCCAATCTCCTGAAGACTCCGCCTGCCCCCGATCTACTATCTGCGATCTTCTATCTCCCATCGCCCGCTGGGCGGCTCAGCCGCCCATCCGAGCGATCAAATGCGGCATGGAGATGCGGAAACCGACCAACCCAAGAAAGATCACAGCGAGCGAGCAGGCGAGGACGATGAAGAACGGCCCCAGCATGCTCAACGGCTGGGCGGTGAGCGTCTCGCGCGCGGTGATGATGAGCGGCGAAACCGGATTCCACTTTGCGAGCCATCCGGCCAAACCTTCGCCCTGCGGCGGATATACCACCGGGGTGAGCAGCATCCAGAAGCTTGTGACCATGGGAATGACTCTTCCAACGTCGCCATACAAGTTTGAGATAGGCAGCAGAATAAGCCCTAAGGCAAAGCCGGCAGCCAGAAGAGCCAACATGGCCACAGGGAAGAAAAGCAGCGTCTCGCTGACCGGCACATGCCACCACAGCATCACGGCGACAACCAGCGCGAGGCGGATGAGCGTGTTGGAAATGACCATGTAAAGACCACCGACGAGCACGGCCTCGCGCGGAAAGTTGATCTTCACCAACATGGCCTTCGCACCATTGAAGGAGTTGATCGGGCTCTGCATGCCGTCGACGAAGACCTGCCAAAGGAGCGTTCCCATCATGGCAAAGGCGGGATAAGCGATACCGGTTCCCTCGATGTTCGTGATTCCCTGCGACTGCAGGAAAATAAAAGTAAAGGAAGCCACCAACGGCGGAAGGAACAGCCAGATGTAGCCAAGATAGGTCTGCCGCGTGCCGGCACGGAGATCGCGCAGAAACAAACGCCACGCCAACTCTCGGCCCGCCCAGACGTCGGCCGCGATCGCCTTGAGCATCTTCCAAGGATGCTGCAACAGCGGCTCCGGCGAATAAATGCGCTCCTGCAACGGCGCTGCCACTGCGGAAGACGGGACATTGGATATAGTGGTTGGATTCATCGTCTCTCTCCTATCTGGAATCTACTTTGTTCAATCTGCTGTTTCAGCTCTCTCACTTCCGTCCGCTGACGTCAGGTTGCTGACCTCCGAACTCTGATCTCCGGTCTTTGACCTATCGCCTCTCGCCTAGCGCCTCATGGCTTACGCCTATTGCCTCCCGCCTCTAGCCTTCCGCTTTCTCCATCTCCTTCATTTGCTTCCGCGCTGCCGCCATGATCTTGCGGTCGATGGACGAGGACTCGAGATACTTTTTCCAAAATCGCAGTTCGCTACGGAGATCGCCGTAGAGCGGCGACCGCTTTTCACCGCGGATCTTTGCCATGGCAAAACCGGAGACCTCGAAGCCGGAGAACAACCTAACCACGTAATCCTCGGTGAGTCGCTCCTTGGGAATGAGGTGCGTGATTTTGAGGTCCTTGAAACGCGCGGTGCCAAATCCTTCCCCGATCACGGTGTAGGCAAGGTCGACATCCTCGGAGGCCGTCATCGCTGAACCAGTCCTTCCAAGTCTCTGCCGCATGGGATCATTTTTCACTCCATCAGCATAGATGCGCGCCAAAGATGACCGGATGCACATGCCAGCGCCAAACGGAATAGCCGGGGACCACACCGCCATGTTGGACCAGTAGTCGCGATCGATTTCATAAACGACCATTCCAGCCAGGAAGCGCTTGATCCATTCCGGCGGCGGCACCTCAAACTCGCCGGCGACGCTCCCACCCCACACGCCGAGTTGCGGCCAATTCGCGGAAATAGCCAGGCAGCGCTCGAAATAATCGGGCGCCAAAACATTATCGTCATCAATGAAGACGATGAGTTCTCCCCTCGCCTCATCGATGCCCCGCAAACGCGCATGAGTCAAACCGACCTTATCTTCACGGATGATCCGCCCGCGCGGATGCCAACTTAAATCAAATGCCGTCTGATCTTTATCCGCTGGCCTCTCGCCTAATACCTCATGCGCCGCGCGCCCGCGCAACGGCTTCGTCGAGGCATTATCGATGAGCAGCAGTTCCCATTCAGCCTTGGCGAGCGTCTGCCGCTCGAGCGCCTCCAGCACCCGGCGCAAGTAGTGCGGACGCGGATTATGCGTACAGATGATGGCGGAGATTTTCATGGCTAAACGCGGAGCAGGCAGTGAAGGACATCGTGCACCCGGCGCTGCACTTGACGAGAAATCTTGGCGGCCACAAAGCGACGCTGGTGCTCCCCCCCTGGCATGACTTCATCGGCCACTTTCAGATTGGCTGCGATGGCCTCTTTGTCGACCGTCGCGCGGAAGCGCTGCATCTGCCAATCCCAAACAGTCCAACGCCCGCGCATGAATTGCCGCATATCGAAATCCGGATGGCGCTTCTGCAACTCCAGACCAAGCCGGTGATAATCGCGGAGGTTTTCCCCCGTGCGCTGGAATCGCCCGGTCTCGTTGGCCTCGAATACACGGTAGGACGCGAGACAGTAGGGCGAAACCACGCTGCCGGTCTCGTGAACCAAACGCGACCACATGTCATGGTCGGCCGCATGGATGAGTGATTCATTGAAAGGTCCGACTTTGTCGAAGGCCCAACGCTTCACCGTGACACAGGCAAATTGCAACGGAACGTCGTAGTAAAATGGCCGGGCATCGCGGGAACCCTTCTCATGGCTCTTCAAACGCGGCGAGATGCCGCCGTTGGGTATGCCCTTTTCGTCGACATACATGACACGTGATGCCACCAGACCGGCCTCGGGATTTTCCTCATGTAAACGCGTCAGTTCGCGGTAAAAGCCGGGAGCAACAAAGTCATCGCCATGCAGGATGTGGACATAGCGCCCTTTGGCCCGGCGCACGCAGTTGTTGAAGTTGCGCGTGGACCCGAGATTCTCGGAATTGCGCCAGAAGCCCACACGTCCACGGCCGACCTCCCGCACAACAGCTTCCGGGTCATCCTTGGTCGACCGATCATCGACCACCTCGATGTGCATCGCCTCCGGGCCAGGATCCTGTCCGAGAACACTCTCCAACGCTTCCCGTAGATAAGCGGCGCAATTGAAGGTCGGGACAATCACCGACCAAAGTGGCTCTACTCTGTCTGCCGCCTGGGATGCTGGTAGGCCTGTCATGGCTTATCTGTGAGCGCTGGATTCAACTTCGCCACGCTTCATAGCCGTTCATCGCCAAGCAGCGGCAGAGCATCGGACACCTTGTCCAAAGGCTTCCAGCCTCGGCCGTTAGCTCGCTGCGCGCCAGCTTCGGGGTGAGAGTCGGAGAGCACAGCAGCAAACTGTGCGTAGCGCCCGCAATATTTGCCTCTTATGCCCCTGCTGAAGTCATACTCCGGCAATATCTCAGGATCATGCTGGGTTTTCTTTTTCACCGGACTCGATTTTCCATCAAAGCCATGACCCACAACTTCCGCGTCGCACGCGACCTTCGCACTTTTGCGCAGCTACTTTTTACCTCTGGCCTATGGGTCTTCACCACACCTCTGCAACCTCAGAACTGCCTCTGCGGATGGTGCTGCTTCGCCGGCTCGAGGGTATGCCAATAGGTAGACTGTCTGCGCGTCCGCAGTTGCAAGCGGTCACGGCCGAGCAAACGCGCAAGCAGAGCCAGCGGCGTGACCACGCCGAAATAAACCAGCGTCAGCGCGGTGTAAGTAATGGCCGAACTGATGACATAAACGAATCCCATCCATGCCCAATAGGCCGGCAGACCCAGCTTGGTTCCTGTGATCGCAGTTACAAAAGCAAACGCACCGAAAGTCCAAAGGAATTTGGCAAAACCCTGACCGCCGGAAAAAATCCCCCAGTCGACGAAGTAAAAGAGCGAACCGACCAATCCGAGCGCCAGCGCCATGGTCAGCGCCCACTGCCGCATCTCGCGGGAGGAAGGATACCAGTTGATCGTCGTCATGACACCGAGTTTTCAGTGTTCAGTCGGCAGTTTTCAGCCCGAAAAAGAGTGAAGGCGAAGACTCGGCTCAACTGGCAGTTTCCGGTTTTCCTTCTCTGCTTCACCGCTCCCTGCCCCCTGCTCCACGCTCTCTAAAACAACGTATAAATAAACGGAGCAGCTTTAGTGCCGCCGAGGATAATGAGGACTCCGACCAACAGGAGAACAATGATGATCGGGGCGATGAAGTAAGCCTTGTTCGACAGGATGAAGTCGAACAATTCGGCGATGAATGAACGTCTTTTTTGCATGGTGAATCAGTCCGCACGGAACTGGCGGCGATACTCTTCCGCGCCCGGCATGGGCGGTTGTGCGGGTTTGCGTAGGAGGCAGTTTTCGACGACCAGCACGTCCATGTCGGTGAACATGAAGCAGCGGTAGGCATCGGATGGACTATGCACGATGGGTTCGCCGCGGACGTTGAAGCTGGTGTTGACCAAAACCGGACGTCCGGTGCGTTTTTCGAAGGCTTCGAGGATCGCATGAAAACGCGGGGAGCGATCCTTGCTCACGGTTTGGACACGCGCGGAATAGTCGACGTGCGTGACGGCCGGCAATTCGCTGCGCACGGTTTTGAGTTTGGCCAGACCGGTGAGCTTTTCTTCTTCGGGTAAGAGCGGGCAGCGCTTGTCTTCGCGAACCGGAGCGACGAGCAACATGTAGGGACTTTCGGCAGTGAGATCGAAATACCCGGACTGTTTGCCCTCCACGACCGAGGGCGCAAACGGACGGAAAGACTCGCGGAACTTGATGGCCACATTCATGCGGGTCTGCGTCTCGGGATTACGAGGATCGCCGAGGAGCGAGCGGTGGCCAAGTGCGCGCGGACCGAACTCGGCGCGGCCGGCGAAGTGGCCCACGATTTTTCCGTCGACCAACTCGGCGGCGATGGCGTCGGCCAATTGCTCGGTGTTCTCGAAGGTTTCGTAAACGGCGTGCGCGGCATCGAGTTCCTCGCGGACCTGCGCGGGCGAATATTCCGGACCGAGATAGGATCCGTGCTGACTGTCGCGCGGTTGCGGAGTGCGCGAGCTGCCCATGTGTTGATACCAGCACCAGAGCGCCGCCCCGAGTGCGCCGCCGGCATCGCCCGCAGCGGGTTGGATCCAGATGTTTTCGAAAGGCCCTTCGCGCAGGATACGCCCGTTGCCGACGCAATTGAGCGCCACGCCGCCGGCCAGGCAGAGATTTTTCAATCCGGTCTTCGCATGCACGTGTCGCGCGATATGGAGCATGGCTTCTTCGGTGACCAGTTGAATACTTGCCGCGAGATCCATGTCGCGCTGGGTCGGGGCGCTATCCGGATGGCGCGGCGGACCGCCGAACAAGCGATGGAAGCGGTCACTCGTCATAGTGAGACCCTGACAATAATTGAAGTAGCCCATGTCGAGACGGAACGATCCGTCGTCTTTGAGATCGATCAGATGCTGGCGGATGAGATCGGCAAAGCGCGGTTCGCCGTAGGGCGCGAGGCCCATGACTTTGTATTCGCCGGAATTGACGCGGAATCCGCAGTAATAGGTGAACGCGCTGTAGAGCAACCCGAGCGAATGGGGAAAGCGGACTTCGCCGCGAAGTTCGATCTTGTTGCCGCGGCCCACACCCCAACTGGTCGTGGTCCACTCCCCCACCCCGTCGAGGGTGATGATGGCTGCTTCGTCAAACGGGCTCGGGAAAAACGCGCTGGCGGCGTGCGACTCGTGGTGCGTGCAGAAATAAATCGGCCCCGCGTAGTCGCCGCCCAGTCCTTTGTCGATTTCCCGTGGCAAGTGCAGTTTCTGTTGCAACCACTGCGGCATGGCGCGGAAGAAGGAGAACAATCCGCGCGGAGCGAAAGCCAGATAGGTCTCGAGAAGACGCTCGAACTTGAGCAGCGGCTTCTCGTAGAAGATGACGGCATCAAGATTCGAGGCCTTGATTCCCGCTGCTTCGAGACAATACCGCACGGCATTTTCCGGAAAGCGTTCATCATGTTTTTTCCGCGTGAAGCGTTCTTCCTGCGCCGCGGCAACAATCTCCCCATCCCGCACCAACGCCGCCGCGCTGTCATGGTAGAAGGCGGATATGCCGAGGAGGTGCATGGGAGCATGGAGCGAGGAGCAAGAGAGCGGCCGTAGGCCGCGGTGACGAGTGGCGGGTGGCTGGTGACGAGTCAGGAAAAAGAGACGAAAAGACTAAGAGCTTAAAAGACGAAGAGACAGACGGAGACCTGAGGCCTGATAGCTGAAGGCAAAGGAGAAAAGCGAGGAGCCAGAGGGCAGGACGGGAGACAGGCTTAAAACTTAAGACTTACAAACTTAAAACTTCACCATCGGCAAGATGCTACTTGTCCTGCGCACTACTCGCGGGGACGACGAGTTGCGGGAGCAGCTCAAGCATGGCTTGCTCGGCGATCGCGGCATCGGGCTCTCCGACCAATGCAAGCTGCATCGACCGCTGACCCATATTGCGGCGGCCAGCCATAACGGCCTTCATGCGGTTGGAGGGAAGAGCACGCTCGACCGTGACCTCCTTTCCGCTCACGCGATCATCGTTGACCACATACATGAGGTAGAACTCATCGGCACCAGCGCGGATCTTGTAGACGTTGTAGGCGATGGTGACACCATTGGCTTCGGTTTTGCGGAGCTCGGATTTGGAGACGATCTCGCGTCCGATCATGCGCTGACACTGCTCGGGCAAGTGCGGCTGCGCGTAGTGCAGGCTCATCCGCTTCGGTTCCCACTCGGTGAAGATCATGTGCCACTGACGCCCACCCTCGTCCCGCCAACTGCGCTGGAAGCCACGATCGAACCGCAGCATCTCTTTCACGCGCTCGTCGAGTTCTTCGTCGGCCAGCCCGCTGCCCGAATCCGCAGCGGCGATGGTCCAAGCCGGAGCACGCACCGCATCTTTGTTTTTCAACCAATACCATCCTTCCGATGCCCCGGCCATCAGCACCATAGCCACCACTGCGGCAACACAGGCAAAGGCGGGCGTTTTGGCGATGTGTCCGATCCCCGACTGCATTTTCGCGGTCGCCAGCGCTTGCTGCGATCCGGGGATTTTCTGGAAAACCCAACAGAGGAGCCAAAGCACGCCCATCGTCGCGATGAGAATGGCGAACCCGGCAGGATCATGGAGTTTGTCCAGCGCATCGACACCGCCGTTGGCCACGGCGATGGATAGCACCAGCATGCGGATGATGTTGAAGGCGTATGCGGCAAAAAGCCCCAGAACAACGAGCGAGATACGGTATCCCCAGCGCAGAGCATAGAGTTCGCCGAGGAAAAGCGCGGCCATGATGCTCGACTGGAAGGAACGGATGCCACTGCAAGCATCGTCCACCCCAAGCACGTCGCTACCGACGTCGATCGTCGTGCCATGGCACATGGCGGCAATTCCCAAGAGAGGCAAGACCCACGCGGCGATCTGCGCGGCGAGCAAACTGAGTTCCTGCGTGAGCCAGCGCTCCGGCTGACTTGGCCAGGGAATGGCGACCAAGGCAAAGAAGTAGGCGAAGGACAAATGCCGCACCCATGGCCAGCCACCGGCGATCGCGGTGAGGGCCACGCTCGCGGCAAAAGCAGCGGCACCAAGGCCCCACAGGACGACACGCCAGTCGGGATAGGCTCCGGCGATGAGGATGCCGAGGGCAGACGGAACAACGAGGGCGAAAAGGACGAGCCAACTGGCGATCAGCATGAGGCCACGCGCCGGTGCGGCCGACGGGCGCGTAGTCCAGCGTTGCCACAAAATCCATCCCGCGAGGAACGGGATAAACCATCCGTGCGAGTATTGCTCGTTGGCTTCCCATTCACCGCTGAGGATGAAAAAGAGCCACCCCCACACCGCGGCCAGCGCGGCGAAAAAAGCGAGGGCGGAAACACGCGAGGCGTCGGGTGCGGGTGGATGGTTTTCAGCGACGGTGGTCATGAGTTAACAGAGAGATGTTTAGAGGTTCGGCAAAGTATAAGTTCTACTTTTGTTTTCCGGGCCGACTTTTTCAAGGCACCGCGGTGAAGACACGGTTGGCGTAGGCCTCGATCTCGGCGAGACCGGGGCGCACGCCTTCGGGATACGGCATGACGCAAGCGGCCACCTCGTAACTGTAGTCGCGTGTGCCGGTGCGGATGAATTGCGCGAGATTGGAGGTGTTGACGTAGACATCGCTGGTGAAGGCGATCTCGACCGGTTCGCCGTTCAAATACGAACCCCAGAGCATGAGGGCCGGACCACCTGGACCGCGGAAGGGAAAAACATTGAAGGTCACTTCGCGCCCCCCGAGGCGGAACGTCTCGCGGGTAATCTCGCCGTCGATCCGCCAACCGGCACCGGGCATGCAGCGGTCCGGACGGTGGTAAAGCTGGTTGGCGTTGCCGCGGCGGGGTTTCCAATAGAAGTGGTAACCGATGGCCCGCGTGGGCGTGCCGTCCATCGCCTCGCGAATATAAGTGTATTGGTCGGGCTGGAGGACGCCCAGAATGGCGGGTGGGACGTTTTTGTCTATGACAAACCCGGCGTCACCGACCGGGGCGAGAAGCGGCGGCGACGGCGGCGCAGCGAGCGAGGCGCGCCACCAATACCAACCATTGGCCCCGAGCAGCGCAAGGGCGCCGCAAAGCAGCACGGCCCACCCCATGGCACGCGACGGGGAACGAGCGGATACTGCGGGAGGAGTAACTGGCGAAGAGGTCGGAAGCGGGGCCGCATGATTGACGACTGTTTGCATACGCTTGCCGAGGGTCGCGGCCAGACCGACGCCGCCGAGCAGGATGGCCAAGACCACATAGCCTGCGGTGTCGTGGAGATTCTCCACGGCCTGATTGCCTCCGCTGATGCCGGCCAAGGCCAGCATGAGGACGCGGACCTGATTGCCGACCACGGCCATGACGAAAGCCACGGCAAGAAGCGCCACGCGCCCCCACGCGCCGAGCCGGGTGAGTTCGCCCGCCGCGACGCCGACCATCAGTGCGGTTTGCAACGAGCGCAATCCGCTGCAGGCTTCTTCCACCCCGACGGTGCAGTTCGGCAACGTGATCGTCGTGCCCGCCGCAGTGGCCGGATAACCGAGGAAATGGAGCAACCCAACCGCCCAGCGTGTGACGACGGGCATGAGCGGATAGGCCACCGCGCTCTCGAGAAAGGTCGGCCAGGGAACCCCGACGAGCATGAAGAGGGCGGGGATGAGGAAAATCTTGAACCGCGCACGGCCACCGGTGAGCCAGGCAACAGCCAGCGTGTTGGCCACGGCAAGGAAACCGACCGCCCAGAGGTTCGGACGCCAATGGATGGGAGTCTGGCGGACAATTTCCAGCGGCAGGATGACGAGCAGGGAAAGAACAATGACCGCCCAAGCCAACACGCGCCCCGCGCCCGCGCCGGGCGGCAAAGAATCCGCGCGCGGCGCGCCTTCGAGACGTTTCCACAAAAAATAGAGCGCGAGCGGCGGAACAAACCATCCGTAGTTGTAGTCCTCCGAGTTGGTCCATTCTCCCGCACAGGCCCAGATCATCCAGAGCCAGTAACCCGCGGCGAGAAGCCAGAGAGGGTGGAGGCGCAGGAGCATGGAGCTTGGAGCGGGGAGCTAAGAGCCCGGAGGGGGTTTAGCCACGGATAACAGAAGATGAACGACGAGGATTAGTTGCCGCGCGCACACGCGCGGCAACTCGTATCTCAACTGTGCCAAACATGTTGATTGACCTGCTTGGCGGATAACTTGCGAGTGCTGGGGTCACCCAGCAAGAGCGCCTTCTTTAGTCCGAGCGGCGCAGCCGGTCGGACTTATCCTGCCTTTTATCCGCGTCTATTTGCCTTCAGCTACACCTCAGGCCATCTCACGTTCGTTCGGTTGTGGCTAAATAATCTAGTCTGATCGGGGATCAGAATTTCCCGGCCAGGGTCTGGATGAAGGGGAGCAGGTCACCGAGGAAGCGGTGCCAACGTTCCATTTGGTCGTAGCGTTGGTGCTGGAATTGCGCTTTGTCGTCGTTGCCGGATGGCAGGCTGGCGCGCAGGCGTTCGAGGTGTTCGTGTCCGCTCTCGATATGCGGGTTGATGCGGGCGGCGACGAAGGCGCCGGCGAGTTTGCGGAGGTTGAGGACGGCGGCGAAAAATTCTTTGCGCTGGCCGGGCATGACATGACGTTCGACCGCCCCAATCTGACGCAACCAACGCAAACTCTGGTGCGTGCCGCCGCGGCTGGTGCCGAGACGGGCCATGATTTGGTCCATGCTGAGCGGCTCCTCGTTGGCAAAGAGCAGGCCGTAAATTTGACCGACCGACGGCGCCAAAGAAAACGCAGCCGCCGCACGTTGGAAAATCTCCACGCACTCGCGTTGGAACTCGTCCAGCTCGGGCTCCGGCACCGGCGGGGCGCCGAGATAGTATTTTTCTTTTACCGCCATATCGCGGAACGCTGCCGCACTTGGTCAAAGCGCGCAGGGCTTTACCGTGGAGGGGAGTATCGGGAGCTTCGCGGCAGCGGCCACAAGGACCGCTGACACTCCTTCAAGAAAGCACAAGGTCCGGCGAGTTCAACAGGAAACGAACATGATATGATCTAATTTTCTCATATCAGTGCGGGGTGTTCCTGACGGCAAATGACAAGCTCATACCCTTCGGGCGCCGGCAGAGATCTCAACTGCAAAAGCCTATCCCCCACCCAAGCGGTCCCGGTCCCCTGCTCCAAGATACCGGGATCCACCCGCGTCACGGAGAGCCCCTTGGCCAATCCCAGTCCGGCACATTTCATCGCCGCCTCGCGAGCCGACCATAACAAAAAAAATGCCGCCGGTCGCCGGGCCAGCGGCAGAGCATGCCATGCGTCTCGTTCCTCAGGGTGAAAGTAGCGGCCCACAATGGATTCCATGTCCCGCACCTCCCGATACTTCTCGATATCGACGCCCACACTGCCGCATCCCACCACCACCGCGACGTAGTCGCCGGCATGCGAAAGATTGAAATCCCATCCAGTCAACCCCGGCACCCGCGGCTTCCCCTCCCCGTCATGGGCGAAGACCAACGAGTCGGCAGAAACTCCAGTGCAAGCGGACAACATGGTGCGGCGCAGTCCGCGGGAGACGACAAAACGCGAGCGCTGCAATGGGTTCGGCACCGCCGCCGCCTGTTCCCGCTCCGTGGCATGGAGCAGCCCTTCGAAGGACGCCGCCTCCTCCAACTTCGCCAACCGCAAAAAACAGACTTCTTCCTCCGAGTCGCCGAAACGGACCGTCGTATTCAACCGCGCGAGACCTCCAACCATTCGGGATGTTCGCGCGCATGCTGCGCAATCTCGCGGCAGATATCATCCACCGTCCTGCGCGGTTTCCATTGCCATTCCTGTTCCGCTCGCGATGCATCGAGCACGACCCACGGCAAATCGAAGGGGCGCGGGGAAAGATCGACCGCGATATCATGCGGACCGAATTCCCGCGCACACCAATCAGAGAGCTGACGCAAGGACATGGCGGAAGATGCGCCGCCACCCACGTTGACGATGCGGCTGGCTTGACGATCACCCGCGGCCATTTGCTGCAAGAGGAGCGCGAGCAAATCTTCCGGATGCAGGCAATCACGCACTTGGTGTCCGGTGCCGCCGAAGCCGATGTATTTGAGCGGAGCGCGCCGCGCCCAGCTATGGATCCAATAGCTGAAGATGCCCTGATCCGGTTTCCCGAACTGACCCGCGCCGGCCATCACCCCGCAACGATCGACCCACACCGGGAAACCGAAAGCCGCGCCGTATTCGAGCGCGATCTGTTCGCTGGCCAATTTGCTCACTCCGTAGAGCGATATGGGAGCCGCGGTGGAAAATTCCTCGGTCACGCCGTGCGGACCGGCCGTCGCCGATGTTTCGCGCAGGACAAACGCGCCATTCTCCTCCGCCACGGGCAAGGCGCAGAGTGCGCCGATCGAATAGACCCGGCTCGTGCTGAGAAGAATGAGACCGGCGTTCTCGCGTTTGCAGAGTTCGAGCAGGTTGACTGTGCCCCACAAATTGTGTTCGAGCAGTTCCTTGCTCGACGTTTTGCCATCAACCCCCGCAAGCACGCTGGGATTGGCCGCCGCATCGATCACCCAATCAATACCGCGCGCCGGTTCGAGATCTCTCTCCTCACGCACATCACCGCGCCAGAATTCGATGCCCGCCTCCTCGATGCGCGATTGATTGAGTTGGCTGCCCGGCCGGCTGAAGTTGTCGAACCCGCACACTTCATGCCCCGCGCGGCGCAGTCCGAGAGCCAGCTCGGATCCGACAAACCCGCAAATGCCGCTGACCAAGATGCGCATGGAGAGCGACCATACCTGCCGGAACGCCAGCCCACAAGGTAGGGCGGGGCATCCGGACCCGCCGGGAACATCTTTTTACCAGGGCGGCGGGTCCGGAGGCCCCGCCCTACCGACTGCGCCGCACGCGAACCGAGACGCTTTCGGTCTCCGGCAGGATGAATTTGCGGATCTCGAGAGTGACGGCTTTGACCCGCGGGAATTCCTCGAGCAATCCATCGGCCAGGTCCCCCGACAATGTCTCGAGCAAGCGCACCTCGCGCCGGCTGCATTCCGCGATGAGCCATTGCGCGACCGCGGCATAGTCGGTCGTGCCGGCGATGTCGTCACCCACCCCGCGAAAGTCCGTCTCGAGCAGGACATCCAAGACGAGCTTCTGCGCCTGCGCGCGCTCCTCGTCTCCGACGCCGATCCGAACCGGAACCTCCAGCCCGTTGACCCGGATGCAGTCACCCGCCGCCCGCAATCCGTCTCGCGGATCCTGCAGCAGGCGGCGCAAGGCGTCGAGCGAGGTGACGACCACATCGGGACGCGAAGGAGTGAGCTTTTCGATCGAGTCATAGCCGGTGAGCACGGCAATGCTCATGACTCCGCCATGGCGCGCCGTTTCCACATCGTGGATCATGTCGCCGACAAACGCCGTCTCGCCACGCGCCAGTCCGTGAGTCTCGAGGATGTCGCCAATCTTGGCGCGTTTGTCCAAAACGCCGACGTAAGGATGCTCGAAGTAATGGGCGAGACCGAGCTTCTCCGATTGCACCTCGAAGTGCTCGCGCTTCATCGAACTGAGCAAAAACAGGCGCCGTCCGCTCTCGCGGCAGAAATCGAGGAACTCGTAGAGCCCGGGCAGCGGCGTGACGTCATCCTGGATCTGCACAAAATGCCCATGAAAGGCGGCATCCAATTCCGGCAAGGGAACGTCGGGAAGATACTCCTCGTAGAATTCGGTGAAAGGCAGTCGGAATTGCCGCCGGAATTCCTCGCGGGTCAACGGCGGACGTCCGTATTTCTCCAGCACGAAGTTGGTTGCGCCGATGACCGGCGGCATGTCGTCGACGAGCGTCCCCGACCAATCGAGCAGAAGATTGCGCAACATGGTCAGCTGAAAAACTTCACGGAACGGATTTTGTCCGCCCCGAATTCGGCGGCGAGTTTCGACTCGATCTCCGCTTTCCACACGCGCTCGAGTTCGAAGCGCACGCTGGATTGGTGCACTCGCACATAAAGCATACCGCCGCGGATGCGATCGGGTTCGGATTGCGATGCGATGAAAGGTCCGACCAGTCCGCCCCAAGCGCGGCGCACGGCCTGTTCGTCCATGGCGGAACTCAGACCAAGCTTGGGCAGCAATCCGCGTAATGCATCGCTGAACCCGGTGGTGCGCGCCGTGGGATCACGGGGCTCGCGGTAGCGCCGCCACTCGGCCATGACGGTGTCGGCCCAGTGGCTCATCTCAGTTGAGGGTCGAAGGTTGAGAGTTGAGGGAGCCGGAGAAACCCGCCAACCAAAGGAGAACTACGACCCGTTGTCGCCGATTGCCTCGACGGGGCAGCCTTCCATCGCCTCGATGCACTTGGCTTCCTCTCCGGGCGTGGAGGGTTGCTTGTAAACGTAGGAATACCCTCCGTCGTCGCTGCGGGTAAAATTGTCCGGGGCCGTCTCGCGGCACAGGTCACAGTCGATGCACTGATCATCGACGTAAAACTTACCGGTAATGTTTTCAGGGTATTTGTTTTCGAGTTCAGCCATATCGTGATTGGATTCGTCCGAGGACGATAAAAAGATGCAGGAGAATTGCCAAGAAAAAGCCTCGGCTGACTGGGCAGCCGCCCGCCGTTTCTTTGCGCGGTTGGGATGGATCAGTTTCGGCGGGCCAGCGGGGCAGATCGCCATCCTGCGCGAGGAACTGGTCGAACGACGCCGCTGGCTCACCCCGCACGAGTTCTCCGCGGGCCTGAATTTCAGCATGCTCCTGCCCGGACCCGAGGCGCATCAATTGGTCATCTATTCGGGATGGAAATTGCACGGATTGCGTGGCGCCATCGCGGCCGGTGTGCTCTTCGTCTTGCCGGCCGTGCTGCTCGTTTCGATCGCGGCGGCACTGTATGCGGTTTACGGACAGCTCGCTTGGGTGCAGACGCTCTTCGGCACGGTGCGTCCGGCCGTGCTCGCCATCATCATCGTCGCGCTGGTGCGGATGGCGCGCCATCACTTGCCGGACACCCGTGCATGGTTGGTCGCGATGGCCGCATTCGTCGCGGTGTTTTTCTTTCAAGTGCCGTTTCCGTGGATCGTGCTCGCCGGCCTCGGACTCGGCGCCGTCAAACACCTGACATCACCCGCGAGCGGGGGAGAGTTGCCGCCCGCGACCACTGCCGCCATCCCGTGGCGCGTCATCGCTCTCGGGCCTCTTGCTTGGTGGACTCCGGTTGTGCTGGCCGTGCTGATCTTCGGCTGGGACAGCTTGCTTGCTTCCCTCGGATTTTTCTTCAGCAAAGTCGCGGTGGTGACCTTCGGCGGTGCTTATGCCGTGCTGCCCTACGTCGCCGATCATGCGGTGAACGAAGCGGGTTGGCTTTCCGCAGGTGCCATGAAAGACGGCCTGGCCTTGGCCGAAACCCTGCCGGGGCCCTTGGTCAAAGTGCTGGCCTTCGCCGGATTCCTCGCCGGATGGAACAACGCGTCGCCCCTGCCGCCATGGGCCATGGGCACGCTGGGAGCGTTGATCACGTCATGGGTGACTTTCGTCCCGAGTTTCCTCTTCATTCTGGCCGGCGCGCCCTTCATCGAGCGTTTGGCGCAGAGTGCGCGCGCCCGCATGGTCCTCGATACGGTAACGGCCGCGGTCATCGGCGTGATCGCCAACCTCACCGCATGGTTTGCCGCGGGAGTTTTCGCGTCCGATCAACCGGCGGTGCTCCACGCGGTCATCGCGGGCGTGAGCCTGTGGCTCTTGGTCGGACGCGGTTGGTCTATTCCCGCTGTGGTGGGCATGGCGGCGGGGGCGGGTTTGCTGCGGGCGTTGCTTTGAAAGGTGGATCGCGATGTCCTCATCGCGATCTGTTGAGCGAATTTATCGCGCCGGGACGGCGCGATCCACCTGAGCGCACCTAAGACTTACTTCCATTCAACTCCGGAATCTTCTCGTCGCTCTGCTCGGCACGTCCGCCGAGGTGTTTGGCCAGGAAGCGTTCGATCGCGCGGAAGAAATAAAGCCGATTCTCCTCGTTGCCGAAGCCGTGGCCCTCGTTGCCCTTGACGATGTAAGGGACATCGACACCGCGTTTTTTCAGCGCTTCGACAATCTGGTCACTCTCTGCCTGCTTCACACGCGGATCATTCGCCCCCTGCGCGATGAGCAAGGGCGACTGGATCTTGTCCGCCGAAAACAAGGGGGACGCCGCGGTAAGCAGGTCTTTCTCCGTCTCCGGATCGCCGATCATTTCATACTGCATCTTTCGCATCGGCTCCCAATAAGGAGGCACGGTGGCGAGCAGCGTGAAGATGTTCGACGGACCGACAAAGCTGATCCCCGCCGCGTAAACGTCCGGCGTGAAAGCAAGGCCGGCCAATGCGGCGTATCCGCCGTAACTCGCGCCATAGATGGCAATGCGCTTGGGATCGGCGATCCCCTGGTCGACCAGCCACTTGGCCGAGTCAGTCAGGTCGTCCTGCATTGTTTTGCCCCATTGCTTGAAGCTTTTCTCCCAGAAAGCGCGGCCGTAGCCGGTCGATCCGCGGAAATTCACCTGCAAGACAGCGTAGCCGCGGTTGGCGAGGAACTGCGCTTCGGAATCAAATCCCCACGCATCGCGGGCCCAAGGTCCGCCATGGACAAGCAGAACCGCCGGAAGATCCTTCGCCTCCTTGCCGGGCGGAAGCGTCAGATAGGCCGGCAACTCGAGTCCGTCGCGGGCGGTGATACGAACGGGCTTCATCGGCGCGAGATTTTCCTCCACCAGCCAAGGGGTCACGTCGGCGAGCTTGCGCAAATCCCCGCTTTTGTCGTCGTAGAACCAAAAGGCGCCGCGCGAGCGGTCGCTCATTGAGCGGACGATGAATTTGTCCTCGTCGCGGCTCATCGAGACGAGCGCCACCTCGGAACCCGGCAACTGCTTCTCGAGCTTTTCCTGCAGTCCGCGCCGCCAGTCGTCGAAGAAATGGTATTCGGTCTTGTCCTTCGTATAGGTCGCCGCGGTGAGAACCTTGCGTTTTTCCGAAGCGAGCAGTCCTCCGGCATCGACTTCGGGATGTTCAAAGAGCACCTCCAGCTCTTTGCCGGTTTCCGGATCGAGCCGGACAATAGCCGCCTTGTCGCGTCCGAGATTCGAAGTCGCGTAGAGTTCCTTGTTGTCGAAGGTAAAGAAGGCCGGATCGACGCTCTCGCGAAAATCCGTGGTGAGCACTTTGCGGAAGGGCTCGTCCTCCGTAGCGCGGTAGAGCAATTCGGAATTCACGCCATCGGTCTGTGTCGCGGCGCGGACCTTTCCCTCGTGGTCAGTGATCCACGAAGTCACACTGCCGGGATTCTCCGCGACGAGTTCCATCTCGCCGTTGCGGGTGTTGAGGCGGAAGACGTCGAAGACACGCGCGTCGCGCTTGTTCAGGCTGACGAGGAGATGATCCTCGTCGTCACGCAGATCATCGACCACCCCGACGCGCACACCCGGGAACGGCGTCAGATCTCTTTGCCCGCTACCGTCAGCGTTGACCGAATAAAGGTGGAAATTCTCATCCCCGCCGTCGTCCTGCAGGTAAACGATCTGATCCTTGGCCGACCAGAAATAGCCGCCGATGTCGCGCTTGGTTGCCGAGGTGAGACGGCGCGGTTCGGCGCTGCCATCGACCGGTTGAACAAAGACATTGAGTCGACTTTCCCACGGCGCCATCCACGAAATGTAGTCGCCGCCCGGACTGACCTGATAGGCCGCGGCCACGGGATTGCGGAAAAAATCCCGCAGCGGAACAAGCGGCGCAGGCTCGGCGGATTTTTGTGGTTTGGTTTCCATGGCCGGGGCGACTGCGGGCAACAGAATGGCAAGAAAGGCAAGCGGTCGAAACATCGTGGTGGTAAGACCGCGTATCCATCGCGGACGTTCAAGATTGGAGAGCGGGTGAAGGGAATCGAACCCTCGTATGCAGCTTGGGAAGCTGCCGTTCTACCATTGAACTACACCCGCAGGCAGAAAGGTAATGATCCTCCGCCCGCGCCCTGCGGCAAGGGGAAAATTCAGGATGGCTCGGTCCAGCCGAGCGGTTCGTCCGGCAGGCGGCGCAGAAACTCGGAGTCACGCAGGGCAACCCACTCGCGGTCCGTTTCGCCGTTGATCCGACGGATCTCGTCGGTATCGAAAACGCGCCGGTTTTCCCGCCATTCGGCCAGCGTCCACGCGCTGACCGGGCCGAATTCGGAACCATCCGCCCGCCGCACTTCATAGCGGGCGTGGAGGAAGTCGGTCGCCGCATCCATGACCCAAGAAAATGCGACGACGGCACCTTTTGTAAAGCCGGTAACGCGCGCCTCACCAGCCGAGCTCGATCGGAGGGACGACGATCGTGGCGTTAGCGCCGGTCAGTGTTCCCTCAGATTCCTCGACTGTTTCGACGAGGCCGTTAACGAATCCCACTGTCACGGTGCCGACCGGCACTTTGACGTAGATGGTCGAGGCGTCGTATCCGTAGCCGCCGCGCACCGTCACCGTCTCGAACCGCTTCCGCGGGTCGGGGAGGCTACCGGTAATCGACTGGACGTAAGACGGGGAGTAGACGGTTTGCGGGATGAGTTTGTATTTGATGTATTCGTAGGTCTGGGTGGACCCCTCGCGGCCGGTGCGGCTGGAACGTTTCTGCGGCTTGCCGAGGCTACGCGTTACTTCGTCGAGCGACATTCCGACCGCCACCTCGTTGCGTGCGATCAGTTCCTCGACCTCGCGACGCCGTTGCTCGGCCTGCAGCGCGATCTCGAGGTAATTCTCGGGGAGACCCGCCACGTATTGCGGCTCGATCCAGGCGGCCACTCCGCCCTGCTGGGCGTTGCCGCGCACGCGCAAGAGACCATTGACCGCGATGGCATCCAACTGCACGGCCTGCGGAAAGCGCAACGTGCCGGCATAGCGTTTCATCGACGTCTCGAAGTAGCTCGGTGCGGGCGCCACCAGGCGGAACCGTGGCGGACGTTCGTGGAAATCAGACAGATAGATCGCACCGGCCTCGCGGACGATGGGACCGGCCGGAGCCATGGTGATTCCCGCCAGCAAAAGCAAGGCAACACGCGCGATCACGCAGGAGAATATCGCTCGTTCCGGCGGAAAAACAACGGGCAAAGCAGGCGTTCACACCAACAATTTGCCCTAAAGACGGGGCTGACGACTGAAACCGGTTGAGCCGCGACCGCGGAGCGGTAAATTCGGTTTTCAAGCATGCCTCGCCCCCTGACTCTGATTTTGCTGCTGGCCGCTGTTCTGGTCGCCACATTTGCCCTCTGGCGAATGCGTCCGGAAGACAGGACGGATGCGGGCGCGCGGACAGCGGAGCAGGCAGCCGGTCAAACAGGACCCACCGCTGCGTCTGCAGACCCTACGAAAAAGCCGGAGGAGGGGGAATTTGCGGCCATGGCGGCGGACTATGAACTCGACGCGCCCCGCCGCCGCACTGAACTGGGCGAACCTCTCCCCTTCCGCGAAGCGCCCTTCAGCGAGGCTACCGCGCAGCTCCTGAGCCGTGCGCAGCGCGGCAATGTCATCTCGCTGGAGCTTTTTCCCGGGGTCGCTTTCACCGCACGAATCACCGGCCGATGGGACGATCACGGCGAGACGCGCATCGCAGCACAGCTCGATGGTCATCCGGAAAGCGATCGTCTGTTTATGACATGGAAAGACGCGGAGGCCCGTGGGTTGATCGAGCTTCCCTCACGCAACCTGGCTTATGAAATTCTCGCCACCAACGGCGGATATGTCGCAAGGGAATGGCTTTTCACCGATGTGGTCTGCGCCACCCCGGACCGCACCGGGAAGTCGGCGAACCGGGGCATCCCGCCCCTTTCGGGTCCGGCACCCCGCGCCTTCACCAGTGCCGCCGCAGTGACTGTGCGCAACAGCCGTCCGGGTGCCGTTGCGGTGATCTACCTCGACTTCGACGGCGAGACGGTTTCGGGCACCTCGTGGGACAGCGGGAGAACCATCGTCGCTCCCGCCGCCGGCCTCAATGCCACGCAGATCGACGAAGTATGGGAGCGCGTGGTGCGCGACTTCGAGATTTTCGATGTCAATGTGACCACCTCCCGTGCGGTGCACGATGCGGCGCCGATCAATAAACGCACGCATTGCATCGTGACCTCGAATGACCAAGCGGAACCCGGCGCAGGCGGGGTGGCCTACGTCGGCAGCTTCACCGAAAATACCACGGCCCGGAAAATCTGCTGGGTCTTCGTGGAAACCTCGGCCAAAAGCTGCGCCGAAATAGCCTCACACGAGATCGGTCACACGCTCGGGCTCAACCACGACGGACGCGTCGCCTCGGGCAGTCAGCCCAGCGAGGAATATTACGAGGGACACGGCAGCGGCGCCACCGGCTGGGCGCCGATCATGGGCGTCGGCTATTACCGTCAGCTCACCCATTGGAGCCGCGGAGAATACGCCCGCGCCAACAATACGCAGGACGACATCAGCATCATGGGTCAGAGCCTGCGGATTCCGCTGCTGACCGATGACCACGGAAGCACCCGCGACACAGCCTCCAATGTCACCGGCGACCGCGCCGAGGGCTTGGCCGAACGCCGTGCAGACTTCGACTACTTCCGCGTCGACCTTCCGGCCGGCACGCATTCGATTTTTTTGCAACCGGCGGCATTCACCAATCTCGATCTGGAACTTCAAGTGGAGAGCACCGCCGGAGGCGTGCTCGCCACCTCCAACCCCGCCGAGGAACTAGCTGCCACCGCAACTTTCACCCTCGCCACGCCGCAAACCGTGTTCCTGCGCGTTGACGGCACCGGCAAAGGCGATGTGCTCGGCACCGGTTACTCGGACTACGCCAGCCTCGGCCTCTACTACCTCACCGGTTTCGGCAACCAGCAACTTCCGCCCTCGGCCCCGATCGGCGTGAGCACGCGGCGCGTTTCCGGATCGCAGATTGTCATCGGTTGGACACCGAACCCCTCGGCCACCTCATACCAAATTTTCCGCGACGGCGTGCTCTTGGCCACCATCGCGGGCACCGAATTCCTCGACGCCGCCGCGCAACCCTCCACCTCCTACGATTACACCGTGACCGCCGCCAACGCCTTCGGCGAAAGCCAAGCCTCCTCGCCCGCGACGGTGACGACTCCGACCTTCGACGAATTCATTATGGACGGCGAACCGGACTTCGCCGGCTACCGCGTGTCCGACACAGACATGGTCATCTATGCCGCAGTGCGCGGCACCAAGCTTTATGTGGCCACCTGGTCGCCCGGCAACGACTTCTCCGGCTTTGGCAGCGATCACCATCTTTTCGTCAGTGATACTTTGCTCGGTTCAGCCACCACACCGGCGCCTTGGACCAAGAGCGGATTCCTCGCCATCCCCGGCGACAAACCCTATTTGGCAGGGGAACACGAAACGACCTACGCCGGATGGTTCAACACCGAGGCACCCACGTCGCTTTTCAAGTCCCCCGTCAATTCGGGCGTGATGGAGGGCGTCATCGACCTCGTGGCGGAGTTCGGACGTGTTCCCGACCACGTCTACGTCGCGGCCGTCGCCTATGCGAACCCGGACGGCGGCGGCATCAACAGTCAGGCGCCGGCTGGCAATGGCAACAGCAACCTAGAGCCGAATGAATTCCTGCGCATTCCGGTCAGCGCCATCGCGGACCGAAAACTCAACGGCGTCTATGATATCCTCGATGCGGATCGTTCCTTCGCGCCAACCGATGTTTCCTTCAACCCGAGCAACCGGGCAGTGCTGAGCTGGCCGGCCGTTCCGGGGAAAAGCTACGCAGTGCAAAGTCGCGACGCGCTGGACGCGGGATCATGGACAAACCGCATGAACACGAATTCCGGCCCCGCGCAATGGGAGATAGAATTCACCGACACCAACCCTCCCACCACGGCCCAATTCTATCGCATAACGCAGCCGCAGTAGGTGGATCGCGATACTCCGTCCGGTAGGACCAACTGTTTCAGCGAGACGCTGACCAGAGCAGTTTAAGAATCTATTCAGCCGTTTGTCATTCCGGCGGTCTTGGTCTCGCCGCACCGGACAAAAAACAACGGCCAACACACCCTTGGACCACGACGGAGTTGCCAAAGTCATGACACGGGTCCACTTTCCCAAGAGTGAAAAACCGTCTCCTCTCCCTCCTCGTGGCCGCCCTGGCCGTCACCACCACCGTTCGCGGCGGATTTTTCGACGAAATCAAAGGCGACCTGACCGGACCCGCCGTGGAAGGCTCGCCGAAATACACGGCGCTTTATTTTTCGGCCCATTGGTGCCCGCCGTGCCGCATGTTCACGCCGAAGCTCGTCGAGTGGTACAACGAATTCAAAGCCAAGCACCCGGACTTCGAACTGGTCTTCGTCAGCAGCGACCGCGACCAAGCCGCCATGGAAGAATACATGAAGGGCGACAAGATGCAGTGGCCGGCGGTGGCTTATGACAAAGCGCAAAGCGAAATGTTCCGGAAATTCTCCTCGCAAGGCATTCCTTATCTTGTGCTGATCGACAATGAAGGCAAAGCCCTCACCGCCCAACCCGGCAACGAGTGGCAGTCGCCGCAGGAAGTGCTGACCAAGATCGAGAAAATCGTCAGCGGATCCTGACGCTTCCCCGGTGGCGCGTTTACGGGAAAATCCTTTTTACTCGACGCTGGCGGGTTTTTGCATGGTGAGCATGGGGCTCTGCCTCTGCCGCTATGCCTATGCTCCCTTGATCCCCGCGATGATCGCCGAGGGATGGGTCGACAAAGCAGGAGCGGGCTACCTCGGCGGTTTCAACGCCTTGGGATATCTGGGCGGCGCCATCGTCGCGATCCTCCTGCCCAAGCACCTGTCCTTGGGACTCATCCTGCGGGTTTCCATCGCGACGGTATTTCTCAGTCTTCTCATGTGCGCATGGAACCTTGGCTTTGCCTGGCTGGCCACGGCCCGCACGCTCACCGGTTTGGCGGGTGCGGTGCTGGTCATCCATGCGCCATCGCTGGCCTTGGCGCCCGTGCCGCAGAGGTGGAAGAAGTTCGCCGGCGGGGCCATCTTCGCGGGAGCGGGCTTCACGATCCTGATGATCAGTCTCGTGCTGCCCGGATTTCTCGAAACATCGGTAGGGTCCGGTTGGCTTTTAGAGGCTGGAGTGGCCTTGGCGGTGGGAACGGTCGCCTGGCCGCTGGCCGCCTCCGCGCAGAGTCCGAACGCACCCACGCGACGGAAGACGCACTTGACGGCGCCCCAGGCCAAATCGCTCCGCGTACTCGGCTCCGCCTACTTTCTTGCCGCCGTGGGTATCACTCCGCACACGCTGTTCCTCACGGATTATCTCCACCGCGATCTGCATGTGGCGACGGCGAGCAGCATTTACTACTACAGCCTGATCGGTCTTGGCAGTTTCTGCGGGGCGCTGGCCGGTGGCGCCGCGGCGCGGGTGCTCGGCACCCGGCAGAGCTTGTCGGCCAATTACCTTCTGGGCACTGCCGCGGTGGTTCTGGTCCTGATCGGCGACGGGCCGATTTGGATTTCCCTCTCCGTGTTTGGGATCGGCTTCTTCCTCCTCGCGTGCGTCGCCCTCTCGTCGCAGCGGACCGCCGAAATCGCGGGCGCGGCGGACCATCCGCGCTATTGGGGAATTCTCACGCTGGCCCTTGGCGTGGGCATCACGGTGGGCAGTTACGCCCTCGCCTGGCTCATCGATGTGGGTTGGTCATACCGCTCCACTTTTGTGATTGCCGCGCTCAGCCTCGCGCTCGGGTTTTTCCTCAGCTTGGGGCCCCGACTCCGCACTCAGCAACCAGCCGCCGACTCGTAGGCGCGCGCGATACGCAGCAACCGCACTTCTTCGAAGAATGGCGCCATGATCTGCAGGCCGACGGGCAATTTCTTTCCGTCGGTTTCGGTCTCGCCGCACGGAATGCTGATGGCGCAAATGCCAGCCAGATTCGCCGCGATGGTGAAGATGTCGGCCAGATACATCTGGAGCGGGTCCGCCATGCGTTCGCCGATCTTGAAAGCCGGCACGGGTGAAGTCGGTGAAAGGAGCCCATCGACTTTCCGGAAGGCTTCCTCGAAATCACGGCGGATGAGAGTCCGGACTTTCTGGGCCCGCAAGTAGAAGGCGTCGTAGTAGCCGCTGCTCAAAACGTAGGTGCCGAGAATGATGCGGCGCTTCACTTCCTTGCCGAACCCCTCGCCGCGGGTGCGGGCATAATGGTCGGCCAGATCGCGCGGCGCCTCGGCGCGCTTGCCGTAGCGCACGCCGTCGAATCTCGCGAGGTTCGCCGAGGCTTCGGCCGTGGCAATGATGTAGTAATCGGCCACGGCATATTTGGTGTGCGGGAGCGACACTTCGACGATCTCGGCGCCGAGCCCGCGGTAAACCTCGATGGCCTCGCGCACGCGCGCCTCGACCTGCGGATCCATGCCCTCGACGAAATATTCCTTCGGCACGCCGAGCTTCATGCCTTTGACACCGTCATTCAGCGTGGCCGAATAATCCGGCACAGGAACATCGAGCGACGTGGAGTCCAGGGGATCGTGACCCGCGATGGCTTGCAGCACGAGGGCGGCATCCTCGACCGTGTGGGTGAAAGGTCCGATCTGATCGAGCGATGAAGCGAAGGCCACCAAGCCGTAGCGAGAAACGCGGCCGTAGCTCGGCTTGAGTCCGACACAACCGCACAGCGCGGCCGGTTGCCGGATCGAGCCACCGGTGTCGGTGCCAAGCGAAGCCAACGCTTCGTTCGCCGCAACCACCGCCGCGGAGCCGCCGCTCGATCCGCCGGGAATGCGCTCGGGATCGCGCGGATTGCGGGTGATCTGGATGGCCGAATTCTCCGTGGACGACCCCATGGCGAACTCGTCCATGTTGGTACGCCCGAAAGGTATGGCTCCCGCCGCGCGGAGTTTCTTGATCACGGTTGCGTCATAAGGCGCCGTATAACCGGTCAATATTTTCGAGGCGCAGCGGCACGGCTCGCCTTGGACATTGATCACGTCTTTGATCGCGATCGGGATTCCTCCGAGCGGCAGAGAAGTATCGGCTTCGGCCGCGAGGGCACGGGCCCGTTCGTAGTCGCGCGAGAGATAGCCACCAACCTTCGGGTCGGTTTGCTCGATGGAAGCGTTGACCGCGTCGACCAGTTGGACCGGAGAAATCTCGCCGGCTTGGAGCAGACGGCGCGCCTTCGTGATGGTGGTTCCCGCGAGTTCCATCAGCCCTCCACCACCTTGGGGACAAGAAACAGTCCGCTCCCGGAGTGCGGCGCATTGGCGATGGCCTGCTCCTGGGTGAACGTGTCGCGCGGGTTATCGGCGCGGAAGACATTGTAGACGGCCGAAGCGTGGGCAGTCGGCTCGATACCGTCGACATTCACCTCGTTGAGTTGCTCGATATAGGAAAGCACGTGGTCAAGTTGCGGCTGAAGCTCGGCAATTTCGTCGTCGGTCAGCTTCAACCGGACCAAATCGGCCACATAGCGGACATCGAGATGCGGGGCACTCATGGGAAAGTGGACTGGTTAACGGCTGCGCGCGTGGTTGTCGAAAAGTTTCCTCCCGCCCGGACAGCAACAAGGACGCCTCACTTCGTGGTATCGGCAGGAGCCCCGTGCCGCTTTCCGCACATTCCTACATCGTCAACTGCAACAACACCTTTCCCCTGCCCTCCCCCGAACGCGCCACGGCCGAGGCAACTTCCGACAGCGGGAACTCCGCCGCAACGCGAGGCGCGAAGCATCCCCGGCTGGCCAAATGGAATACCCCGTCGAAGACTGCGTCCCGTTCGGACGGCGAGGCCGTGCGCAGCCAGCGCGTGAGCCAAAAGCCGCGGAAATCCAGATCGCGAAAAATGAGGAATCCGTTGGGAATTTTGAGCGCTTCCTTGCTCATCGCGCCATAGGTGGCGAGCGTCCCCCGCTCTGCCAACAACCCGGCCAGCCGCGTGGCCGGAACGCCCCCCACGGCATTGAGACCAAGCCGCGGCTTGGTCCCGCCGAGAATCGCGACAGCCTCGTCTGCGGCTTCCGGTCGGTCGACCACCACGGCATCGGCACCAAGGGCGCGCAATTCGTCAGCCGCGTCCCGACGCCGCACCAGGTTGAGCGTCTTCCAGCCTTTGGCACGGGCAATCTCGATGACAGCGCGACCGACGGCGGATGTGGCGGCATTCTGGGCAATCCAGTCACCGGGCTTCAGGTCAGCGAAGGCATGAAGCAGGCACCATGCGGTTGGCGGATTCACCCGCAGCACGCAGGCCCGACGCGCATCGATTCCCGCGGGAACCGCGATGAGACTTTCGACCGGCCAATTCCCCTCCTCGCGCCATGCCATTCGATCGACAAGGACAAGACGACCGATCCAAGACTCATCGACCCCGCCACCCACCGACACCACGCGACCGCACCCCTCGTTGCCGGGGACATCGGGCAGCGGTCGCGACTCGCCGTATTTGCCCTCGAGCATGTTGAGGTCCGCCGGATTGATAGGCGCCCAAAGCATCCGCACCCGCACCTCGCCCGCTGCGGGTTCCCCGACCGCAACCTCGTAAACCTGCACCACTCGCGCCGGATCTCCGGTGGAGTGATAGCGGACAGCCCGAATCGTTTGCATCGCTGCAGCCTAAACCCGCACAGCGAAGATCGCACCCCCTCTTTCCCTCCAGCCCGGGTAGGGCGGGGCCTCCGGACCCGCCGCGGACACACTGACCCAAAATAACCTCCGGCGCGTCGAGGACGCCGCGCCCTACCGCCGCCGTCCTCCGATAGGTGCAATCCGTGTAATCACGCCTCCCGGCTTTTCTCCCTTGCCCCAGATCGCACCTCCTGCCATGATGTTCGACCGCTCCGATCGGCCCCGACAGGGACCGCCGACCCCGCAGCGGAAACCGAAACCGGAACCGAGGTATCCAAAAAACAAGCTCCTGCGCCGTTTGCGCAGGCCTTAATATTATGACGCAAGTCCAAGAACTGATCGCCAACGCGACCAAACAATTCAAAGAAGGCAGCATTGTCAAAGGCCGCATTCTGGAAGTCCGCCCCCGCGAATTTCTCGTCGACATCAACTACAAGTCCGAAGGCACCATCCCCGCCACGGAATTCGACGATCCGTCCGAAGTCGCCGTCGGCGACGAAATCGAAGTCCTGCTCGTCCGTCTCGAGAACGACGAAGGTATGGTCATCCTTTCCAAAGAAAAGGCCGCCTACCGCCAGAACTGGGACAAAATCAGCAAGGTTTTCGAAAACGAAGGCATCATCAAAGGCCGCGTCAAGGCCGTGGTCAAAGGCGGCCTGCTGGTCAACATCGGAGTGGAAGCCTTCCTGCCCTCCTCGCAGATCGACATCATCCCGCCGAAGGACCTCAATCAATTCGTCGGCAACACCTACGATTTCAAAATCGTCAAACTCAACGACGACCGCCGCAACGTCGTCCTCAGCCGCCGCGAACTCATCGAGCAGGAACGCAGCGAGAAGCGCCAGGAGTTCATGTCCAACACCAACGTTGGCTCGACGGTCACCGGCACGGTGAAAAACCTCACCGATTTCGGCGCGTTCATCGACCTCGGAGGCATGGACGGATTGCTCCACATCACCGACATGACCTGGGGTCGCCTCACGCACCCGAGCGAATTGCTCAAGGTTGGCCAGGAAATCCAACTCCAAGTCCTTGAGATCAACAAAGACAAAGAGCGCGTCTCCCTCGGTCTCAAGCAGACGACGGACAATCCTTGGGACAAGATCGAGGAACGCTTCCCGACCGGAACCAAGGTCAAAGGCAAGATCACCAACCTCGTTCCTTACGGCGCTTTCGTGGAGATCGAAGCCGGCGTCGAAGGCCTCATCCACGTTTCCGAACTCTCCTGGACCAAGCGCATCACGCGCCCGTCCGACGTCCTCGCCGCCGGCCAGGAAGTCGAGGCCGTCGTGCTCGGCGTGAACAAAGAGGAGCAGAAAATCTCCCTCGGCGTCCGCCAACTCGAACCCAATCCGTGGGATGAGATCGAGCAGCGCTACATCATCGGCAAGCAGGTCAAGGGCAAGGTCCGCAACATGACGGCCTACGGCGCTTTCGTCGAACTCGAGGAAGGCATCGACGGCATGGTCCACGTGTCCGACCTCAGCTGGACCCGCAAGATCAACCACCCGAGCGAAGTCCTCAAAAAGAACGACGACATCGACGCCGTGGTCATCGATATCGACAAAGCCAACCAGCGCATTGCTCTCGGCATCAAACAGCTCGACGAGGATCCGTGGAAAGAAATCGACCGCCTCTACAAGATCGGCGATCTGGTCAAAGGCAAGGTCACCAAACTGGCCAACTTCGGCGCGTTCGTCTCGCTCGAGCACGACATCGACGGCCTCGTCCACATCTCGCAACTCAGCGAGGAACACGTGGCCAAAGTCAAAGACGTCATCAAGGTCGGCGACGACGTGGAAGCCCGCGTCATCAAGGTCGACAAAGTCGAACGCCGTATCGGCCTTTCCATCAAAGCCGCCAACTACAGCGAAGAAGCCCTCCGTAAGGAGTCCGAAGCCATGGAGAGCACGATGCGCTCCGGCGAGGAAATGGTCGGACTGGCCAAGGCCTTCGACGCCGCCGCGCTCGAGGAATACCGTCCGGGCGAAGGCAAAAAGAAATAACCCTCACCGCGCGGGCGGCGTTGACAACCAACGTCGCCCGCGCAACTTTCTCGAATCATGGAAATCACCGCTTATCTCAAGACGTCCTGCGGCTGGAGCAATGGCGTCCGCGCCATCCTGGCCAAATACGACCTTCCCTACGAAGAGAAGGACATCCTGAAAAACCCCGAGTTCCGCGCCGAGATGGAACAGCGCAGCGGGCAAAAGCTGTCCCCTTGTCTGGTGGTCGACGGCCACATGCTCCCCGACATCAGCGGCGAAGAGTTGGAGAACTGGCTGGTGGCCAACGACCGCATCTCGCGCAGCGACGCCCCGGTCGAAGTCCCGATCAACTCGTCCTGCCAGAACAAAAAGCAGCACGTCGCCTGATCAGCTGAATCAATCTCAAAAAAAACCCGCGAAGACCTCGCGGGTTTTTTTCTTTTCCGGAAGACCTGCCGGCGGCGGGACTCGAACCCACACGGGGTTTTCACCCCTTCGGATTTTAAGTCCGATGTGTCTGCCATTCCACCACGCCGGCGACGCGGAAAGAGTGTGAAGAGAAGCCAACGAAGTCAACAAAGGCTCGTTTAGCTTGGATCCCCCCGTGCATATCAAACATTAAAAGGTTTTCGACGCCTGCTAAGGTGGATCGCGCCGTCCCGGCGCGATGATTTAGTCGGAAAATCGCGATAGGACATCGCGATCCACCCAGCCCTCAAAGTCTGAAACCTTTGGAGATCTCATATCACTCCTGTGTTAGATTCATTTCTGGGATGGCCGAAAACAAAACACCACTGCAAGTGATCGCCATGCACGGCTGGGGACGTGATGCGCGCTCGTGGGAGCCGTGGCAGGGGGCGACAGCCTCTCTCGGCTGGCGCTGGCAGACCGGAGAGCGGGGTTATGGCCGATTTTTGCCGCACGTTCCCGAGTGGTCCGAACATGCATCCGGGACGGGGCGCTTGGTCATCGGACGGTCGCTCGGCCCGCATATGGTGCCTGCGGACGTTCTCCGAAAAGCCGATACTGTGGTTTTGCTGGCGAGCTTCGCGACTTTTCTTCCCCCGGGGCGTGAAGGTCGCCGCACCCGCGCGGCCTTGGCTGGAATGGCGGCGTGCTTGGAGGATGAAACCCGCGCGCGGGCCATGCTCGAAGTTTTCACTGGGAGGGTTGCGGAACCTCAATCGCCCGACCTTCTTCCGCCCGGGCCTTTGGATGGGTCTCTCAGCGAAGACAACCGGGCGCGCCTGCGGGAGGATCTTGATTTGCTGGCACGTTGCGATGGATTGCCGTCCGGTTTCCCACGCGGCGCGCGGGTGCTCATCGTCGAGGCGGAAGCGGACCGCATCGTGGAACCGGAGGCGCGGCGTAAGCTGCGCGAGGCTTTACCGGAAGCGGACGTGATCACCTTGCCCGGCATCGGGCACGCGTTGCTCTCGGACGATGTGATCGACCGCGTTGTGGAGTGGGTGGAGGCGCGGCAGTGACGGACGCGGGCGCTCGGCGGGTCCGGAGGCCCCGCCCTACCTTTACGACGGCTACTCGCTCGAGCGGTAGGTCGCGGGCAGGAAAATCACCCCGTAGAGCGCGGTGAGATTTTGTCCATCGGGCGTATCGGGCGCGAAGATGGCATCGAGCGGACCGGCGACGCTGAGCACCTTGCCGTCTTGACGCAACACTTCGGCGCCGAAAAGTGGCGGCTGGTCGGGCGATTGCAGGACGTCGAACTTCTCCGCGGGGAACCAATAGGCGGTCATGAAGATGACTTTGTTCCCCTGCTCCTGCGGTGCGTAGTAGACTGCGGTCGAAGCCAAAGCACCGGCCTCACGCACTTGGTTGGCGAAGGGCCCTTCGATCGGACCGGTGCTCAATCGCTGGGCAACACCCGCGGGTATTTCCATGGCGAAGGGCAGCGGGGCCAAGGAAAGCGAGGCCGATCGCTCGGAGGAACATGCGGCCGAAGCGAGGGCCGCGAGGCAGGCAATGTGTTGGAGAGGTTTCACTGCGATTTGGCCATGCTCGCTGCTTCGGAGGCGAGCGATCCTTCAAACTCCAGAAGAACATCGCGGAGGCCGAGCAGGCCGGTCAATTTCTGCGTGTAGCGGACATCGTCGATTTTCCAGCCATCCTCGTCGACCAGCACGACGTCATCCATCCACGAGACATTGTAGTTGTCGTTGCGGAAGCGGACTTGGACCACGGCCTGACCTTCGGAAATGTTCTCTCTGGCAACCTCGTAGCCGGTAAAACCTTCGTAGAGTCCGGCAAAAATTTCGCCCTCGAGGATCAGCGGTTTGTCGTTGGGAAACTCGCTCGCTTTGACCCGCGCCGCAGACTCTTTTTCCCCCTCCGATGCCGATTGCAGAGCCGAGGCGAGCGCGCCGGAAAGCAGCCGTCTATCGGCTTGGCGGAAATCCCCCCGGTAGGAGGAGAAAAATTCCTTGGTCATCGCGGCAGGCGAAGGCGGAGGCGCGGGCGTTTCCACTGGCGGCCGCTGGCAAGCGGCGAGTAGGGACAGCGCGAGCAGCCCGAGCATCCGTAAAGCGGATTTCATCACGGAGCGGCTAAAATTGGATATGCGCACACCCCGCGAGCACGAGCGCGGCAAGAATCAAGACGAGACGGAGCAAGTGACCGCGCATGGAGGTTAGATCTTCACGGGGCGACGCGGTCCGCCCGGCACTCGCTCCAGCAGATTGCCATAAGGCCCGCGCTTGCGCGCCTTCCAGTATTTGAAGGTATCGCCACTCGGGCGACGGGACGGATCGACGAGAGCGTATTGCTCCATGGTCAGTCCCCATTTTTCGCGGGCCGAAATCTTGAGTGGGCCAGTTTCGGCGGAAACAACGGCAACTTCCTGGGCCAAGGCCGGCCAAGCTGCCGCCAGGAAGACCAGAAGAATAGCCCAACAACGCATGGGGGAATGATGACGTGCGCACCCCGGGGGTGACAAGGGCTAACTGGCAAAACGGAAGGAGAGGAACAACACAAAGCGCCTACTGACGACCTCTGCGACGCAGGGCGTAGACACCGAGCCCGGAAGCAGCAAGCACCAGCAGCGCGTAGGTCGAAGGCTCCGGGACAACTTGGTTGCCGACGTCCACATTGACCAGTGATGCGGAAGCGCTTCCGCGCTCGCTCCAAGCAGAAACAACCGGAGAAAACTGCAGGCGCATGCCGGTGATCCGGTTGGACGAACCGAGGCCGAAATGTGTTTTGATGGTGTTGAGTGTGAGTGTGACGTTTCCGGAGAGTGATCCTGTCGGGAAGCTGGCGGGGCCCGTGGTCTCCACAAAGGAAGGTGTGAAGCCGAGCGCGTTGGTGAGTTGAAGGCCCGGGCTGCCGAACGGGGATCCGTCGACCTCGGTGATGTAGAGGGTGAACGGCGCACTGACGGAAACACCGGCGGTTGAGGTGGCGGTGGGCGCAACCAGCGAATAGTTCACCTGTGCGCTCAAACGAAGCGCGTTGTTGGTGAACCAGTAGCCGGGGTTGGCATCCATCGTGACAGTCAGAACCGAGTTGAGCGTGTCGATGTTCCAAGCGCTTCCGGAATTCACGGCAGAGAAGCCTCCCGGGAAGAATGAAAGGGTGGAATCCGGCCCTGTAGCCGAGGTCAGCGGCGCGCTGGGAACGAAAACATTGCCCGCGCTTTGTTCGTAGGTGTATGTGACCAGCGAATTGCTGACGATGACTTGGGAGAAACTCGCTGATGACATCGCAGCGACGAGCAGGAGAAGGGCCCAGAGGTTTTTATTCATGAGAGTGAATGTATCAGTATCAACTCCGCGCGACTGACGGAGCACCCGAGCACCATCGCGAAAAAGAGAGAGGATATGACGTCGCGTTTCATGGGGAAATTGCTGCGAACAAGTGTAGGCAGCATAGCTGGACCCACAAGCAATTAATTATCAATACGAAGCCGCAAGACTGGTTGCGGCACTCCGGACGCTCATGTCATGCAAGATATTGATATCCAATTTCTTACAAGATTGAGAATCGAGAAACTATATTAAGGCAGGTTGCTCGACCCCATCAAGTAGCGGTCGCATTCGCGGGCGGCGGCGCGACCTTCATTGATGGCCCAGACGACCAAGCTTTGTCCGCGGCGCATGTCGCCGGCGGCGAAGATACCGGGGACGCTGGTGGCGAACTTGCCGTAGTCCGCTCTGACATTGCTGCGCTCGTCGGCGGCGAGGCCGAGCTTTTCGACGAGAGGTTTTTCCGGTCCGAGGAAACCCATGGCGAGGAGCACGAGTTGTCCGGGAATGACTTTTTCGGTCCCGGCAACCTCGACGGGCGAGTAGCGGCCGTTGGCGTCGAGCTTCCATTCGATTTGCACGATGTGCAGTTCGTTGACGCGTCCGTCTTTGTCACCGGTGAATTTTTTCGTCGTGGTGCAATAGACACGAGGGTCGGCGCCGTAGAGCGCGGCGGCTTCTTCCTGTCCGTAATCCATGCGGTAAATCTTGGGCCATTCCGGCCACGGATTGTTCGCCGCGCGGGCGGCGGGCGGCTTGGGGAGAATCTCCAACTGCACCACGCTCTTGCAGCCTTGGCGGATGGACGTGCCGACGCAGTCGGTGCCGGTGTCGCCGCCGCCGATGACAACGACGTGGCGGTCTTTGGCCGAGAGATGCCCGGGCACCTCGGTGCCGTCGAGAAGGCACTTGGTATTCGTGGTGAGGAAATCCATGGCGGGAAAAATTCCGGCCAGATCACGACCTTCGATCGTGAGATCGCGGGGTTGCGTGGCGCCGCAGCAGAGGACGACGGCGTCAAAATCTTTGACCAGCTTCTCCGCCGGATAGTTTTGACCGACGTTCGCATTGGTGACGAATTCGATGCCTTCGGCGGCGAGGATGTCGACGCGGCGTTTGACGATGTCGTCCTTGTCCAACTTCATGTTGGGAATGCCGTAGGTGAGGAGTCCGCCGATGCGGTCGGCGCGCTCGAGGACGGTGACGAGGTGTCCTGCTTTGTTGAGTTGGTCAGCGCAGGCCAGTCCAGCCGGACCAGACCCGACCACGGCGACTTTTTTGCCGGTGCGGTGTTTCGGCGGGTTCGGGACAACCCAGCCTTCCTCGAAGCCGCGTTCGATGATGGAAAACTCGATATTCTTGATGGTGACCGGCGGCTCGATGATGCCGAGCACGCAGGCGCCTTCGCAGGGCGCGGGGCAGACGCGGCCGGTGAATTCCGGGAAGTTGTTCGTCTTGTGCAGGCGGTCGAGCGCTTCGCGCCAGAGGCCGCGGTAGACAAGGTCGTTGAATTCCGGGATGAGGTTGTTGATCGGGCAACCGCTGGCCGCTCCGTTGAGGATCATGCCGGTCTGGCAGAAAGGCGTGCCGCAATCCATGCAACGCGCCCCTTGGTCGCGGAGTTTTTCCTCGGCGGTGTGCGCGTGGAATTCTTCCCAATCGCGGATGCGCTCGAGCGGCGAGCGGTCGGCGGGAATCTCGCGGGTGAATTCTTTAAATCCGGTCGGCTTGCCCATAAATCAGTTCCCCCCCGCCCGTGCGAGGTCACGTGCGTTTTCCTCGAAAGCGGCCATGACCGCTTCGTCTCCGCTCAGACCGGAGGCGATGACGCGGTCCATGGCCATGAGGACGCGTTTGTAGTCCTTCGGCAGGACCTTGATGAATTTCGGCAGGGACTCGTCCCACGCGGCGAGAACTTCCTGCGCGCGGACGCTGCCGGTGGCTTCGGCGTGCCGCTCGATCATGGACTTCAATTCGGCAATCTCGGCGGCGTCGGTCAGACGCTCGAGGTCGACCATGTCCATGTTGCAATTCTTATGGAAGGTGCCGGCGTTATCGAAGATGTAGGCGATTCCGCCGGACATTCCCGCGGCGAAGTTGCGGCCGGTCGGGCCAAGCACGACGACACGTCCGCCGGTCATGTATTCGCAACCGTGGTCACCGACCGCCTCGACGACGGTTGTCACGCCGCTGTTGCGCACGCAGAAGCGCTCGCCGGCCATGCCGCGGATGTAGACTTCCCCGCCGGTGGCGCCGTAGAGCGCGACGTTGCCGATGATCATGTTTTCCTCGGCCTTGAAATCCGCTTCGGGCGGCGGCTGGATGATGATTTTTCCGCCACTCAAGCCCTTGCCGACGTAGTCGTTGGCATCGCCCTCGAGGCGGAGGGTGAGTCCGCGCGGCGCGAAGGCGCCGAAGCTCTGTCCGGCCGAACCGACAAAATCCAGCGTGATGGTGTCTTCCGGCAATCCCTCGAGCCCGTGCACCTTGGAAATTTCGTAGCCGACGATGGTGCCGACCACGCGATTGACGTTGCGGATCGGGATGCGCGAGTGGACTTTTTTCCCTTTCTTGATGGCCGGCTCACAGATCTTGAGGAGCGTCGTCATGTCGAGCGACTTCTCGATGCCGTGATCCTGCTTCATCGTGCAATAACGTCCGACTTCGTCACCGACGTCGGGCGCGTAGAGGATGCGCGAATAGTCGAGGCCCTCGGCTTTCCAGTGGTCGACGGCTTTGCGCATGACGAGCTTGTCGACGCGGCCGACCATTTCGTCGAGATTGCGGAAACCGAGCTTGGCCATGAGTTCGCGCACTTCGGTGGCGATGAAGCGCATGAAGTTGACCACGTGGTCGGCGTCGCCGGTGAATTTTTTGCGCAGTTCGGGGTCCTGCGTGGCCACGCCGACCGGGCAGGTGTTGAGGTGGCAGGCACGCATCATGATGCAGCCCATGACGACGAGCGGTGCGGTGGCGAAGCCGAATTCCTCGGCGCCGAGGAGCGCGCCGATGACCACGTCGCGGCCGGTTTTGAGCTGTCCGTCCACTTCAACGACGATGCGGCTGCGGAGATTGTTGAGCAGGAGCGTCTGGTGCGTTTCGGCCAGGCCGAGTTCCCACGGCATGCCGGCATGTTGCACCGAGGAAAGCGGCGATGCGCCCGTGCCGCCGTCGTAACCGCTGATGAGCACGACATCGGCATGCGCTTTGGCCACACCCGCCGCGACGGTTCCGACGCCGACTTCGCTAACCAATTTGACCGACACGCGGGCGTGGCGGTTGGCGTTTTTCAAGTCGTGGATCAGCTCGGCGAGGTCCTCGATCGAGTAGATGTCGTGGTGCGGCGGAGGTGAAATAAGGCCGACGCCCGGGGTGGAGTGACGCACTTTGGCTATCCACGGATAGACTTTGGTGCCGGGGAGCTGTCCGCCCTCTCCGGGCTTGGCGCCTTGCACAATTTTGATCTGCAGCTCCTTGGCTTGCGAAAGGTAATAGCTGGTCACGCCGAAACGTCCGGACGCGACTTGCTTGATCGCGCTGTTTTTCGAGTCGCCATTGGGCATCACGCTGTAGCGTTCGGGATCCTCGCCCCCCTCGCCCGTGTTGCTCTTGCCGCCGATGCGGTTCATGGCGATGGCCAGCGTCTCGTGAGCTTCCGAGCTGATCGAACCGTAGGACATGGCACCGGTTTTGAAGCGCTTCATGATCGACTCGACGGACTCGACCTCTTCGATCGGGATGCCGCCGTTTTCAGGGAATTCGAAATCGATGAGGCCGCGCAGGGTGGCCAGTTTCTTCGACTGGTCGTTGACCGAATCGGTGTATTTGCGGAAGACGTCCATGTTCCCCGTGCGGCAGGCGTGCTGCAGGAGGTGGATGGTCGTCGGATTGAAGGCATGGTGCTCGCCGTCGTGGCGCCATTTGTAGACGCCGCCCGGATCGAGGACTTCGTCGCGGTAGTCGCGGCCGGGATAAGCTCGGCGGTGGCGCTCTTCGGCTTCGCGGGCGATGCCGGCAAGATCGATGCCCTCGATGCGCGAGGCGGTCCATTTGAAATAGGTGTCGACGACCTCGCTGTTCAGGCCGACCGCTTCGAAAATTTGCGCGCCGCGATAGCTCTGGATGGTGGAGATACCCATCTTGGACATCGTTTTGACGATGCCTTTGACTGCGGCTTTGACGTATTGCTTGATCGCTTTCGAGACGTCGATGCCGGTGAGATTCTGGCGGCGGATGATGTCTTCGATCGATTCGAAGACGAGATACGGATTGACCGCGCCTGCGCCGTAACCGGTGAGCAGAGCGAAATGGTGCACTTCGCGCGGTTCGCCGGACTCGAGGACAAGGCCGACTTGCGTGCGGGTGCCGTTGGCCACGAGGTGATGGTGCAGCCCGGACATGGCCAGCAGCGCGGGGATGGCCGCTTTGTCTTCGCTGATGCCGCGGTCGGACAGGATGAGAATGTTGGCGCCGTCAGCCATGGCGCGGTCGGCGGCTTTGAAAAGCTCGCTGAGCGCCTTCTCCAACGCAGGTCCGCCGTCGGCTACCTCATAGAGGATGGGCAGTGTGACGGATTTGAACCCGGGACGGTCGAGGACGCGGAGTTTTTCCAGTTCCTCGTTGGTGATGACCGGCGAGGTCAGCTGGATCTGGCGGCAACTTTCCGGTTTCGGCTCGAGCAAGTTGCCCTCGGAGCCGAGTGTGGTGATGGTCGAGGTGACGATTTCCTCGCGGATCGAATCGATCGGCGGGTTGGTCACCTGGGCGAAGAGTTGCTTGAAGTAGTTGTAGAGAAGCTTGGGCTTGTCGGAGAGCGCGGCGAGCGGCGCGTCATTACCCATCGAACCGATCGGCTCGACGGCGGTCTTGGCCATCGGGGCGATGATGAGATTGAGGTCCTCTTGGGTGTAACCGAAGGCGAACTGACGCGTGGTCACGGTGTCGTGATCCGGGTGCGCGGGGTCGGCGCCGGCGGGGAGGTCCTCCATTTTGACCAAGTTGTCCTTGAGCCATTCGCCGTAGGGCTGCTCCTTAGCGAGGGAAGCTTTGATTTCCTCGTCGGCGATGATGCGGCCTTCCTTCGTGTCGACGAGGAAGATGCGGCCGGGTTGCAGCCGGCCTTTGTGCGCGACTCGCTCGGGCTCGATATCGAGGACACCGACTTCGGAGGCCATGACAACGAGGTCGTCTTTGGTCACGTAGTAGCGACAGGGGCGCAGGCCATTGCGATCGAGAACCGCGCCGATTTGCGTGCCGTCGGTGAAAGCCACGGCGGCAGGACCGTCCCACGGCTCCATGAGCGAGGCGTGGTATTCGTAGAAATCCCGGAGGTCCTTCGGCATCGAGGTGTGGTTGGCCCACGGCTCGGGGATCATCATGACCGCGGCCTGCGCCAGCGAACGGCCGGAGAGAACGAGGAACTCGAAGCAGTTGTCGAACATGGCCGAGTCGCTGCCATCCTGGTGGACGACCGGCTTGAGCTGTTCCATATCCTCGCCGAACAGCGGCGAAGCGAACTGCGACTCGCGGGCGTGCATCCAATTGACGTTGCCGCGCAGGGTGTTGATCTCGCCATTGTGCGCTACGTAGCGGTAAGGATGCGCACGGTCCCAACTCGGGAAGGTGTTCGTGCTGAAACGAGAGTGGACCAGCGCGAGCGCGCTTTCCATGCGCGGGTCGGACAGGTCGGGGTAAAATTCCGCGACTTGCGCAGTGGTCAACATGCCTTTGAAGACGATGGTGCGGGACGAGAAACTCGGGATGTAGAAGAAGCTGCCGCCGGGGGCTCCGGCATAGCGGACTTCATTGAAGAGGCGGTGGCGGATGACGTAGAGCTTCCGCTCGAACGCGAGTTCGTCCTTGATCGCCGGGTTGCGTCCGACAAAAGCCATGCGGACCTCCGGTTCCTCCGACTTGGCCGTTTCTCCGAGGGTCGAATTGTCCGTCGGCACAGTGCGCCAACCGAGGAACTTCTGGCCCTCGGCCCGGACCACCTGCTCAAAACGCTCTTCGATTTTCTGGCGGAGTTGTTTGTCCGGCGGCAGGAAAACCATGGCCACGCCGTAGTGTCCGGCGGGGGGCAGCTCGATGTGATCCTCTTTGGTTACGGCACGGAGGAATTTGTCGGGCATCTGGATGAGGATGCCGGCGCCGTCGCCCGTGTTTTCCTCGAACCCGCAGGCGCCGCGGTGCTCGAGATTGACCAGAATTTGCAGGCCCTGTTCGACGATGGAGTGCGACTTCACACCCTTCATGTTGGCAACGAAGCCGACCCCGCAGGATTCGTGCTCGAATTGCGGGTCGTAAAGTCCTTGGCGTGCGGGTCTTTTCATGGGCATAGCCGGTCGGAACCGGACGGATCGTTTAGGGTATGGATTTCGGTGTGGGGCGCAAAGAAAAAGTGGCCTCCCGGCGCCTTAAAAAGCAACGTCCGTGCCAAGTCCGGCGGACGCCGATCAGCGGCGCTTCGTGGCGGGACGTTTGGCCGGGCGTTTGCCGCCGCGGGTGCGGACGCGCTTTTCCGACTCGGGGCGGGCGCGCAGCTCGAAAATGAGCGGGAGCCCGGGATACTCGCGCACGCGGCGCACCTGCGCGGCGAGATACGTTTCGTAGGTCGGGGTGAGAAGCCCCGGGGCGTTGACGAAGAGCAGGAATTTTACCGGGGCAAACGGACGCGGCGCGGATTCCTCGAGCTGCGTGGCATAGAAAACCTTCAGGCGGCGGGTGCCGCGCATCGGCGGCGGGTGGAGGGTCATGGCATCCCGGAACACGCGGTTCAGCTCGCCCGTGCCGAGGCGACGCGTGGCGTGCTGCCGCATTTTTTCCACGGTTGTGCCGAGACGCTTCAAATTGTCGCCGGTCTTGGCCGAAAGCAGGACAAGCGGCGCGTAGGGCAGGAAAAACAACTGCGATTGCCAAGCGGCGAGTTGCTCTTTCAGACCTTCACGACGGGTGGAGTCCGCGTCGAGAAGGTCGGCTTTGTTCACCGCAATAACCACCGCCTTGCGCGATTTTTGGATGAGGCCGGCGATGCGCTTGTCCTGCTCGGTCACGCCGGACTGCGCGTCGATGACCAACACACAAACGTCGGCCATGCGGATGGCCTCTTCCGAGCGCATGACGCTGAAAACTTCCACCGAAGTATTGTGCCTCGAACGGTGCCGGATGCCCGCGGTGTCGAGCAAAAGGTAGGGACGTCCGCCGAACTCGCAGGGCACCTCGACCGCATCGCGCGTCGTGCCGGCAATATCGCTGACGATGGCGCGGTCGCGTCCGAGCAGGGCGTTGGTCAGGGAGGATTTTCCGACATTGGGACGTCCAATGATGACGATGCGCGGGGGGATCTTGGTTTCGGGAAGCTCTGACCCGGGTTCCTGCGCGCCGAAAGCTTCGCCCACGGCGGAGAGCAAGTCGTCCGTTCCGCGTCCGTGGACCGCACTGATCCCGACCACACGGTCGAAACCGAGTTGCAGGAACTCGCCCTCGAGATCGTCGTGTTTCGGGTCGTCGAGCTTGTTGACGACGAGCACGACCGGACGCGAGGCGCGTCGCAACTTGGCGGCCAGTTCGGTGTCGAGGGGGAGCAGTCCGTCTTTTCCATCGACGACAAACAGCACCGCATCAGCACCCTCCAGAGCATCATCCGCCGCGCGGTGCGTGGCCTCGGCAAAATCGGGATCAGGCGATGCGCCGATACCGCCGGTGTCGACGATGCCGAAAGGCACCCGACCCAAACTGCACAAAGCCTCGATACGGTCGCGCGTCACGCCCGGTTGGTCGTGGACGATGGAAATTCGGCGTCCGGCCAGACGGTTGAACAGGGCGGATTTCCCGACATTCGGGCGCCCGACGAGAACGGCTTTTTTCATTCTGCTTTGGCCGCCCCTCCCATGGCGTGCATGCCGCGCCAAATATAACCGATACCGCTGAGCAGGGTAAAAAGCCCGGCCGCCCAGACGATCCACTTTTGTTCCGGAATCTGCAGCAGGACCCAAGCTACGGCCGCCATCTGCAGGGCGGTGGCCATTTTGCCGAGGAAACTCGGTCGCACTTCCACGTCGCCGGTGAAAAATTTGAGCAGTCCGCAGCCGACAAGGATAACCACATCGCGTGCGATAACGATGACCGGAAACCAGAGCGGCAGACTGACCGGCCAGGGATAAAAGCTCAGAGTGATGATCGCGGTGAGGAGCAGGCCCTTGTCCGCGATGGGATCAAGAACAACACCGAGGGCGCTGCGCTGGTTGAAACGGCGGGCGATCCAGCCGTCGAGTCCGTCGCTCGCCGCGGCGACGACAAAGGCCGCCACCGCGCACCAACGCAGCCAGTCTTGCGCCACGCCCCCGCGCACGCTGTCCGCGTAGTAAACCGCGAACACGACAAACACCGGGATGAGGAGAATGCGCACCAGGGTGATTTGGTTGGCCAGCGTCATGCGCAGCGAGGGTGACGAGCCCGCGGGCAGCACGCAACAGATTCTTCCTGCATTTTGCGGTGGCGAGGGTCAGGATGCCGTTTTGTGCAATGACCGCTCCCCTGCTCCATTGCCGCGATCTGCACTGCATGCGTCCGCTCTGGCGTGAGGGTGCCTCGCATGTGCGCGGGGTCAGCACGGAATTTCTTTCGGGTGAATTCCATGCCGTGAGCGGCTCCGAAGGCTGCGGAAAAAACCTTTTGCTCCATGTGCTCGGGCTGCTCGAAGAACCCGATGCGGGGGAAGTCTGGCTGGGCGGGACCAAGGCCACGGCCTTGCCGGCCGGTGAACGCGATGCCTTGCGACTGCGGACGTTCGGTTTTCTTTTCCCGGCCTGCGCGCTGCTCCCTTCGCTCAGCGTCCTGGAAAACATCGCCTTCCCCGTGCTCAAAGCCGGCGGCACGACCGAAGCCGAGCAGGCGGAGCAAACACTCGCCGCGCTGCAATTCTGCGGCTTGGAAGGCGAGGCGGAACAGCCGGTGGGCAACCTCCCGCCCGAACGTCAGGCCATCGCCACATTCGCCAGGGCGATCATTCACCGCCCACCGCTCCTTCTGGCCGAGTCGCCCGCAGCCGAGGAAATCCTCGTTCCTCTCGCCCGCCGCGCGGTTGACGAACTCGGACTCACCGTGGTCTGGGGCGCACGGCAGGATGGACCCGCAATCAGTGCATCGGACCGCGTGCTCCGCATGTCCGGGGGCAGACTAGACGCGGCATGAATCCCCTGCTTCCGCCTGCGCACCTCGAGGCCGCGGCGATTGTCCGCGCGAGCAATTCGAGCTTTGTGCCAGCCTTCTGGTTATTGCCTGCAGATCGTCGCAAGGACCTTGAAACGCTCTACGCATTTTGCCGCCGCGCCGATGACATTGCCGACGCGGAAGGCCATGAGCAAACGGACCGCTACGCCGCGCTCGAAGCGTGGCGCGCGGCCTTCCGTGATCCCGGTTTGCGGGGCTTACCGGACAACTTGCGTGACCTGATCCTGCGGCGCGGACTGGATCGCAGCTTGCTCCGCGATTTGCTCGACGGAACGGCGACCGACTTGGCAGCACCGGTGCGCATGGCCGCGCGTGCCGATCTGGATCTTTACTGCCATCGCGTGGCCGGCACGGTCGGACAGCTTTGCCTGCCGATTTTCGGCGCGGATCCGGAGCGCGCCGCCGCCTACGCCGAAACACTCGGGCGGGCACTGCAATACACCAATATTCTGCGCGACACGAAATCGGATCTGGCACGCGGACGCGTCTACTATCCGCTGGATGAATTGTCAGCCGCGGGGGTCGAGTCTTTCCCACATGACGCGCAGGACCACTTGCAGTCTTTTGCGGAGAAGACGGACACACTATTCGACGAGGCGGCCGCCTTGTCACCGGGTGAAGATGTCCGCGCCCTGCGTCCGGCACGGATCATGGCATCAATCTACCGGTCTTTGCTCCGGAAAATGCGGCATGATGGACTGCGCGTGGCGGAGAAGCGCTATAGACTATCCGCGCCGGAGAAACTATTGGCCATCGCGCGCGCCCTCTACCTGCGACCCGCTTGAATTACAGCGTCGCCACTACAAAGAGCACTGCAGCTCAATAACCCGCTTTTTTCAGCATGGTCGAAATACCCTTGGTATTGTTGACCATATTGGCCATGCGGAAAAAAACGTGTCCGGACGGACCGCTGCCTACCGTGCGGGACAGAGCGACTTGGCGCACGATTTCCTGCGCGGGCCAGCCTTGCTCGCTCATGCGGTAGGCGGCGATGCCGGGATATACCGGCACGCGACGCGGATTGACCGACGGACTGCGCCACCACTCGAGCAACTTGGTGAAGCACTGGTCGGACTGGTCCTTCCAATAAAGCTGCGGTGCAATGTAGTCCACCCAACCGCTGCGCATCCACTTGAGCGGGTCGGCGTAAATCTCGTTGAGTTGGTCGAGTCCGGCTTTGACCGTCGAAGGCTGCCCCTTCGTGTAGATACCGAACGGACTGACGCCGAAAACAATCCCGGGGCGCGCTTCTTTCGCGGCCTGAGAGGACCGCGCAATCAAACGATTCACATTGTCGCGGCGCCAATCACCGACCGAGAGCGTTCCTCCACCCGCGCGGTAACGCTCGTAGGTTTTGCCGTCTGGCAACTTTCCGACCGAGGGATAGGGATAAAAATAATCGTCGAAATGAATTCCAGCCACATCGTAGCGCCGGGCGACATCGGCCACCACTTTGACCACGTGGTCCTGCACCTCCTTAGACCCGGGATCCATGCAAACGACGGAACCGACTTTGTAGGCATACGGACTGTAGCGACGCGCCATGTGATTCGACGCGAGCGGATTACCCGCCTTGACCGAAGCCCGATACGGATTGAACCACGCGTGCACGCGGATACCGCGCTTGCCGGCCTCGCTGATGCAGAACGCGAGCGGATCGTATCCGGGATCTTTGCCCTGTGTGCCGGTGAGAAAACGGCTCCATGGCTCGAGCGACGAGCGGTAAAGCGCATCGCCTTCCGGGCGGACCTGGAAAAAAACATCGGTCAGTCCGAGCGACTTGGCCGCGTCGAGCGTTCGGACGAGTTCCGCTTTCTGCTGGGCGGCGGGCAGTCCTTTTTTCGACGGCCAATCGAGATTGTGCACCGAGGAAATCCACGCGCCACGGAACTCGGCCTGCGCGGACGCAGCCAGCGCCAGCGCGAGGAGGAAAACACTAAGCAATAATTTCGGTGCCGACGCCTTCATTGGTGAATATTTCCAACAACAAAGCATGCGGAAGGCGTCCGTCAATCATATGCGTCTTCCCCACCCCGTTGCGCAAGGCCGCGACGGCACCCTGCACTTTGGGAATCATGCCGCCCTCGAGCACTTTTTGCCGGATGAGCGCATCGACTTGATCGGCCCGCACGGTGGGCACGAGCGAGTCGGGATCCTCACGATCGCGCATGATGCCCGGCACATCGCTGAGAAAAATCAATTTGGCCGCGCGCAACGCGCCTGCGATGGCCGCGGCCGCTTCGTCGGCGTTGATGTTGTAGCTGCATCCATCCGCCCCCCGCGCCACTGGCGAAACGACCGGCACGTGCTCCTCCTGCAGGACTTCTTCCAATGCCGTCTTCTCGACGCCGGTGACCCGCCCGACAAAACCGATGTCTTCCGTGCCGCCCTTGCCGTCATCGACCGGCGGCAACTTTTCCGCGCGCAGCACATCGCGTCCGGAAAATCCGCGCGCCCGCCCGCCGAATTCGCCGATGGTTTGGACCAGGCGCGGATTGACCTTGCGATCGAGGACCTCCTCCACGATACGGATGGACGCCTCGTCGGTCACGCGCAGGCCGTTGAGGAAGCGCGCGGTGAGTCCGGCTTCGCGCATGCGTGCGCTGATCGCTTTGCCGCCGCCGTGGACAAGCACAGGATTGATTCCCACCGCTTCGAGGAAGACGACATCGCGCAGGAGGCGCTCCACCGCCTCGTCGCTTTCCATCGCGCTGCCGCCGTATTTGATGACAAAAGTCTGTCCGCGGAATTTTTGCAAATAGGGCAACGCCTCAATCAATGTTCCCGCGCGGAGACTGGCATCGGTCAGACTCATGCTACTCGCTCAGGTTGAGTTCCACGTATTTCTCGGTCAGGTCCGTCGTGTAAACCGTGTAGAACGCTTTGCCTTGGTGCAGGTCGATGGTCACGGTGAATTTGTCGCCCGAAACCGCTTTGACCAACTTGTCTTTCGGCGTCGGCGCGGCCGTTCCCCCACGCACGGCAGCCACACCATCATAGTAGATATCGACCAACTCCTCGCGAATGCGCACCCCGCAATAGCCGGCAGCGTCGAGGATGCGACCCCAGTTCGGGTCGTTGCCCGCCCAGGCGCATTTGACCAAGGTCGAATTGGCCACCGCCTCGGCGACTTTTCGCGCGGCCTGCAGACTCGAGGCGCCGCGCACCTGCACGGTGACGAACTTCGAAACACCCTCCCCATCGCGCACGATCATGAAAGCCAGGCGCGTGCACACTTCGTTCAGCGCGTCCGTGAAGAGCGCATATTCGGGGGATCCGTTTTTGATCGATACACCACCCGATGCGCCGTTGGCCAAAGCCAGCACCGTGTCGTTCGTGCTCATGTCGCCGTCGATCGTGATACGGTTGAAACTGCGCTCCACCGCGTGGTGGAGCGCGTTCTGCAGCGTGCCTTTGGAAAGCTTCGCATCGGTTGTGATGACGCAAAGCATCGTCGCCATGTTCGGATCGATCATGCCCGCGCCTTTGGCCATGCCGCCGACACGTAAACTGCCCCCCGGCAACTTGACTTCCACGGCGTATTCCTTGGCATAGGTGTCACTGGTCATGATCGCCTTGGCCGCGGCCGCGCCGCCGGAGGTCGAGAGTCGCGCGGCCAACTCGGGAAGTTTGTCCGTCATTTTTTCGAGCGGAAGCGGCACGCCGATCCGACCGGTCGAACAGACCATCACGCGGCGCACGCCACAATGCAGGACTTCGGCCATGGAGGCGGCGAGCGCTTTGGCCGCGGCAATGCCGCATGGTCCGGTGCAGGCGTTGGCGTTGCCGCTGTTGAGCAGCACGGCGCAGGAGTGCGGCGAGCGCAGGTGGGCCCGTGAGACGCGGACCGGAGCGGCTTTGACGCGGTTCGTCGTGAAGACACCGGCGCCGACCGCCGGCACTTCGGAGGCGACCAACGCCATATCCTCGCGGTCTTTATTGGCCGCCTTGATCCCGACGAAAACCGCCGAGGCACGAAAACCTTTGGCGGCGGTGACCCCGCCCTTCACCAGCTTCCACTTGGTCATAGCAAACCCGTTGTTTCGCCCCACCCCTGCGAGACATTGAAGGCCTGCACGGCTTGCCAGGCGGCGCCTTTGCCGAGATTGTCGATCGCACTGAAAAGGAGGAGCCGTCCGGTCCGTGCATCGTCGCGCACGGCGATATCGATGAAGTTCGTGTTCGTCACATGTTTCGAGTCGGGCAAGTGCGGAACGATCCGCACAAAAGGCCGTCCCTTGTAATCCTCGCGCCACGCTTTTTCCACCTTCTTGGCATCCGCGCCCTTGGCCGGTTGGACCACGATGGTGGAAATCATACCCCGCGTGACTGGCACCAGATGCGGTGTGAAGCTGACGGATATCTGCTCCCCGGCCGCGGCGGAAAGTTCCTGTTCGATCTCGGAAAGATGCCGGTGCTTAGGTGCGCCGTAGGCCCGCAAACTCTCGTTGCACTCGGCGAAAAGCAGGGCCACGTCCGCTTTCCGTCCGGCCCCGCTTACCCCGCTCAGGCTGTTGATCACGACCGAAGCGGGATCAATGAGCTTCCTCCGCAGGAGCGGCACGAGAGGAACAAGGATGCTCGTGGGATAACACCCGGGACACGCGAGCAAAGCGGCGCCTTTCAGCGCTTTTTCACCGCAAACCTCGGGCAGCGCATAAACCGACTCCGCCAACAATGCCGGCGCCGGATGCTTCTCGCCGTAAAACTCTGCAAACACCTCCGCCGACTTGAGCCGGAAGTCGGCGCTCAGATCGACAACTTGCACCCCCGCCTTTCGCAAGGGTGAGGCAAACTCCGCGGCGAGCCCGTGCGGGAGCGCGAGAAAAACCGTTGTCGCGCCGGATTTCGTCAGCGCGTCAAGCGAAGGCAGGACAAATTTCATTCCCGCGATCGCCGACGCACTCATCCGCGGAAAAACCTCCGCCACGGTCTGACCCGCCGATTGCCGTGACGTTACCGCAACGATCTCGACGTGCGGATGCCGCGCGAGCAACGCGACCAGTTCCTCTCCCGAGTAACCGCTCGCGCCGACAATGGCCGCTTTCACCTTGTGCATTCGGTTGTTCTAGCGGTTCCTGCGCCGCAAGGAAACGCGCAAAAAATCAGAGCTGGCTGTAAGGCACCTCGAAAGCGTTGCCGTCCGAGAGTCGCCCGCTACGAAACCCCTTCATGAACCACCGCCGCCGCTGCTCCGCCGTCCCGTGGGTGAAGGAATCGGGAACCACGTAACCGCGTGTCGCCTTCTGCAAACGGTCGTCGCCCACCGTCTCCGCCGCATTGATCGCCTCCTCGACATCCCCTTCCTCGAGCATGTCGTAACGCTGCTGCGCATGGTGCGCCCAGACTCCGGCCAGAAAGTCGGCCTGCAACTCCAAGCGCACCGACATCTGGTTGCGCTGAGCCTCGGACATGCGCCGACCGTGCACCAGGTCGGTCAGCCCGAGCAAATGCTGAACATGGTGACCGACCTCGTGCGCAATGACATAAGCTGCGGCAAAATCCCCGTGCATCCCGAACTGACGGCGCATCTGGTCAAAGAACGAGAAATCCAGATAAACCGTCTGGTCAGCCGGCAAATAAAACGGCCCCGAAGCTCCCTGCGCCATCCCGCCCGGCACCTGCGTCACCCCCGAATAAAGAACCAAGCGCGGCGGGACGTAGCGTTTGCCCGATTTGGCGAAGGCCTCCGTCCACACATCCTCGGTGTCTGCCAACACCGTGGCGACGAACTTGCGGATGTTATCATCCGGAGCCGGCTTCCCCTGCTGTTGCGGGGCAGAAACCTGCTGGTCCATGCCCAAGTCCTGAATGAGTCGCAACGGATCTGCTCCGGTAAACAAAGCAAAAGCCAGGACCAAGATCAGCCCGAGACCTCCGCCGACCATGGTCCGCCCGGCCGGACTCATCCCCCGCCGATCCTCGACGTGCTCGCTCTGCCGTCTGCCTTCCCAACGCATGGCTGTCGGCATAAACGCCAGCCTCATCCGCGGCAAGACTGCACGCGAATAAAAATCGGATATTTACACTAAAGCGGACTTCCCTCCGTGCGAAGCCCTACGCAAAATCCAAATCCCATGAACTTCTTCGACGTCCTCGTTTCTTCCATCCAAGACCCTCAATCTGCCACGCAAAAATCCGATCTGGAAGGCCTCCTCGGCGCCCTGCTCGGAGGCGCACCCGGAACCGCCCAAGCCCGCGAAATTCCTGCCGGCGCCGCCGAAGGCCTCGCCGGCACAGTCGGTAGCGCCCTCAAACCTGCCCTGCGTGAAGCAGGACAACAAGGCGGTATCGAGGGAATCGACGCCCTGCTCGGTTCGCTCAAACAAAACGCCAACTCCCCGCAAGCCCTCGAGCGCACCCTCGGTCACGACCGCATGGAGCAAATGGTCAACAAAGCGCAGCAAAAAAGCGGACTCCCCACCGGCGACATCATGAGCATGCTGCCGGTCATTATCCCCGCGCTGGTCAGTCTGCTCCAATCCGGCGCGCGCGCCGGCGCCGCGCCGTCCGCCCCGTCCGTGCGAACCGGCGCCACGGCCACGGCCGATGATCCTTTCGCCGCGCTCGCCTCGAACCCGCTGCTCAAGGGCTTCCTTGATTCCGACGGCGACGGCGATGTCGACATGCAGGACCTTGTCCGGCTCGGCTCGAAATTTTTGCAATAGCGCCCGCCTCACGGACGGCGCATGGTGGGCGCTCTCATCATGCGCGAGTTGTTGGCCCCGCTGCGATCCCCGGTCTACCGGTTCCTTTGGATCGCCTCGGTCGTGTCGAACCTCGGCACACTCATGCAGGCCGTGGCCGTGGCGTGGGTCATGACCTCGCTGACCGTTTCGCCGCTGGTTATCTCGCTGGTCCCCGTGGCCACGCTTGCCCCCGTCTTTCTCTTCGGTCTGGCCGGCGGAACACTGGCCGACACCGTCGACCGGCGCATTTTTCTCATCGGCACGCAGCTATGGATGATGCTTTGCGCGGTGGCTCTGGGCGTGCTGGTCTGGTCCGGACAGGCCACGCCAGCCGGACTGCTCGCCCTGACCTTCGCGCTTGGCACCGGCGCCGCCCTCAATCTGCCCGCGTGGCAATCCTTGGTGCAGGACCTCGTGCCGCGCGACCGCGTGGCGTCCGCGGTGGCGCTCAACTCGATCAGCTTCAACACCGGACGCGTCCTCGGTCCCGTGACCGGCGGACTTCTCGTCGGATGGATCGGCGCCGCACCGGTGTTTTTTATCAACGCCTCGTCTTTCCTCGGCACCGTGCTGGTTCTCTCGTTCTGGTCCGGTGTCGCCCCCGCGCCGAACGCGGGTGGATTCTGGCGTTCGATCGGCGACGGACTGCGTCACGCGCGCGGAGCCGTGCACTTGCACTCGCCTTTTCTCCGCCTCGCCGCTTTTTCCTTCGGCGCCAGCGCCCCGCTCGCGCTGTTGCCCTTGCTCGCCCGCGAAAATCTCGGACTCAGCGCCGCCGAATACGGCAGCCTGCTCGGCGTCTTCGGCATCGGTTCGCTGCTCGGCGGCGCGACCTCGCCCCTGCTGCGGCGCCGGGCCGGTCCGTCGAAAACGGTCAGCGCCTCCGCCCTCGTCGCGGGGATCGCACTGGGCCTGCTCGGCAGCGCGCAAAGTTTTCCGTGGGCCGCCGCCGCGCTGCTTCTCGGTGGTTTTGCCTGGGTTTCCAGCATGGTCAACCTCAACGTCGCCGTGCAGACCTCCGTGCCCGCCGAATTCCGCGGACGCATCATCGCCATCTATCTCACCGTCTTACAGGGCAGCTTTGCCCTCGGCTCGCTGACCGCCGGCCTGGTCGCCAAATGGACCGGCATCCCCGCCGCGTTGTGGATCTTCGGCGGAGGACTCGCCCTCGTCGCGCTGGCTACCTTCCGCCACGCGCTCCCCGAGAACAAGGCCGCGGCTTAATCCACCCGCAGGCGGATCACTTCTTCGGTCCCCGGTGCCGGCTTCGGCGCGTTCGGTCCGAAGAAATGCGTGTGCGTCAGAACCATCCCCGTATGGTGCGCGGCCTGCAGGGTCCACAGCATGAACAAGCAAGCGGCCACCGCGACCAGACGCGCGAGCAACGACACGCCGGGAATCAAATTACTGAAAAACACCGCTGCGGCCGCCACCGCGGCAATCCAAGAAGCCACCAGCATCAAATCCGACACACCTTTGTGTTCCTGCACTGCCGCGGCTGTCGACTCACCCACGTAGCGTATCGCCGCCGCCTCCTCCGTGCCCGTCCGGTGCGCCCACGTCGCGCCCAAAGCTCCGAGCAACATGCAAAGAAAAGCCAACCGCACGATGTAGCGATTCGGCCAGAGTAGCGACAACCCGATCGCCGCCGCTCCCAGCAGCAAAAACGCCATCGGAAAATGCACCGCGAACGGATGGACCGGATCAGGCAGATGAAGCATGGCCGCCAAGTTGCCCGTCCCGCCTCCCGCGAGCAAACTTTCTCCTCTGTGGACTCTGCGCTCTCTGCGGTTAAAACTCCCCCCTCGATGTTCGAAGACCACCTGCAGAAATCCCTCGCCGACCTCGACGCGCGCCATCTCCGTCGCAGCTTGCGCGTGTCCGGCCTGCCCACCGGCCCGCTCGTGCGCTTCGCGGACAGGGCCCTGCACAACTTCGCCTCGAACGACTACCTCGGACTCGCCGCCCACCCAGAAGTCATCGCCGCCGCCCTCGAAGCCACCCGTCAATTCGGCGCCGGCACCGGCGCCTCGCGCCTCCTCACCGGAACCCAAACCCCGCATCACGATCTCGAGGAAAAACTCGCCTCCTTCAAAAACACCGCCGCCGCCCTCGTCTTCGCCAATGGCTACGCCGCCAGCACCGGGGCCTTGCAGGCGTTGGCTGGCAAGGATGACGTTGTCCTTCTCGATAAATTGTCGCACGCCTGCCTCGTCGACGGCGCGCGCCTGAGCGGAGCCACGCTGCGTCCCTTCCATCACAACGACACGAACCATCTCGAACATCATCTGCGCTGGGCTCGCGAGAAGCATCCCCAAGCCCGCATCTTCATCGTTACGGAGTCGGTCTTCAGCATGGACGGCGACACCGCCCCGCTGCGCGACATCGTCGAACTCAAAGACCGCCATGGTGCCGTCCTCATGCTCGATGAAGCCCACGGCACCGGCGTCCTCGGTGGCGGCGGGCGCGGACTTGCCGACCAACTCGGCCTTTCCCACCGCATCGAAGTGCAGATGGGCACGCTGGGCAAAGCCCTCGGCAGCTCCGGCGGCTACATCGCTGGCTCTCGCGCGCTTATCGATTTCCTCCTCAATCGCGCCCGCGGCTTCATCTTCTCCACCGCCGCGCCCGCCTCGACGGCGGCCGCGGCTTCCGCCGCGCTTGAGATCTGCGCGGGACCCGAAGGCGACCGGCGGCGCGCCAGACTCCGCGAACTCGCGGCCCTCTTCGACCAAGTTCCGCCTGCCGCCATTCATCCCGTCATCATCGGGAAGGAAGAAGACACCCTCCGCGCCTCCGACCAGTTGGCGCAACTCGGCTTCCACGTCCCGGCCATTCGCCCGCCCACCGTGCCCCAGGGCACCTCGCGCCTGCGCGTCAGCCTCTCCGCCGCGCATGATCCGGACACCGTCCGCACCCTTGCCGCCGCCTTGCGCGCCATCACAAACGCGCCCGCCTCCGACAATCCGGACACCGTGTGCCCCGTCTGCGGAGCCGCATTGATTTCCGAGAAGTGCAAAGTCGTTTGCCGCAGTGCGACGTGCGGCTACCGCATCGTTTTCAATTGCTCGGAATTCTGACCCGCCCAAAATCGACCTTTATGTCATCCCGCACCGCCGAATCCGCCGTCAAACGCGTCCCCACCCGCGACGAAATCCCCGAGTCCGACCGCTGGGACCTTGCGCATCTCTACACCGACGATGCCGCATGGGAACGCGAGTTCGCCGGTCTCCAGCAACGCTATCCGCAAATCACGCAATTCCGCGGCAAGCTATCCGAATCTCCCGCGTCCCTCCTCGCCGCCCTCGAATTCGAAAAAAGCATCGACCAGCCCCTCGAGCGCCTCGGCACCTACGCCAGCCTGCGCGTCAGTGAGAACGCTTCCGACCCGGCCTTCCTCGAGCGCGAAGCGCGTCTGCAAAACCTCCACACCGATATCGTGGAAAAATGCTCCTACATCAGCCCCGAGCTGATGGCTATTCCCGAGGAAAAATTCGCCGCGCTCACTGCCACGCCCGAACTCAAACCCTGGCGCACCGTCCTCGAACGCCTGCGCCGCTTCAAGCCGCACACACTCAATGAAAACGAGGAACGTCTCCTCGCCATGAGTTCGCAACCGCTGGCCGGACACGAGGACACCTTCTCCCAACTGACCAATGTCGACCTCAAGTTCGGGATCATCACCGACAGCACCGGCCAGCAGGTCGAACTCAGCCAAAGCAGTTTCAGCTCGTTCCTCGTCAAACCGGACCGCGATCTGCGCCGCCGTGCATTCCATCAATTCTACGAGGAATTCTCCGACCACAAGTTCACGCTCGCCAGCACTCTGGCCAGCTCGGTCCGCACCGATGTCTTCCAAGCCAAGGCCCGCAATTACCCTTCAGCCCTCTCCGCCGCCCTCTTCCGCAACAACATTCCCACCGCGGTCTACGACAACCTCGTATCCACCGTGCGCGCCAACCTTGCGCCGCTCCACCGTTATTACGAACTGCGCCGCCGCGCCCTCGGGATCGACGCCATCCACCACTATGACACTTACGTCCCGCTCGTTGCGCAGATCACCACGCACCTGACCTTCGACGAAGCCATCGACCGCACCATCGCCGCCACCGCCCCGCTCGGAGGGGAATACACACGCGAATTGGAGGCCGGCCTCCGTGGACGCTGGTGCGACCGCTACGAATCGAAAGGCAAACGCAGCGGTGCCTTCTCCAGCGGATGCTACGGTTCGCCGCCCTACATCCTGATGAATTACAAACCGGATGTCTTCGCCGACATGTTCACCCTCGCGCACGAGGCCGGACACTCCATGCACACGTGGTATGCGCAGCGGAACCAGACCTTCCAAGATCACCACTATCCGATCTTCCTCGCTGAGGTGGCATCCACCTTCAACGAGGAACTCCTCACCCACCATCTGCTCGGCCAGACCACGGATCCGCAAATGAAAGCGTATTTGCTCAACCGCCAGATCGACGACCTGCGCGGCACGATTTACCGGCAGACCATGTTCGCCGAGTTCGAAAAAATCATCCACGAGCGGCAGGAAGCCGGCGAAGCCCTCACCCTCGACACCCTGACCAAGATCTACCGCGAACTCCTCGTCGCCTACTTCGGTCCGGACTTCACCCTCGATCCGCAACTCGACCTCGAGTGCCTGCGCATCCCGCATTTCTACAGCGCGTTCTACGTCTATCAATACGCAACCGGCATGAGCGCCGCCGTCACCCTCTCCCGCCAAGTCCTCGAAACCGGCGACCCAAGCCGCTACCTCGGTTTCCTCCAGTCCGGCGGCAAACAATATCCCATCGACACCCTCAAGGCCGCGGGGGTCGACATGAGCTCCCCGCAACCGGTGGAGTCCGCCCTGAAACTCTTCGCCGAGCGCGTCGAGGAGCTCGCGCGGTTGCTCAACATCAACCACGACACCCGCTAACCTTCTACCCGGTAGGGTCCAGTCGCCGTGGCGACCGGACCGCTGCCATCGCAATGAAACGCGCCTTCCTCGACAAAATCCTCGCCCGCCTCCGTCGCATCCAACCGGAGGAAGTCGAAGCCTTCTTTGTCGAACTGGCCCGCGACAAGCGCTTCCTCGAGACCATCTTCAACGCCATCCGCGAAGGTGTCATCGTCACCGACACCGCCGGAACGGTCATCTACATGAACGATGCCGCCGGCATGCTCTTCGGACTCGATCCCGCCGCCGCCCTCGGACGACCGCTCGCCGAAAACATCAGCGGGCTGCGCTGGAAAGAACTGGCCCAAGGCCGCGATATCGTCACCCGCGACATCGAGGTTTTTCACCCCGCCCACCGCATCCTCAATTTCTACGTCGTTCCCCTCCTCGCCGAGGACGATGACAAACCCGGACACCGCCAGCACGCCGGTTACGCGCTGATCATGCGCGATTTCACCGAGCGTCACCGCGAGGCGCAGGAAACACTCGAAAGCGAACGCATCGCCGCCCTGCAACTCCTCGCCGCCGGCGTGGCCCACGAAATCGGCAACCCGCTCAATTCGCTGACCATCCATCTCCAGCTTCTCGAACGCCGCTTGCGCAAACTCCCCGAAGGAGAGCAGGAAACCCTCCTCCATCCCCTCGAAGTTGCGCAGGAGGAAATCAAACGCCTCGACAGCATCGTCACCCAATTCCTCCGCGCCATCCGTCCCGCCCCCCTGCAACGCGCTCCGCACGAGCTCAACTCGCTCGTCCGCGACGCCGCCGAGTTCCTCGCGCCCGAACTCAAATCCCGCAACATCCTCCTCGAACTCGACCTCGCCCCCGGACTCCCCGTCCTCGACGTCGACCAGGACCAACTCAAGCAGGCCTTTTACAACATTGTCAAAAACGCCAGCGAAGCCATGAAGCAGGGCGGACTCCTCAAGATCCGCACCGGCGCCGACGCCGACTGGATCAACGTCACCTTTGCCGACACCGGCGGCGGTATGACACAGGAAACCATGGCCCGCGTCTTCGAGCCCTATTTCACGACAAAAAAAGGCGGCAGCGGTCTAGGCCTTATGATCACGCAGCGCATCATCCGCGCCCACGGCGGCGAAGTCGTCTTGGAGAGCGACCCCGGCAAAGGTCTTCGTCTCACGCTCCGCCTCCCCCGCCACGATCGCCAAGTCCAAATGCTGCCCCCTGCTCGCCTCCACCTCCCCGCCCCGCAGTAAGCAATCCTTCATCCGACTGCCGCTGGATCGCGCAGTTCGCTTGAGAAGAGCGACTTTGTGCGCGCTGGCGCAGGGCGTGATCAGCCAGCACGAGCCAGACCATCGCTTCGACGATGGGCACGGCGCGGGGGATGACACACGGATCGTGGCGCCCGCGCGCGGCGAGTTCGGTGTTTTCGCCGGATGCGGTGACGGTTTGCTGCGCGCTCGCGATGGTGGCGGTCGGCTTGAAGGCGACGCGGAAAGTGATGTCCTCGCCATTGCTGATGCCGCCTTGGATTCCGCCGGAGCGGTTGGTCGTCGTGCGGGTCCGACCTTCGCGCATTTCGAAAGCGTCATTGTGTTCGAGACCGGTGAGTTTGGTTCCCTCGAAACCGGAGCCGATTTCGAAACCCTTGGTCGCCGGCAGACTGAGCATGGCCTTGGCCAGATCAGCCTCGAGTTTGTCGAAAGCGGGTTCGCCGAGGCCCGGCGGACAATTGCGCACCACGCATTCGATGAGGCCGCCGACCGAGTCGCCGTTCGAGCGCGCTTCTTTGATGCGCACGATCATCTTTTCCGCCGTGGCTGCGTCGGGACAACGGACCGCATTGGCTTCGATCGCTTCGCGGGTCACGGACGCGACATCGACTTGTGCCTCGATTTGATGCACGCGACTGACCCAGGCGAGCGCGTCGATACCGGGATGAAGCGCCTCGAGGACCTTGCGGGCCACGACGCCGGCGGCAACACGTCCGATGGTTTCGCGCGCGGAGGCGCGGCCTCCGCCCTGCCAGTTGCGGATGCCGTATTTGGCTTGGTAGGTGAAGTCAGCGTGCGAAGGACGAAATGTGGTCTCCATCTCGCTGTAAGCTTCCGGCCGCGCATCTTCATTGCGGACAAGGATGGCAATTGGCGTTCCGAGCGTTTTCCCCTGGAAAACCCCGGACAAAATTTCGCAGCGGTCGGCCTCTTTGCGAGGTGTGACGATATCGCTCTGGCCCGGGCGGCGGCGGTCGAGCTCCTTTTGGATGTCCGCTTCGGTCAGGTCGAGCTGCGGCAGGCAGCCGTCGATGACCACACCGACGCCGCCGCCGTGGGATTCCCCCCACGTGGCGATGCGGAAAAGTTGGCCGGTGCTGCTGGACATGGTTTGAGACTAACGAAAAGACAGGGCCACGGATAGCAGAGGATTACAGAGGATAATTTTTTCTCAAGGAAAGCGCGGATACTTCGAAAAGTCCGGCTTCCGCTTTTCGATGAAGGCCTGTTTACCCTCTTTGGCTTCCTCGCTCAGGTAGTAGAGAAGGGTCGCGTTGCCGGCGAGGTCGAGGAGTCCCATCTGGCCGTCGCAATCGGCATTGAGCGCGGCTTTGAGGCAGCGCAGGGCCATGGGCGAAAGCTCGAGAATTTCGCGACACCATTTGAGCGTTTCCTCCTCCAACTGCGCGAGCGGGACAACGGTATTGACCAATCCCATGTCGAGCGCCTGTTGCGCATCGTATTGACGGCAGAGGAACCAGATCTCGCGGGCTTTTTTTTGTCCGACCACCCGTGAGAGGTAGCTCGAACCAAGCCCACCGTCGAAGGAACCGACCCGCGGACCGGTCTGCCCGAAACGCGCATTGTCCGCGGCAACGGTCAGATCGCAAACCACATGAAGAACGTGTCCGCCGCCGATGGCGTAGCCTGCGACCATGGCAATGACCGGCTTGGGAAGGCTGCGGATTTGTTTTTGCACATCGAGGATGTTGAGCCGCGGGACGCCATCGGTTCCAACATAGCCGCCATCGCCGCGCACCTTTTGGTCACCGCCGGAGCAGAAAGCCTCGTCGCCCTCGCCGGTCAGAATAACCACGCCGATCGAGGCGTCGTCGCGGCAAGAGTCGAAGGCATCCTTCATTTCCTCGACGGTTTGCGGACGGAAGGCGTTGCGCACCTCGGGACGGTTGATCGTGATCTTGGCGATCCCCTCGTCCGTCTTCTCGAACTTGAGGTCGGTGTAGTCCTTGATTTTGTGCCAAGCCGTCTTTGCCATGAGGGGAGAAAAGCAGAAGAAGCGCTATTTATCCAGAACCGCTACCATTCCGCAGATGGAGCGGCGGCGCTACAGGTTTAGGGCGCGCAGGAGCAACTCGAGGAACTTAGCAGCTTCCGAGGCAAAGGTGGCAGTGTGGGCGAACAGTTCCCGGCCGAAGCTGGAGAAACTGACATAAGGCGTGGCCAGGATGAGGAGGAGCGTAAGGACCAGAAGATTCATCAGGTAGATGACGGTGAGCGAAAAGAAATTGCCCCCGTAAGCGAGGTCGGTCTGCCCGCGGGGGATCATGGAAAGAGTGAAGGTCGCGTGGAAGCACCAGGTCACGCCGAGCAAACCGTAGAGAATTCCGGTGGCCAACTCGGCGTGCGGCTGGAGGTCGACAAAAAACGAGACAATACCGTAAAGGAGGATGACAAAGACGCTGTAGATCGGAACGAAATACGGGGCGAGCGCGATCCATGTGTTGATCTTGGAAGAGACGATGTATCCGCCATCCGAGCCCACGCTGAAATCGGAAACCCGCCCGCCCATGATCTTCACCATGAGCGCGTGGGTCAGTTCGTGGCCAAAGACGTAAACGGTGAGCCACTTGGGCAGGCCGAAGTAAATGATGAGCCAGCAGACCAGTCCGAGGTTGAAGAACCAGAATTCCGGCGTGGCCCAGAAATGCGGACGTCCCGCAGCCTGCGAGGTGAAGGCGTCGATCAGCGCGCTGAAAAACGCCGCGGTGAGAATGTAGCAGAGCGGAAGGAGGAAGAGCCCGACGATGAACTTCACCCAGCGGACCGGGACACCGGCCGTGGCGTCGGCGGGCGCGGCAAAGGACGTGTTGAGACGCGTGCCCCGCGCGGGTTTCGGGCGGCGGGCGCGTCTGGCCATCGGACGGAGAGGCGTCAGGCCCGCCCCATGTAGGTGCCGTTGCGCGTGTCGATTTTCACCAACTCGCCTTCCTTGATGAAGAGCGGAACGTTGACGATGAGACCGGACTCGAGCGTGGCAGGCTTTTGCACATTGCTCGCCGTATCGCCGCGCAGACCTTCGGGGGATTCGATGACTTTCATCGTGACCGAAGCGGGCACCTCCACTTCAACCGCTTTGCCTTCGGCGTAGAGGACTTCGACTTTGAGATTTTCCACCAGATAGTCCTTGGCCCCGGCGAGAAGCACCTCGTCGAGTTCGACCGTCTCGTAGCTCTCAGGGTCCATGAAGTGATAACCTTGATGGTCCTTGTAGCTGAATTCGAGCGGACGGCGCTGGAGGTCGATGAGTTCGACTTTCTCGGTCGAGCTGAAGCGGACATCGCTCGATTTGCCGGTCTTGATACTGCGGATGATGGCCTGCACGAAGGCGCGGAGGTTGCCGGGAGTGCGGTGATGGACTTCCAACACAACGTAGGTGTCGGTGTTATAGCGGATGGCCATTCCTTTGCGGAGATCGTTGGCAGCGGGCATAGAGTTGGATTCGTGAAAGGTTTCGGTTGCGCGGATCAGACGCCTTGGAGGCGCGAGAGGTCCTGCGAGTCGATGATGCCGACGGGGCGGTTGTCTTCGTCCACCACGATGAGATCGTCGATGCGGTGGGTCTTTAGCACGTGCAGAGCCTCGGCGGCAAGCTTGTCGCCGCGGATAGTCACAGGGTTCCTGGTCATGAAGTTGCCGACCGGTGATGTGCCGAGGTCGGCATGCGTCTGGTAATGACGCGCGAGGTCGCCGTGGGTGAAGACTCCGGCCAATTTGCCATCGGCATCGACGATAGCCGCGGCACCGGTGCGGCATTTGGTCATTTTTTTGAGCACCTCCATTACTTTGGTGTCGGGATCGGCCACCGCCACGCGCGTCGATTCGCGCATGATTTGACTGACGCGGGTAAGCAAGACCCGGCCGAGGCTGCCGCCCGGATGGAAACGCGCGAAGTCTTCTTGGTTGAAGCCGCGCGCCTCGAGCAGAACCATGGCCAAGGCATCGCCGAGGGCGAGCATGGATGTCGTGCTGGAGGTCGGGGCTAGATTGAGGGGGCAAGCTTCTTGACTGACGGCAACGTTGAGCACGACGTCGGCCGCTTGGCCGAGGGTAGATTCGGGACGGCCGGTCACGGCGATCAGCTTCACATCAAAGCGTGCGAGCGGCGGAAGGATATTGAGCAGTTCATCGGTTTCGCCGCCGTAGCTGAAGGCGAGGATGACATCACCGTCGGTGACAAGCCCGAGGTCGCCGTGCAGGGCATTGAGCGAATTGAGCACCACCGCGGTAGAGCCGGTGCTGGTCAGGGTCGCGGCAATTTTGTCGCCGATGTGACCCGACTTGCCGACCCCGCAAACCACGACTTTGCCGCGGCTCTCGGCGCAAGACTTGAGAATATCGACAGCGCGAGCAAAAGCCGTCCCGTCGAGATTCTCCGCGAGGCGTCGCAATTCGTCCGCTTCGATCCCGATGACGCGGCGGGCTTTGGACAGATAATCCATGGAGGAAATGATTCCGCTCTCGGGGCGGCAAGGCGAGAGTGATTTTCGGGGTTGCCGGGCGGGGATTCCGAGCCTAATGATTCCCCATGCGCAAACCACTGATCGCCATTGCTCTCATGGCCGCGGGAAACGCTTGTCTGGCGCAAGATTTCGTTGCGCCGCTCGAACCCCGCCGCGAAGTGGAAGAACCGGCGCCGCAGCGCGCGGTGTCCCCTCTTGATCCGGATTCCACAGTGGAAGGCGTTGTTGCCGCTGCGTTCCAGATGAAGGAGCCCTGGCAGCTGGTCAATCCGATGGCGGCCAAGGGCTACGGTGACGGTCGCTACATGGTGTCTTGGGATCCGAATGACGAAGGCAAGCCGAAGGGCTTCATCGTTTTCGGGATCCGGTTTTGGTGAGAAATTGTTGCACCGCTTCGTGCGGCTTGTAGCGGCGGTCTGTGACCGTCGGTGCCTTTCCCTCATCATGTTCCGGCGGTCCTAGACCGCCGCTACAAATGTCAGGAATCGCGCTGCAGTAGACGCAAAGCTAGATGGCGTAAAGTTGCGCTGCGGGGGCCGAATGAATGGAGCGAGGCGATTGCTTCCTCGGTCCATTGCTCCGCGAGGACGCGGGATTTTTCCAATCCGAAGAGCGCGGGGAATGTCATTTTGCCCGCGGCGGCGTCTTTGCCGGCGGTCTTGCCGAGTTTCTTGGCGCTTTGCGTGGCGTCGAGGATGTCGTCTTGGATTTGGAAGGCCAAACCGAGGGCAAAGCCGAAGCGGTCGAGAGCGACAACCTGCGCGGCGGTCGCGTCGGTGGACATTCCGCCGAGTTTGAGCGCGGCGCGCAGGAGCATGCCGGTCTTGGCCGCGTGGATGAAGTAAAGCGCGGGCTCGGTGGGTTTGCGTCCTTCGGCCTCGAGGTCGGCGACTTGTCCGGCAATGAGTCCACGTGACCCGGCGGCGCGGGCCAACTCGGTGACGAGCTCGGCGGCCGTGTAACGCGATCGGGGTTTGATTTTGGCCAAGACGGCAAATGCTTCGGTGAGGAGTGCATCGCCGGCAAGCACAGCCATCCCCTCACCGAAGACGATGTGCGACGTGGGTTTGCCGCGGCGGAGTTTGTCGTCGTCCATGCAGGGAAGATCATCGTGGATGAGCGAGTAGGCGTGGACCATTTCGACGGCGCAGGCCGCTGGCAATGCAAGGCGCGCAGTGCCGCCGCAGGCTTCGGACGCGGCGCAGCAAAGGAGCGGGCGGAGGCGCTTGCCGCCGGAGAGGAGGCTGTAGCGCATGGCGCGATGGATGGTCGCAGGTTTCGTCTTCGTCGCAGGAACTGAACCGCGCAGGGATTTCTCGATCAGCGCGCAGGTGCGTTTGATCCATGCGTCGAGCGCTTTGGAAGGCGAGCGTCCTCGCGAGCCGCGGGCTGAGGCGGCGGCCGGGGACAGCCGCCCTCCAGAGAGGTTCCTTTTCATCGGTTGCGTTTGGCTTCGAGGACGGGAATGATTTTTTTCAGCGACAAACAATTGACCACGTCGTTTTTGGTCAGCCAACCTTTTCGCGCGGCGCCGATGCCGAAGTAGAGATTCTGCAGACCCTCCGTGGAATGGGCATCGGGATTGATGACGCATTTGACCCCTTTTTCTTTGGCCAGGCGCCACCAGCGCCAGTCCATGTCGAGGCGATGCGGGTCGGCATTGAGTTCGATGAACGTGCCTGTCTCTGCGGCGGCCTCGAGGACAGCGGGCACATTGACCGCATAGGATTCGCGTCGGAGCAAGAGGCGGCCGGTCAGGTGTCCGAGCATGGTGATATAAGGATTTTCCATTGCGCGGATGAGACGCTTGGTCATTTCGGCTTCGCCGAGGGTGAAGGACGAATGGACACTGGCCACGGCGTAGTCGAGCTGGGCGAGGACGCTGTCGCTGAAGTCGAGTTCACCGTCCTTAAGGATGTCGCACTCGGTTCCTGCGAAAAGGCGGAAGCCGTCGAAGTCTTTGTTCAGGGCTTTGATTTCGGCGATCTGCTTTTTGAGGCGCGCGGGGTCGAGTCCGTTGGCTTGGAAGGACGCTTTGCTGTGGTCGGCGATGCCGAGGTATTCGAGGCCGAGTTCCTGCGCGGCGGCGGCCATTTCTGCCAGCGAGCTGCGTCCGTCACTGGCGTGCGTGTGGTTGTGGAATGTGCCTTTGAGGTGCTCGAGTTTGATCAGATCGGGCAGCTTGTGCTTGGCCGCAGCCTCGAACTCACCGCGGTTCTCGCGCAACTCGGGCTCGATGTAATCGAAACCGAACAATTCGTAGATATCGCGCTCTTCGCGGATCTTGGGAATCTTCGGCGCATCTTTTTTGACCGGGCAAAGCCGATATTCGTTGAGAGTCCACCCGCGGTCCTGCGCCAGACCTCGGAGCACGATGTTGTGCTCTTTGCTGCCGGTGAAATACATCAAGGCAAAGGGATACTCCTCGTCGGAGACCACGCGAAGGTCGGCTTGCAGTCCGTTCTTGAGCATGACACTTGATTTCGTGTCGCCGGCGGCGAGCACGTGATCGACCAGCGGGTGCTCGCGGAAGGCTTGGGAAATAGCAGCCGGATTTTTCGTCGAAACAATGATGTCGATGTCGTGGACCGTCTCATTGCGCCGTCGCGTGCTACCTCCGGCAGAGAGGCGGATGGTGTCCGGGTGGGAGCGCAGGTCGTCGAGCAAGGTTGCCGAGGCGTGGGCGGCGACGGACGTGAGATGGCGTCCCGCTCCTTGCTTGAGGGTGGCCAGGGAGTGGAGAAGTTTTTCCTGCGTCTTGGCCCCGAAGCCATCCAGGCCGGAAACTTTGTCGTCTTGGCATGCTTTCTCCAAATCGGCCAGCGAGGCGATGTTGAGCTTTTCGTAGAGGGCTTTGATTTTTTTCGGTCCGAGGCCGGGCACGTCGAAAAGCTCGAAGAGTTTTGGCGGGAACTGCGCAACGAGTTCGTCGTAATAAGGAAGCTTTCCCGTGGTGACGAGGGTTGAGATTTTTTCGCGCAGAGCCTCGCCGATGCCGGGAATGCCTTTCAATTGGTCCTCGCGGACGAGAGTGCCGAGGTCGCCTTCGAGCATTTCGAGGGCGCGGGCGCCGTTGTGGTAGGCGCGGACTTTGAAAGGGTTCTCACCTTGGAGTTCGAGCAGGAGGGCGATGCGCTCGAGGATGTCGACGATTTGGTCGCGGGTGACGGAGGGCATAGCGCAATTGTAGACGCGGCAGTCTCTGCCGCGGAGGGAAAAAACGACGCGGAACCGCGAGGAATTGCGGATAGGGGAAGGACTTTGGGCGCTTTGCTGAGGTGTAGCGGCGGTCTATGACCGTCGGTGCCTAACGACCGAAATGGGTCCGGCGGTCATAGACCGCCGCTACAAATTCCTGGGGGACGGCGCCGGCTACGGCACGTAGGTGGCGAGGCGATTGCGCCAACCGGGGAGCCAGCGTTTTTCGCCGCGGGCTGGAGGAGAGAGTTCGACGCGGCGGGTCAGGACGCGATCGGCGCTTTTGGCGAAGGCGGCGGTGGGCGATCCGGTGTCGGACATGCCGGCGAGGACTTGCGCAAGGCCCCAGCCTTCGCCTTGGTAGCGCTCGGTGGGCGAGGTCCCCTCGCCTTTGAAGTTCACGTAGTCCATGAGCGGATAGAGTCCGCCGGGCGCGTTGGCCACGCGGTAGAAATTGCGGCGGATTTTGTCGCGTTCGTTGGCGGGGGCGGCGGCGAGCATTTGCGGCAGCGCGGCTTCGAGACGCAGCGCGGCGAAGCGGGCCTGTTGTCCGACGGTCGAGGCGAGCAGCGAACGGAGTTCCTCCATGCGGGGCGAGCGGAAGTCAGCCATGAACGACGCACGGTCGGGCCAGGGACAGGCTTTGGCCGCGGCCAGCCAGCCGGGCAATCGGACACCCTGCGACTGGAGATAGTCCTTCAGGCTGGGGAAACTTTCTTTGAAAGGCCCGCGCTGGCCCGCGGGATACCAGATGAAATGGCCGATACCGAGGGACGGGAAGTCTTCGCCTTTGTTCCACGCGGTGAGACCGTCGCGGGTGCCGGCGCACTCGTTGCGCCAGATTTGTTTCCCGATGCGGTCGGCTTCGGCGTCGCTGACGCGGATCTCCGATGCGGCGAGCGTGGCCGCAGCGAAGACCAGAAACGCGGCGGAGAGAAAACGCAGGATCACAGCCGGGCGAGCGTCAGGCCCCGACACGCATGGGCATGAGCACGTAGACGAAGGGGGCGTTGATCTTGATCACGCCGGGGCTGATGTCGTCGATAAGCTCGAAATGGACTTCGTCCTCGCTGAGGTAACGCAACGGGGCCATGAGAAATTCGGGATTGAAGGCGATGGAGATGTCTTTGCCTTTATAGCTGACAGCCATTTCCTCGCGGGCCTCGCCGACTTCGGGAGTATTCGAGGTAATTTCGATTTTGCCCTTGGCAAAATTGAGGCGGACGGAGGCGGTCTTCTCCGTGTTGAGCAGGGAGACACGACGGACGGCATTGAGCAGGGTCTCGCGCTCTACGGTGACGCGCTCGTTGACCTTGGTCGGGATGACTTGGACGTAATTCGGGTAGTTGCCTTCGACGAGTTTGGAAATGAGGGTGGTCGGACCGCAGTCGAATTGGACCATGTTCTGCGCGAGACGGATGACAACCTCGCCGTCATCCTTGAGGGCGCGCATCAGTTCGGTGATCGCTTTGGTGCGAACGATGAATTCGCGCTCCTGGCTGGGCGGGATTTCAAGGTCATTGACCTCGGCCAGCGCGAGGCGGCGTCCGTCCGTGGCCACGAGAGTGAGTTTGTCGCCTTTGAACGAGAAAAAGATACCGTTGAGAACGTAGCGCGTCTCGTCGAGGGAGATGGCGTAGTGGGTTTTGCGCAGGCCGTCTTTGAGGTCGGAGGCCTTGAGCTTGAATTCGACGGCGCTATCGAAGGCGGGGAGACCGGGGAATTCGGCCTCGGGCATGCCGAAGATTTTGTAAACACCGGCGCCGCTTTTGAGCGTCGCCATGCTCTTGGCGTCGACTTCGACTTCGAGTTCGGTTTTAGGAAGGTCTTTGACCAAGGTGCTGAGGCGCCGGGCCGGGAGCGTGGTGGAGCCGGATTTGCCCACTTTGGCTTCGACTTTGGTGCGGACGGTGAAATCGAGATCAGTCGAGGTGAGGACCAGTTCACCATTGGAGGCTTGGAGAAGGACGTTGGAAAGAATGGGCAGAGTGCTGCGCGGATTGACCGCGCTGACAGCGTTCTGGAGTCCTTCGGCGAAGGCGTCCTGCGAGATGGTGAATTTCATGGTGACTCGTGTGGGCTGCCGCGCGGGACGCGGCAAGGGGTGTTATGTCCGAAAATAAGGCTTGGGTGTCAAAGCCTTCTTCACCGTTGGAGCGCGGTTTCGAGGAAACGGATGACCTGGCGCAGGTTCTCCTGCTTATCCATGCGGTCCTGCACGGTCTTGCAGGCGTGGATCACGGTGCCATGGTCGCGTCCGCCGAAGGCCTCGCCGATGTCCTGCAGGGAGTTCTTGGTCAGGCGGCGGGAAATGAACATGGCGATCTGGCGCGGGAAGGCGATGTTGGCCGGACGGCGTTTGCTCGTCATATCAGCCAAACGCACATCGTAATGCTCGGCGACCTTGCGCTGCACTTGGTCGATCGAGACGGCGCGACGAGCTTCCTCTTGAAGGATGTCGCGGAGGACGTGCTCGATGGAGTCATCGGTCAGAGGGCGACCGCTCAGAGAGGAGAAGGATGCCACACGAAGGAGCGCACCTTCGAGGCGGCGGACGTTCGATTTGATGCGATGGGCGAGGTATTCGAGGACGTGGTTGGGAAGACTGACGTCCAGGCCGGCGGCTTTCTTACGCAGGATGGCCAGACGCGTTTCCATGTCCGGCGGCTGAAGCTCGGCCGTCAGGCCCCACTCGAAGCGGGAGACAAGGCGCTGCTCGAGTTGGGCGATCTCGCTGGGCGGCTGGTCGCTGGAGAGGACGATTTGTTTGCGCCCTTCGAAGAGCGAATTGAACGTATGGAAAAATTCCTCTTGGGAGCGCTCCTTGCCGGCAAGAAACTGGATGTCGTCGATAAGAAGGATGTCGGCCTGACGGTAACGGCGGCGGAATTTAACCAAGGAATTGGTCTGGATGGCGTTGATGAACTCGTTGGTAAAGGTCTCGCTGCGCACGTAGGCCACCTTGGTTCCGCGGCGGGAGGCGGCCAGATGATGGCCGATGGCTTGCAGAAGATGCGTTTTACCCAGACCGACGCCACCATGAATGAAGAGCGGGTTGTAGGTCCGCGCAGGGGACTTGGCCACAGCCAGAGAGGCGGCATGTGCGAACTCGCTGTTCGCTCCGACCACGAAGGTGTCGAAGACGTAGTGCGGATTCAGACCTTTGGCGCCGGTGGCTCCGGACGGTTCGGACGGTTCTTCAGGGGCTCCCACCGTCTCGCCAACCATGGCCGGTGCGGCGGCAGAACCATTTTCCACGCGAAACACCACTTTGCGTTTGGCTCCGAAGACAGTCATGAGGGCGGCCTGCAATTGGGAGAGGTAATTGCTCTCGATCCACACCTGATAAATGCTGTTGGGAATAACCAGAGCCACCTCGCGCGCATCGACATCGGCCAGGCGCAATGTGGAAAACCAGCGGTCGAAAACGCCGTCGCCCAATTCGCCCCTCAAGGCCGATGAAATCTGGTTCCAGAGGGTGTCGAGGCCCTCATCGGGCTCGGACTTATTCACCGTCGGGGCCGGGGCGGCCGCGCGGGGTTTGGCTATGGACGGGGAGGACCGCTTTTCGGGAGCCGTGGAGGCACGGCCTTTCGAACGCGGGGAAATCGAACGGGGCATGTAATTCTTCTGTTAAATGAGGCCCTGAAAGTAACGGCGCTCGTCGCGATTGCACTGTGGTAGCGCGAAACGAAACCGGGAAAGACGCTTGTTTGGATGTGTCGCCGCGGGCCGAGAGCCGGATTCTGTGGAACTCGTATTCACAAGTTGTTCACAGGCCTCCTGACTTTCTTTCGGCGTCACAAACGCGAAGCGTATCGGGCCGGAAAAACGCGCTCAAGAACTTTGGCGGCGATTGTAAACTTTTTGTCAAAATCGCTTGACCCACCTACGCCGCGCGCGGGGTTTGTGTTTTCCGGCCCAGAGCGATGCCGCACGCGAGTGTGATCAAACACGTGACGGGATAAAGCCACGCGAAGTTGATTTTCGGACGCCAAGCCGCGGCCTGTTCCGTGGTGATCGCGCCGAGCGCGGCGAGGATATTGTAAAGGTCCGGACGCGCCCACAGCACGAGCAACACGGAGATGATTGTGCCGATGACAATGCCGCGGATGTCGCGACGGAGCGGACTGAGCGCGAGGAGAAACGCGGCGAGCATCGGCCCGTAGGTGTAGGCCACCATGCCGAAAGCCAACGAGAGCAGGTTGATCTGCCCGCGCACGGCCTGCAGTCCCACCGCCATGAGAATAAGCGCGATCCCCCACCCGACCACGGCGAAGCGCGATTGCACGATCAGTCGCCGTTGGTCGGCCGCCTCGAGTCCGTCCTTGCCATGCCAAAGCGCCATTGACGTCTGCGCCAACGCGGCCAACGCCGAATCCAAACTCGAAATAGCCGCGGCGAAGGCTCCGGCAAGGATGAGTCCGCTCAACCCCGGAGGAAGGACTGTGGTGATCCACACGGGGAACACCGAATCCGTATCCTTCGCAAAAAGCGCAGCCTCCGCGGGCGTTGGCGGGCGCTGTTGGTAGTAGACAAAGAGCGCCGCGCCGACCGCGAGCATGAGCACGGTGACGAGCAGCGAGATGCTGCTGGCGATGACGGCCTTCGAGGCATCCCGCGCGTTGCGACAACAAAACATGCGCTGGGCCATGACTTGATCGGTGCCGAACGCGGCCACATTTTGGAAAGGCATGGCGAGCAGGCCGACCCAGAGGGTGAATTGCACATCGGGATTGGTCGAAAGATCGAGCACCCGCAACTTGCCGGCCGCACCGGCTTCCGCGACGAACGCAGCGAAACCGCCGTCGATGTTGAACATGAGCACGGCCAAGGCGAGCAAACCGCCGCCGATAAAGACGAAAAATTGGATAACGTCGGTCCAGATCACCGTGGTCATGCCACCCATCAACGTCCACCCGATGGCAAAGAGACCGATGATGACAATGCACCACTCAAAGGCGAGGCCGGTCACCGTCCACAAAATCAGCGCGGTGACGAGCAGGCGCACGCTTTGGCCGAGGGTTGATCCGATGAAGAACAGCGCCGTGGTGAAAGCCCGCGCGCCCGCGCCGAGGCGGGACTGCATGTAGTCGTAGGGACTGAAGATGCCGCGTTCGTAGAAAACTTTGACGAACCAGATCCCGACAATGAACCGCGCCATGAGCGAACCGATCCCCCACTGCAGGTAGGTGAAATCGCCGCCCGCGGCAAAAACCATCCCGGGAACACCGACAAAGGTGATCGCGCTGATTTCCGTGGCGATGATGGAACCGCTGACCGCCGGCCACGGCAGCGATCGTCCCGCGAGGAAAAAATCCTGCATCGTCGACTGCTTGCCGCGCAGCGCGTGGCCGATCCACGTGGTGAGCAGCAAATAGGCGGCCAGGACCGCCCAGTCGATCCACAGGAAATGGGTGTGGACACCTTCCATGCCGGGCGCCTCAGGCCAGATCTTTCAAGAGGACTTTCGATTGCCTTCCGCCGGCATCGTATTTTTTTCGCCGCGCGGCCGGCATAACCTCCGGCGAGGACTCGCGGTAACCGCCCTTGATCTGCAGATACTTGTAGGCCTGCGTGCTCAGGGCAAAGAGCTGCTTGATCCCCTTCTCCCGCGCCAACGTTTCGACGAAGGCCATCAACTTCCGTCCGTGCCCCTCGTTCTCGTGTTCCTTGTGCACGTAGAGGCAGGCCAACTCGCCGCATTGCTTCTCCGGATAAACATGCAGCGCGACGCACCCCATCATCTTGCCGTCGATCTCGAGCACCCAGTAATCCTGCATCTGCTCGAGAATCTCGGCGCGCGTCCGCCGCACCAGTTCCTCGCTGTCCATCGACTGCCGGATGAGCGACATGATGGCCCGCACGTCTTTTTTGAAAATTTTCCGGATCTGCTGGTATTCGTTCGAGTAGATCATCGTGCCGATCCCCTCGTTGCTGAAAACCTCGTCGAGCAAGGCCTCGTCGACCGTGCCGTCGAGAATATGGATCCGCGGCACGCCCTGCCGGCAGGCTTTGGCGCCGTAGTCGACCTTCGAGTAAAGATTCGGCGCCTCGCCGTTCTTCCGTTTTTTCAGCAGGTCCTCGGCCTCGACGATGCCGAGTTGCCGCGGGAGCGTACCACCGCCGGGCAACTTCGTGTCGGCGGACAAATAGATCACCTTGGCCGCTTGCAGAGCTTCGGCCAGTTCGGCTGCGGCGTGGTCGGAATTGACCCGGTAGGTGTGCCCCTCGCCATCGAAACCGAGCGGCGGCACCACCGGGATGATTCCCTCGTGCAGCAACATGTGGAGGCATTTCACGTCGACCCGTTCGATCCGTCCGGTGTGACCTTGATCGATGCCGCCGAGGATGCCGGCCGGATGCGCGATGACCGCGTTGGCATAGACCGCCCGCAAATCGACGGAAGCCAGCCCCTCGAGAATTTCGTGCGTCAACCGCATGGCCGCATCGATGCTCACTTCGAGCGTCGCCTCGTCGGTGATGCCCGTGCCGTCCGTGTTGCTCGGCTTGAGGCCCGCTTTTTTCGCCGCGACCTGCACCTGGTGGCTGGCGCCGTGGACGAGCACGACCCGGATGCTCAATGACCGCAGGACCGCGAGGTCGAGCAGGATGTTGGCAAAGTTGGGCGAAGCCGCAATTTCCCCGTCCACGGAAACCACGAAGATTTTTTCGCGGAACCGCGGCACATATTGCAGGATTTCCCTCAGGTCAGAGACGTTCACAGCCGGAGAGTTAGGAGTTTTCCCCGGGAAAGATCAACGCGGAATCCGGTCAACGCGCCCCATACATCTCGGTCAGCAACTCCAGCAGCGCCCGCGCGTCGTCCGCCGACAGCCGCCCGATGCGCCCGGCCAGCCGCGACTTGCTGACCACGCGGATCTGGTCGGCGCAGACGTCGGACGCCTGTCCGGCTGAACACACCTGCAAACGCGTGCGCCAATGCGGACGGAGCCGCGAGGTCAGCGGACAAATGGCCACTGTGGGCAGGATCGGATTCAACGAGTCGAGACTGACGACCACACACGGGCGCGTCTTACCCATCTCGCTGCCCTCGACCGGGTCCAGCCGGCACCAATAGATGTCTCCGCGTCTCACTTCGACTTTGTGGCGCGCGCTTTGCGCTTCGCTCGGTATGTCGCCGCCGGTTCGTTGACGCCCGCGGGCGCCGGTTCCCATGGAATCTCTTCGAGGCCGTCCGCCAACGTGCAATCCCACTCCGACCAATCCTCGTCGGAAGCGGCCATCTCGCGGGCGGTTTCTTCCCACGACAACTTCTTCGGCTTCGCCTTCGGCCGCAGCACGAGCGAGTCGCCGCGGTCCTCGAGCAGCACGCCGTCGTCCAAACCGTGGCGCCGGATGAGATCAGCCGGCAGGCGGATGCCGCGCGAGTTGCCGATGCGCGCGAGTTTCAGCTCCGTCGTTTTCATGGGGGACTTACAGTAATTACGCGCCGTAATGAGGTCAAGTCGAGGGCGGACCGCACTCCTTTACATGGCATCGTTTCCCTGTCATTCTGCGCGGTTCATGTCGATTTTGATCAACATCCTCATCGCCTTCCATGTGCTCATCTGTCTGCTCATGGTGGTGGTTGTCCTCATGCAGCGCCCGAAAAACGAAGGCCTTGGTGCCGCCTTCGGCGGGGGAATGACGGAAAATATTTTCGGCGCGCAGACGACCCACGTTTTGCAAAAATTCACCGTCTGGCTCGGTATCGTCTTTTTCGCCCTTACTCTTTTGCTGGCCATCCTCTACGCCAAGCGCGGCACGGGTGAAACCTCGATCCAAAAGGAGCTCTTGAGCCAACCGGTTCCTGCTGCTGCCGCTGCTGCCCCGCAGGCTGCACCCGCGGCTACACCCATCGTTGCCACCACCGAACCTGTGGCGGTCGAGGCAGTCGCGGTGGAAGCTGTCGAAACGCCGTCCGCCCCTGCCACCGAAGCGCCCGATGCCTCGACGGAACCCGCCGCCGCGCCCGCGCCCGCGGGCAACTGATTCTGCCGCGCGCAAACCATGCGCACCCTCGGCACAATGGCTGAAACGGCAGCCTTTCAGGCCACTGCCCCCTCGCCCGTTATCCTCGTCCCGACCATGGGGGCACTCCATGCCGGCCATGCCGCGCTGATCGACGCCGCCCGTGCCCGCGCCGGCCGTAACGGCACGGTGATCGTGAGTATTTTTGTCAACCCGACCCAATTCGGTCCCAACGAAGATCTGGCAAAATACCCGCGCACCATGGAGGCCGATCTGGAAATGTGCTCCACGCATGGTGCGGATGCGGTTTTCGCGCCGACTGCGGATGAAATGTATCCTCCGGGTGATTCGACCTTCGTGGACGAGACCAAGCTTTCGCGCGGACTGTGCGGCGCGCAACGGCCCGGTCATTTTCGCGGCGTCTGCACCGTGGTGGCCAAGCTCTTCAACATCATCCGCCCCGATGCCGCCATCTTCGGCGAGAAAGACTACCAGCAGCTGGCCATCGTTCGCCGTATGGCCCGCGATTTGTTCTTCAACTTGGAAATCATCGGACATCCGACCGTGCGCGAAGCGGACGGACTCGCCATGAGTTCGCGCAACCGTTACCTCGACGCGGATGAACGGAAACGTGCCGCCGCCTTTCCCGCCGCGCTCTCGACTGCCGCGCAGGAAAACGATCCCGGGCAAATTATGGCCAAAGCGACGGCACTCATCACCAACGGCACCGGCTCCGCCCCGCAATATGTCGAGCTGGTCGATGCGGAGACGCTCGCGCCCCTCGCGCCCCTCGCGGCCCTCGAACGTCCCGCCGTGCTTGCCGCCGCGGTGAAAATCGGCGAAACACGCCTCATCGACAACGTGCGGCTCGCCCCGCGGCATGCAAAAGTTTGACCACATCGTCCTTGGATCCGGCATCGCCGGCCTGACCTACGCGCTCAAAGCGGCCGCGCACGGCACCGTCGCCGTGGTGACCAAGCGCGCCAAGACCGCGACCAACACGGCCTGGGCCCAAGGCGGCGTGGCCTGCGTGACCAGCCCGGAGGATTCCTTCGAACTTCACAGCAAAGACACGCTTGAAGCCGGCGCGGGGCTTTGCCACGAGGATATCGTCAATCTTGTCGTGCGCGAAGGCCCCGAGCGGATTCGCGAACTGATCGAACTCGGCATGTCCTTCGACCTGCGCGAAAAGCCCGACGGCGGCACCGAACTCGACCTCGGGCGCGAAGGCGGACACTCCAAGCGCCGCATCCTCCACGCGCATGATTTCACCGGGCTCGAAATCGAAAAAACCCTCGTGGCCGCCGTGGAAAAACATCCGTCGATCACCGTGATGGAAGACCACATGGCCATCGACCTCATCACCACCGGCAAACTCGGTTACGCCACCGAGGATCGTGTGGTCGGCGTCTACGTGCTCGACGAAAAATCCGGCCGCGTCCTCACCCTGCGCAGCGACCGCATCGTGCTCGCCACCGGCGGCTGCGGCAAAGTTTACCTCTACACGACGAATCCCGACATCGCCTCCGGCGACGGCGTGGCCATGGCTTGGCGGGCGGGCGCGGCGGTGAGCAACATGGAATTCGTCCAATTCCATCCCACCTGCCTATTCCACCCCGAGGCCAAATCCTTCCTCATCAGCGAAGCGGTGCGCGGCGAAGGCGGCATCCTCGTCGATGAACACGGCAAGCCGTTCATGCCGCGTTACCATGCTTTGAAGGATCTCGCCCCGCGCGACATCGTGGCCCGCGCCATCGACGCCGAAATGAAACGCACCGGCGCCAAATGCGTTTACCTCGACATCACGCAGCAACCCCGCGAATTCCTCAAAGAACGCTTCCCAAAAATCTACGAAACCTGCGCCTCGCTCGGTATCGACATCGCGAAAGAACCGATCCCCGTTGTTCCCGCCGCCCACTACCAGTGCGGAGGCGTGAAAACGAACGACCAAGGCGAGACCTCCTTGCGCGGCCTCTTCGCCATCGGCGAAGTCGCCTGCACCGGCCTGCACGGGGCCAACCGATTGGCCAGCAATTCCCTCCTCGAAGCTCTCGTCTTCGCCCACCGTGCGTTTCTCAAGGCGACGAAAAACCATAAAACTTCCGAAGACATCCAACTCCCCGAATGGCGCCCCGGCAGCGTGACCGACGTCGACGAGTTGGTGGTCATCTACCACAACTGGGACGAAATCCGCCGCCTCATGTGGGACTACGTCGGCATCGTCCGCACTGACAAGCGCTTCCAGCGCGCCGCGGCCCGTCTGCGCAACCTCCAGAAGGAAGTGCAGGAATTCTACTGGAACTTCAAAGTCACCACCGATCTCCTCGAACTGCGCAACCTCGTCACCGTCGCCGCCCTCATCGTCGACTGCGCCCTCAGCCGCAAAGAAAGCCGCGGCCTGCATTACACCCTCGATCATCCCGAAACAGGCGAACTTTTCATCCGAGACACGGTTATGCGCCGAGTTTAATTAGCTCGCAAAGTACTCATTGAAAACAGTTTGAGTTGATTCCTCGGCGCCTTGAGGGAACAAATTCCGCACCGAGGCATCCACGCTATCCAGGAGCAGGGCGACTCCGGAAAACGCAGCCGCAGAGAGAGTTTTGGCTGTTCTCCGCGTGGCGCATCTGGGCATATTGTGGGGTTCATCCCCACTGTGTTTGTGACTTTCGCCCGCAAAATTCTTTTCGTGCTGCCCGTGATCCTGCCCGGGTTGCTTCTCGATGCAGAAGCTCAGGACTCGCCGGCAAAAATCGATTCATTCGAAGAGGCTGCTCCCGCCGGCAACAGCCAATCTGCACCGCAGTTCCGCATGACCTTCCCGGTGCGGGACGCATCCTCGGGTCAGACTTTCACCGAACAAAAACCGAGCACGGCGCAGGACGTTCCGACTGCGGTCAGCGACGCCGACATTGCTGCCGGTCTTGCTATGCCGGATCCGGGTCCGGCGCCGAGCACGACCGCCGGCACCGCATCTGCCATGCAAAACGACGAGGCCGCCTTCGATGCGGTGGGCACAGCGGGCGACCCGCCCCTCCAAGAAATCGACATCGGCGAGGGCCGTTTCACGGGGTTTCCGCTGCGGTTCACGGTCGGTATCCAAGAAGGCTACAACAGCAACGTCTACGCCACGCAAAACGATCCCACCCAGAGCGCCTTCACGGGATTCTACTTCGCAGTCGACTATGAGTTCGGCTCACCGCGATTGACGCTGACCACCGGGCTCAACGGCAACATTGCCTATTACTACGCCGCGCAAAACCAGAATTGGCTGCCCAATGTCTACTGGACCTTGGACATCGAGTACAACGCCACTCCGCGCCTCACCTTGGGATTCAACACCACCACAGCCTACCTGACGCAAGGATCACCCGGGATTTTCGGCGCGCCCACATCGGCCTTCAATGACGGCTATTTCTTTAGCACCTCCGGTTTCGACGTGGAGTATCAGTGGGCCGAGAAGTTTTCCACGATTACATCGTACCAGCCGCTCTTTCTCATCTACTCGAACGACACCCAGCAGAACCAACTCGGGCGCATCCAGCAAACCTTCGCCCAGCAGTTTCTTTACCTCTGGCGCCCCACGACAAGTCTCGTCGCGGAGTATCGCCTCGGCTTGGTGAATTACTTCACCAACACCGACATCAACAGTTGGGGCAACTACTTCCTGGGCGGGTTCAATCATACGCTGAACCCCGGATCCGAGTTGGTGTTCCGCGGCGGTCTGCAGCAGAACTTCAATCAGATACCGACCATTTACGGCGGGGGCGAGAACACGACTTACAACCCCTACGTCCAGCTGGCCTTCAACAACCGGTTGGGCAAAGACACGACCATCGGATTCCAAGGCGTCTACGGATCGACGCCTTCGCAATACTACAACATCAACCAAGCCCAGCAGTTGTTCCTCGGCTTGACCCTGGCTCGGAACATCACCAGCCGCCTCTCGGCCAACGCCAACGTCGGCTTCCAAAACAACTACTACAACCAAGCCGGTTATTCGACGCCGGGGAATATCAAGCCAGGGAGCTTCTATTCCAACTACTACAGTGCGGGCTTGGGTCTGGCCTATCGCCTCTATCGGAATCTCAGTCTGACCGCCGGTTACCAATACAATGGACAAACTTCCGGCAACTCAACCCAAGTCGGGCCCTACAACCAGAACATCGCCTACATCGGAGTCCAGGCGACCTTCGGCGGGCGCCGCCGCGAATAGTCTGGTGCAGCTCAGCGCCTCGGTTGCTGCGCCGCTTTTTTGGGTCGCCCGAAGATGAGCTGACCGGGATTCTCCCGCAGGCTTTCGCTCAACTCCCGCAAGTTTGCCGCCGTGGCCTGCGCGTCATTGATGATGCCCTGCGCAGCCTTCTTGCTCAGGAGCGGATTCGACTCGATCTTCGCCGCCGCATCGCGCATCTGCGCGGACATCTCGTTGAGCGATTTAAGAACCTCCCCGGCATCGGCACCCAATCGCTCGGCGGGAAAATCATCAAGCTTGGCTTTGATGTCCGCAAGCAGGGCCCGCAACTCGGCACTGGTCTGGGCCAGCTGCAGTCCCCCGACTTCCCCCTCGAGCTTGCGCGACATCGAAGTGAAGGCCTCCATGGCCTGCTCCGCATCCCGCAGCGTGCGGCCGACATCAAGCGCGCCCACCGTGTCCATGATCTTGTTCAGCGAATCAACCAAGCTGGTTAGCGTGCCCGGCGCCGAAGGGATGTAGTGGTGACGCGGCGTCCACCAGATCCGCAGCGGGGGAAATTGCGCGGGATCGGACACGTAGTTGAGCTCGGCAAAATTCAGTCCGGTCACCCCCTGCGGCTGCAGCTTGACCCGCAGGCCCTGCTCCACCGCCTGCGCCACCACGGGCGAAATGTCCTCCGTGAACATGCCGCGGAAAACCTGCACATCCACCTCCATCTCGAGGTAAACGTAATCGAGTCGCTCGTTGTCCGGTTGCGGACCGTAGATGTTGAAGCAGAAATCCACCTTTGAGATGCGCCCGATCTGGACGCCGCGGAATTTCACCGGGGAGCCGAGATCGATCCCCTGCACCGTGCCGTCGACATAGGTCTCGAGGTAAATGCGCGGACGGAACATGTTGCCCGCCCCGAGATAAATCAGTGCCCCGGCGAGGAGGAAAAATCCGGCCAGCACAAAGACGCCGATTTTGAAATAGTTGGCTCGGGTGGACATGGTTTGAATCAGGTCGCGTGCGCCCTTTCCGGTTCACGGCGGAAAAAGGCCCGCACGTAGTCGTTGGGCGGATCATCGCGAAGTTGCATGGGTTTACCCTCGGCTGCAATGCACCCGCCCTCCAGCAGGATCGCACGATCCCCGATGGCATAAACGCTGGCCAGTTCGTGGCTGGCGATGACAAAGGTGATGCCATAGTCGCGGGACAACACACGAATCAACTCGTCCAAACCAGCCGACGTGATCGGATCGAGGCCCGCCGACGGCTCGTCGAGGAAAAGTATTCCCGGATCCAGCGCCATGGCCCGCGCCACCGCAGCCCGCTTGACCATGCCGCCACTCGTCTCGGACGGCAAATAATCGGCAAATTCCCCCAGCCCAACCTGCTGCAATTTCAACCGCGCCAGCAAGACGCGCGCTTCCCGCGGCAACCTCGTGCACTCCTCGAGCGGCAAGGCCACATTCTCCGCCAGGGTCATCGAACCAAAGAGCGCCCCGCCCTGATACATCACGCCGAACTGACGCAAGATCCGCTCCCGATTCTCCCCGCTGGCGCCCACGATATCTTCCCCGCAAATCAGAACCTCGCCCACCATCGCCGGGTAAAGCCCGATCATGTTCTTCAACAAGGTGCTTTTGCCCGAACCCGATCCTCCGAGAATGATGAAAATCTCGCCGCGCCGCACATCGAAAGACAGATCGCGCAGGATCACCCGGCCCGCGTAACCCGCGGTCAGTCCCCGCACCCCGATGATTTTCTCGTCGTTCATCGCTCAGAATTTCAACTGGTAATAAACCACGGCGAACACCGCATCGAGCAGCACGATGAGGAAAATGCCCGTCACCACCGATCGCGTCGTCGAATCACCCACCGCCGCGGCTCCCGCGCCCGTCTGCAGCCCGCGCATGCAACCCACCCCGGCCACCACGGCGCCGAAGAAAAACGATTTGATCAAGCCCGCCAGGACATCATCGATCTTCAGCGAGCCGGACAGCTGATGCAGTAGCGTGGCCAGCGGGAAGCCCAGCATCATCATGACAAAGAGCCCCCCCGCCACCCCGATGACCATCGAATAAATCGTCAGCACCGGCGTCACCACGATCCCCGCCAGCACGCGCGGCACGGCCAGAAAACGCACCGGGCTCAGACCCATCGTGGTCAGCGCCGCCACCTCCTCGTTGACCTTCATCGTCCCGATCTCCGCCGCAAACGCCGATCCCGAACGCCCGGCCAGCACGATCGCCGTCATCAACGGACCCAACTCCCGCGTGATGGCCAGCGCCACGAGATTCACCACGAAGATATCCACCCCGAATTGCCGCATCGGCATGGCCGCTTGGAATGCCATGATCATGCCCATCAGAAAACTGATCAACGCCACGATCGGCAGAGCGTTTGTCCCGGCTTTTTCGACGATGACCCACCACTCGCGCAAACGCAACCGACGCGGCTCGTGCCCCAGACGCGCCAGACCCGCCGTCACTTCACCGACAAATTCCGCCTCTCCCCGCCACTCGTCCACCCGCCCCACCACCGCCTCCCCGACCGAAGTCACCAACCCGAACTCCTCCCGCTGCGGCACCTCCGGTTGCTCCAGCTTTTTGCGGTCGATCTGCTCATACATCGCACGGAAACGCTGCGGCAAGCCCTCCACCGCGAAACTCTTCCTCCGTTCGTGCAGCGTCTCCTCCAGCGCCATGAGCAACGCAAAGCCCGCGCCGCCGCAAAAATCCACCTTCGCACAATCCACCCGCACCCCATCCTGCGCCGTCCGCGCCGCCCCCACCGCCTTGCTCCAACAACTTGCCACCGCCGCATCATCCAACCGCCCCGCCAGCATCAAAAGCGTCTCCGCCCCGCTGCTCTCCACGCGCAGAGGCACTGACTGCCCTGAGGTTTCAGTGGCCATGGCCTACTTAAACTTGCCACTCCCGACCGCACCGCGCGAGTAGTTTCAGACCCCACTCATCGCCACTCGTGTTTGGGATAACGCCGCGCGTATTCGGGGCGAATTTGCGGATAGGTGTTCTTCCAAAAACTTCCCATGTCATCGGTTACTTGGATGGGACGCTGGTTGGGGGCGAGAACTTCGACGCGCACACGTTGGCGTCCGTCGGCCAAGGTGAGCGGCGCTTCCACCCCGTAAAGATCCTGGACGCGGGCGGACATCACAGGCGCTTGTCCTTCGGCATAAACCACGCGCGCGTTGCGTCCGCCGGGCAACTTGATTTTGTCCGGCGCGTAAGCCTCGAGCGCGGCGAGTTGCGGGGCGGAGAGCCATCCGCGCAGCACAGGCCACGGATCTTTGTCTTTCAATGCTCGGTAATTCGTCACTCCTTGCGCCAATTGTTCGAAGAGAAAGCGTTTCTCTTCCGCCCCGATGCGCGGAAGTTCCAATTCGGGCATCCATTCCGCGAGGCAATTCAAGCGCGCGATCCATTGGTCGATCGTTTCGTTCCATAGCGGCAGGGACAAATCACCGGTCGCGATTTTTTCCGCAAAGATTTTGGCTGCGGCCGCAGGATCCGGTTCTCCGCCCGGACCCGAGCGCAAGATCAAGTCACGGAATTTGGTCACGCGCCGCGCCGTTACCCCGCGCGTTACCGGATCGAACATGGTCGCGGTTGCGTCGGAGAATTCCCCCGGAAACATTTCCTGCAGCCATTTCTCGCGCACCGGCGAGGCTAGCGTGAGTAAAGTCTGCACATCGCCCTCGCGTCCGCCGATTTCGGTGATTTCACCCGCCACGAGAAGTTCGCTCGCCACCACGCTCTCGCGCGCCAGCGTTCCTCGGCGTCCATGGACCAAATCGCAGCGCAGCGTCCCGCGATCGAGGCGTTTGGCCAGATGATCGGGAAATGCGGCGAGCATGCATTTTTCCATCGAATGCTCCGGGGGCGGTTCGTCGGTGAGGTTGAGTCCCTCGCCATGCGCGATGTCGGAGAATTTTTCGGCCAGTTGCGCCGACTGACGTGCCGACTGCATGTGAATGCCGAGAGCCCGACCACGCGCCGGATCGAAATTCGATTTGCGGGCCACGGAAAACGCGCGCAGTTGGACCAAGACATCCGACTCCGCCCCATCGCGCAGCATTTCGTCGCGGCGTTTGTCCATGTCACGCGAAGTGCTCTTGACCAGCAACCCGCGTCCTTGGGTCAGGGCGGCGAGCAAACAGGCGGCTTTGACACATCCGAGTTTCTCCGCCTCGAGGAGCAGCCGCGCATAACGCGGATGCACCGGAAAGGCTAACATTTGCCGTCCGAGCACAGTGATGACGCCGTCATGGTCCAAAGCGCCAAGATCCTCGAGCAATTCCGTCGCGCGTTGCAGTGCGCGAGGTTCCGGCGGTTCCAACCAACGGAATTTCTCAAGATCCCCAACTCCGGCCGCTTTGAGCGAAAGGACCACCTCGGCCAGATCGAGGCGTTTGACTTCCGGCAATTCGGACGCGGCGCGCTGCTCGTGGTCTTTGCTCATCCACAACCGCACGCAGCGTCCGGGAGCGGTGCGGCCGGCGCGGCCGGCGCGCTGGTCGGCGGAGGCGCGGCTGATTTTTTCGACAAGCAAGGTGTTGATCCCGCGACGCGCATCATGGCACGCGATGCGGGCCAGACCGCTATCCACCACCAGAGTCACACCTTCAATGGTCAGCGATGTTTCCGCCACATTGGTCGAAACGATGATTTTGCGTCTGCCACTGGGCGAAACGGCCTCGTCCTGCTCTCGCGGCGGCATCTCTCCGTGCAGGGCGAAAACGGCAAAGTCACGCAGGGCCGATGTCGCGCGGATTTCCGAGATGGTCCTCTGGATTTCATAAGCGCCGGGCATGAAGACCAGCGCGTGGCCGGAAGTCGGCGCGTGTTCAGAAAGCGCTTCGGCGGCCAGTTCCCATGGTGGCGTGTCGCCGGGTGAGCGTTCGAGATGACAGACCTCGACCGGAAAAGTGCGGCCCGCCGATTCGAGGACTTCACAGGGCGCGAGATATTTTTCCAACTCGCCCACCTCTAGCGTGGCCGACATGACGACGAGCTTGAGATCAGGGCGCGAGGTTTCCTGGAGATCGAGGGCGCGGGCCAGGGTGATATCGCCGTAAAGATGGCGCTCGTGGAACTCGTCGAAGACGATGGCTGATACCCCGCGCAGTTCCGGATCACCGATCATGCGACGGAGCAAGATTCCTTCGGTCACGTAGAGGATGCGCGTTTTGGCCGACGATTTTCCCTCCATGCGGACTTGGTATCCGACCGTCTGGCCCAGCTGTTCTCCCCTCTCCTGCGCCACCCGGCCCGCAAGCATGCGGGCCGCCATGCGGCGAGGTTGCAGCACAACGATCTGACCCGGACCCGTCACGACGCGGTCGAGGAGCATCTGCGGGACCTGCGTCGATTTGCCCGAACCGGTCGGGGCACGAAGGATCAGACGCGATTGGGCTTTCGCCGCCTCGACGATGCGGTCCTCAATCTCGTAAATGGGCAGTTGCCGCGCTGACCCGGAATTGCTCAAACGAAAGTCTCCACACCGTAGATCGCAAAATTGTCATCTGCCGTCACCACTGCCATATGATGCAACCTTGCCGTGGCCAAAATGAAACGGTCCGCCGGATCTCGGTGATGCCATGGGAGACGGTTGGCTTCGAAAGCGATTCTTGGCGTAATCTCAAACACTTGCAGCCGATGGTGCTCGATAGCGCCCTCGAACCACTCCTCGGCCTCCATAGGCAGCTTCAGCTCGCCGCGAGCCGCTTTGAGTCCGACCTCCCAAGCGGTGATGGCGGATACCCCGACCAGCGTTGCGGAATCGATTCGCCTCCTCGCCGGACCGCTCAAACGGCGATGACCCGCCGCCAGCCACAGCAACCCGCACGTGTCCAACAAGAGCGGATCAGACATCTCCCCACTCGGCCTCGGTCGGCTTGGTCAGATCACCGCGAATCACGAGACGTGACAGCAGCGGGTGCTTCGCCGTGCGCTTGGCCGCACGCAAGGCCCGCAACTCGACGACAGGATGCCCGTAACGGCTGACCACCACAGAGGTGCCATGCTTCTCCACCGCTCCGACCAGTTCGGAAAAACGGGCTTTGGCTTCGTGGACACTGACCGATTTCATAATGCTGACCTGTTGACCAACATTAGGTTTACAGCCCCTCCCTTGTCAACTCGGATACCGATCCATGAAGAACGATTTGGTATAGTCCACGCACCGATGTCCGCCGTCCGCCAAGCTTTGCAATCTGCCCTCGATGAAAACGGCGGGGCGATTCCGTTCGATACGTTCATGGCGATCGCGCTGCATCACCCGCAGGATGGCTATTACACGCGGAATGTCCGGACGATCGGGAGTCGGGGGGATTTCACCACGGTTCCGCAACTGACCCCGGCGCTGGGCGAGGCGATCGGTCAATGGTTGCAAGGGGAAGCAGAGCGGCGCGGTTGGAAGAGGTTCAACGTGATCGAGTGCGGTCCGGGTTCGGGCGCTTTGGCCTCGGCCGTGAGGAAAAGCTTCGGGTGGCTCGGGAAGCGGAAGGTCGATCTGCATTTGGTGGAGACGTCGGAGCCATTGCGCGCAGAGCAGCAGGAACGCGTGCGCGGCACATGGCATTCGACGATCGAAGAGGCGCTGGCTGCGGGCGAAGGCCGCGCGCTGGTTTACCACAATGAATTCTTCGATGCCTTTCCCTGTCGCGTCTTTCGAAAAGAGGCCGACGGGTGGAGCGAGCTGCATCTCGAAGTGAGCGAGGGAAAACTGCAGGAGAGTTTTCTCCCGCGCACGCGTCCCCTACCCGCTTCGACCGTTTTTGCGCGCGAATGGACCACGGGCCAGAGAGTGGAAGTCTTTGAGTCGGTCCGCAATTGGATGCGCGGCATGGCGGCGTCATGGACATCGGGGGCGATGCTGGTTGTGGATTACGGCGGAGCAACGGAGGACATTTATCACCGTCGCCCGGAAGGAACCTTGCGCGCTTACCGCGGACAACAACGACTGACCGGCAACGAGATTTACGAATTGCCCGGGCGCCAGGACATCACAGCCGACGTGAACTTCGACGATCTGTCGATGTCGGCGCGGGAGTTTGGATGGGAAGCAAGCGTGGTCCAATCGCTCGCAGAGTTCGCGCCGGATGCCCCGGGCGCAGACGCATTTCACTGCATCTCGTTTGCGAGGTTGTAGCGGCGGTCTGTGACCGTCGGTGCCTTTCTGCTTCAGGTTTCCAGCGGTCATAGACCGCCGCTACAAAAGAAAACTCAAATCCCTTCCGCCTTCTCCCCCAACTCGCGCCGGATGAAAGTCCGGTTGATCGCGTTTAAATAGGCGCGAGCGCTAGCTTCGATCACGTCGGTGCTCGCACCTTTACCGGTGATGAGGCGTCCGTCACCGAAATCGACTTTGAGCGTCACTTCGCCCAGCGCATCGTGGCCCTGCGTGACGGCCTGCACATTGTATTCGAGAAGATTGCCGGAGCGTCCGGCCACCGCGTCGATAGCGCGCATGGCGGCATCAACCGCGCCATTGCCGTCGGCTTCGGCCTCTTTGGTCGATCCCTCGCGCACGAGGGAAACTTTGGCATGCGGCTTTTTGCCCGAAGCGACGGACACCTCGAGGCTCTCCAATTGCCAGCCCTCGTCCTGCGGCATCATCGAATCATCGACCAAGGCCGACAAATCGTCGTCGTAGACGAATTTCTTTTTGTCCCCAATTTCCTTGAAGCGGACGAAGACCGCGCCGATTTCAGCGTCGCTCAATTTGAATCCGAGATGCTCGAGGCGCGCGGCCATGGCGTGGCGTCCGCTGTGCTTGGTCAGGGGCAACTCGGTGCCGCCCCAACCCACCTCGACCGGATCCATGATCTCGTAGGTCTCGCGCATCTTGAGCATGCCGTCCTGGTGGATGCCGGAACTGTGGGCGAAGGCGTTCTCGCCGACGATGGCCTTGCTGCGCTGCACGTGCAGTCCGCTCATGCGGCTGACGATGCGCGAGGTTTTCAAAATTTCCCGCGTGTGCACTTCGGAGTGCAACTTCCCGAAAAAGTCGGCGCGCGTTTTCAATGCCATGACCACTTCCTCCAGCGCGGCATTGCCGGCGCGTTCGCCGATGCCGTTGATTGTGCCTTCCACCTGTCGCGCCCCGGCCTGCACGGCGGCCAGCGAGTTGGCCACGGCCAAGCCTAGGTCATTGTGGCAATGCACGCTGATGATGGCATCGTCGATGTTGCGGACGTTGTCCTTCAAATATCTGATCAGCGCGGCGTATTCCTCGGGCACGGCGAAGCCGACCGTGTCGGGAATGTTGACCGTGGTCGCGCCCGCAGCGATGACCGTTTCGACAACCTGCGCGAGAAATTCCGGCTCGGTGCGCGAAGCGTCCTCCGGCGAGAACTCGACATCCTTGCAATGCGACTTGGCCAGTCTTGTGCCGTCGGCGGCGAGGCGCAGGATTTCCTCGTGCGCTTTTTTCAATTTGTGCTCGCGGTGGATTTTCGAGGTGGCGAGGAAAACGTGGATGCGTCCGCGTTCGCCGGCCGGTTTGACCGCGGCCGCGGCCGCTTCGATGTCCTTGTTCACACAACGGGCCAATCCGGCAATGGTCGGTCCCTTCACCTCCGTGGCGATGCGCTGCACCGCCTCGAAGTCGCCCTCACTGATCACGGGGAACCCGGCCTCGATGACATCGACATTGAGCCGCTCGAGCTGGCGGGCGACCTCCATTTTCTCACGCAAATTCATCGACGCACCGGGGCATTGTTCCCCGTCGCGCAGCGTGGTGTCGAAAATGATAACTTTGTCGGACATCTGAAACGAAAGCCTATCATAATCTCCCCAGATTAGGCGAGTGCCGCGCAAAAACAGGCGAATGCCATTGACTCGGGCACGCTGGGGAACGAGAAGGCAGGCTCTTAAAACCGTAAAACACATGAGCGCTCCCACCTCCCCCGAACCCGTCCAATTGGTCCCCGGCAACACCCTGCTGACCAAAACTCCCGAAGAAGGTCGCCAACTCGCCATAAAGATGGCGCGCCTCATCATCAAAGCCACCCAGCCCGATGCCGCAGTGCGCGAAAGATTGCGCCCCGTCTACGCCGAAGATCCCGCCATGCTCATCGCCATTGGGCAAACCGTGGCGCAGGAATTCGCGACCATCGCCGCGGCCAACAACTACTGGCGCTGAAAGGCGTCCCGCACAATCGGCGGCGCGGCGTCGGACAAAATGTCCGCGAATTTCGCTAAGCCCGTGAAACCAATAGCGGGCCAAAGCATCACCGGAACGCTCTCCGGGCGACCGATCTTCATTCCGGATGTGAACGTGCCTCCGATGCCATCGATCGCGCCGCCGGGTCCGATCCACAATGGCGGACCGACCAAGGTCTTCGATATCGCTAAGCTGACCGATGGCCATCCCGATGCGTGCAGCTACCGGCGGCGGTTCGGCCTGCTCATCCCGGCGACCAACACCACAATGGAGAGCGAGCTTTGGAACATCCTCGTGAAAAACCGCGACAACGGGCTCGACGGCATCGGGCTGCACACCAGCACTGTGGTGACGAAGCCCGCCGTGGCCGACAAAGCGGGACTTGAGGCGTTCAAGCGCGACTTTCTGAGTGGCGTGCAAAATGCCGTGGGTACGGCATCGCTGGCTCAGCCGCAGTATTTGATCATGGGCCTCAGTCTGGAACATATCGTCGTCGGACTGAATTCGATCCGGGAAACGATGGCGGAACTCGCGACCTATAGCCCGCTGTCTTGGGCCACGTGGCATGATGCCATCGCCGCCGCCTTCGAGCGCTACAAAGTGAAGCGGATCGGCATCCTCACGCCGTGGGAGAATGTCGGCAACGCGTCCGGCGTGCGCATGTTCGAGGACATGGGGGTGGAGGTCGTCGCGAACGTCGGCCTGTCCTGCGCCAACGTCCAGCAGATCGCGCACATTCCGAACGAAGCCAAGGAGAAGGCGGTGCTCGAGCTTCTCGCCACCAAAGAGAACAAACTCGATGCCGTCGTGCAGTGCGGCACGAATATGAGCATGACCGCGGTCACCGAAAAACTGGAGCCGCAACTCGGCATCCCGATCTTGGGCATCAATGCGACCATCCTCTGGTATGCCCTGCGCGAAAACGGCTTCTCCGCCCCGGTCCAGCATGCCGGCCGCCTTCTGCGGGAATTTTGACGGGTGACATCAGCAGTCTCCCGCCACATCATCGACTACCTAAAGGCGCTCAATCCCGCCCGGGAAACAAAACTATGAAAAACACCCTCCTCGCCGCAGCAGTTGCCGCGGCACTCGCCACCACCACGCACCAGTCACCGGCCGCCGACAGCCCGGCCGACCAACTCGCCATCGTCACCACCGCGATGAATTCCCTCCCGGACGTTATTTTCTACAAGGACATGGACGGCGTTTACCGCGGCGGCAATACGGCGTGGGCCGCTTTGGTTGGTCGCCCATTCGCCGAGCTGGTCGGAAAAACGGACACCGACCTCTTCCCGGCCGAACTCGCCGCAGCCTACCGCGCCGATGACCAGAAGACGATTGACGGCGGAAAGCCACGGCAATTCCAGGAATGGCTGGTCTACCCCGACGGCCGCAAAGTTTACGCCGACACCTTGAAGGCGCCCTGGATCGGCAAGGACGGCAAGGTCTTGGGCGTGGTTGGGATCTGCCGCGAGGTGGCGGCACCCGCCGGGGAAAAACCCGCGCAGGAAAAGTAGGAAAAATCTGAAGTCCCAGGAAATCCGTGAACATCGCCACCGAAACAGCCGGCGACACGTTGACGGTCAAACTCGACGGACGCCTCGACGGCGTCGCAGCCCCGTCGCTGGATGCCAAGCTCGTCTTGGACGGCGTGCGCGAACTCGTCCTCGACTTCGCGAAATGCCATTACATTTCCAGCGCCGGGATCCGCAGCGTGCTCAAGGCGCACCAGGCCATGGCCAAAGCGCAGGGCAAGATGGTGGTGACCAATGTCTCGCCCCACGTGCGCGAGGTTTTCGATCTCACCGGCTTGTCCGACATGATCACCATCGGGAAAAAGACGCGCGAGATTTCGATCGAGGGCCTCGAGTTGCTCTCGGCCGGTGTCTGCGGCGAGTGCTACCGCCTCGACCATGAAACGGTGGTCAAAGTCTACAACGAGGGCGTCGAACCCGAGATCGCCGAGCGGGAGAAGCAATACTCCAAGGCCGCGTTCGTCATGGGCGTGCCCACCGCCATTTCCTACGACGTCGTCTCCTGCGGCACGCGTTCGGGAGTGGTCTACGAACTGCTCGACGCGGAACTCTTCAGCGCGGTGATCCGCAAAGACCTCGGCAATCTGGACCGCTACGCGAAGATGTTGTCCGACACGGCCAAGACCCTGCACGCGGCCAAGGGCGACAAAACCATCCTGCCGGATCTGAAGCACCGCTTACGCGGCATCATCCGCGACGCTGGTTACCTGTTCACCTCCGAGGAGAGCGAATACCTCATGGAGAAGCTCGAGGCCTTGCCCGACTCCGACACCTGCGTCCATTTCGACCTGCACTCGAGCAACATCATGATGCAGAACGGCGAGCTGGTCATCATCGACATGGGCGACTTCTCGACCGGCAGCTACTTGTTCGATCTCGGTCTGATCTACATGATCTACGGTATTCCCGAGCTTGGGCTCAGTATGCTCGCCACGAAAATCCCGACTGAGGAGGGCCTGGCATTCTGGAACCACTTCGCGGGGCATTACTTCGCCGACAAAAGCGCCGAAGAACGCGTGTTCTGGGAGGAGAACAAATACTTTCTCGCCTCGCTGCGCACCATCTACGCGGTCACCTTCCTGCCCGGGCTCCGCAGCGAACTCGAGCGCTGGATCAAAGACATCCTGCTTCCGCGCATCATGGCAACACGCCGCGCGGCCTGATCAGGAGCCCCGTTGCCGAGATGAGCGCCGGTTCCGCCAATGCTCCGCGCCCGTCGCCCGTGGCGATTCTGGTCAACGGACCGAGTTCCTCCGGCAAATCAACCATCTGCCGCGCCTTGCAGGACCGTCTCGCCGACTTGGCCGCTGGGGATCCCGACGCCACTTTCGCCCGCGTCGCTTTCGATGATGTCGGCGTCATGATGTCGGACAAATTGACGCCCGTCAGTTTCGCCAAGCTGCAGGGCGGTGACCTCGCGCGTCTGGTTTCCCGCGAACCGCACGACGGACGCGCCGGCTGGGAATATCTCGACGAGAGTCACCGGGAAGGCCGGCACGGCGGAAGTCCGCGTCTTCGCTTGTCCCTCAGTCCGCATGCGCGCCGGCTGCTCGCCGGTTCGCACCGGAGCTGGGGTCAGCATCTCGCGCTCGGCACGAATCTCATCATCGACCACTTCCTGCAGGAGAAAGAATGGAAGGACGAGATTCTCGCGGTGCTGCATGAATCCGGCGCCCGCATTTTCCAAGTCGGGGTTTTGTGTTCCGTGGCGGAGTTGGAGCGGCGCGAATCTTCGCGTGCCGGCGGCGAAGTGAGACCGCGCGGCCTCGCCCGCCGCAGCGACGAACTGTGTCACGAGCACGATTTTGATTACGACGTCACCGTGCGCACCGACGATCAAACCACGACCGAATCGGTCGAGACGATCATCGCCGCCATGCGCGATACCGGATTATAAGCGCCTCGGCGAGATGAAGACCGGTGGAAATCCCGGCCCTGCCTCCGCGTTGCTCAGGCCGGGCTATCCTGACACAATAAAGCCACGGCGGCGATGGACCCGCGGTTCCCTCCCCCTCGCCGGCACAACTATCCATGCGCATCGCCATTTCCGGTTCCCATTCGCTCGGCAAATCGACCGTGGTCAATGACTGGGTCGCCTCCCGCGCCGGCTACACGCGCGAGGAGGAGCCCTACCGTGCCTTGGGTCTGCACGGACCCTACGAAATTCTTTTCCGCGACGCCTCGACGCGCCTGCACAACGGGATCCAGCTCTACTACAACATCAGCCGGCTCCACCGCTACGCTTCGAGCGCGGAAGACGTCATCTTCGACCGCGCGCCGGTCGACTATCTCGCATATTCGCAATACACCGCGGACTGCGGCACGACCGACATCGATGATGCCTTCGTGCAATCGATGGTTCCCGCCGTGCGCGAGTCCCTCGATCACCTCGATATCCTCGCCTTCGTGCCTTGCTCGGAACAGTGGCCGGTGGCCATGGAGGAGGACGGCATCCGTCCGGTCGACCACTCTTACCGGGACGCCGTCGACGCCATCTTCAAACAGGTCTACCGCGAGGGCAGATTCGGCGTGATGCCCGGAAAAAACGCGCCCCGCCTGATCGAGCTTTGCGGATCGCGCGAGCAGCGGCTGGAGCAGTTGGCATCGGCCATCGCCGACATCGGCACGGCCTGATATGATCGGATGATCTGCACGCCAACGCGCTTTGGTCCCCGGCCCCCCAGGGCAGCGGCCTAGTTGCTCAAGGCCCTTCTGCATCCGCCGGACGGATAAGGCTCAGAGGCAGCCAGCCGTCCTTAACGGACGGAAGCATCGAGTGCAGCCCGGAAAAACAAAACACCCGGTCCTCGCGGGACGGATGTTGCTTGTGAGCGGCGATTGAAAGATCAGGAAACTTTACCACGCAACCGGTGGCGGAGGGGCCACAGCCGAGCGGAGCGAACCGAGGCTTGGCGAGATAGGTCGCCGTGGCGATCAACTGATACCGTAACGCAGTGGAGATAGGTCGCCGCGGCGACCAAACAGCCGCCGACAAAAAGGCGAGCCACAGATTAAAGAGGATTAACACGGATGACAGAACCAGATTGTTTTTTGCCGT